>JAVCCM010000059.1 GCA_030765455.1 Candidatus Electryonea clarkiae | reverse complement strand
GGTCGAAAGGTTAAGACAATCTTTTCCGGTCATTCTCAAGTGGGGTACCAGTTATTTTCCTGGCAGCCGAATGAACCGTCGGGAATATATTTTCTGAGCCTGACAACTTCATCAGGTGAACGTATTAGAGAAAAAATACTGTATTTACAGTGATCTTGCCGGGTGTAGATAATCCGGCTTATTTCCTTTATAATATTTCTTGGAAATAATGCATCATGTTCGTATTATTTTTGTCTGTAGATTAAGAAGAACCATGATTTTTTGATTATTCATGCTGCATTACTTTCGAGAACTCTTATTCAGGAAACCCTAAATAACAACCGCCGAGACGAAGAGTACGCTGATTGAGTCAATAGGTTTATTCTCTGCGTACTCTGCATCTCGGCGGTAAAAGGGGCAATCAAACTGAATATCTTTTATTTAGTGCTCGTTGTTTCGGTTTCAGGAACCTCTTCGCATCGACCTCCGAGCTGTTCCGCGAGGAACTTTTCAGTGCGTCGATAGAAATCCATACGGTTCTCCGGGCGGGCGAAACCATGTCCTTCATTTTCATACACAACATATTCCACCTTAAGCCCGTTGTCTTTCATCGCCTGGACGAACTGATCAGATTCAGCCTTATTAACCCTTGGATCATTTGCGCCCTGGGCGATCAGCATCGGCACTTTAACATTGTTAACATGAAACAATGGTGATCTGCTATGAAGGAAGTCGATTTCCTTTTTCTCGTCCGATGTGAAATCAGCCTCAACTTTTGGTTGACCTGTTTGATGTCCACTGTCATATCTCGGAATTTTACCTACTCTCTGATCCATAACTTTGCGGAAAGATTCCCAATATGGCGGGATAGTATTCAGGAACGTCTCAAGATTGGACGGTCCGACGATAGAAACTCCGGCAGTGTAAAGGTCTGGTGTAAAAGTAACTCCAGCGAGTGTAGCATAGCCACCGAAGCTCCCACCGTAAATAACAACTTTTTCAGGATCGGCGATACCTTCACTGATAGCCCATTTTACTGCATCAGTTAGATCATTCTGTATTTTGCCTCCCCATTCCCGGTCACCCGCATTGGTAAATTTTTTGCCATATCCGGTCGAGCTGCGGAAATTAACCTGGAGACAGGCGTAACCCCGGTTTGCCATCCACTGAGCTTCCGGATTATAACCCCACGTATCACGATGCCAGGGACCTCCATGCACATTAAGCACCATAGGGCCTGGACCTTTCCAATTTTTTGGAACTGTCAGGTAGCCATGTATCTCCAGTCCGTCCTGACTCGTAAACTGGATTGGTTTCATTGAAACAAGAGGCATTCCAACTAATGCTTCACGATGATTGAAGAGAAATTCGAGTTTTGCTGCATCACGATCATAAAGATAGTATTTTACAGGTCCGTTATCCTGATCATAAGCAATCATCCATTTTTTATCATCCAAAGTTCGATTGGTTATGTTAAAATCTCCCGGATTTGTTTGCTGGATTAAATCAATATCAGCTTGAATAGATGCATCGATTATTTGCCAGTCAGCCTTGTCTCGTTGAAAGACAACAGCCTGAACAGTGTGCTCAGTTGGGTGCGTTTCAATACCACTGATGTCATATTGTTCATCCTCTGCGATCACTTTGATATTGCCGTTGGTGATCTCATATTCTATCAATGCGCCGGCATTCCTGTTACGGCTGTCAATGATATATAAGCTGTTATTATCAGCAGTAAATCCTACGACTCCACTGCCTAACATGTCCTCGGATCCCCAACTTATTATCTCATTGAAAGGTCCTTTGTCTCCGACGCGGAGCAAAAGTGTCTGACCACCGTCAGGGTTCGCACGGGTGAAACCCCTGATAACCAAATTGTGATCGATTTGCCAGCCTAATACCTGGGGATTGGATTTTTCAACAAGTTTAAGATTGCCGGTTCTGAGATTCAGCAAATAGACATCATGCATTCTCTCGTTACGTTTGTTCAATCCAATAAGTACTTCATTGGGGCGTTCAGGTATTGATGCTAAAAGCTGCGCCTGTACTTTGTGTTTAATCGCAGGATCTGCCGGAATAAGGCTTAGTACCTTCGACGTGGCGACATCAACAGCATATATACGCCAGTTTTCATCACCGTCCTGATCCTGGACATAGATCACCTGTTCGCCGTTGTATGCCCACTTATATTTTCTGATTCCACGACCTTTGTCTTTTGTCAAAGGCTGATCATCATCCTTCCCTATGGTACGAATCCAGATATTTAGTACCCCTTCGTATGGGGCTACATATGTCAAATAGTCTCCTTTTGGCGACATCCGCGCGGTAACCTTGTCGGGATTACCAAATAGAACTTCCAATGGAATCAGTTCCACTTTTTCGGTGGTAGTCGAACAACTGCTGATCATCAATCCGGCAAAGACTAATAACAGAATACCGGAGCCCAAGACAATTCCCTTCCGAACAAACATTGTGCCTCCTTGTTTTAATGATTATCTACTTTGGTGTTTCGTGAAATGAATATTAAAACTTTACATGCAACTTGATAAAAAGAAAGAGTAAAGCAATTTTTATGCCCTGATCATTATCCAGCTTTCAAATTATTATCTCTTAAATCTTAATTAGATATGAACAATGAAAATTAAGAGATTTCATGGATGGAGTTGCATAATGCTACACAGATAAATTCAACCATAATTATATTCAGGCTCCTATGTCATAACTGGTTAAATATTAATATTCCCTTTCAGGTAGAGTACAGCTTTACCGCTAATTAGTACACGATCATTGCAATCTTCACAGAATAATTCTCCACCTCGATCAGATACCTGTAGAGCGTGCAGCTTATTTTTACCCAGACGTTCTGACCAATAAGGGATTAGAGTGCAATGTGCTGAACCAGTGACGGGATCTTCGTTTATGCCGACCCTGGGAGCGAAAAACCGTGAGGTAAAATCTACATCATTACCTTTTGCAGTTACAATTACAGCAAATGTATCCGGCAATTGTTTCAGTTTTTCAAAGTTTGGTTTTAATCCTCTAATTTGTGATTCATTTTCAAATACTGCCATCAAGTCTCTTGACGCCTTCCATAACTCAGCCGGTTTAGAACCGAGGGCGTCTGTCAAGTCATCTATTGCGGGAATTTCAGAAGGTTTTCGACTCGGAAAATCCAGGGTAAGCATATCATCAGTTTTTCTTACACTTAACATTCCGCTCTGAGTAGAAAATTTCAATAATGATTTGTCAGATTCAATGAATTCAAATATTACGTATGCGGCGGCAAGAGTAGCGTGACCACATAAATCGACTTCGGTTGTTGGAGTAAACCATCTGAGTTCATAGAATTCTTTTGCTTTTACAAGAAAAGCAGTTTCAGATAGATTGTTTTCTAAAGCGATATCCTGGAGTATTTCGTCATCAAGCCATTCCTCAAGGCAACAAACCGCCGCAGGATTTCCACCGAATACTATGTTCGTAAAAGCATCTACTTGATAGATTGGTATTGTCATCGTTAGCTCACTGGTTAAAAAATAATGAATAGTATAAAAATGTCAATTACCCTTGAATGAAAGTAAGTAATCAACAGAGTGGAAAACAGAATAATCTGGAAGAAATTTGAAGATAAGCGGAAAAATTTGAGTCTTCTAAGAAAGGGTTATAGTATTGACTGCGATTCTTCAATTATCAAATTACAATATCTTGATTTGTCAATAGATGGAGACATTATATTATTGACAAAGACAATATCTTATACATAGTATCACAGAGACGCAAAAAATTTCTATCTGATTTGCTTACCATGGACTTGCTCAATGTCGGTAGCAACATGATGTTCTTTTGGAGTTCTCAGCCATGACCTCTTGGACTGAAATGATGATATTTTCATTTCCGCCCATTCATTAGCCATTTCCATCATGAGATTTCGTTTTTCTTCATCGTCAATTTTCTCCTTAATCTCTTTATTGATGACAGAGAGAACTTCCTGTACCTGACCATAAGTAACATATTTATTTTCATTAAATGCTGTCTTTTCCTCCTGTTTTTGTGATGTGTGTCTGTCGGCTTCGCTAATTCGTTCTTTTCTGCGCATAAGAACGATGAAGAAAAGGATTACCATTACTGCAAGGGCTATGACAAGTTCCATTTATCAATATCCTCCATTCTTGTCTTACATACCAACTTTTATTCCCAGGACAGGAATCCAATAAATCACTATCATTCCTAATATTGCAAGTACTGCCAGGGGCCAGGCGAGTGAACCGCCCCTGATGAAATCCTTTGCGGTCAGCAGTCCACTGCTGTAAACAATAGAACTGGCTGGAGTACCTATGACTAACCAGAAAGCCGCTGAAGTAGAGATAGCTAACGCAATGCCGACCAGTAAGGGGTTTGTGCCAGAGCTTTCCGCCATTCCTAGGATGACCGGACCGATTACAGCCACGGTTGCACCAGCGCTCATCAGATTTGTCAAAGAAGCGCCTACCAATACGACCAGGATGATCAACGGAAGTCCCGATGAAATACCAAGAGGTTCAACAGCCGACATAATGCCTTCCGCCAGCCAGGATGCCGCCCCGGTAGATTTAAAAGCAGCTCCCAGGGAGATAGCGCCTGCATAAAGAATCACTACGCCCCAGCTAACACCTCCTTCATAATCTTTCCAGGTTGTAAGCCCAAGTAACATATAGATAACTGTTCCGAGAATTGCTATTCCTCCAAGACCCAGGGAGAAACCCAGGACACCTTTGACCAGGCTCTTGTCAGTGATCCAGAGGAATACTACCAATGCCATAATTGCGGTGACCAGCCACTGTTTGCCGGTCATTTTCCCATGTTTTTCCAGATCTTTCGACAGGATGGACACGGCATAGGATAGATCTTTCACTTCAGGTTTGAAAAGGATCGGGAGAATTATCGACATAACGACAACCATTATAAGGGTATAGGCGACGCCCATGGAAAGCCATTTAAGAAAAGTAACTTCGACTCCAAAATCGGTAAGAAATCCAATCATAATCGCGTTCCTGGCGCCACCGGTTGGCGACATGGGACCTCCGATCATACAACCGAAAGCGACAGTGATCGCAAGGAGCCTGCCAAGGTTGGGACACGATTGTTCCTTATTTGTCAGGGTATATAATGCTAAAGCAATGGGCAGGTACATCCCGGCAACTGCATGTTCACCAATGAAAGCAGCAGGAATAGATGTACCAAGCAGAAGACCGATAATGATGCGTCTTATATTAGTCCCTGAAAACCGCATCACAAGCATTCCGATTCTTTTGTCCAATCCATACTTTATAAGTGTCGCGCCCAGCGCTAATGATCCAGCGATAAACCATACTGCATCATGTGCATAACTGGCAACAATACGCAAGGGAGGAGTTGTGCCGAAAAACAGTTGCACCAGACCAATAATCAAGGCAACTGCCGGTAACGGAATTGCTTCAGTCGCGAAGAATACTACGCACATTCCAAGCAGCGCAATGATGATTTTGATATTGTAAGCTATTGTTTCCGGAGATGTCTCAGCCTGTGCTTCAGGGGATAATTTTACGAACAACTCTTGTGCTTTGGTTAACATGGATTCAGGCAATGGCATAACTACAGCCAGTAGGATAAATACAACAACTCCTAATCCAAGCCATTTAAAATCTGTACGACGGGCAAAACCTGTTCCCTGCTCCTCTTTATCTTTGGGTTTGTGTAATTTAGAAGGTTTTTCAGACATTAAGTGCTCCGGAAGAAAATTGTATAGAAATTGGATATCAAGTTTAAGGCTGATCTTTCATTGCATCAAGTTAAAAATAGAATTAGATGATTTTTATAAAGGTGCGTAAAGCATCTGAATGTAAACAGTAGCCAATTTTCTATTTGCCTGATGTTGGATTTTCTAAATTGAACAAATGATACAAAACATTAGATTCAGAATAAAATTATTAGTATCTAATTGATAATGATATTATTGAATAAGACTCAACTGAAAAAATAAAGAGCCTTTATAATCCTGAACTCTTGACCCAAGCCCTTTTTTAAACCAAATTTCATGTCAAGGGTAATTTAATTTTATCAGTTAGATGTATAAGCAATTATTGGTAATGGAATTATAACCAACCACAGTTTTACTCATCTGACAACATGCTAAGAATTTTGCGTTTTCATCAAGACTCATACAGCATGATTATGAGCAAAAACAACATGGGAGTAACGTATGAAACGAGTAGCAGTTTTTATCGATGGTAGTAACTTCTACAATGGCTTGCGGGATAATGTTGGTCGAATGGATGTTGATTTTCATAGGTTTGGAAACAAAATGGCTGAATTGGCGGGTGGTGACCTGCTTCGAATATATTATTATAACGCTAAAGTTGACCCTGAATTTGATCCTGATAATTATGAAAAACAACAACGGTTTATCACTCATCTTGCTCATACTTCACACCTCACTCTCAGGTTGGGAAAATTGGTTTATTACCAAGTTCGTGGTGACGAGTCTATGGCAAGGAAACACTATGCAGTTGAAAAAGGTTTGGATGTAAAATTAGCTATTGATCTTGTTCGTCTTGCAGTTAATAGAGCTTGTGAAGTTGCAGTAATAGTTTCAGGTGACAAAGACCTTGCTGATCTGATTGAATTCAGTAAGGAGATGGGAATAGTTGTTTGCAGCGCTTTCTTCCCAAGGGGTTTATCTGAATCTCTCGCAACACGAGCCGATAAGGTATTTTATTTTGATGAGGTGTTACTCAAAGACATTTTTATCAGCCCTGAGGATGAAAGAGTTGTGGTTGAGAGAGTAGAAGAGGAACCTGAACCTGAACCTGAACCTGAAGTTGAACCTGAACCCGAATTTGAACCTGAAGCCGAACTTGAGGTTGAACCTGAAGCTGAAACTCCATATACAGAATAGCTTATTCATTCTTTACATAACCCCGGTCAAAATTTCTGACCGGGGATTTTTTATATTTACCTTGGAATAAAGTAACATCTCGAAGCATTTAATTCAGTTTGGTTGTATTCAAAACTTAACAATGATAATTTACTCGCAGATTTTTGATGATTGAACCGATTCTGGCATACGTTAATATATTACGTTTCCCATCCGCTATACCTGCCGGGCAATTCACGGCGCGATTCATGAATGCTGTGGCAGGCGCTGGTATAAAAACGCACCTGATAGTGCAGTCAGCGGCAAGAGGTTTTAATGGGCATGGGGGAGATGGTCAATCAGTTTTGCGGGATGAATATGGAATTGAACCATCTGAAAATCTCAAAATCCATGTGATCAAAATGCCATTCTGGCGTCCGGCTTCAGATAGAATAATTTTCCTTAACAAAGCTGGGCTGCTGTTGAATCGTCTTAGGAAAGAATACGGCGTGAATATTGTCATGAGCCGCGACACCAGGGCGCTTCCTTATCTTCAAAAATGGGGGAAATCAGGATTAAAGACAATTCATGATTCGCATAATTATTACGTAAAATTGGATGAAAGGGAAGATCTGTCGGGAAAAAGATGGCTCCGGTATCAAAAACTTGAAAATCGATATCTACCTTCACTTGATGGTTTAATTACTCTCCTTGAAGCACAGGCTGACCTTTATAGAAATACAGTTCATGGACCAAAGATAGAAGCAATACATCCCGGATTAGATAAAACCCGGTTGCCTGATCCAGAGAGATTTCGCTTCAAAACGATTATCTATTTAGGCAGTTTTCAGGCGAAAAAAGGAGTGCATTTGCTCCTCGAAGCATTTATTAAATCTAAACTCCCGGATTGGAAATTAATCTTTGCCGGTGGACGTGACAAAGCCGAGATTGGGCAATTAGAGGATAAAGTTGTTTCTCTTGGGCTAAAAAACTCAGTAGAAATAACCGGTTGGCTTTCGGATCAGGAGATGCGCACCAACCTTGATAAGTCAAGTATCGCAGTCCTTCCCCTGGATAACAGTTTCTATAACAGGTATTTGACAGCTCCGTCGAAATTATTTGATTACTTGGCACATTCAATACCGGTAATTACAAGCGATCTTCCATCTGTTCGAGAATTGGCAGACGACTCGGTTTATTATGTTCAACCAGATAATGGAAAAGAATTAAGCATTGCAATAAAAAAAATATCGAATTCACCGGAATTGCATAGAGAGCTTGCCGAAAAAGCGCATCAAAAGGCAAAAAACCTGCTTTGGGAGAAGCGAGGAGAAAAAACCAGGGAATTTCTGGAATCCCTATTTTAACATGGTTTTGCACAGCCAGTAGCACATTCGCTTTAGAAGTGGGAGGAGATTCAAGTCCTCTCGTCCCAACCAGAATTATCAACGTTAACACAATCATTTCATCGGTGCAATAATATTATTTCGTATCCCTTTAAACCATTCCAGCAGTATAGCGTCCAATCCTATGAATACAGCTTATTACACATACACAATACTTACCTGTTCAGGATTTTCAAACTCATGAAATTGTTTTACAAACTAACCGGTTGTCTGTTTTTAATCTTAGCAATTATAGGATGTTCAGGAGACGAATTGTCGTCAAGTTGGACGACTGCACCAATAAGTGTTGATGGAATGTCCCAAGACTGGGATCAACTTCCTCGATCTTTCAATGAAGACTATAACCTCGCTTACGGCGTGGCAAATAATTCCACATCACTTTATATCTTATTAAAAACCGATAATAAAAAAATAAAAAATATGCTTGGATCTGTGGGTGTAAAGATGTGGATCAATCCAGGAGATAGCCATGAAAAACAATGTGGTATCCGTTATCGTGATCCATACTTCACTAAGTCTATGTCCTCTAATCGACACCGCAACCAGATGGAGCCAGAACATTTCAAGCAGACATCAAATTCAATTCCACCCCATCTACACAATGCTTCCATTGTACTGATAGATAAACGTAATGATGGTTATTATCCTATCGATCAAGGAACAAATTACGGCATTCAAGCTCGACACTTCGAAGATCACGGTATTGTTGTAATGGAACTTGAAATTCCCCTGAATCACGACAATTACCCATTCGTATATGAAGAGTTCTTTCCCGGCGAAACAATATCCATAGGAATCGACATTCCTGGATCACGTCAAAGAGGCAGAGCTGGGCTTAGTGGCATGCGAGGGGGAGGTAAAGGTGGAGGAATGGGCGGTAGAGGTGGGGGTAAAGGGAGAGGAAGTGGCGGGCATATAAAGGTGAAGGAAGATAAGACATTCTGGATCTCGACAACTCTTGCAAATGAGCTTCGAAATGATACGATGTTAAAAGAAAAATAATCTCTTGTGACGCAAACGGATGTTAATTCAAAAAAATTTAAAGGATCAGCGCTGATTGCAACAACAATTATTCTTTTATTATTGATCAAATAACGGAGAAGAAATGCATCATCAGTTTCACAAAATACTTTACCATAAGAATCCTGAGTTTTTGTTAAATAAATTATTTTTTACGATTGTATTATTATTTTCTCAGTCCTTGATTCTCATTCCTGAAGCCCTGTCAATAGATAGAGAAGCTCAAGTCTGTGATATAAGCGGGTATGTATTTGATGAAGACAACGGCGAAACACTTCCGAGCGCAAATGTGCTTATCAAAGGAACCACCAGAGGTTCATCAACAAACCTTGATGGACATTTCGTCATTGTCGATGCTCCAGCGCAAATCTGTACTTTGCAGGTTCGATATATCGGGTATGCTATCAAAGAGGTAATTGTTGACAACACGAAACAATCCTCAGAAACGCTAAGAATAGAGTTGATTCAAGATGCATTATCCGGTGAAGAGGTTACATTTTTCGGCGATAAATATGAAATCTGGAAGAATGCGGACGATGTAAGCCAGGTAACATTTTCTGCACGGCAGGTCTCCCGCCTGCCCAGGCTTGGGGAGGCGGACATTTTTCGTTCGTTACAGCTACTACCCGGTGTCAGTGGGGCAAATGACGGTAGATCAGGGATGTATATACGTGGAGGTTCACCTGACCAGAACCTGGTAATCCTCGACGGAATGACTGTCTATCACGTGGATCATTTCTTCGGAGTATTCAGCGCTTTCAATACTGATGCTGTCAAGGATATCCAATTATACAAGGGTGGCTATCCGGCAAGATATGGCGGACGTCTCTCAAGTGTTGTAGATCTAACCGGGAAGTCAGGTAATGCAACAGAACCGACTTACGGATTTGGATTGAACTTCCTCAGCGCAAATGCAATTCTTGAAGCGCCCTTGTGGGAAAAAGGAAGCTTTCTGTTCTCTGCAAGAAGATCACATGTGGACCTGATTGATAATGGTTTCTATAACAAGATTTTCGATACAGTAACAGGATACGAAGAACCGGTCTCTTCAGGATTACCCGGCGGTGGTGGTGGCGGAACGGGTGGAAGACAGGTTGAGGAGGAAGATGTCAGACCCAATTTCTATTTCTACGACATCAATTCCAAGGTAACATTAGCTCCTACCAGTAAAGACGTTTTCGCATTGAGTTTTTATAACGGTGAAGACGCAATGGATAATTCCCAGGAGATCGGCGGGCTTAAATTCAGGGGTCTGGGAGATGATATAAACGGCGTACGGACCACCAATGAAATATCCGACTGGGGCAATGTTGGCGGGAGCCTGAAATGGTCACGTCAGTGGCATGATCGTTACCATTCTAAATTCCTGCTGGCGCGTTCAAATTATTATAGCAACTACGAGAAAAATGCCGGTTTCAACATCGAAGCCACCAATGACAGTTCGAGTGTATTTGCAGGAAAACGGTCTTTCGCTTCGGAAGAAATAAACAGGATTAATGATCTGACATTCAGCCTGGATAATAACTGGCATGTAAGCAGAAAACATGAGCTTGGCTTTGGGAGTATGATTACCGACCTGAGTACGGATTACCAGGCATCCGTCAATGACACGATCACAACCCTTGATATCAGCGAATCATCACTTCAAAGCGCATTCTATCTTGAAGATAAATGGCAGGTATTGCAGCCTCTTGAACTGACTTTAGGGTTTCGTGGAACCTATTATGACAAAACGGATCAATTCTACCCAGAACCTCGGGCAGCCTATAAATATTCCATTTCCGATCACATCACTTTTAAAGGTGCGTGGGGACACTATCACCAGTTCATCAACCAGGTGACTAACGAGAATGTGCTGGACGGTAGCAAGGATTTCTGGCTGGTCTCTGACGAAAATCTTGTTCCCGGGTTTTCCGAACACAGAATTCTTGGTCTGAGCTATGAGAACAGAAAGTTTCTGTTTGAAGTACAGGGATATGAGAAAGAGATGGAGAACCTTGTAGAATTTTCAAGAAGGTTCAGAAATGATGCCGATTATGGCGATCTCTTTTTCTTTGGGGATGGAGTGGCAAGAGGTGTTGAATTCCTGGCACAGAAAAAAGCTGGAATGATGACCGGATGGATCAGCTATACACTTGGCAGTGTTGAACATGATTTTCCCAAACTGAACGACGAACCGTTTCCAGCAGATTATGACAGGACGCATGAATTTAAAATTGTCGGAAATTTCACCTGGGGATTGTATGATTTTTCTTCGACCTGGATCTATGCAACGGGGAATGCGTACACCTCTCCAGAAAGTCAATATTTTCTTGAAACAATTGACGGCGAAATTATCAGTTATATCCATGTCGGAAATAAAAATTCAAGTCGTCTGCCCGATTATCACCGACTCGATCTGAGTGTTTCACGTGTCTTTGAAAGCATGTACGATCATCGAGCCGAGATTGGATTTTCGGTCTTTAATCTTTACAACAAGGATAATGTTGTTTATCGAGAATATGACCTGGAGACTTCACCGATTGTTGTCTCAGACGTTCTATCTCTTGGTTTTATGCCCTCGCTGTTTTTTAAGTTTACATACTGATGATAAGGATAATCATGCGAAATCTAAATTTCTTGCTTCTCGTTTCAGTGATAGCAATTATAGGATGTACAGAAGAATCACTGGTCGTTCCGGAAAACGACCAGATAGTTGTTCGGGCTTATCTGTATACCGGAAAACCGGTAGAGGAGATACAGATCAGTTCCACTTTCCTGCTTGACGAGGAAATAGAAACAGCCCCTGTGATTAACGATGCCCAAATATCGCTGATTCGAGATAGTCGGCGGTTCCAGTTGATCCCCTCACCTGGTGACAGCGGATATTATCATTATCCCGGTGAAGATTTGATCATATTGGCTGGTGAGAAATATTTGATTGAGGTTGATTATTTCGGCTCGATAGCTACCGCTCAAACCATCGTCCCTCCAGCTCCGACTGATGTTAGTCTATCATCGAACCTGCTAGTCGTTCCGGATTTTTCCAATTTCACCCGTGGGAGCCGTCCTGAATTTGATAATTTTACTTTCACTGCATACTGGAACAATGACGACAACAAGTTTTTCTACCTGGTTATCGATAACCTGGGGTCAAACCCTCCACCAATCGACGCACCTTTCGCTGGGAAAATGGCAAACTTCATCTCGCAACCTGTGCGATCGGATTCATTCGTTGTTTCTGTCGGGATGGTAACACATCTCGGTTCGCATCGCTTGATAGTCTATCGTATCAACCAGGAATATGCCGATATGTATGAATGGCGTAACCAGGATTCTCGCGATTTGAATGAACCCTTGACAAATATAGAAAACGGTCTGGGCGTTTTCAGCGCTTTCAACAGTGACAGCCTGTTTTTTGAGGTGGAGATGGATTGAAATTGCTTATAAAAAGTGCAAAAATTGAGTTTATAATGGAATACTATTCTTCTTTTTTCTTACCCATACTTGCCAGTTCCAATCTCCAACTTTTGCGGAAACTTTATACTCTTTTTGAAGAAGATTATAAAATTGTTCCAGGGCAGGGTGAATCTTACCTCCGTTTACGTCAGCATCACTATCCCAGTAATCCAACACCGGAATATTGCGGTTGCGGGGAGATGCATCAACTATGAGCTTTGGGGAAGATTTTTCCAAATCTCGCAGAAGATCTTGTATATGGATGGTTTTGGTATATCCAGGAGCCAAGAGAGGATAAACGAGTGTATATCTGCTTGCAGGTTTTCTCCCAGAAAGAAAATATACATCAGCCATGACACCCCAGACAAAAATAGTATCATCTTCATTTGTGTTCTGTTTTATATAGTCAACTGTTTCTGAAACCTGATTGACTCTTTCGTTGTCAGTGCTCCTGATAATTTTACCGTTGTGTTTAATAACTGTAAAAGATATCACCAGGAGAACCAAAATAATCCATGATTGCTTGAATCTCGAAGAGATTCCACTGTTAGTAATGATCTCTTTTGAACCATATACGATTAGGGCAATTACCACAGGAAGTAAGGTTAAATAATAATGATTAAAAGATTGACCGGAAACTATTGCCATGAAAAATTCTATTGGAAACCAGGTAAAAAGCAGGATATTGACCGCATTCAGATTTCTGCATTTCAGTCTGACAATAACTTGCCTCAAGTTCGCAATCCATAACAATACAGCTAATACAGTAATCGGTATATAATCGAATATGGGTAAGTGAATATAAATTCTCTTAAAGAAATCCGTGTCGGTTTTATAACTGAAATTATAGTTGAAAGCACATTCATAGAATTCTGCAAGCGAACCGGTCTTGAGCAGATAGATTAACACTGGAAGAAAAACAACCAACACACCCAATATCCCACCAAAGCAATATTTTAAAATCTTGAATATTGTTTCAGATGGTAATGGGAGAGAATTTTTACTAATGCTGCTATTATCTTTACCAAAAATCTTTGGATTGAATATTATAATTATGAGGCTTGTAATTGCGACAGCCAGTCCTGTCCCTATTAGGTTCTGCCTGAGTATAAAACATAGCGCTGTCAAGATCCCTGTCAATAAACCTGTACGAAGATTATTGCTTGAGTTCTTCTGCAGCCAGGTGATAAAGATTAATAATAACGCCCATTGAAAGGGAAGTGCATAAGATTCTGTCAGGTTTCCACCTGCATAAACTCCGATAAATGATGAGGCGAACAATATCGATCCAATCAAAGCTGCGCCATTTCCCAACCATCGGCGAATTGTAAAATGTCCGATTAAAAGTGTGGTGATCAAACAGAGAAGACTTGTTACCCAGACACTCCATAAATTCCCATTGGATATTTCAAGTGCCGCAGCATTTATCAAATAAATAAGGGGTGGTTTCTGGTCCCAGAAATCTACATAAGGAACCCCGCCATCACGAATAATTTCACCTGCGAAGACATAGGCGGCGCAATCCCGGTTATCAAACCCGCCATTGACTAATACCGGCCATTGATAAAATTGGATCAGCATCAACCATAAAATTAAAATTGCGAGAGATATTATTTCAATTCGAGTAGATATGTGCCTGGATAAGGTTTGATGGTTTATCATCATCTATTCTTGAAAAAGTTTCCTATTTGTTGTAGTTATTTATTTGCATTTTCAAGCCATGTTCGAGTTCAGTAAAATTCTCAACTTCACTGTAAAAAAGAGGAGAAGCGTCAATCTCCATAAGAATATTATGTCGAACAACCTCACCTGCGAAATCCGGGGGAGGAGAGCTGTATGCTGCGAGCAGGAACAAACCGGTTATTACCATAATTCCAATGAATAGCCTTAATAGACGATGACGAACAGAGTTTATATTCATTTTCAAATTACCCTCTCCCAGAGAATACCGCCAAATGCCAGGTAAGCCGCAATCAATGTCAACACCAGATTGAAAGATTGCCCGACTATATACAGGATCAACGGTTTGCCTCCAGCCAATTGCGACCAGAGGTCACGGAAATTTGATTCGAGCCCGATTGCGACAAACGTCATGCAAAATAGCCATCCGCGTAAGGATTTTGTAACATTCTTGATAATATCATGTTCAACAACTTCTGAGCCAAGAAGTGGGATTAAAATGAATGAAAACACAAGAGAAGCAGCAACAAATCCGACAATAAATTTCGGAAATCTATACCAGATTTCCATTGCAGAAGGTTTTGATCCGGAAGGGTCGCGGTCAACTTTTGTAGTCCAGTACACAGCGACAAAAAAAGCAACGATACCGATCAGGATATTCTGAATCATTTTCACAACAGCGGCTACTTGTTCCGCTTCTGCACCAAGCATTGCTCCGGCAGCTACCACCGCGCCGGTTGCGTCAATGGTACCTCCCATCCACGCGCCACCGACAATAGCATCCATGCCCATCCATTTGATAGCTGGAGGCATCAAAATCATCATCAATACTGTAAATATCAGTGTCATTCCTACGGCAAGAGTCAATTCCACTTTCTTTGCCCGGGTAGCAGCAGCAGTCGCAATTGCTGCTGAAACGCCACAGACCGAAGTTGCCGCGGCTATGATAATGACCAGAGATTTGCTTGATATTTTAAGAACTTTTGTTCCGAAAAGGAACATAAATATTATCACGGTGGGGGTGACCACCCAGGCAACAAAAAGTCCCGGACCACCCAATTGAAGTATCTTTGTGAATAAAATCTCAGCGCCAAGTAATACCAGTCCCGTCTTAATAAACATTTCGCTTCTTGCTCCAGCTAGGAGCCAGGAAGGTGTTCCAACTGAATTCGAGATCAGCAGACCTATTAATAATGACCAGAATGCATACCCCAAACCCCAGGCTTTCACCTGGAATTGTCCGGCAAGGATATACGAAATCACAGCGAAAATGAATACGACTGTATAGCCGCTCAAATATTTTTTCGCATTTCCACCCATTATTTTTACCCCTGCCAGGGTAAGGATACCGAGAAAGAACCAAAGAAGCAGCAAAGGAAATAAAATATTTCCAGTTACTTCGCCATCTTTAATAATATTAAATGCATCGATTGGGTTGATGCTCCATTTCCCCGGTTTAGGAATCTTACCGATCCAACCGAAAATAGCACCAATAAAAATAATAAACCCAAACCATACCGCCCACCAATCTTCTTTTTTCAGAAGTTCCGACCAAATGCCGGGACGGTTCATATTAGACCTCCATCTTGAATCTATAATCAATGAATGAATTAAACTGACGCATTCTCTTCATAAATGAAAAGAAATTTGCTGCCCTTTGGACAGAATGTAGAAATCCATAGCAGGACTGGCAAGACTTATTCAATAAAATGAAAAAGCATTTAAGGAAAATATCTAATCTTAGAGACTTCTGTAGATAGACAAGAATCGAATGATTCAGTCGATTCATGAGTATGGAGAGCCTAACTAAATGTAAATAGGAAATCTAAGCCGATTTTTTTGCTATATTCATATATAATTGCAGTTTTTTCATCATGTTATTTGTAAGTGCTAAAATATCAATGAATAAGACAAGTGATTTTTGCGGAGAGGAGACATTGGAGGCAATTCGTTCGTGAAACATATAACATACTGAAATTCGCTCATTAATGATAAACAAATATTTACGACAAATTGCTTACCGTTTTCATGTGATAAAAAGAACAATGTTTGGTGTCTCCTGGTTTTCCAGAGGAGTATAATCATTTGATAAGTAAGAAATAATTTTATATATTTGCTGATTGTTAATCGTAAAAAGAAATTGTACTATAATACACAAAGTGAGATACGTTCTATTATTTCGTGAATCCTGAACAGGGTTGGAGTCGCGGAAATAGCGTATTTAAAAGGCTTCAGGAGGAAAAATGCCAAAGGAGTACAAAACCCCAATGCTTGACGAACTGGAAAAAGGGCCCTGGCCCAGTTTCGTCAAGGAGATTAAACTCGCTGCAAAGAAAAACGTTATGTCCAACGACCTTCTCGGTTTACTTGAACGTTCATATAACGAGCGTCTTGGTCATTGGAAGCATGGCGGTATTGTTGGTGTATTTGGATATGGTGGCGGTGTAATTGGTCGTTACACTGATCTGCCTGAAGAATACCCTGAGATTTCACACTTCCACACATTGCGCATCAACCAGCCCTCAGGGTGGTTTTACACGACTGAGGCGTTACGGACACTGTGCGATATCTGGGACCGGCATGGTAGTGGATTGACTAATATGCATGGTTCAACTGGTGATATCATTTTTCTTGGGACTAAAACGGATGAACTTGAGCCGATTTTCAAGGAGTTGACAGAAGCAGGTTTTGACCTTGGTGGTTCAGGATCGGATATGCGGACTCCAAGTTGTTGTGTGGGACCAGGACGTTGTGAATGGGCATGTTATGATACACTTCAACGCTGCTATGATATTACGATGAAGTACCAGGATGAGTTGCATCGTCCTGCCTTCCCGTACAAGTGGAAATTTAAATTTTCCGGTTGTCCGAATGATTGTGTAGCTGCGATTGCGCGTGCAGATATTTCGATTATTGGTACCTGGAAAGATGATATCAAGATGGATCAGGCCGAGGTTAAAAAATATGCTGAAAACGGTGTTGATATCTTCAATGATGTTGTATTGAATTGTCCGGCAAAATGCATGAAGTATGATGGTGATAAACTGGAAATTAACAATAACGATTGCCGTCGTTGTATGCATTGTATCAATGTGATGCCAAAGGCGTTACGTCCTGGTGATGACAAGGGTGCGATTGTATTGATTGGTGCCAAAGCTCCAATTGTTGAAGGAGCCCTTCTTTCAAGCGTTTTGATTCCATTCCTCAATATTGACGATGACGAGGAATTTGAAGATTTCTGCGATTTGGTTGAAGAGATGCAGGATGTTTGGTGTGAAGAGGGAAAGAACCGCGAGCGTGTCGGTGAATTCATCCAGCGTGTCGGTATGGGGAATTTCCTAGAAGCGGTCGGCGTCGAGCCTATCCCGGAAATGATCGCCTATCCGCGTGATAATCCTTACATCTTCTTTGAGATGGATGAGGATGAAGAAGAGGAAGAGGAGTAGGCGATAACGGTTAACGCCTACATGCTAAGACTATAACGTCATTTAAGACAAAGACTATAGGAGTATGAAAATGCTTGACGTCATGAAAGATAGAATTACAGATATCGGACCACCGGATTTTAAAGAGTATTTACCACCGGCGGTCAAAAAAAACTACGGACAATGGAAGTACCATGAAATTCTCGAAGCCGGAGTCTTGGTTCATGTAGCTGAATCCGGCGACAAGTTATATACTGTACGCTGCGGTTCGCCACGACTGGTATCCACAACAAGTATATTATTCTACACGGAGATTGCTGACAAGTACTGTGATGGTTTCCTTCGTTTTACCAGTCGTCACAATGTTGAATTTCTTACAACAGAATTTGACAACGTAGCAAAGATCAAAGCAGAGATGACTGAATACGGCAACCCTGTTGGTGGCACTGGTCCATCAATCACCAGCATAGTCCATACACAGGGTTGGGTACATTGCCACTCTGCTGCTACAGATGCTTCTGGTGTTGTCAAAGCAGTGATGGACGACCTGTTTGAGTATTTCAATGAAATGAAACTTCCGGCAAAATGCCGCATCGCTTTGGCGTGTTGCCTGAATATGTGCGGTGCTGTACATTGTTCAGACATAGCAATCCTGGGTATTCATACTGCATATCCAAGAATTGACCATGAGAACCTGAACAAACTGTGTGAAATTCCGAACATTTCCGCTTCCTGTCCGACAGCAGCGATTCGTCCGGCAACAGTTGATGGCAAACCATCAGTTGAATTGATTGAAGAACAATGCATGTACTGTGCAAATTGCTTTACTGTCTGTCCTGCTATGCCATTGGCAGACCCGGTGGCTGATGGTATTTCATTATGGGTTGGAGGAAAGGTTTCAAATGCACGAAGTGAACCGAAGTTCTCCAAGTTGGCAGTACCCTTTATTCCTAACAATCCGCCACGTTGGCCCGAAGTTACTTCTGCAATCAGGAAGATGGTTGAAGTCTGGGCTGAGAATGCTCGTCCTTACGAACGTATGGGTGAGTGGATTGACCGTGTGGGTTGGCCACGTTTCTTCAAACTGACCGGTTTTGAATTCTCCAAAATGCATATCGATGACTTCAAATATGCCGGTCTCAGTTTCAAGCGTTCAGCTCAGATAACCCACGAATAGTGAGGTGATGAAATGGCAAAGACCATTGAAGAGATCGCAGATTTTATGTTCAAGCAGGTATCAGAAGCCCAGGAAGTCAGCAAGAAATTAAAACCTGGTGATCTGACGAAATTGGCGATCAAAGCTTTCGGCGATGAAGGTGTTGATAAGAAGATGGGCAAGATGGCGATTAAAGAACTTGTCTTGAGCGGAAAATGCGTTTACACCTACTTTGGTGGAAGTTTTCTTGAGCTGCCTCATAGAGAAGGCGCTGCCAACGATTAATGCAGCCGTAAAGTTAAAGCTGCAATCTCTTGATATTTGAACAGTTTTAAATTGGTAATTGGCTGTCGATTTACGAATCGGCAGCCGAAATTGCCTATTATTATCTGTTATGTTGAATATTCGAGCTTTAGAGCCGTTAGGTTGTACGGTTTGAAAGTGAAGGTAGAAAAATATGCCAATTGTAAGAAAAAAGAAGAAAAAACTAAAGGCAAAAGCCCTCAGCGGCGGTAGCGGTAGCGGGTCTCATGTTATTTCTGATCTCAGACCAGTGCATGTAGAAAAACTTGCTCCATGCATGTCAGGCTGTCCCCAGGGAACTCTTGTGCGGGATGCATTAAACATTATCAGCTTGCATGAAAAGCATGGTATCTCGCTTGAGGAATCATTCAATCAAGCCTGGTACAAATGGACAGAAGTAAATCCGTTACCTTCTATTCTTGGTCGCGTTTGCCCGCATCCCTGCGAAAGCGAATGCAACCGTAAAGAGAAAGAGGGTGATTCTGCTGTCTCTATTAATCAGGTTGAACGATTTCTTGGTGACTGGGGATTGAACAACGGATTAAAGCTGAAGAAAATAGACGCTGATGTGGAAAGAGAAGAAAAGGTTGCAATTATAGGATCCGGTCCTGCCGGTCTTGGCTGTGCTTTCCATCTTGCAAGAAAAGGTTACAAGGTGAAAATGTTTGAAGCCTTTTCTGAACCAGGCGGAATGTTGCGTTATGGGATTCCAGCATATCGTATGCCTCGAGACCTGCTAAGTGCGGAAATAAAGCGAATTCTTGATCTTGGTGTAGAGCTTGAGACTAATGTCACCATCGGTAAAGATATTCCCTACGAGAAAATCTCCGATGAATTTGATGCAGTCTTTATCGGTATCGGTGCACACAAGGGCAGAAAACTTGGTGTTCCGGGTGAAGACGCTGAAAATGTTGTTACTGGGGCTGCTTTTCTGAATATGGTTAATTCCGGGGAACCGCCGGATGTAGGTGACAAAGTCGTAGTGGTTGGTGGCGGTGATTCAGCAATGGACGCTGCACGAGTCAGCCTTCGGATGGGAGCGGATGTAACGGTTGTATATCGCCGCACAAGGAACGAAATGCCTGCTATTGAGGAGGATATCGTTGGCGCTGAGGAAGAAGGCATTAAGTTCAATTTCCTCTGCACACCTATTGAAGTTTTCACGAAGGATGATAAAGCCTACAAGATGAAATGCCAGAAGATGGAACTTGGAGAACCCGATGACTCAGGTCGTCGTCGCCCTGTGCCTATCGAAGAGTATTTTGATCTTGAATGTACTTACCTGATTCCATCAATAAGTCAGGAGCCTGAATTCGAAGGACTTGAGAATTTAAAAGCTGGTCCGAGGGAATGGGTTCATGCTGATGATTTCATGCAGTCAAAGGATGTCGATGACAATTTCTTTGCTGGCGGAGATGTGCTTGATCTTGGACTGGTAACAATTGCGCTCTACCAGGGACGTCGAGCAGCAGAAACTATCCATGCTCGATTCCTTGATCTTCCTGTGCAATTCGATCCCAAACCGCCACTTATTACTCCAAAGGAATGGCTTGATCCTGATGATGGCATAAATCACAAAAATCTCCTGTTCGATCATTTCGAGCAGAAACCCAGGGTCGAAAAACATGAATTACCGGTGGCAGAACGGTTCGAAGATCCTGAAAGAGAGATTTCGGAAACAATCACTGCCGAAGAGGTTCTTGAGGAAGCACTAAGATGTATGAGTTGCGGAGCATGTATTGAGTGCGGGCAATGCTGGACATACTGCCAGGATAGCTGTATCGAAAAACCTCTATTACCAGGCGACAAGTACGCCTTCAAACTTGATAACTGCAAGGGCTGTAAAAAGTGTGAAGAAGTCTGCCCCTGTGGATATATAGACATGAAGTAAAAATAGTTAAAACAAATAATTATGACGGTCGAGTGACCGTACAACATGAGGATTAATACAATGCCGATGTTTGAAGCTGGTGACATTTCAGTGGAAGTGGATGAAGATGGTTTTATCCAGGATCCCGATCTTTGGAACGAACAACTTGCTAATGCACTTGCGTTAACCGAAGGAGTTGAGACAATGGGTGATGAGCATTGGAAGCTCGTCAAATACCTTCGTGATTATTACCTGCAGTTTGGGATTGCGCCGATGGTACGCAAGCTCTGTAAAGAAACAGGACTGCCCTTGAAGCGTGTCTATGAACTGTTTCCATCTGGTCCGGCAAAAGGCGCCTGCAAGGTCGCAGGACTGCCAAAGCCAACTGGCTGTGTTTGATTTATTTTTGAGATGAGATGTCCTGGTTTAGCGGTGGCTGGTTTAAGCGGCGACAGCGGTAAATCGCTGGTCGCTCTCGGACTTGCCGCCGCATGGACAGATCAGGGGAAGAAGGTTGCCCCGTTTAAGAAAGGTCCTGACTATATAGATTCCGCCTGGTTAACCCTCGCAGCAAATCATCCCTGTCGAAATCTCGACACTTACTTGATGAGCAAAGATGTTATTCTGAATACATGGATACGCGAAGGGTTAAAGGCTGATATAGCGGTTATCGAAGGGAATCGAGGGCTCTTTGACGGTTTGGATGCACGTGGCAGCCACAGTACTGCTGGTTTGGCAAAAATTATCAAGGTTCCAATACTCTTGGTTATTGACGTCACAAAAATGACACGCACTGCTGCTGCGTTGGTTTTGGGCGTTAAAGCTATGGACCCTGATATTTCTTTAATCGGGGTGGTGTTAAACAGGGTGGCGGGTAAACGTCACGAAAAAATCATCCGCGATGCTATAGAAAAGGATGTGGGAGTTCCTGTTCTCGGTGCAATAAGAAAGCTCGATAACAAGCGAATGATACCCGGCAGACACCTTGGTTTGATCACAACCGATGAACATCCTGAATCTCTGGAAGCGATCGAAACTGCGAGAAATGCTGTTAATGAGTATCTGGATATTAAATTGATTGAAAAATTAATATCTGAGAACACAGCAGGATTTAATGATCTAGACTCAAATGATCTGTCATCTTCAGAGAGGCAGGTCACAAAAGATATATATCAAAACGGACTTAAAAAGCAAAGAGTTCGTATTGGTATTATCCGGGATGCGGCATTTCCATTTTATTATCCGGAGAATCTTGAATCGCTCGAATCTGAGGGTGGCGAACTGATCGAAATCAGTGCGCTTACAGATAATTCTCTGCCGGAAAATTTAGATGCTATTTATATTGGTGGAGGATTTCCTGAGACTCATGCCGGAAAATTGTCAGCCAATGAAGCATTTCTAAATTCTTTGAAAGAAGCGGCATCGAAGAAAATTCCGATTTATGCTGAATGCGGAGGCTTAATGCTTCTTGCCCGCGAGATCGAATATAAAGGGCAGTGGTTTCCGATGGCGGGAGTATTGCCGATAGATGTAAGTTGGTCAAATAAACCGGTTGGACACGGTTACGTCTCCGGCAAAGTCGATAAGCCGAATCTTTTTTTTCCAATCGGCACAGAGTTGAAGGGGCATGAGTTTCATTATTCGAAAGTGCATCTACCCGGCATGAAGATCGATGGTGTAACTTCAATTTCTCTTAGTAGAGGATATGGTGCAGGTGATAATCGTGACGGAATATCTATCGACTCTACATTCGCCGGTTACACTCATATACACGCATCCGGGCAGCCTGAGTGGGCTGAGGGAATCATAAAGGCAGCGAGAGAATACCGAAACAGGTTAAAAATTAATAATTAATAGTATCATCAAGCGTTTTCAAGAGGAAGGAAGAGGTTTTCAATTGTCGATAAAAATGCCATCACAGGAAGAGTACCAGTCTGCACAGTTGCCGCTTGAATATAAGGCTCAGGTGGACAGATATGAGCAGATGATCCAGTCAGGCGATGCATCATCAACATTGTGGTACAATCTAGGTGTTGCCCACCTCGGACTCCAGGAATGGGATAAAGCCGGTTCTTCATTCATGTCTGCTATTGAACTCGAACCAGAAATGGTACAGGCTCATGTCAATCTCGGGGCAGCATATTACCAATTGGAAGATTTTGAAAAAGCGGCTGAAAGTCTGAAGAATGCCCTGAAAATCAAAGATGATTTTCTTCCTGCCATGGCAAATCTTGGTGTTTCCCTGATGAGACTCAGCAAGCATCAGGAATCAATTGATATAATGGAAAAAGTAATTAAGCTTGAACCCAAACATCCTGTTGCATTAGGCGCTTTAACATTGTGTTATAAGGCTTTGGGAGACGAAGAGAAAGCCAGGAAACTTGAGCAGGCGGCTATTGATTCTGGTGTCAGCTTCAAAAGTCCTGATTCAAAATAATCGCTGTTTAGATTGATGTTATTCCTGCAACAGGAATGACAATGTTGTTCGATATGACTTGTTATACTTTTATAATATTTCGACTATTTAATTAGTATGACAGAAAGCTTTGCACAGCCCGGATTATTTTGATCCGGGAAATATTGCAATGATTTTGTGAAGTTTTACACATCCTACGGGGAATAAACCGGTAAATAGATGAGTATGAAGGAATTACTACAAGAACGTAAAGATTCAATTTTTGAGAAATGGCTTGATCGGGTAATAATGACTTATCCATCAGAATCGTCAAATTTCTTTAAGAATAAGAAAAATCGATTCGATAACCCAATCGGATCGACATTAAATAAAGAACTGCCGATATTACTCGATGCATTGATCAACCTGAATGATTTGGATGAGGTCAGTAATTCTATTGATGAAATTGTAAGAATCAGGGCAGTTCAGGAATTTTCCGCTGCACAGGCAGTCGGTTTTCTACTATTGCTCAAGAAAGTTATTAGAGAAGAATTAGACGGAAAAACAGAAATATCTGTTAATGTAGATGATTGGTGGTCTGTTGAGGATAAAATAGACCGAATGGTATTCATGGCATTTGATATTTACATGTCCTGCAAAGAAAAGATATTTGAAATACGCAGTAGATCATTTGAGCGGCAAACTTACGTTCTTGATAAAATGGCAGAACGTGCTGCCGAAAGAAGCGATAAAGGGGAGGAAATGAATGCTAATTGATGAAAAACTTCTCAAGATGGGAGGAATTGATCTATGAAAGTCGGAATTTCCCTCGTTGTTATTGTTTTACTCACAGCGATAGCGTTGGTCGGCGCCGGGGTGGGGCTGAATTTTGTTTTTGGTGTGATTATTCCGTATGCTGCGATTGCCATTTTTCTGATCGGAGTGGTTTATCGAGTATTGAAATGGGCAAAGGCTCCGGTTCCTTTCAGAATCCCAACCACTTCCGGGCAACAGAAATCGCTTGATTGGATTAAGAACGACAACCTGGAATCACCTCACAACACTTTGGGTGTAATAGGACGGATGCTGCTTGAAGTTCTGTTCTTCAGATCTCTATTCAGGAATACGAAGACGGAACTTAAAGACAATTCAAAGCTCGTTTACGGTTCAAGTAAATGGTTGTGGGCTGGCGGTATGGCGTTTCATTGGTCGTTTCTGATCATTTTTCTACGCCATTTCAAGTATTTCGTCCAACCTACTCCGAAATGGGTGATGCTGCTACAGGATGTAGACAGTTTTTTCCAGATTGGGCTGCCGATAGTATATATTACTGACTTCCTGATACTTGCAGCGCTGACTTTCCTGTTTCTGAGACGAGTAATGGATTCGAGGTTACGTTACATGTCGCTGCTGAATGACTATTTCCCATTGCTGCTGATCATCGGAATTGCGACAACGGGCGTATTGATGAGATACTTCATTAAGGTTGATATCATAAGCATTAAGGAACTTGGAACGGGATTATTAAGTTTTCACCCGATCCTTCCCGAAGGTGTCAATCCATTATTCTATCTGCACTTTTTTTATGTATGTACTCTTATAGCATATTTTCCCTTCAGCAAGTTGATGCACATGGGAGGTGTGTTTTTGAGCCCGACACGTAACCTGGCAAATAACAATCGTGCGAAACGTCATATAAATCCATGGAATCCTGAGGTTAAAGTACATACCTACCAGGAGTATGAAGAAGAATTCCATGATGTTATGAAAGCGGCTGGTCTGCCGTTGGATAAGGAGTAGCAATGGCTGAAGATAAATACAAACAGGAAGACCTGCTGAAGATAGAATATTGCCCGCCTCGCAAAGACTGGATGGATTCCAAGATCGATTTCGAAGCGAAAAAGGGGAACTGGTGTTATAGCGCAGTTCCCGCCGCAATGGAATATCTTGATCTGAATACTGAGATGGGTAAGTGGCAGCCTCATGACAAAGATTGGCCCCTTCCTGATAACTGGAAAGAGATTATTTTCGAGGGACTACATGACCGTTTGAAGAAGTTCCGTACACTGCAAATTTTCATGGATATCTGTGTAAGGTGTGGCGCTTGCGCTGATAAATGTCATTTTTTCATAGGATCAGGCGATCCGAAAAATATGCCTGTGGTAAGAGCGGAATTGCTAAGGTCGGTATATCGTAAAGAATACACTACAGCAGGTAAGTTACTTGGCAAAATGGTTGGTGCGCGGGAGCTGACAGTCGATGTTTTGAAAGAATGGTTTTACTACTTCTTCCAATGTACTGAGTGCCGGCGTTGTTCGGTGTTCTGTCCTTACGGTATCGACACCGCTGAAATCACGATTATTGTAAGAGAATTGTTGGATCTCGTTGGTATGAACATTGACTGGATCACCACTCCAGCATCTAATTGCTTCCGAACGGGAAATCATCTGGGAATCCAACCGCACGGCGTTTTGGACAGTTTGGAATTTGCCCAGGAGGAACTGGAGGATATAACTGGTTTAAAGATTGACCTTCCTGTGAACAGAAAAGGAGCGGAAATCCTTTTCATTGCGCCGTCCGCCGATTACTTTGCAAATCCGCATTATTTCACACTGCTTGGCTATCTCGCCCTTTTTCATGAGATAGGGCTCGATTACACCTGGAGCACTTTCGCGTCCGAGGGTGGGAATTTCGGGCTTTTCCATTCCCATGATATGATCAAACGTCTCAATGCGAAGATGTACATGGAGGCTGACAGGTTAGGCGTCAAATGGATTCTAGGTGGAGAGTGTGGTCACATGTGGCGGGTCATTCATCAGTATATGCATACAATGAACGGTGAACGACAAAATGGTCTTGAGGAGCCGGTCTCACCAATAACCGGCACAAAATTCGAGAACGCCAAAGCCACTAAAATGGTTCACATTGCTGAGTTTACTGCTGATCTGATCAAGAACAATAAAATTAAACTTGATCCGAGCCGTAATGATCATATCATTCCCACATATCATGATTCATGCAATCCGGCACGTGCTATGGGATTGATTGAGGAACCAAGATATATCATCAATGCTGTCAGCAATAATTTCCATGAAATGCCGGAAAATACTATTCGCGAACAGACTTTCTGCTGTGGCAGTGGTGCCGGACTAGGGACCGATGAGAATATGGAGATGAGGCTTAGAGGCGGTCTGCCGAGAGCCAATGCCGTAAAATATGTAAATGAAAAACATGGTGTAAACCAACTTCTCTGTATGTGTGCTATCGACAAAGCTACTCTGCCACCGCTACTTGAGTACTGGGTACCAGGTGTCGAGGTTGCAGGGATTCATGAACTGGTTGGAAATGCACTGATTATGGAAGGTGCAAAAGAACGCACAGTTGATCTTCGTGAAGAACCCATGCTGGGATTTGATGAAGAGTCTGAGAAGGTATCTGCAGCAACAGGGGAGGACACAGAAAATGTTTGATGGTGGAAAGATTATAACCGGATTGATCATTTTCCTGATTATCATCACTTTCCCGGTCTGGTATAATGCCGTCAATGGACAGGCAGGCGAACGTCCTGAGATTGAAATAGCTACAAAAGACACACCTGGAAAGAATGAATGTGTTTTACCGGCGGATGTGATGCGAACCGACCATATGGATCTGGTTATGCAATGGCGGGATGAAGTTGTCCGCCATGATGACAGGACATTTAAGACTGAAAATGGACGGGAATTCACTAAGAGCCTTACGCATACCTGCCTTGATTGTCATTCTAATAAGGATGCTTTTTGCGACCAGTGTCATAATTATGTGGGTGTTGATCCCTATTGTTGGGATTGCCATATCGTTCCCCAGGATTTTGAAAAGGGGGTGAAGTGATGGGAGTAGATAGAAGAAAATTCGTCAAAATAGCAGGTGCTGCTGCACTTGGATTAACTGCTGCCCCTCCTATAAAACTTTTCAGCAGCGAGACTGAAGAAAAAGCTGATACATCATTGTGCAATACCGCGACCGACTCTTGTGTATGCAAGCCTCCTGAAGTCGATCCTGTAGAACAGGGTTTGAAGAAAGATCCAACACGTTGGGCAATGGTTGTTAACCTGGGTGAATGCCGGAAACACGAGGATTGCAAGGATTGCATTCTTGCCTGCCATGAAACCCATAATGTGCCTGATTTTCCAAAGAAAAAGGATGAGGTCAAATGGATATGGAAGGAACAGTTCAGTCATGCCTTCCATGAAGTTGAGAACGAATTTGGCGATGAAGAGTTGAATCATTCTCCTGCATTATTGCTATGCAATCATTGTGATAATCCACCCTGTGTAAAAGTTTGCCCGACCCAGGCTACATGGAAGCGGGAGCAGGATGGAATTGTGATGATGGACTGGCATCGTTGTATCGGCTGCCGTTACTGCCTTGCAGCATGTCCTTATGGTTCGAGAAGCTTTAACTACCGTGACCCGCGACCGCATATTAAAGAGATCAACACTGATTTTCCCACGAGGATGCGTGGTGTGGTGGAAAAATGCACTTTCTGTGATGAGAGACTTGCAGAGGGGAAATTGCCGGCATGTGTGGATGCTTGTAAGTATGGCTGCCTGACTTTCGGTGATCTTGAAGATGCTGATTCTAAAGTACGTGAACTGCTTCATTCGCATTTCACTATTAGACGTAAACCCGGTCTCGGGACTCAACCCGAAGTCTTTTATATCGTATGAGGTTGTTATGATAGAAAATGCACTTAAAGGTGGAAAAAGATATTGGAGCTGGATTGCTTTCCTACTGGTAATTATTGCAGTGGGTGGACTTTACTGGCTCCGTCAATTCAATGAAGGTTTGACTATCACCGGGTTAAACCGTGACGTTAGCTGGGGTTTATACATCGCTCAATTTACCTTCATGGTTGGTGTAGCCGCTTCAGCCGTAATGGTCGTACTTCCTTATTACCTTCATAATTACAAGGCTTTCGGTAAAATCACAATTTTAGGTGAGTTTGTCGCTGTTGGTGCTTGTATCATGTGTATGGGATTTATCTTTGTCGATATGGGACAACCGTTCCGTATAACAAATGTATTTCTGCATCCTTCTCCCAACTCCATGATGTTCTGGGATACGGTTGTTCTGATGGGTTATCTGGTGCTTAATGTACTGATCAGCTTTGTCACGCTCCATTCTGAGAAAAAGAGCATAGCTCCACCTAAATGGATCAGACCCATAATTATTCTTTCAATTCCCTGGGCTGTCAGTATTCATACGGTTACGGCATTTCTTTACGCCGGTCTCGTAGCACGTCCGTTCTGGATGACTGCGGTTATGGCGCCGCGATTCCTCGCCACAGCATTCTCAGCAGGTCCGGCTTTGCTGATACTGTTAGCGCTTATACTGCGTAAAAACACAAAGTTCGATACCGGCAAGGAACCGATTCAGAAATTGGCGATTATTGTTACTTATGCTATGATTATGAACGTCTTCCTCCTGCTGATGGAAATCTTCACCGCAGTTTACAGTGGTATCCCTGAACATCTTGATCATTTCAAATACCTGTATTTCGGTTTAGGAGAAAATACTGCACTGGTTCCCTGGATGTGGACTTCAGCGGTTCTTGCCGTGATCGCATTGGTGCTCCTTATCGTTCCACAATTCAGAAAGAATGAAACCCTGCTGATCTGGGGTTGTATCGCTGTCTTCATTTCAATCTGGATTGATAAAGGGATGGGAATGATTGTAACCGGTTACATACCTAATCCGTTACATACGGTAACCGAATACGTTCCGACTTTCCCCGAAGTGATGATAACCCTGATGGTCTGGGCGCTTGGTGGACTAATAATTACCGGGCTTTATAAAGTAGCATTATCGGTGAGGAAACAGCTTGTCTGATAGTTCACGGCAGCTCAACGCCTTTGTGATATAATAGAAATTGCGAGATATTCCCGGCTGGTTATATACCGACCGGGATTTTTTATCTCACGCAAAGATGCAAAGGGACAAAGGACGCTAAAGATAAAATATCTTGTAAATCCTTAATATCCTTACATCCTGTAATCTTTTCTTTTATCGGCGTATATTTGTAATCTATTCCTTTTTCTTTTGCATTTTGCTGAATGCAAGCCAGATCAAGCCAAAAATTACCAGGGCGATTAATCCATCAATCCAGTACACCAGTGTCCATCCGGTCGCCTGGATTACAACATCCTCTTCAGCAAGGCTCTCGGATTCAATTGACCAGAAAAGTGTGTCGTTCCTGACAGTATCCGGATTTGCGTTTATCCAGGTCGAGGGCAAAAAAACTTCAAGCTCTATTCCGTCATCTTCCATGTCTTTCCATGTTTTCCAACGGAAATCGATTGAATCTGCAACATTTGCGAACCATTCGGGTGAACCACCTGATACCTCACTGCATATCGAGATCATTGGATCTCTCAGCTCTTGATACCATTCAAGCGAGACTTCCATAGGGTCCTTGTCTTTGAAGGTGAGCATGAAAACTTCAATAATAACGGAGAAGTTCTTTAATCCCTGTTGTATCATCAAGCTGTCAGCATCTTCAACATTTCCTGAACGTTGCCATTCAAGGATCATATTCTGTACTTGCAGCATATATCTTCTGGCAGTAGTTTTTTGTAATCCAAGCGCTTCGAGTTGTTTCAATCGGGTTTGCAGCGTCGTGTCGGATTCAAACTTTTCGATATCGTCCACTTCTGGCGGAAGAAATTCACGTTGATCTCCATATATCCTGGTGACATCCCAACCGGGAAACACCGCAACAAATGATTTCTTTTTAACTACCAGGTAGTTTTTTTCTTGAAATTGAATTAATCCGTTTTTTTCCGGAGGGGCAATAGGTTGACTGATTTCCGCTTCCTGTTTTGATTCGAAGAAATATTTCCAGGTAATGTTTCCCTCATCATCTTTTTCACGCGTGCGGTTAGTTTCCTGCCAGGGATTTGAGGGGGGAAACAGAATCCGACCATCAAATAAATCAAGGCTGTCACCCTCAGCGACATATCGATAGACACCCCCGGGAGAAAAATCAAGAAAGAATTTGTGAGAAATGCAGCCGGTGAAAAGAATAAATCCCGAAAGCAGGGTTGAAATTATCAAGACAATTTTAGTTGATTTCATGGGAAATCCTTTATATTCTAAATACTACGAAAGAAGAAACTATAAAAGACCAGTATCGTTAATGAAATATCTACTGCTATATTCGCGCTGATTTTGATAGCCGGAAATATGAATATGCAGATAGTAATATTCAATAATAAAGTAAACACCATATTCTTTTTTGACAAGGAGCAGGAACGACAATTAATATAAGTATTGCAAGCACAATGACACTGTCTTAAGTTCAGTGAATTCATATTTCATCAACAATGCTTTGAACGGATACGTTTGGTTATGACTAAAAATATCAATATCTGGATTTTAGCTGCTTTGATAGCATCTACTTGTTTATATACAAATACTGCGGCAGATATTCCCAAACCTGAAGATGTTACGGGTGATGTAAAAACAATCAATAGCGATTCAACATCAAATGAAATCGATTCATCAATAACCGACACAGACTTGTCTTCCCTGAATTTTAGAGAACCGTTAATAATTATTCAGGATGCACAACTCCTTTCAGCGCGTGCTGATACATTACTCGCCTCGGGCGATATTATCAACGCTGAAGAAACCCTTGTACATGCAGTCGAAAAGCTGGCCGAGGCGCTGTTCGATCTTGATCCGTTAGACAGACCGATCTGGATGGATACACTTGCAGTATGGTCACGCCGGTATTGCGAGAGCTTTTCACGAGCTGGTGAAGTGGTCGGTCCCGGTGCAGAAGGTTTAAGTACACTGGATGTAGAGGTACTCGAAGATACACTTTCGTCATTATTAGACAGCGCCGTCGCTCTTATATCTCCTGACAGTTTGCTTGATGTTTTGGTGCCTGACAGTGTATATGTGGAACTTGATTCAACCGTCAGTGAAATCATCATATTACCTCAAATTCCAGATACGACAAACAAAAAAGTTGAGAATGTAATTGAGTATTTTACCAATACTGAGCGAGGCAGGAAAGCCATGACGGTCTGGCTTGAAAGAGCCGGAGAGTATATTCCAAGAATGAAGCCGATATTGAAAGCTCACGGGGTTCCGGAGGATTTGGTTTACCTGTCAATGATCGAATCCGGTTTCAGGACTGATGCCAGGAGTTATGCAAAAGCTGTAGGACCCTGGCAGTTCATATATTCCACAGGTAAGATATTTAATCTTGAAATGGATTGGTGGTATGATCAGCGCCGTGATCCTGAGCTGGCAGCAGCGGCTGCCGCTCGATACCTGCGTCAATTATATGAGCATACGGGTGATTGGTATCTGGCAATGGCGGGGTACAATTGTGGCGAGGGCAGAGTTAAACGGGAGATCCGGCGTTCCAACAGCAGGGATTTTTGGAAACTCAGGAAACTTCCCAGGCAGACTCGAGGATACTTACCCACGTTTCTTGCTGCGAGAAGGATCGCGAAAAATCCAACCGAATACGGTTTCGAGCCTCCCAATTATGTAGATCCGGTAAAGAAAGACCAGGTTATCGTGTCAGAATGTGTTGACCTCAGTGTGCTTGCCAAGGTAATAGGTAGTGATGTTGAAACGCTTAGAAAGCTGAACCCGGCAATTATTCGATGGTGTACGCCTCCAAATCGTGAACAAATCACAATCAATGTTCCTTCCGGGATGAATGAAGATTTTGAAGCTAAATTTGCTACAATTCCCGATGGGGAAAAGACCTCATGGGTGAGACACAGGGTACGTGCAGGTGAGTCACTATCGTATATAGCAGAGAAATACCATACATCAATGCAAGCAATCAAAGACGTTCCGGCGAACAGGATCAAAAATATTCACAGTCTTCGAGAATATCAGTGGCTTTTAGTGCCTGTTTCTCTAGGCAGCAACTACAGTTTTGCAGGTGTTAAAGATTATTCTGATCCTGATATTCCAAGCGGTGCCGAGGAAGAGATACACATTGTGAGGAGAGGGGAAACTCTGTCTGGAATAGCCGAAAAACATCATGTAGGATTGTCGAAATTACTGAGGTGGAATGGTAAATCACCAAGGAGTGTTATTTATCCCGGTCAACGTTTGATAGTTTACCAACCACAAGGATTTGCGAAAAAGCAAAGTAAGAAAAAGCCGGTTACTGAATTTGCCGGACCCCCGAATTTAAATGCAGGTGGAAAATATACAATTAGACGAGGTGATTCCCCCTGGGCTATTGCTGTGAAATTTGGCGTTGATCTGGATGATCTACTCTACGTGAACAATTTATCCAATCGTTCAGCAATTCATCCTGGAAACCAGCTTGTAATTCCAAGTTTATCAGGTTCGTCTTCGGAGAGTTCAGCAATAGTATATTATACAATTAGAAAAGGTGATACCCTTGCAAAGGTTGCTTTACAATATAATGTAACGGTGAAAGACCTGAAAAATTGGAACAATATTAAGAATCCACGCCGGTTGAAAATTGGTGATAGACTTATAATTCACACTTCAGGAGGAGCCTGATGAATAGAAAAGGCAGAAGCGATGCTATTGCCGCATTTGTCCTTATCGGAGGATTAATAATAATCATCCTTATTGCTTCGATGGCATTCAGGCAGCCTTCCGGTGGAAGCGGTATCGAGATGGATATGATTCGAGGTGACAGGGTGGGGCTGGTCGATATCATCGGACCTATCTACGATGCGCGCCGCTGGTGTGAGCAAATTGATGCATTCCGGCTTGAAGAGAAGGTCAAGGCTATAGTTATTCGAATCGACAGCCCTGGTGGAGGAGTGGCGGCATCGCAGGAGCTTTATTCTGCAATCAGTCGTGCACGAAAGGCTAAACCGGTAATTGCTTCATTGGGGAGTGTGGCGGCAAGCGGTGGTTACTACGCAGCGATTGGTGCTGATACTATCGTTGCTAATCCAGGAACGACAACCGGTTCGATTGGTGTTCTGATGGAATTGACGCAATTTTATGAGCTAATGGAAAAAATTGGTATAGATGCCGAAATGATTAAGAGCGGCGAATATAAAGATACCGGATGGCCCTTTCGTGATTTAACAGCAAAAGACCGTAAATACCTTCAGAATTATGTTGATGATGCGTATGATCAATTTACCGAAGCAGTTGCTCTCGAAAGAAATATGGAGATTGAGCAGGTTAAGAAGGTCGCGGATGGACGTGTATTCACAGGAAGACAGGCGCATGAATTGGGATTGATTGACCTTATCGGCGATCAATATGAAGCCATCAGGATAGCCGGGGAAATAAGCGGTCTTGGTGAAGAACCAAAAATCGCAAAACCACCTAAAAAGCATCCAATTGACTGGCTTGACGAGTTGCTTGATGAAAGTGTCCGAACAGTTCAAAAAAGATTAGAGTCACAACCAAAATTTCAATATCGCTGGAGACCGGAATAATGACCATGACAAAAGCAGATATAACGAAAAGCATCGCCCAAGGTACCGGCTTAACCTTGATCGACGTGGCGGCAGTCGTTGATGGTATGCTGGAAACCTTATCCGATGAACTTGAAAAAGGCGGCAGGATTGAAATGCGTGGCTTCGGGACTTTCAAAGTTGATGATCGTGCAGAACGAAACGCAGTAAATCCCCGCACAGGGGAAGGTATTCATGTACCAGCCAAAAAAGTCCCCGTTTTCAAGGCATCAATGAAATTGAAAGATAAAGTAAACAAGTAATACTTCTGGTATCTAACCGAAAACCAATGAATTCTGATTACGACAGGGTATTCATATCTATTCTGTTAAGTGGGTTCAGATCGGTTTTATGAAAGTATTCAGATTTGTTTTACAAGATGAAGATATTCTTCGTTTCATCGCAAATATCTCTGGATGAAGATTTTCATTGTTTCAAAGAAATATCTCCGAAGGAGATAAACATGAATAGCCACGGGTAAAACCCGTGGAGGAATGGAAAACACAATAATATCAACCCTGAATGGGTTGAACAAATTGTTGTATTCGGCCAATATGTAATTACTTCATTGCATTTGATATGCATAAGGTCCTCCATAGACCCCTATATCGCTTCGTGTTTCATCTATGTCAATAATTTGAGGGTGTCCAGTGTCAATGCATGGTGAATCTTCGTCAAGGCGATATGTACCGTTCACAAAAAGAGGATTTTGAAGTAAATCGGTTTCAGCGTGTAAAGGAGGATCGTTGAAATTTGTCTCATTATTATAATATATATTATAACCATAATTTAAAGCGCTTGGATAAATGGCAATATTCCAAATGCCATAACGGTTAGCATTCACTGAGATGGTGTTAATCAATCTTCCCCAGGAATAGGCGATTCCAATGTTTGTCCCATTGTTATCTGTTACACAGTTTTCAATAATTGCATGTGATCCTAAATTGCAAGCTATGCCGTATTCGGCATTGTTTCTTATTATACAATTGTACATAGAGAATGAAGCATCGCTTGCATTAATACCATTATAAATTGCTTTCTCAATAGTAAATCCTCTAATTACTAAAGTAGTATCTTCTCCTAAACTCAAATAAATACCATAAGTCCATCCAGTAGCGTCAATAATCGTCACTTCAGGACCGTCAGTACTTTCAAACCAGACATTTTTCCCGAAGAAGTTCAAACCTTCGTTATACGTCCCCGGTCCGACCCTGATTGTGTCGCCCTCCTCAGCAGCATTAATCGCCGCCTGGAGTGTCTCGTAATCTTCAGGCACATAGATAACTTGTGGCTGATCTTCAACCGCTACCGGGCAATCGCATTCGTTAATTGTACAACTGCTTAAAACTACAAGAATCAGCATTATAAGCGCTGTATTTGTGATCTTTATAAACACTTCTACTCCTTAATTATCTGTTGAGTAAACAAAGAGTTCTCCATTGAATTGAGATACTGGAAGATTGAAATGGGAGACAAACATTTTTGAACGGATTATTTTTCAATCCGCTTTTTGAATTATCCGAATAAGGCTTACCAATCAAAAAAGACATAGCAACTCCTCGGAACATATATTTTTGCGGGGTATACTATTATAACGATCTTGGAATTAAAAATCAATTGTTATATAATATTTATTAATAATATTTTCATATTAATAATGTAGCTTGGTCCTTGATTCAAGCGGACTATTAATATCAGCATATTTAATAATAAGTTAGTTACGATGAATCAGGGGATTGCTTCATTCTTCGCAATGACGGCTTTTTTTCGATTGATGTTATATTTATTACGTTATTGCTACAATTCACATATGAGTGAGAGTAGATCCCTTTCGTTGAAAGGGATTTCGGGTGGGCTACGTAAGTATTCTTTGGTTTATTTGTTCAAATCCCTTTCGACGAAAGGGATCTACTGGTCAACTCATCGAATGATATGGATAGGAGTCCAGCATTCATAGAATCATCAGAGAACAGAGCCAAGGTTTGCCTTGAAAATACGTATTTTATCGCTTATTTTTTGTTGTAATTGAAAATACAGATTAAACGGTTTGGCGAGCAGTTGCGCTCGCCCTCCTTTTTTTTACAATCAATTGTTTATTTATGAACAACAGTAGTAAAAAGCAAAAAAGAAAATTCATTATATATAAACTGACTGGAGATCACATTGCCTTGCGGACGTAAACGCAAACGTTTGAAGATCGCGACGCATAAAAGGAAAAAGCGTCGTAAGAGAGATCGTCATAAGAAAAAAATCAGGTAGAAGGAGTTGTCTTGCAGGATCTGGGTCGATTACTGATAGTTGTCGGACTGATCCTTGCCGTGGCAGGATTATTCCTTTTATTCGGTTCTAAAATCGGACTGGGACGCCTCCCGGGTGATATCATTATCCATAAAGGACCAATGCGTATCTTTATCCCGTTGGCGACCAGTTTGTTGCTCAGTGTAATTTTATCGGTGCTGCTGTGGCTTTTCCGCAAGTAATCGATCCTTCACAGATTTTCACGGTTAGTGAGATCACCCGTGAAATCAGACAATTGCTGGAGACACAATTTCCAGCGGTCTGGCTGCGAGGTGAAATCAGTGGAATAAATTTTCACCGAAGCGGACATCTATACCTTACACTGAAAGATGCCGGTGCCCAGATTTCCGGAGTGATGTGGAGATCACGGGTTCAACGGCTAGAATTCCGTCCGGCGGACGGTCAGGAAGCGCTCCTATACGGGCGCCTCGTCGTTTATGAAAAAGGTGGCAAGTATCAGTTCGAGATCGAGGCGATTCAACCATCGGGACAGGGTGCGTTAGCCGCAGAATTCGAGAAGCTGAAAGCCCGGCTTGCAGGGGAGGGGCTTTTTGAATCTGACCGGAAAAAACCTATTCCACGATTTCCCCGAACTATTGGCGTAATCACATCATCGAGCGGTGCCGCTATCCGCGACATCCTGGTCACACTCTCAAGAAGAGCATTTGATCTGGATGTTCTCTTTGTTGCAGCAAAAGTACAGGGTGATGGCGCGGCTTCGGAGATTGCGGGAGCAATCAATCAATTAGCTCAATACTCACCCGCACCTGAAGTAATTATAGTGGGGCGGGGCGGAGGTTCAATTGAAGACCTCTGGGCTTTTAATGAAGAAAAGACAGTCAGGGCTATTACGGAATGTCCTATCCCGATAATTTCCGGAGTCGGACATGAAACCGACACAACATTAGCTGATCTTGCCGCAGACCTTCGAGCGCCCACTCCCACCGGAGCGGCGGAGTTGGCAACGAGTGACCGTATAGAGCTTCGCAGCCGGATTGACCACCTAAAACTCAGGCTTTCCCGTTCAATTACAGGTTCGTTGGAAACATTTAATCTCAGGCTGGAGAAATCTGCCGGAGCTTATGGATTAAAACGTCTCCCGGACCGGTTAAATCAGTATATTCAGCAATTGGACGATCTGGAGGCGAGAGGGAAAAAATCCCTGGCAACAGGGCTGAATAATATAAATGACGTCATTGAAAAATTTGAAAGCCGGTTGAAAGCATTATCGCCGCTTGGCGTATTGAACCGGGGTTACTCGATAGTAATTAAAGACGATAAAGTGGTCACCGATGCTGGAAATCTTGCACTCGATGATTATATTAAACTTGTTCTTGCTAAAGGTCAGGCAAAGGCAAAAATTTCAGAAATTAAGGCAAAATAATGAATGATGAGAAATCATCAGGTTTTGAAAAAGATCTTGCCAACCTCGAAACAATTGTTGATCGTCTTGAGGATGGAGGACTGAATCTCGAAGAGAGCCTGAAACTATTCGAAGAAGGACAGGGACTGCTTAAACGATGCCGGGATAAACTTGATAAAGCACAAGTTAGGGTCCGCGGTCTGCTCGAATCGGGTGAAACTGAGCCGTTTGAGTTGGAATAAGTGAGCTGAATCGATGGAAAATAAAAAGCTGATTCTTGGTCTTGCCGGAAACCCTGTTAAACGTGAACTTGAGGGTTTCCTTTCAGAGTATATCAACTGGCTGGAAGATAAGAATATAGACTATATCTTATCTTCCGAGTTTGAATCATTCAAAAGTTTAAGTAAAATCGGGAAAGAAAGTCCTGAAAATTTCTGCAATACTACAGATATTGTACTCAGTTTTGGAGGTGACGGCACCCTGCTGAATACTGTCAGGCTGCTTGGTGGATGTGAGACGCCGGTACTCGGCGTCAATATGGGTGGATTAGGGTATTTGACCGCTGCCGGACCGGAAGATATTCACGAGCGAACAGAAGATTTGCTTGCCGGACGTTGGGAAGCTGAAAAAAGAATGGTTCTTCGTGCAAGCATCGAAGATTGCGACAAACACGGTCCCTGGTATGCTTTAAACGATATTGTCATCGACAAGGGCAGCTATTCATTGATGATAAATCTCCACACGACTATTGATGGAGAATTTCTTAATAATTATCGTGCTGATGGAATTATTGTTTCAACTCCAACTGGTTCAACCGGCTATAACCTGTCTGCCGGGGGACCAATTATTGAACCGAAAATGGCGGGAATTATATTTACTCCTCTTAATCCGCATTCCTTGAGTAACCGGCCTCTGATAATATCTGATGACAAAACAATTCGTATCCTGTCTGAGAGCAAACTTGGTTATGTGAACATCAATATTGACGGTCAGGAAGCCTGCAAACTGGAAAATGGATGCACATTGGTTGTTGAACGGGCGTCTTTTATAGCACCGCTGGTTAATTTTGAGGGGCGTTATTTTTACCAGATATTAAGGCAAAAATTGAGATGGGGTGATTAAAAGTTATTTCTGCTGAATGAAAATTAATTGTGATTACCGCTTTCAAATCCCTGACTGCATACCTGCAATAAAATCCTTATATTATTAACTGGAACCGTGTTAATTAAAGATCACTAGATACGGTTCAGAATGACTGATATTCAATTATTTAGGAAAGAACTTAACAGTTTCGATCACTCAAGTGTCTAAATTGCAATGACAGCAAAGTATCTTCGTTTGTACCTATTAGTGAGTTTTGCGATTATGCATTTTGGTAATGCTAATGGGATTACTCTTTCACAAACCACAAGACTCGTTTCGAAGCCTACAAAATCAAATGAACCTGTTTCAGTAGTCGTGCTCATGTCTGTCAGACCGGATGCTGAATATTTGCAGGAAATGGTCAATGGTTTACCTCGAAAAGAACGTTCGCAGCTTATCAGTGAAGAATTGCATTTGCTCGCGAAGAAGTCACAAGGAAGCCTGTTCGGTTTTCTAAAGTCTGAATACTCAAGAGGAAAAGTAAAGAAATTTAAGTCAATTCCGATTTGTAACGCGTTAAAGATTACTGCTGACAGCGAAATTATTCTTGAAATATCTCGAAGACACGATGTATCAGCTATTATTGCTGATGATAATGCTGAAAGTAGTATTGAATACGGAGACTATGAATTAGATGATGTCAGTTGGCAGCTTGACCTGATAAATGCCAGGGAAGTATGGGCGGACGGATACATGGGCGAAGGTATCCTAATCGCGATTATTGATACAGGGGTTGATTATACAAATGTGAATCTTGAAAACCGGTTATGGGATGGTGGTGATGAGTATCCCAATCATGGTTATGATTTCCATAATGACGATAATGATCCGATGGATGATGAAGGTCATGGAACAGGTGTAGCTGCAATCCTTGTCGGAGACGGATCTGAAGGTGATACCACAGGGGTTGCACCTGAAGCAACGCTTATGATCCTGAAAGTACGCCAGGATATGGTAACCGGTCTGGTAAGCAGTGCCTGGGAAGCTCAGCAGTTTGCTCTCGATCAGGGAGCGGATATTATTCACATGTCGCTTGGTTGGGCTGAGCCGGATGAAGGTGACCGTGCCATCTGGAGATCGAATTACAATTTGTTGAACGCTGCTGGAATCGTCTGTGTTAAGTCGGCAGGGAATAATCGTATGATTAGTGTTCCTCCGAATGCTATCTCAGTACCCGGAGGTGTTCCATCACCCTGGCGTCATCCTGATGAGATTGAAGAGGGTGGATTAAGTGGTTTGATCACTGTAGGCGCAACAGGTGCAGATGATACAGTTTCTACAGTTTCAAGCCCGGGCCCGGTAACCTGGATAGATGTCGAACCCTGGTTTGATTACACGTATGATGATGATCATGCCGGGTTGATAAAGCCTGACCTTACTGCGCCCAGTACTGGATTTACTTCTTATGCAGCTCCTGTCGTATCAGGCATCGCAGCGTTAATGCTCTCTAAGGCGCTTGAACTGCTTCCGGCAGAGATAGACGAACTTCTCGAAACGACTGCTCTTGATTTAGGTGTTGAAGGTAAAGATAACGATTATGGCGCCGGACGTGTACAGGCTGATGAAGCTGTTGATGCAATCTATCTCCCGATGGGGAGCGTAAGTGGTACAGCCATTGATGCAAATACAGACGAGCCCCTGGAAGGTTTAGTGGTCTATGTTTTGGAACGCAGGCGCTGTCGTGATACTACAAATGTAGATGGTGAATACGAATTTCAACTGCCGGTTGGGCAAAACCCCATACTGGCAAAACTTTTAGCCAGCCCTGTCTATGAAGCCGGTAATGTGACAATTGAAGAAGATCAAAACGTCGAATTGAACTTTGAATATCCATCGGGAATATTTTCCATGACACCTGAAAGCCTTTGGGTCAGGTTGAATGATGATAATCCGGATGAAACATTTGATCTGACTTTCCGAAACAGCGGTACTTTAGAATACGATCTATCATTAGAAATCAAACCGGATATTGAGGATACGGTTGAATATATCGATTTACTTTCTTCAATTATTGTCAGTGATAATTTAGGTGATAATCGATTCCACGGATTGACGTGGGATAAGGGAATATTTTATATCAGTGGTTCAACCAATCAGGGTGAAGCGAATGTAATTTATAAGTTTTCAGAAGATGACGAATACCTTGGCTCTATTCTGCAACCCGGTCATCAGGATAGCCTGCCTGGTATGACTGACCTCGCTTTTGACGGGAGCAATATCTGGGGGATTGACGGATCAAGTATTTATTCGATTACCCCCGATTCAGGAAATATCATTGATGAACTGGAAAGTCCATATCATGGAATTGTATCAATAGCCTGGGATGAGGACAGGGAGAATCTGTGGATTGCAAGTGGAGATAACGATATTCTTGCTATAGATCCAATGGATGGCAGTGTGAGTGATACAATCCTGAATAATCTAACTATTGCAGGTCTGGGGTATTACCAGGATGATGAGGATGGTTACCCACTCTTCCTTGCTATTGAGGATAGCGTGAGGCATCGCAGTCTTTTTAAGGTTGATCCGGAAACAGGTCAAAATCTCCAGGTATCGGAAGAACTGAACACCTCTTTAGGCGGCACTTTGCGGGGATTGTCAGTGGTTGATGGTTATAATAAATACTTCCAGGTAGTCGTTAGTATAGCATACAGGATTGATTACGTGATAGTCGCTATCTGGAAGCTTGACGCGGTTCTATGGGGAGTAACTTTAGAAAGAAACTCTCTCACTATCGAACCGGATGGAGTTGAAAATGTCGTGTTGAATTTAAACAGTTCCGGATTACCAGATGATTACTATCGTGGTTTTGTTTACACTTCCTATACTGCCGGAGCAGGAGAAACTATAATGCCTGTCACCATGAGAGTTGATTTTGCAGACGTTCCTCTTTCTGAGATAGTCGAGAACCCATCAAACTATTCAATCTCAAACGTCTATCCAAATCCCTTCAATTCGACTGCGATCATACGTTACTCTCTGCCGGAACGAGCGGATATCAAATTAAAAATCTATGATATCCTTGGCAGGGAAGTTGAAACAATAAGACGTGGGCTGCATCTGCCCGGGAGTTACGAAATCCAATATGGTAGCACAATAATTTCCTCTGGAGTATATTTCCTCACCATTGAGTCGAATAACAACATTAATGCTGTAAGGAAAATAGTTATTTTGAAATAACTGTCTTACGATAATCAAATATTATGAAGGTCGTTGTTTCGCGGGTATGAAAAAATCGGATTGACATGTTTTATATCAACAATTTATACAAATAAAAGTACTTCAAACTTCATGAAAACTCCAAAGATACTGTTATTGCTTGCCTTACTTATCTTCTTTTCTCTATGTGTTCCGCTGAAGTCAAATGCATCCATTTTCAATGACCAATTAAGTGACAGAATAGATAACGCCGGTCATGATGAGATGGTCGATATTCTGATTATGATGATAGGCAAACCTGACTTAGAATACCTGCAGGAGATAACGAAAAACCAGCCGAAAAATGAACGATCTGGAATAATCTGGCGTGAATTATTAGAATTGTCGAATTTATCACAATCAGAACTTCGGGATTATCTTGAATATGAGCAGATACGCGGTAGAGTCGAAAGATACCGAACGATACGAATTTGTAACGGACTACTCGTCAGCGCTATTCCTGCAGTAATTAATTCAATTGCCACTCGAAGAGACGTCCGGTTAATCATGGAAGATAAAAATATCTTGAATCAGGAATATGAGCCTGGCACGGAATTGGATGATCAATCATGGTATTTAGAAAAAATAAATGTTCAGCAAGTCTGGGAGGAAGGTTATACGGGACAGGGTGTATTAGTAGCGATAATGGATACAGGCGTGGATTACAACGATCCTGATCTACAGGATCATCTCTGGGATGGAGGAGACGAATATCCGTTTCATGGCTATGATTTCTATAATGACGATAATGATCCAATAGATGAAAGCGGACATGGCAGTGCAGTAGCAAGTATCCTGGCCGGGGACGGTACAACCGGAGATACGACCGGCGTGGCTCCGGATTTGACGTTGATGATACTGAAAGTCCGTCAGAATTTATCAACGGGAAGAGTCGGTGATTCATGGCTGGCGCAGGATTTTGCGCTTGAGCATGGCGTAGATGTTATTCAGATGTCCCTGGGTTGGGGCAGTCCGGCAGAGGGAGACAGGAGGATATGGCGGCAGAATTATGATGTCTTAAATACTGCGGGGATAATAAGTGTGAAATCCGCTGGAAACAATCGAGGAAGTAGGTTGCCGCCAAACGCAATTTCAGTACCAGGCGGTGTGCCGTCGCCCTGGAGAAATCCGGATGAAAATGAACAGGGATCGCGAAGCGGATTAATTACCGCCGGTGCTTCAACACAAGAAAATACAATCTCAAGTGTCTCCAGTCCCGGTCCGGTAACCTGGATGAATATTGAAGACTTTAATGACTATCCTTATGACACCCTGGGTATTTTAAAAGGATTGATTAAACCTGACCTGGTCGCTCCGGCAGGTGCAACATCGTTTGCAGCGCCAATCGTTTCGGGAGTAGTTGCTTTGATGATGTCAAAGAAACCTCAGCTTTTACCGGTGGAAGTCGATTCTATCCTCGAGACAACGGCGTTGGATCTTGGAATAGAAGGAAAGGACAACGATTTCGGTGCGGGTCTGGTTCAGGCTGATGCCGCATTAGCGGGAATTGATAGATTACTGGGAACTTTTTCTGTATCTCATGATAGCCTGCTTGTAGTTTTACCACCGGACTCTGAAAAGACAATGTATCTCACATTTGGTAACACAGGATTGGGATCATATCACATAAAATTGTATCTAACCGGCATCGGCAATAGTATTGGACTGGTCTATGGGAAAGAACATCTGAATAATGCTCAGAATTATTCTAAGGATCGTAAAAAGAAGTTTACTGAAATAGATGATGACACGACACAATTTGCAGGTGTAACGCTCAGCCGGGATGAATTAATTGTAAATGCTGGGCTTTTTGAAACTGTCGAAGTAAGGTTTTCATCGATGGGATTAGACACGAATTCATATCATGGAAGTATTCTCGTTGAACATACTGCTCAAGGTGATTCTGATTATCAAATTCCCATTATTTTTGCAGTCGTCCCCGCTGATTCGCATAATCCTCCTGAACCATCAAAAAACTTCAACATTGAAGCTCTATATCCAGCTCCTCTTGGTAACAATGCAATCATCAGGTTTTCAGTGCCGTATGAGAGATGGATTGAGATAAAACTTTATGATGTACTTGGCAGAGAAGTAGCATTGATAGAAAAAGGGAAATATCCTGCAGGTAGTTACAGTTTGCCAATAAATGCCCGAAATATTTCAAACGGTGTATACTTTATTACACTCTTTGATGGCTCACACCTCAAAGCGACAAAGAAAATTGTTTTTATCAAGAATCCTCAATAGTGTTATGTTGAAAGTGCAGAATTTTCCATCCAGAGAACAAACAATACAATTTCACAATTTCTTAACTGTGAATTTTATACAATTTATGAAGTGAAATAAGCTTTAAATTGATGAACCATAATTTTCATAAATCCTAAACCTACAATAAGTTAGCGCATCTCCCTACAAGCATGTTTTCCATTGACACTACTATTAGGAACACCTATCTTTTTTCTCAATTAGAACTGCTTCTTACTGCGAGGTTGGGGGAGCATCATTATTTCAGAGTTTAAACCCGAGTTGAAAGGATATCCAATGCCGTTAAAAACAATTGGTAAATTCTCATTATCATATTTACAGGTTCTCGATGATAAAGGCAAACTTGACGAAAATCTTGAGCCAAAACTTAGTAACACTGAGCTTAATAAACTCTATCGAGCAATGTACCTTGCACGTCAATTGGATAGTCGAATGCTCAAATTGCAGCGCCAGGGAAGATTAGGCACTATTCCAGTCTGTACCGGTCAGGAAGCCTGCGTCTGTGGAGCTACCTTTGCTTTACGGGATTCGGACTGGTTTGTTGGCTCTTACCGTGAACTCGGTGGTCGTTTAATGCGAGGCGAGCCATTGATAAATCCGATGATTTACTATAATGGATATGAAGAGGGAAGTTTCAATCCAGTGAATGACAGAACGCTTCCCATAAATATAATTCTTGGTTCTCAGCTTCCCCATGCTGTTGGAGCAGCGTACGGCTCACGGTTGAAAGGCGAGAAAGAGAATGCTTCGTTAGTATTTTTCGGGGATGGATCGACTTCTGAGGGAGATTTTCATGAAGCGATAAATTTCGCTGCTGTCTGGAAATTGCCGGTAGTATTTTTTTGCCAGAATAATCAATGGGCAATTTCAACTCCACGTGCAAACCAAACCCATAGTGAATCTATTGCTCAGAAAGCAATATCGTATGGAATAGACGGGATACAGATTGACGGAAATGATGTTCTGGCTGTTTACAAGGCGACCAAAGATGCGCTTGACAGGGGACGCGCGGGAGAAGGTCCGACCTTGATAGAGGCTGTTACATACAGAATGGGAGTTCACACTACTGCTGATGATCCGACCAGGTACAGGAAAAATGCTGAAGTCGAAGAGTGGTCAAAGAAAGATCCTATCAAGCGTTTTGAAAACTATCTTATAGAGAAGAAAGCCTGGAGCGCCAGGAAACAAAAGACAATGGAAGACGAAATAAAAGCCGAAATTGAACAAACTGTGAAAGACTTTGAAAATATGACTGATTTCAAACCGGATTCTCCTTTTGACTATCTCTTCGAAACAGAAACTGATGACATCAAAGCACTGCGAGCTGAATTCCTTAATGAAATTGGAAAGGATGCCGACAATGCCTAAAATGAACATGATTCAAGCGATCAACCTTGCGCTTCATGAAGAAATGGAAAAGGATGAAACTGTACTCGTAATGGGACAGGATGTTGGTGTCAATGGTGGTGTTTTTCGTGCTACGGAAGGATTATCCGTTAAGTTTGGAAAAGAAAGGGCTATTGACACTCCATTGGCGGAATCGGGAATTATCGGTTCAGCTATCGGGATGGCGATTGCCGGACTAAAACCGGTAGCTGAAATACAATTTTCTGGTTTCTCCTACCTGACCCTGGGGCAGCTTGAGGGAAATGCCGCGAGAATGAGGACACGGTCGAGAGGACAGTTTACCTGCCCGCTTGTAATGCGTATGCCTTATGGTGGAGGTGTTCGAGCGCTTGAACACCATTCGGAAAGCAAGGAGACTTATTGGGCGCACACTGCGGGATTGAAAGTGGTTATTCCTTCCAGTCCCCGTAATGCTCGCGCGCTGCTTACCGCAGCAATACGTGATCCGGATCCCGTAATCTTTATGGAACCGAAACATTCCTATCGGGCTTTCAAAGAGGAAGTTCCTGAGAAAAAAGAAACAATGGAAATTGGAAAAGCTGAAATTGTCCGGGAAGGAAGCGATCTTACCCTGGTATCCTGGGGTGCAATGTTTCATCTAACAAAAAAAGTAGTTGACCAGATTCAGAGTGAACGTAAGGTTTCGATAGAACTCATTGACTTGTTGACAATTTCACCTATGGATAGCGCTACGATAAATGCATCGGTTAGAAAAACCGGAAGATGTGTGATTGTTCAGGAAGCACAAAAAACACTGGGTCCTGCTTCCGAAATTATTGCACGTATCAATGATGAAGTGTTGATGTATCTTGAAGCTCCTGTGAAACGTGTTTCAGGATATGATGTTGTCATGCCTTATTTTGGTCGTGAAAAGATGTATCTTCCGACAATGGAACGAATTCGCAGAGCGATAGAAGAAACCCTGGAATTTTAGGAGTATAAAGTGTTTGAATTTAAACTGCCCGATCTTGGAGAAGGAATTCAGGAGGGTGAAATACTGAAATGGTATGTTAACGTTGGAGATACTATTGAAGAAGATGCGTCTTTGGTGGATGTTGAGACCGATAAAGCTGCGGTTACGATTCCATCTCCACGTGGCGGTACAATCATAAAATTGAATGGGAAAGTTGGAGACGTAGTCGAAACCGGTGCAGTGCTGGTGATAATCGATGATGGAGCCGGCGTGGCAAAATCTGGTAGTTCCGATAAAGCGACTGAAAGGGAAGAGGAGAAGGCGGTTAAGAAAGAAATACCTGAGGAAAAGACCGAGATAATCCCGGCAGTGGTAGAGGAGAAGAAGGTTCAAACTACAAGCGAAGCTGTTCCGTCAAAAACTGGAGATGGTCTTCCAGTGCCTGCTGCTCCCGCCACGAGGCGTCTTGCAAGAGAACTCGGCGTTGATATAAATAAAGTTTCCGCATCCGGTCCGGGTGGCAGGGTTTTACCAGAGGATGTAAGATCATTCGATGCCGGTGAGATTCCGGAAGTTAAAACAACGCCAGGATCAGGTGAACTCATATCTGCAGAAAAGCATGTCAGGGGAGAGGTTAAGATTCCCAAATCAGGTATTCCTTTCCTTGATTTGGACGATCTGCCTGATTTTGAAAAAGAGGGATTGGTAGAGTATCAGCCCGTTCGTTCTATCAGGCGCAAAGTTGCCCGGAAAATGGTTACATCAATGGTGCTCGTTCCACATGTGGCGCATATGGATGAGGCGGACCTGACTGACCTTGAGAATTTCCGCAGGAAAGAGCGAGTCGAAAGGGAAGGTCAACCTGGTGGACGCCTGACTCTTTTACCGTTCGTAATGAAAGCTCTTACTGTTCTACTTAAAAAGTACCCGATGTTTAATGCCAGCCTTGATCCATTCCGGGAAGAAATTATTTACAAGAAGTATTACAACATCGGGTTCGCAGCAGACACTGAAAGAGGCTTGATCGTTCCGGTGGTCAAGGATACCGATAAGAAATCAATTATTCAGCTTTCGGCTGATATCGAGACATTGGCGGAGAAAGGGCGTAACCGGACAATTACAGTCGATGAAATGCGCAGCGGGACAATAACCATAACAAATGTCGGACCTATCGGGGGAACCGGTCTGATCCCGACAATAAATTATCCTGAGGTGGCAATACTCGGCATGGGCAGACTGAAAGAGAAACCTGTCGTTCGAAACGGAGAAATCGTAATCCGAAAAATATTACCCTTGACTCTGGCTTTCGATCACCGGATCGCGGATGGAGCACAGGCTGCGAGGTTTGTCACTGAATTGATTGGATTATTGTCCGATACAAATAAATTATTAATGGAATTATAGATTAGAATAGGTGTAAGAGCATTCTTAGCATTTGCATATAATTGGATGTTGGAGATTCTAAAATGGTAATGGGTGAGATGACGTTAGAGACTGACGTTGTAGTGATTGGCGGAGGTCCCGGTGGATATGTTGCAGCGATTCGAGCGGCTGATCTTGGTCTGGATGTAATTCTTGTGGAAGAACGTGAAAAGCTTGGCGGTGTATGCCTGATAGAGGGCTGTATTCCGTCGAAAACCTTGATCCATGCTGTTGAAATGATAGATGGTCTTCAATCTGCAAAGAAAATAGGATTGTCGTACACCGGTCTTAAAATTGATCTTGATAAATTGCGTAAGTGGACTCAATCTGTTGTTGATACCCTTACCAAGGGTGTTGATACATTATTAACAAAACGTGATGTAGAAATTGTCCGGGGACATGCACATTTTGAAAGCAATAAGTTATTGCATGTTGATGGTGCAAATACCTATATCGAATTCAAACATGCAATAATTGCTACAGGTTCAGTGTTGAATGAGCTACCGGAGGGTTATGATCAATCGGTATGGTCTTCAACGGATGCTTTAAATATTCCTGAAGTTCCTGATAAACTCCTGGTTGTAGGTGGTGGCTATATTGGTCTTGAGATGGGTTTGGTGTATGCTGGTCTCGGCTCAAAAATCACCATGGTGGAATTTATGCCTAACCTTCTTGCCGGTGCTGATCAGGATCTGGTGAGAGTTGTTGTCAAACACTGCAAGAAGAAATTTGAATCTATATTGACCGGGTCAAAAGTTCTGAATGTCAACAAACTGGATAAAGGTTTTCAAGTTGACATAGAACATGATGATCAGGTAATTACAAAAGAATTTGACCAGGTAATGGTTGCAATCGGACGTAAACCAAATACCTCCGGTCTCGGTCTCGAAAATACATCTATCGAAACAGATGAACGTGGATTTATTCCGACAAATGAAGAAGGCAGAACATCAGAAAAAACAATTTTTGCAATTGGTGATATAACACATGGTCCCGCCCTGGCGCATAAGGCAAGCAGGGAAGGGAAAATCGCTGCCGAAGTAATTGCCAATCATCCCTCTGCTTTTGATAACAGGGCTGTTCCGGCTGTTGTCTTTACCCACCCAGAGATTGCGTGGACCGGTTTGACTGAGCGAGAAGCTGAAGAGAAAAATATTAAATACAAGGTTGGTCGTTTTCCGTTGACGGCACTTGGAAGGGCAAGAAGTATCGGTCAAACTGACGGATTTGTAAAAATCCTCTCTAATCCTGATAACAATCTTGTTCTTGGTGTTGGTATTGTTGGTCCAGTAGCTTCTGAATTAATTGCTGAAGGTACCCTGGCAATTGAAATGGGAGCGACATTGGAGGATCTAATCGTCAGCATTCACCCTCACCCGACTATGTCTGAGGCTATTATGGAAGCCGCAGAAGTGGCTGCGGGTGAGCCTATACATATCCTGCCACAGAAATAGGAATAATTTCGCAGGTAGCCCAAACTTATATATTTTGATGCTTTATTCAAATCTAATAATATACTGACATGTTTGAAATTAAAGATTTTTTATATGACGAAGATATTCTTGAATCTGCCAGGATATCAGGGAAACCTCAAGTAAAAGTTTACCCCTTTCCTGATAAAGTTGTAGTTTTGGGACGTGGCAGCGATCCTGATGAGGAGCTGCACCTCGAGAACTGTGAAAATGATGGGATACCGGTATTACGTCGTCGTGGGGGAGGGTGCTCAGTAGTGCTTGATCAGGGTAACATAATTGTATCGGTAACTTCTCCGGCTGAGGGTTTTGGAAGAATCAAGGAACAATATAATATAATTACTGATTGGCTTATTTCCGCTCTCATAGCAACAGGATTGAATGAAACCTACAGTGCCGGTATCTCTGATATTGCAGTTGGAGATAGAAAAATTGGTGGTACAAGCCTGTACAAACCGAAAGATTTTATCTACTTCACAGCATCATTGCTCGTAGCTCCTGATCTTAACTTGATGGAGCGATACCTTAAATACCCGCCCAGGGAACCTGACTATCGAAACGGCAGGTCACACCGTGATTTTGTGGAAACTATTGGAATGTTGACTGGATATAAACATCCTGAAAAATTCGCTAAAGCACTCAAAACAAATCTTCGTCTTGAAAAACTGTTATTGACTTAAATCTTCGATAATTCAGGATTTTTCATGAAGCTTTTTATATTCACGGTAATGGCTGAAAGTCGTTCCTTTGAGCAAATCTTCCATCTTTTCAAGAATTGCGTTCCACTTCTTATGAAGAGGACATGGGTTTTCAGAACTGCAATTCTGATCTCCACTCAGGCAATGGCTAAACCGGCTGATATCTTCAAATACAGAGACAACATCAAAAAGTGTTAATTTCTTAGGATCTTTTGCGAGGCTGAATCCTCCTCCAATACCACGGCTTGTTCTGAGAATGCCCTGATTTTTCAAAGTATTCAGTATTTTTAAGAGAAATCGCTTTGGTACATGTGTAGCTTCTGCAATTTCATCAGAACCAATACGTACGTCATCCTCGGAATTAGTAAGATATCCGACTGCACGAATCGCATATTCTGAAGTTGTCGTAATCATTGAATTCCCTCTACGTGAATTTTTTAACTATAAGTACTATAACTTCGTAAAATTATAAAGTCAAGATCAAATACTATAAGGGGAGGATATGAATATATGTGATATAACTTTCTCATGTCCAGATTAAATATGTATTATTACACATGATTTAATCAAGAAGTAGAAAATAGAAGCATTGATTTTGCAGTATTCCTAACGGTTATTGAATCCACAAATGGAAAATCTATCAGGTAACTTCAAACGAATGAAGCCCGCCGAAGAAATAATTTCCGAAGAAGCTGACAAAAACCATCACCATTCCAAGAACGATAAATATTGCGGCTCGCTCCGACTTCCATTGACGCTGGTACCTGGCGTGCAGGAAGCCTGTATAGAACAGCCATATTATTAAAGCGCCGACTTCTTTCGGATCCCAACTCCACCATGTTCCCCATGCCTGTTCAGCCCATATTGCACCCGCAAAAAGTGCTCCGACTGTGTAGAGTGGATAACCTATAGTTACTGCAGAATATGATAATTCTTCAAGAATCGGTCTCGGCAGTGAGAGACGTTCCATCCATCCACCACCGAGAATCAACAGTAAGTAGTACATTACAGGCGTCATTATCCATGACAAGACTAACAGGGGGCCGAAGAACTCAAAAATTTTCATATAGCTTCGGGGCGTTAATGTAATTGTACCGCTTTTAATCATATATCCAATTATTACTGCAGAAAAAAGGATTGCAGTTACAATAATCACAAAAAATTGCGATCCTGAATTACCAATAACGTTGGAAGGTTTGATTTTCCTGCGTAGAAAGGGCCACAGAATTGCTCCGAAAATCATTCCAATGCCTAATCCAATGACAGATTTTCCAAGAAGCAGATGTTTCGATCCGGTGGACAGGCTGAAAGAGGTTAGCATCTTGTCGGCTATTCCATTTATTCTTGCCTCTTCAATACTGTGTACTTGAACCGGCATTAATCCGAAAACGTTTAAAATAATCGATACAGCTATCGGAATTCCTACCCAGAATAATCCAAAGAAAAACCATTCTTTACCAGCCGGGGTAACATCGCCCGGTTTTTTATTATTGCTAATTGTGAGTAGGTACAGACTGGCAGAGGCGAAGGCTATCAGGAAAGCGCCTGAACCTAAAGCTGCCATTGTGACATGGATCGCGAGCCAGGAAGATTGCAATGCCGGCATGAGCTGGCTGTTGATATCCGAGGGAAGCAGACTCGCAGTTACCAGGAGCATTACAGCCACCGGGGCTACAATTACTCCAATCTTTATATTTTTATAACGCCATATAAAATATAACAACCCAACTACCACCATCCATGCCATAAGACCCATGTATTCATACATATTTGCCAATGGATAGTGACCTTGTGCAGTCCACCTCACGATAAAAGCCATGCTGTGAGGGATAATACCGAGCATCATAAGGAAAGTAGCAATTTTCCCCATAATCTCTTTTTTCAACGAAACATGAAGTACAAATCCAAAAAATCCTGCTAAATAAGCACTAAATGCGATAGTATAGAGCAACGCATCAAGACGATTCATTCCATTTCTCCGGTTTTTGATTCAGGGGTGGGCATTTTAAGCCCTTCATAAGAGACCAGCGCAAATCCGAGATCTTTTGCCATACCCCCGGGGTGGTTCATTCCGCCCATGCCAAAAAACGGGACATTCTTGAAAGCCCATTGATGATATAGAAGGCTGTCGCCTTCGAATACTTCTATTTTAATTGCCGGGTTTAACTCTTTATAAGAAATATTTACCGGTCTTCCATCAAAATTCCAATGAGTATAAAATTCAGTTGCCATAAGGGAATATTCAGTTCCTGCCAGTTTGGTTTTTTCCCCCGGCACAAGCTTCATATCAGGAAAGCTTTCCTCTTGAATATTTTTTATGGCAAGTTGCACTTGTGAAACTTCCGGAAGTTCCAAAGAATGGACATGCCCTGCATGCTCCATATCAGCTTGCATTGATGGGGTTGGAGAAGGCATCTCCTTTTTAGGGGAAATATTATCAACGCCAGTAAAATAAAAGAGTAATACGACAGCTATGATCACAACAGCTAAAATAATCCACTTGGTATTCATCATTTATCCTCATCTGTTTTCAAATTTTGTTGGATTTTCTTAACGATACGTTTGAATTCATTTTTAAAAAGCGACTGGTTCTTCACAGATCTTCCGGCAAGATATATGTCAATTTTTGTACCATCTTTTTCAATCAATGCATTAATTCTACGCGGTGTTAAATACATACTTACAACAATACCAAGAGTAAATAATATGATTCCGACCCAGATAAAAGGTGATCCACCATCTTTCCTGACTTCAAGAACAGTAGTCCATTTGCCATCAGCATTGGTTCTATTAGCATCGAAACTGGATTGATAGAACCTGAATCCCTTGTGTCGGAGAGGTGCATTAACCTCAACTCTTCTTGTATCTATTTGCTTGCCATTTTCTATGATTGTCAAAAATGCGATATAATCTGAAATATTAGCCTGATCGATTCGACCACCGTCCATCTGCCAGTCGATCTTATTGGATATGTTCTCGGGTGCAATATTCGGTAATATTCCGCTTGCCGGACGATAACTTTCTACGTTAAAGCTGCCATCGCTATTTTTCTCGATGAGTCTGCCAATGACCCTTCTGTTAACCTCTACAACCTGTCCAACAGCGAGGGGATAGTACTCAATAATAAAATCTTCAACCAGAACATTAAATCCCCACTGGTCTTCACCTTTCGCTAATAATTCACCCGGAAAACCGCTGGCATGAACCCTGTATTCGCTACGAGCTATCAATAAACCGCCTATAATCAGGAATATAAAACCGATATGAACGAACCATGATCCACTTCGTGCCCAGACAAATTTTTCACCATCTATTATCATGCCTTTTTCTGTTTGTTCTTGCCAGACTTTATAGCCGTTCTTTTTTAAAACCTTATCTATTGTTTGATCTACGCCGTCTTTGCCTTTGATCATCGCCGAAATTTTTGAAGATTTATAATTTTTTGGATCGCGAAGGTAACGTGGTCTAAAAACCTGATTATACACATTAGGAGCACGGTCAATCACGCATATCGTTAAAGAAAGGGTCAATAGACCCAACATCAACGAATACCACCAGGAGCGATAGGGGTTATACATTTGAAAAAACATCAATACAGAGGCTCGGGTTTCGCCATATTCTGATTGATATATCAGATGGGCCCTGTCGCTGCCGCCTTGAACCTCTATTATGAATTCCTGCGCGAATAAATTGAAAATCGATAAAACTGCGAAAATGATTAAAAGTATTATCGCAAACTTCATAGATTTGAATAATATCCACGTTTTATCGAAGAAAGCATCAAAGCTTCCTGACGACGAATTATTTCTATCTTCTTTGCTCATGTCTATCTGATCTTCCAAGAATCTATTAAAGTAAAAATCCCGCAATGTATATAATCATTTAACCTCATTCAAGCACAAAAACAGAGTACTGAAGTAGGAAGTAAACAATTGATGTTGTTGATGAAAATTAACAATATGAATTGAAATATGTTTATCCAGTACTGCATGTAGGTGGTTCAATAATTAACAAAAGTGTCGTCCAGTTTATTAGATCAATCCACTTAATATTTACAACAAATAAAAGGGAAATTGCGATCATAATACCGGGTAACTGCAGAGTCCTTCTTTTATGGAACTGACACCAAACTTTACAGTAGAAAACATTGAAGACTCGCATGAGAATAAGCAATAGGCTATATTAAGGCATAAGGTATCCTGAGGCAATTAAATACTTGTATAAAGATTCTTTGGATATCGTTGTAATTCGGAGATACTATGGTAATTCTCAAAAGTAAAGTTCGTTTGATTTTTAGTGTGCCCCGGACAGCTCGATGTCCGGGAAATGCAAACCGAACCTAAAACGAGCATTATTATCAAGAACTACTATAATCTATATATTTTTCTTTTACATGCGTAGAAAATGAATAAATTAAACACATTCACAATTTGTTTTTTGATCCTGATTTCATTGGCTGTGAATGAATCACACGCTCAAAGGATCATTGCCGAGGTTTCTGTCAACCTTGAAAGATTACCGCAGGAGAATCAGAACAAGCTGCAAGGTCTGGACCGGATAGTTGAAGCTTATATTAATCAGGAGGATTGGGCGCCTGACGAGTATGGCTATGATGTTTTCCTCGATATAGAGATATTCTTCGAAGAATTTAAACCGATCAGTTTTGAAGAGCGATATGCTGCACGCATCGTTATATCGAATCGCTCCAACGCTCAATTCAATGATAAAAGATGGGATTTTCCACTTGAACCTGGAGTGCAGTTAAAATATAACCAGCAATTTGATCCATTCAGGAGTATGATAGACTACTATCTTCACATGGTCTTGGGGTATGAATTTGACAAGGTAAAAAAATTCGGCGGTTCAATTTACTTTGAAACGGCAAGGCAGATCGCTCAAAATGCAAGATTCAGCAGCCGCTACTTTAATGGATGGGACAAGAGGGAAGAACTCATTGATGAGGTAATGGTTGAAGAAAACAACCAGTTCAGATATATGAATTTCCTCTATTATACCGGTGAATGGCTATATTATGATGAGCGTGACAGGGAAACCGCCAGGCAGTATTTACTTTATGCCATCAAACAATTGGATCGTGTCCCCCAAAGGAAACTCGAGCGATTCTTCAGCCTGAATTATCATAATTTTGCCAACGCACTTGCTGATTATAAGGAATATTCATCATTGAGCAAGCTGGCGTCAATGGACCCTGAACATACCGATCTCTACCAGAAACTTCTTAAGAAACAATAATTATTTTTTCAGGTTGAATTCTAATATCGCCTCTCCCAACGCAATCCTGCATCAGAAGAGTCTAATCTAACCACAGACACGCGGAGAACTCTGAGTAAAATATTACTTCTTTACTCTGTGCTCTCTGCGTCTCTGTTGAAATAGAATTCCCAGTGCCGAAGGGGAGACTCGAACTCCCACGTCCCGAAGGACACTGGTCCCTGAAACCAGCGCGTCTACCAATTCCACCACTTCGGCAAATATTGTCTAAATAATTTTCCGCAATATTACCATTCAACAGGCAGGTCTGCAACATCGACATCCCCAAAAGTCTCCCTGATCAGGTATATTCTTATGCACTCAGTGTTGTAGAGGGAGACTTGAATGATTTGTAGCCTGATAGATGACTGACCGTGCCACAATCAGGTAGTCTTTTTACATGGATGTACAGGATAAACAGGATTTATTTCTTTGCGTATTAACGTTTTTATGCGAGATTTGTACGCCTTTGCTGTACTCATCTACGCTTCAACCACGCTACGTTGACCAGGTGTGGATTGTATTTGCCTTTAATCTCGACTGTATTCAACTCACAGATGTGAAACAGGGGATCGAACAAGTCCCTTAATTCATCCTTAGAAGAGAAATATAGAGTCGTATCGATAGGAGTCTTGCGATACTTTCCTTCTCCACCGAAATCGGAATTTTTCTCGCTGAAGCAAATTGAAAAGTACATACCATCCTGACGCAGCAGGTTGTGTACGTTGCTAAGATAAGATTCCCTGTCTTCCGGAAAAATGTGGTGCAGAACCTCCCAGTCATAGGCGAAGTCAAAGTGTTCGTGGAATTTCTTCATGTCTCTAAGTAAATCGGCAGCCTCGAAACTACATGAAACTCCGTTTCGGATTGCCATGTCGCGAGCGTACGCAATAGCGCGTTCGCTGATGTCGATACCAGTTACATCGAATCCATGTTTTGCCAGCCAGACAGCATAGTTGCCAGCGCCACATCCCATGTCAACAGCTTTGCATGGTTTTATCTTTCCGGATTCGATGGCTTCAACCAGCATAGCGGGCGGGTCTGGCAAGTTCCAGGGAATGCTGTCTAAAGGCATATCACGATACACTTGTTCCATCTGTTCACGGAGATTCATTTTAGCATTCTCCTTATATTGAGATAACCACTTTGTAATCCAGTGTGTAGCCTGAAATCCAGATTCCATAAATATCAAACAAGCAGGAAAGATTTGAATGAAATTCTGTCTCTCGATTAATTCGTTAGAATTTCCAAACTTCCCAGGATTGACTGAGTCGAGCTACGCTTCGTTACGGTTCAAGAATCCGTGCTACAACTACTAGTACCACATATGGTTTGACGAGTAGTTCACTTTCGCCGAAAGTGAACTACTTTTAGAACTCGTTGCATGTGAATTGAACCAATAAATTTCATCTCGGTTTTATTCTTTATCGTCTGTAAAGGCGATATCGTGGCTTTCCAACCATTCTATTGCAATTCTTTTGAATGCCTGTTTCCGGTATTCATACCAGTCATCAACAATTCCGAATTCATGGATTGTATCTTTGAAATACCTGAATGCTCCCCGTCCGTGAATGCTATTCAATAAACGATGCTTTTTATCATCGTCTTCAACAGAGCTACAGAATTTTTCCATGATAGAGTATTCATTGATGTCGAATTTTTCCGGTAATGTGATCCAGTCGTCAGAGAAAACAATCTCTTTGGCTTTCTGAATGATTTCATGCTCCCATTCCGGATAATTTTCCAGTGATTCGCCTTCTTCTGCAGCTCTAAGTTCTTCATCGGAGACGGATATTATTTCTCCTGTACGAGTATTCAAGAAAGATTTAATCTCATCAAAAGATATTTCTATCTGATCAACTATATCCTTTAATCGAATCATGGGTTTCATCTTAAATCGCTTTTTCTTGTTTTATTTCTATTTACACGTACTGATTCTATCCCTTCTCCTCACCAACAATAACCATTTCCCCTGTATATAGAAACCGTTTGATTGTGCGTTTGGTTGTTTTCTGGAACTCCTCCTGGTGGATTCGGAATCTTTTTATCCGCTTGAAATCTTCAAGGTTTTTCTGAGCATTTTTCACTTCTGCTGTTACCAGTTTCAAGATTTCCTCTTCCGTACTTTTCTTTTTGATCTCTTCAAAATGAATATCCAACTGTTCATAATCAGGATGGATAAGTGCTACTACTTCTTCGCCTGAACCTTTCTCACGCTGTAAGCCGAGAACCACGGATTCCGCTATATACATGCTGCGATTCAGGTAGAACTCAATCTCCTCTGGATATACATTTTTCCCGCCGGCGGTAACCAGCATCGCCTTTTTGCGTCCTGTTACCTGGAGGAAGTCGTGTTTATGAATCTTCCCGAGGTCTCCGGTTTTGAACCAACCGTCTTCGGTAAAGGTGTCCCTGGTGGCTTCCTCATTCCGGTAGTAACCTTTGAATACATTTGAACCCTTGACGCAAACCTCGCCGGTGCCGTTTTCGTTTGGATCAAGTATTTTACATTCAACATCTCCAATTGGCGTGCCTACGCATTCATGATAGATCGCCCAGGGTGGGGTTAAATGAGTACAGGGGCTTGTTTCGGTAAGACCGTATCCCTGGACCAGTCGAAGACCCAGCAGGTTGAAGAATTTTGCGATTTCCGGATCAAGCGGTCCACCAGCCGAGAGGAAATGTCTGACACTATTCATGCCCGCCTTTTCACGCAGGTCTGCAAAGAGTTTTTTCCCCAGGTCAAGACCAAATTTATCAGCAAACTTGACAATGTTGTAAACCTTATTGAACATATTTTCGGCTTTTTTGCCCTTTTTGCGGATACCACGCAGGATTCCGGCATGAATTTTCTCATATAGAAGCGGCACACCAAGCACATAAGTTACTTTTGAAGCCTTGATATCTTCTATCAAATCCGGACCTGCCAGTCCACGCGCGAAGGTGATACTGCAACCGTTATAAATAGGGAAGAGGAAGCCGGCGGTCGCCTCGAAACTGTGATGCACCGGGAGAACAGATAGGAAGGTGTCGCTCGTATCGGCATGATACATCTCGCTTGCGCCGGTAACGTTCGTAATAATGTTTCCATGTGACAACATTACACCCTTGCTGTGTCCGGTAGTGCCTGAAGTGAACAGAATTGCGGCAATGTCATCAAGTTGGCGCTCAGGGAGAGCGACATCCAAATCGCTGCCCTCAGAAATCACTTGCTCCAAGTCAATCGAATCAGCAAACTTATCGTTATCGAAATTGATAGACTTTTTAAGGGTCGGTATATCATCTACTTCTGTCAGGGTTTTCAAATATTTACTGCTCGTGAACAACAAACTCGCTTCCGATTCCGACAGCACATATCGTATTCCCGCAGCAGGCAGCATCCTGTCAATCGGGATACAGATTCCACCGGCGGTTTGAATTCCCAGGTATGAAGCTTCCCATTCGGGACAATTATCGCCCAGGACTGCCACATGATCGTTTGGCTTTATTCCCCATTTAATCAGCCATTTGGCGATAGCCTGTACTTTTTGATGCAGCTCATTGTATGTCCACTCGTGATACTTGCCGTTTTCCCACCTGCGCATGACAGTAAGTTCACCAAAATCCCGGGCGCTGTTCCCGGTGAGTTCACTCAGAGGAAAAATCCCCCGGTGATCTCTTAAATCTTTTTTTCCAAGTTTAATGATTCTTATCCTTTGTTGATGATTTTCAATGATCGTGCTTAAAGTCAGAACTAATCAATTTACGTTTTCAATATATTTTCCATCCATAATCGGAAAATCGATTTTTTTTTTCGCGCAAAGGCGCAAAGATTTAATAATTTGCTTCCACAACACACTTTGAGCGTAGCATTAATTCAATTCTTAATTCTTAATTGCCTTCGGCTTCGTTTTCCATCTGCGGTGAAGCCATAGCCATTGCTCAGGGGCCTGACGTATTTCTGCTTCAAGCATCTCTGTGATTCGTGTGGTCAAGCCCAGGATATCTGTATCATAATCACCTGTGAATTCATAGTCAACCGGTTGGAGTTTACATTGTGAAATTCCTTCTGGGGTTCTATAGCTGGTCAAAACCAAAACTGAGGCGGACATCCTTATTATAAAAGTTGCCACACCTTTGAACGTCGAAGCAGGTTTTCCAAAAAACGGTACAAAAACACCGTTACTTCTTGCGTCCTGATCCATCATTATCGCAAGCAAACGGTTCTGTTTCAGCGCTTTAACAATACCTTTAGCAGCATCTTTACGTTGAATAATCTCAATCCCAACCGTACGGCGCAGATCATCGATCAACTTTTCAAGCAGCGGATTTGCCTGTTCCGCTACTACATAAGTTACGGGATAACCTTTATTGGCGGCATAAGCGCCATGATATTCCCAGCAACCGAGATGAGCCGAAACTACCATGCATCCTTTACCTCGCTCAAGAACCCGGTCAACGTTCTCCAATCCCTCCACTTCCACCCATTTTTCGAACTCATCACCCTTCAATTTGGGGATTCGGGCGGTTTCTGCAACAACCATAGCCATATTCTGATACATTTGGCGTAGTGTTCGATCAAACCAATCCTTACTCCGATCAGGAAAAGCAATTGTCAAATTTTTTCGGGCAAGCTCCTTTTTGATCCCCACCATGTCACTGAAAATTCCACCAATAGAAGCAGCCATTTTTTGTGCTTTTCGTTGAGGAAGAATTTGAAAAATCCAGATAATGAATTTCGCGAGACCAAGTTCAAGGTAGATTAAGAATGTGGATTTAGAATGTTTCATCAGGCAAATGTTTTAGTTTAAGCATAGAGATGTACCAGGTATCCGTAAAATTCTGTTATTATGTCAGGCTGAAAATCAGCCTGCGAGCTTTCAGGATCAACGAAATATTTGAACTGGAATATAGGGGGTGAATATCAGTTTTCAAAACGTGAGGATTCACTTGATGAAGAAGATTACCTATAAGAAAATATACTTATGTTAAAAAGAAATTTTCTAAGGTTGATTCTGAAGAGAATCCTTGCTTAGGTTATCTCATTGGGTGAAAAAGAATTATTATATAATAATCTGGTTGATAGCTGAAGAATTGGTCATTCTGATCGCAGTGAAGAATCCCGGTTTTTTACCTGAGCAAATTGTAATTCAACAATTGAGATTCTTCACTTCGTTCAGAATGACAACAAACAATATACTGCGTATATTTATTATTTTGTTTGATGAAATACCACATTTGCAAGGGTAATTAGTGTCCCAGGTAAAGAGAACAATTAAATACTCTCAATTGGATCAATGTGGCCTTGTGGTTGACACAGTATATGAGGCAGGCGATTCCGGTCTCCCAGGCGATGATCCAATTAACCGGATTTTACGATGCGGGCAGAAGGGAGGATTGCGTTGCCGAGGAAATATTGAAGCCAATGATATTGATTTGAGTGTTCTGACACTGAACCTGTCAGATCCCTACTGGTCCGACAGTATTGATAAAAAACTTGGGCAATTAACATTTTATGGTGATAACAGGCGAGCTGGATTAAGTATTACAAACAGCAGTCAGAAAGTAAATATTTTTCTCACAAACATTTTTAAAGCATTTCATACCGGTCAACGACACCTTATCCCACCGGTTTTCATATTTTCGGAAATGAATGAGGGACTCGACACAAAATTCTGCGGTTTGGCGGTCCCTGGTGCAAGCAACCTTAATGATAGACAAGATTTCATAAATATATTGAAGACTATCAATGGCAGGAAGTTTCAGATATATAAATCCACTTTTACAATTCTAAATATTCCAAATATTTCACGAGACTGGATTCGAGATCTCACCGAGGGTAAAACTCCGTTTGGCAGCAATGCGCCTGAAGTATGGCTACATTGGATCAAGACACGAAGATATATCCCCATTATATCATCCTAATAGGACGAGAAGAACTATTAATCTTAGGGAAATGCAAGAACCAATAGTTTTTCACCCGAAGTGACATGAATTTTAAAAAAACATTCAATAAATAATGAAATTAGTAGTCTCGCTTGTAACCTGTTTATTGGTTGGATCGTCCAATTAATGAGACGATTAGATTATACTATGAACCGTTTTATATTCTTAGTGAGAAAAGACCAGGATGTTTGAAAGGAGAAAGCTGCCATGAACAGGGAAATTAGAAAAGTATCAATTGTTGTAATTCTTGTATTTACCATACTATCAACCGTAGCTGCCAATACTATTATTAAAGAAGAGCGTGAAATAAGTGACATAAACAGACTGGATTTTAACACACCGGGTTTGCTGATCCTGATTCAGGGAGATACTGAATCATTGATTATTGAGGGTGATAAGGATGTGATCGAGAATATAGAAACAAAGATTGAAAGCAGGACCTTAATAATCAAATCAAAGGATTGGACGTTATGGGATAAATTTGGTAAGGAATCCAGGATTAAGTTTATCTTAACTATAAAAGAAATCAATGAAATAAACTTATCCGGATCTGGAGATATTCAATCATCTGATATCAAAACCGAAAACCTTGAGTTGAACATTAATGGATCTGGCGATGTGGACATTGAAACTGCATCTGCAACTTTCATCTTTCTCAACATCCGGGGATCAGGTGACGTGACTATAGAAAACATCACGGTGGATGAACTTGAAGGAAATATAAGCGGCTCGGGAGAAATAGAGGTAGGAGGTAAAGCGGGAATTCAGAGGATTGCTATTAGTGGATCGGGTGATTACCAGTCCGCAAAACTTGAAACAAATAAAACCTTGGTTAAAATATCAGGATCAGGAGATTCTATTGTACAGGCAATAGAAGATTTAGATGTCAAAATCTCTGGCAGCGGAGATGTTGATTATTACGAATCACCAAAAGTTACACAGAAAATTACAGGATCAGGTGATTTACGAAGTAGAGAGTGAGTATTGGTTTGATTATAATCAATAAACTGATCAAACTTTAGTATGACATATAGATCAAATTCAGGATCTGAAATCTTCCAGGTATTCGTAGAATTCATCGAGAGTGACGGGATGCTCAGGAGGGTATTTTTGTTTCTTCAGATAAGCTGTAAATCCCTTTAATTCACGGTTTTTTGACATTATTGAAATCAATTCCATCTCGATTGAAAATATTTGACTATTAGGTACAAATGAAGCAAAATACAAAAGCCATTCAACCGATTGATAGAACGAATCAAACTTATTGTCGTCATCTGCCTTTTCAATCTTTTTGGATATTTTCTTCTCAAGTTCTTTAAGCGTCACTTTGGCTTCGTTTTGACAATCAAATTCTATCTCCCCTAACCTGAAGAAGTCCTCAATCACTTTTTCTGTAACTATGGAGTTGATATTCTCCTCAATTTGCCAACAATCTCCTTCAGTCAATCCAAAGAGAAAATCTGTTATGGTATTAGTAGGGTCAATGGAACGGAACAAATGGAATTCAACTGCTTCTTCCAGAATTGAGCGGAAATAATCAGGAGTAATCTTCCATGTTTCCATTAGGATATTGACGAGATTTAACGCTGCTTCGCTGACACGTATATTAGAGGAATCAAAGGGAGTATTCTCAAACCTGATTGATGATCTGCTGATTTGATTCAACCGGAAGACAACAAAATGCTGCACTATAGATGGTAATTTCTGCAATGGTAATTTGTTATATGTGATTTTGTCCTTATTTTTCGGGAAATATTGCATAAAACTGTCAACGATTGGTGAGACAATTTCAGTTACATTTTCTATACTGATAATTTTCTGATCTGAGCCATCCTTCTTTTTTCTTTTAACAGGAGCTGCAGATGTGGAAGTTGCTGGCGTATCTGAGGAAATTTCAGGTTTAACTTCCAAATCAGGTTTTTCAACTAATTCGGCACTCATGGCTTCGTCAGCCGGTAATTCCTCAACATCGTCAATCTTTTCTTCGGTTTCCAGCATTACACTTTTTTCATCTTCGAGCCTGGCAGCTTCGAGGAGAAGACCTTCTACGGGTTCAAATATTGTTTGCTCTAAATCTGCAGGTAGCTTATTCGGATTAAACTGACCACCTTTCCATAAAAAGATATCATAAAAGGCTTCAGCTCCTTGTTTATCTGAAGTCTCAGCATGGACCAGTTCACCCCCACGAAAATCCAATGTCCCCTTATTATCTTTAGTTTCAATTTCGAGCTGCATATCAGAACTTGAAATACTGAGGAATTGCACAATTTCCACAAATTCCAGCTCATCAATAAAGCCTGTAAAACCAGCACTTTGTGAGTCAACAAGTTCCCTTATCATTCCTGCAATATCCGGGATATTGAAAGGTTTCTCTACGTATTGAACCGCTCCGCTCTGTCTCGCATTATCCCTTAACTCAGCAGTCCCAAATCCGGTCATCATAATAAAAAATATTGTCGGGAATTTTTTCTTTATTTTTAGAAGAAGTTCGAACCCATTTAGATTAGGCATTTGATAATCGCTGATTATTACCTGGGTATCTTGATTTTCCTCCAGCATAGGAATTACCTGGAGAGAGTCATTCGTTGCGATTACGTCAAACTCGCCGATATATACTTCAGTGAAATATTTACTCATATTCTGAGTAATGGATTTTTCATCATCTACAATTAGAACTTTTATTGGTTTTTCGCTCAAAAGTTTTACTTCCTCCGGGATTGCGTAAGCTCACACAAAAATATAAATATAAGTACTACCGGTACGAATAATCTATCGTAAATATGGTTTAATAACTGTTATGTGACAGAAAGCTATATTAGAATATTTCTATAATTAATCTGTATTCAAACCAAATTTACGCATTCCTGAAATGCGTTTTCTTCGTTATTCTAAAAGGATTATTGTTATTGTATCATCGTGTTAATAATAATTATAAGCCGTTATTCATTCAGGTTTCTCATGAGAAGACGCTCAACAAAGCTCTATTCACCAATAATTTTAACTAAAACTCGTTTTCTGCGTCTTCCATCGAATTCACCATAAAAAATCCGTTCCCAGGTACCGAAATCAAGGTGACCATCTGTGATGGCAACGACAACTTCTCTACCCATGATCTGACGTTTCAGGTGTGCGTCAGCATTATCTTCCCCGGTATCGTTGTGACGGTATTGTTGAATAGGAGCATGTGGAGCCAAAGTCTCGAGCCATTTCTCGTAATCATGATGCAAACCATATTCATTGTCATTAATAAATACAGAAGCGGTAATATGCATCGCATTTACCAGGACCAAACCGTTGGTTATGCCTGATTCACGAATACACTCTTCAACCTGTGGAGTTATATGTACAAACTCACGCCTTGTGGGGACTTGAAACCATAGTTCTTTACGGTAACTTTTCATGATTTTCCTCAATTCAAAACTTTGATAAGAAGATACAATTTAATGTGTGGATTTGCCAGATAACTACAATTTTGGAAGAACATCTATACGTACTACTGCATTAATTCATCTGATTTAAAGGGTTGTCATTCCCTCGAAGGCGGGAATCCAGGCATTACAACAGATTACGATATCGTGGATTCCCGGATCAAGTCCGAGAATGACTTTGTCGGACAGCCTGCTTGCGGGAATGACACATACTAAACAGTTATTAAAAATTAATTGGAAAGTATTGAATATTATCTATCGATTCTGATTATCCTGAATCCGATACCGCTATTATGATTAACCGGAAGCTCCCTGGATTTTCTCGCTGATCGGCATTCAAGATACATACTTTGCCAACTGCCTCCGCGGCACACACGGCGAACTCCTGCCGGAGTAAGCCAACTGCTGCCATCTTCCGGTGCACCATAATAATTCAGATGATACCAATCTTCGCACCATTCATCTACATTGCCGAGAATATCATACAATCCCCAGGGATTTGGTTTTTTACCACCAACTGAATGGGTTCTATTCATTCCTTTGTCCAGGAACCAGGCATAATTTCCCAATTCATTTTGATCAAGATCTTCACCCCAGAAATATCTAGTTGAGGTGCCTGCCCTACAAACATATTCCCATTCTGCTTCCGTTGGCAGACGCCAGATGAAGCTGGAGTCCAGAGAATTCACAGCAGTAAAAAACGTATCATTAATTGCTTCCCAACTGACATTTTCGACCGGTAAATCGTAATAGCCGGAAAATCCTGATGGGTTGTTTCCAGCAACAGCTTCCCATTGATCTTGTGTAATTTCATATTTACCAATCCAGAAGCCATTGTTTATTGTAACTTCATGTGGTGGCTGTTCATCCGTTTCAAAATCAGGTTCTTCGTATCCAGAACCCATCCGGAATACTCCAGGTTCGATATGTATCATAGAGATGGACTCGCCGGAATTTCCAAGTTGGAACTCTCTCGCATCAGGTTCATGCGTTCTGAAATGACTTATATTGCTTGTCGAGAATCCACCATTTGCATCATCAGCCTCTATTTTCCAGTAGTAGATTTCGCCAAGTTGGAGCATCTTGACGGAAAATGTGGTATCAGAAATATTTGATGCTATCAAGGGAGGATTATTCTGGAGACCAAGGTAGATACTATAATTCAGGGGATCTCCGTTCGGATCGAGACAACTCCAGGCTAAATCAGTCACGACCGGAATATTCTCAGTTCCAATCCCAGGCTCTGCCAGGGTTGCAGGCAGGGGAGATACGTTGTCATTAATCTCAGATATTACAAGTCGAAAGCCGGTGAATTTGTCCGAGTCTGTTGGACTTTTCCATTCGCGGTTTGCTGAACGGCAATCCAAAAGGGGAAGATTATAGCTTCCTCCACGGATAACACGACCTCTACCAAGTGAATCGCCCCACGATCTTCCATCTCCGGGAGCGTGTTCATAGGAATCACGGTAAGAATCCCGACACCATTCCCAGACATTGCCATGCATGTCATACAATCCCCAGGGGCTGGGTAGCAGCGATCCCGTTATTCTTGTTGAATCGTCAGTGTCTCGATTGTAAATGTAGAATTTCTCCGCACCGTCCAAACAGGAAAATGGAGTGGTCGTTCCAGCTCTGCAAGCGTATTCCCATTCAGCTTCAGTTGGAAGTCTCCAGGTTGATCCGGATTCTTCAGATTCATTAATATTCGCAAGGAAGGATTCTACAATCTCCCGCCAGGAAACGTTATCCACAGGTCTGTCCGGACTGGGACTTGAAAAAGATGGATTGTAATTCATCACCGCCAGCCATTGAGCCTGGGTGACTTCATATTTCCCGATCCAGAAATCATGGGTAATCACTACCGGGTGACGGGGATATTCGTCAATATCCGCACCTGTTTCATCTCTATTTGAACCCATGCGATAGCTTCCAGCATTAATGTGAACCATAGTGATTGATTCGCCGGAGAATCCCAGTGTGAATTCATTTTCCTCTATATCTTCACTGATAAAATCAACTTTAGTAGGGGTGGAGTTCATGCATGAAATGACAAACAACGACACTGATAATGATATATAGAATATTGTGGATTTAAAAATATTCATGGCTTCACTTTGGATAAATGAACAGGTATAGTAACTCCAAATCGAAGAATCGGATAGCGATCTGGTTCAGTGTTATTCTCATGACGCTGAGTCAAAACCGGTAGATCAAGGAGCAGACTCAAGTGATATTTATTATTTAGATATACGATTTTGGGGCTGATATCCAACAATTTCATTTCCTGGAAGTTGGATGCATCACTACCATTTGTAGCCGATCCATCCTCCTGCTCAATGTTCCATGATGAATTTCCTCCATTGTTTACGAGGAAATTGGCTGCGATATAAAATTGAATTCTTTTAGAAATTCGCTTCATGGCAGCAATATTATACCATAAAGTATTACCGTTGCGAGCTTCTATCTCAGTATTAAAGCCGTTGTTTTGCACACTCCAGATTTTGGGTGATCGGAACAGGTAATGAATTTTGTTTGAGAGAAATAGCCTCCCCATCTTTGGAATATTTACGGGTATTTCCGCGCCGATGCCGAATCCAAAATCTAAACTGCCATTCCCCAGAGGAACAGGGTAGCCGGTTCCATTATATTGATCGATCACGTCAGTGTTTCCAGTGGGGATTTTTATCAGACCGGTGGCTGTGAATACTTTATCGGATGAAACAAATGATCGATTTATGGACAAGCCTATATCTCCGATGCCTCTCGCATTTGCATGATAGTTCGAGTATTTGATCCTGCGGTTAAAAACGTATGGTATGGTCAGTTGGAATGAAAAATCCTGATATTTTATTCCCATTGGAATTAATAAAGCCTTGGTATTGCGAGTATTGAACCATACAGCAGAAATATTTGAATAATAAACGGGCTTATTGGTTTTTTTCTGAAAATTAATTATTTCATCTGCAAAGGGGATTCTCCAGGAAGCAAAAATGGGGTCCTCGATCACCAATTCTGTACCGTGAATGATATTCTGAACGCCTTCACCGACAAAATCCTCAAGAGGAAATTCCGGCTCTTGCGCAGATATTTCTGATACACTCAATATGAAAGCTATAGTTACTATTCGTGACAGGAATCTCATATTATCACTTTAACTTTGTAAGTATTTTCAGATTATACAACTTTGCCTGTGAACAGGCGCATATAGACTCAAATAAACAAATCAAGCTTAACCTGTATTCTCTAAATAGTTTAGATCAGGTATTTACAGGATATGAAAACTTATTTCATATCTATGCGTAACACAATACACCTTATCTTAACTTTCGGCAAAAGTTAAAATATCTTTAATCATTAAGTTTAAATAAACCTAAAAGAATCTATAGGATCTTTTAGATTGTACTTATCGATTGTATCATATTAGATATTTCAATACACAGGTTTATGCATGGAATCCAGAGTTATTTACATTATAACTTCATCTTCATTAGCCTGTTCGTTCGACTTGATGGAATTACAAGAAATCAACGGAATTCATTTTTCTTTTTCTTCATCTTATCACGAAAATATTCGATTTCCGGTCCCATCCAATCTTTATAATCCCTTCCAAATCCATAATATCTCTTGTTTGCCAGGGAATCTCTTTGTGTTTCGGTTGGTATTATGTATTCACCACCCTCAGTAAGACGTTGGTCATCTCCTGTAATTTTTCCTGTATCGAAATCCTCAATTAAGTATTTATCAGTTCCCCTTTGATCCAGGAAGAAACATATCTGATCCGAGTATAGATGCATGAGAGCGCCTAAAACCGGCGGGTTGTTCTGATTAAAATTATTCATACCATAATTCTTACCATCGCCTCCAGTGATATATTGATCATCACCCTCCGTATCGACAAAGAAAATTTGAGACATATTTATAGCAAAACCAAGACCGCTTTTTCTAACGCGATACTGGTCATTACCGCCACGATTAAGGAATATTCCAACAGTATAATCATGTCCGAAACCAATTCCGTCAGATACTTTACCGGTAATTATATGTTGATCATCTCCATCCTCATCGAATAATGCGGCTATACAGAAATGCGCTCCACAGACTTGGCTCCAATTGGCGCTTCTATAGATATCATCACCAGCCCTGTCATATAAAAAGCCCATTCCATACCAGTATCCACAGGCGGCAGACCAGTTCTGTGATTCGTAAAGATCGTCTCCATCAAGATCGATTAATGTTCCCATTCCTCCTGCCCAGGAATGCCCATCGGTGATATCACCACGCCGGCCTATACCGCAACCCTGAGCATAGGAATAATTGGCTGAATCTGCAGAATGAAATCTATCTATTCTATAGACTTCATCTTTTAAAGGAGCAGCCCAGTAGTGATCATTCCCGGTACGATTGATTAACGATCCAACGCCTCCCACACCACCGTAACCCTGACCATCGCCCCAGAGCCTGTAGTTGTCATCACCGGTATTATCTATTGCGACACCGACTCCGAAATATGATGCTCCCTGACCGGATGTCCACATTTCGTATTTATCATTTCCTGCCATGTCCGCTAAAACACCGATTCCAAGCATTGACGCTCCCTGTGATAACCGTTTAGATTTATAAACGTCATCTCCTTCCACATCAAGCAGCACAGCAGCGCCGAAAATGGCAGCGCCCTGACTGGGCAGATATTCATCATCGTTGATATAATGGTCATTTCCCTCGAGATCGATTGCCAGCGATACCGGGATATCCAGTGATGGAGTGGAGCCGACAGCACCGTACCAGGTATCATTTCCCCCGAAATCGACCACCAGGAGGGCGTCTGAATAACGGTGCTCATTTTTGCCGCTCCCGCCCAGAACAATCCTACCTATTGGAGTCTCTACATTTAATTCCTGATTCTTCCAATCAATCTTCAGTGAACTTCGTAACATTTTCAGGGTATCAGCCAGTAACTCAGATGAAGCTAATAGTTTATACCCGGCATAATAAATAGAGTTCATATCAATATCACGGGCACAGTCATCCAACTGGGGAAAATATTCGAGACCGTCAAATTGTGTTTCTCCCAGGTGACGGATTCGCCAGCAGGCAAGGGCTTTTTTATAATCCACATTACGCATACCGATTTCGCGAAACTTCCACGCCTCGAGCATATGAAGGACAGTTTCAGCAATTTCAGATTGAATCCTGGGATCAATCGGCTCTATTGCTTTACGAAGATCTTCCTCAATCAGTGGGAAATCAGAGGCTGCTTCAATAGCATTGTATCGATATACCCTCCATGTCTGTTCATAGATTGATCGAATTGCCGAAAGAAGAGGCTCAGATTCGTCAACTTCAGCCCAGAGTGATGCACTGTAATCACGAAATTCTGCTGCCTGATGACGTACACCACAGTTATATACGACCCTTAACAAACCTTTGCTGTTTCCCCGATCATTTCCAGCAAGATATTCAGGGTGCAAATAATCCTCCACTGATAATGCCATCGCGCGTACAAAATCATAAATATACTGCGGCTCAGCGAAGAGATCGTCAAAGGCTAACATCTTGTAAGGGATGTCAGCAGGATCAGGATAACGGGTCCAATATCCTTTTGGACGATAGCCCAGGTTGGACTCATCAATCCCCACTTGATTCATCATATCAATGAAAGCATCATGTTCCGGTCTGGGTGGCTCTTCAGGAAGAAAAATAACTGGAGGTTTATCCTGCGCAAACGATAAACCGGATAAAAGCATTAATGCGAGTATAGCAAACAGTAGTTTTGCCATGTATAATCCCCTTCAAAATCGTTCAGTTTGATAATGAAAATATGAATTACTGGCAGCAAAAGCATCAAGTAAATCCCTCTATTACACCAACTCAGATCAATCGAGGTGTCATTCCCGCAAAGGAGGGAATCCAGAAACAATATTAAAACATTGTAAATACTGGATTCCCGCCTTCACGGGAATGACATAACAACTCGAAACATGTGATCTGATCCAGTTGTACTAAGGCTCTCAGATTTGTTCCTTCTCAGGCAGGTAGTATTAGATACTTATTAATTACAAGAACATATTTCAATACTATTAGAATACTTTATTACTCAAAGACGCATTTAATATATCCTGTTAATCCTGTGCATCTTGTAGGCTTCTTTGGTTTAGGCTTGTCTGGGTTAAGACAGAATCAAGATTTTTTTATCAATTCAAGGTCAATAATGATATCGATCTCTTTGCTTACGACCATTGCGCCGGTTTCTAATGCTTTGGACCAGCTCACGCCCCATTCCAAACGGTTGATTGTTCCTGTTGCACTGGCGCCGACTCGTATAGAACCCATCATGTTTACAGGTTCTGTAGGACCATCCACCAGGAGTTCGATTTCCCTGGTAACGCCGCGCATTGTGAGGGCTCCGATAAGCTTCAAATTCTTCCCTGCTTTCTTAATTCGGGTAGATTCGAAAGTCATCTCCGGAAAATTTTCAATATCGAAAAAATCAGCACTCTTTAAATGAGCATCACGTTTCTCGTTTCCTGTTGTAATAGAAGACATATCAACAGTAACATCTATGATTGCTTTTTGCGGATTGGCTTCATCATACTGAAAATTGCCCGTAAAATTTGTGAATTCTCCATACACATTCGATACCATCAGGTGTTTAACTTTAAATTTCATACTTGAATGTGATGTGTCCAATTCCCAATCTGCCGAAAGCGCTGGGAAAACACTCATCAACAATATTCCTGCACTCAATATTAATTTACTCATTTTTTTTGCTCCTTCTGTTAGGTTTTCCTAATTCTACAAAGCACTTTGCAATATGTTCCAAAGACAAACAAGAAAGTTAGATTTTGGCTCCTGTGGAGCATTCTATCTACAAAGAAGCAATACTAATCTCATTCAAGTTGTGAACACAAAGAAATGGAGCAAACATAGTGAAATTTTTCTGTTGCAGTTAATGGATACCTTTTTGTAGGTTTACACAATAAAACCGGTATCTGGTTTACTTACGAAACTTATTGATAATACAAAACACGGAGGGATCCTGCATTGTTCCGCATACCATCACAAGTAAAAACTTCCAATCCTGATTTCAAGAATAACAAGGAACATCATAAACAGGTCGAAAAGGAATATCTTGAGTTATCAGAGCAAATCAAGCAAGGTGGACCAAAGAAATATGTTGACAGGCATAAAGCTCGCGGCAAACTAACCGCTCGCGAAAGAATCGATAAACTGATTGATCCAGATACTCCCTTTATGGAATTCAGTACACTTGCAGCTTACAACATGTTCAATAATGAAGCTCCATCTGCAGGTGTAGTTACAGGAGTTGGGGTTGTACATGGCCGGGAAGTGCTGATTATCTCTAATGACGCGACGGTGAAAGGTGGAACCTATTACCCGAGTACGATTAAAAAACATGTTCGTGCCCAGCAGATAGCATTAGAGAACAATCTCCCTTGTGTTTACCTGGTAGATTCCGGTGGCATATTCCTACGTGAACAGGACGGAACCTTTGCTGATGAAGCTCATTTTGGAAGAATTTTTTATAACCAGGCACGATTAAGCCGCTACGGAATTCCCCAGATCAGTAGTGTAATGGGTTCATGCACTGCAGGGGGAGCGTATGTTCCGGCTATGAGCGATGAGACAGTAATCGTAAAGAATCAAGGCACCATATTTATCGGTGGACCCCCATTAGTAAAAGCAGCGACCGGGGTGGAATGTACTGCTGAGGAACTGGGTGGAGGTGATGTCCACACAAGAATATCAGGAGTATCCGATCACCTGGCGGATGACGATGAACATGCATTAAGGATAGTGAGGAATATAGTCCAGAATCTGGGTCCAAGACCTAAATTTGATATTATGCGCGAAGCGCCGGTGGATCCACAATATGATCCTGATGAACTTTATGGGATTATTCCTAAAGATATTAGAACACCTTACGATGTTCGAGAAATAATCGCAAGGCTTGTCGATGGCAGCCAGATGCATGAGTTTAAACCCAGGTATGGTGTTGAACTTGTGACAGGATTTGTTCGTATCATGGGTTATCCGGTGGGAATCGTTGCTAACAATGGTGTTCTATTCAGCGAAAGCGCAAAAAAGGGCGCTCATTTTGTGTCACTCTGCGCAAAACGTAAAATTCCACTTCTCTTTCTCCAAAATATCACCGGATTTATCGTTGGTGTTGATTATGAACATGGCGCTATCGCATCAGATGGTGCCAAGATGGTTCATGCAGTGGCAAATGCTGACGTTCCCCGGTTTACTCTCATAGTTGGATCAAGCCACGGCGCAGGTAATTATGCCATGTGCGGGCGCGGATATTTCCCCAGGTTACTCTGGATGTGGCCCAATGCGAGAATCTCAGTAATGGGTGGACATCAAGCGGCAGATGTTCTCACACAAGTTAAGCAGAGCCAGCTTAAAACAATGGGTCAAGAGGTAATGACTCCTGAAGAGGTGGAGGAATTCCGCAGACCGGTTCTTGACAAATATGAGCATGAAGGGCACCCTTTTTATGCCAGCGCCCGGCTTTGGGATGATGGGATTATATGTTTAAAAGATACCCGGAATATTCTTGCTCTGGGTATTGAGATGAGCCTGAATAAGTCGATTCCCGATATGGAGGTGGGGATTTTCAGGATGTAAATTCCGGGATATCTTCCAGTATTTGACAAATATTGTTCTGCATTTGAGTGATAATAGGATTATATTATATGAAGGGGTGTTTCAGGAGTCGTAAAATTATCCGGAGTACTGCCATGATACGTTCTATCCGTTCACAGCAAAGACAATCTGTCTATCAAACTTTTTTTTGTTTTATTATTATTGCAGGAATATTTTTCTCGCCCGCATTAGCAGCTGCATACGACTCTGTTCAATCCTATGTAGATAAACTTGAAAAAAAAAATGTTAGCTTCCAGCCATATATTGTCTTGTTTAGCGGGATGCAGGAACCACGTGCTGATGCGTACGACCAGGTTTTTGACTCTCCTTTGATTCGATATGGCGGTGGCTTTGGATTGAGCAAGATGAATTTTGGCGCTGAAGTTATTGTACGCACCGGTACTGCCAGACAATTACAGATTATTGACGAGGTGCAGCGAAATTTCAGTATTGTAGCTACTGAACTCCAGCTAAGATTCTATGGTGTCGCCCAGTATAAAAAACTTAGTTTTCCCGCCGGGGTTGGTGTCGGGCTGATTGATCTTACAGTTGACCGGGGGTATCCTGGAGAATGGGATCGTTTTAAGGGAAGCGGTTTTTTTGTGGGTCCATTCATAGCAGTGGAATTTCGCCCGGTTAAATCAATTGCTATTGGTGCGGATATTGAATTTGCGATCAGTGAGACAGGTTTTTCGGCAAACGAAACCTGGCATAATCAATTTCAAGATTCACTTGGGGGGTTCTTCCCTACAAATGATGGTACTACCGAAGCCAGTTTCTGGGACACCGTAGGTGGTATGAACACTGAAACTTATGATAGTGGTGGGTTTGTCTTTTGTTTGCGAGCAAAGGTGATATTACCGACATATAAAGAAAATTAATAATTAATAATTAAGAATTCTAAATATAAAACAATATAGCTGTTTGTTTTGAATCCATCGTAACAGGTTAGTATAGTGTCATTCTGAACGTAGTGAAGAATCTCAAGTGTTGAAATTACAATCTATTCAGTATTAGACAGAGATTCTTCACTATGTTCAGAATGATTAATATTCAATAGTCAAATGAATATTTTAGTACAATATTACCTTAATATTTTTTGTAATCTGAAGATTTTAAGATTTTCGAACCGAACTGAGTCAGGGGAACTGGAATGGAGCTTGAGACCGTACAACTGCACATTATAGATAATGTTGCTCATGTAATACTTAACAGACCGGAGAAACGAAACGCATTCAATAGTCAAATGATTATGGATTTGACTGATGCTTTCAGAACTTTAGCCGAACACTCCTGCCGCTCAATCGTTCTCACGGGCGAAGGATCAACATTCAGTGCAGGTGCAGATCTCGATTATATGAGTGAGATGCGGGAAGCCAGTCACCAGGATAATCTCAAGGATGCGATGCGATTAGCTGATCTTCTCGAGTTGATATATACCCACCCCAAGCCTGTCATTGCCAGGGTAAACGGTCCGGTGGTAGGTGGAGGTAATGGTCTGGTTGCAGCTTGTGATATTGCAGTTGCAAAGAAGGGATCATTTTTTGCATTCAGCGAGGTTCGTTTGGGAATAACACCGGCGACTATCAGCCCTTATGTCATCCGCAGGATAGGTGAAGGCAGAGCGCGTCTCCTGATGCTGACCGGTGAACGCTTTACTGCCGACCAGGCGCTGGAGTATGGATTAGTTCACCGTGTAGCTGTGATGGGAGATCTGGAGCATGCTGTTCATGGATATACCACTGCACTGTCCCTGGGAGGTCCGAAGGCGCTGGAAGAATGTAAGAAGTTGATTCAAAAGGTTGGCGAAGAACCTCTCGATTCCGTCAAGAATTATACTGCTGAAATGATCGCCGATCTTCGTGTAAGCGAGGAAGGGCAGGAGGGGATGGGATCTTACCTGGACAGACGTGACCCTGAATGGCAAAAGGGATAGATTAAAATTACAACCTGAATTATTACTAATATAATTATGAAAAGAATTCTGTTTCAAAATAACCGGGATGCATGTCCTCGTTCTATATATATTTCCTGCATGCTGGGATTGATCCTGATTTTTTCCCTTCCGTCTTTTTCAGTGGCGCTTGACGAAGTTGTTTTAATCATTCCTCCGGTTCTTTACGCTGAAAACTGCATGGAATCACAGGAAGAACCTCCCTGGGATCAGACTATCGAAGTTTATAATAAAGCTGTACTTGATGTCCGTCCTGTCAAAACCCTTGACCTTCTCCAGGCATGGGGGGGTGATACAGTCAGGATCAGTACATGGAGTATTGATGAAGCAATGGAATGGGGGCAGGCGTTGGAGGTTGACCGTGTTATAATCTCCGAATGGTCTTGTGATAAAGAACAGCTTCGGATTACGGTTCAATCAGTAGATCCCTGGGAAGGCAATGCGACGGAGCCGGAAGAAGGTACATACCTGTCGGAAGCGATTCGTAAACTGGAAAATATGAAATGGATTTATGGAGCTATATCAGATCTCAACCTGACCGGTTATCAGCCTCCATCCATCAAAGGCGGTCCCAGGGCAATACATGATTATCTGCATAAAACTAAGACCTACCCTCCCGAAGCAGCAATCCAGGCGGTTCCGGCACGAATAGATGTTAATTTAATCATCTCGGGAAAAGGTGTGCCGATACAAGTAAATCCACCTATTGTAACACCTTCAGATTGGCTGTTTGAAAAACCGGTTGAGCAGGCTCTTTGGGCATTGCGATACGCACCGGCAACGATAGACGGTAAAGCAGTTATTGGCATCCTCAAAGAAACATATTCTGTTCATTTTATTCAATAATATCCACCCTGTCATCCCTGCAAATTTATTCATCAATCGGTGAAAACATATCCCTCGTAACACCGCACACCGGGCAAATCCAATCTTCAGGTATATCCTCGAAAGCGGTACCCGGAGCTAATCCACCATCGGGATCCCCTATTTCAGGATCGTAAACATATCCGCATACTTCGCATCGGTACAATTTCATTTTATAACTCCAGGCGTAATTATAAATGCTTTCTGAGATATTCAAAGTCTGGCGTAAGATCACCCTGATACGCGATCACTGCTTTTTTAAAAGGCAGTGGAAGTTTCAGAGTTTCAAAAGATTCTGAATAATCTGTTTGTGCGATATCAGCCAGGTATGGTGTCAGCATATCTCCGAACACTTGAGTCGATTCTTTTGGAATCTCAGTTGGAAGAATATCAACAGCCATCATCAATATTCCATTACCATTGAATCCATCCTCAGCTTCCCTGGTTTTTGGATCGACGGTATAAACCGGATTTTCAGGTAAAGTCGCTTCAAGATTGCACTCTATCGACCCGCCGACGTCACAGGTGATATCGCCGATAACAATTAATCTGGGCTTTTCAGAAGTTTCAAATAAATCATCAAGATTTTCAAATGTAACAATTCGTGGACATTTGGGAGTCCAGTATATGGCATTAATGAGAACTGTCAGGTAAGGAAGAAAGCGCTCGAATTTAGATTTATAACGTCCGGGATAATCGAAATACTCCTGCAGATCAAATGGTGTATTGGTATCGATTGGCTCGAACATGTCCTTTTCATAGAAAACTACTTTATATATATGATTATCAAGTAGTTCTCCTGAATCTGACTTGGATATTAATTCGGATGGCGATATTTCTTCAGGCTCCAGCAAATCAAGTATTTCCTGCGCTCCCTGCGATACTCGTCCGTAACCGGTTATTCCAATTATAATTGGCGAACTATCCCCTGATAAATTAATTTCCTTGAATTGCTTACCGGCTTCTATAATATCGACTCTTGCATGATTGAGGGATTCATAGGTTCGTGCCTGGTGAATCATTTCAAAAGGTGCTGAAATACCGAATGCTCTCCATCGTTGTCCCAGGCTCCAGAGGCTGTTGACCATACCAGCCTGACCAGCCTGAACACCAAAGAAAATCAGCCGCTGATCTTCTTCGTTGGCTACTAATTCATAATCGATCAGAGTACATTTAAGATTCAAAAATTCCTGGAGGAGAGGCATATTATATGACTGCCCTTTAATCGTATGGGAGAAAAAGATGTGAGGTTTTCCAGGCTGGAGACGGGTAATTGGAATTTCTTTTACCCCGATAATGAGATCACATCCGGGCAAAACCTGCACGATCTCCGCCCCGGCTCTCGCATAATCTTCATCAGGAAAGCATCGTGTCATGGAAGATTCGACAATACATTTTATTGAATCGTTTTGAAGAACCTGTTCAACATGATGAGGAGCTAATGGAGCGCGGCGCTCCTGATCTGTTTTATCTTCGCGTCGGATTCCGATTGTGAACATGAATACACCTCACGATAAAATATATACATCAGTAAAATTATTCGGATTTTCGTGAAGATAGCAGGTTGAACAGAATCAATGAACAAGAATTTTGGAGCCGGGAGACTCACCTCACTCAAAAAAAAAGCAAATGTAAGTGTTTGGCTTGGTGTCATTCCTGCGAAGGCAGGAATCCATTGTGCTAATAATATCAACTATTTACTGGATTCCTGCCTTCGCAGGAATGACATGGTAGAATGATCTAACTTTACAATTTAAGTCAAACTGAACACTTCACAGAGAAGGATGGATATTTATTATTTATTACTATTAATATTGACATTTAAGTTCTGAATAAATATCTTACAAGGGCATCCCAAAATGTGACTTTGGATAACTGTTTCTACGAAAGGGATTTTATCATGAAAAGATTTATTCCATTTCTGCTGGTTGCGGTTCTGTTTATCTCTATCTTCTCCGTATCACCTGCACAGGCTGATCCATTACGTTATTTCACGGATTATATGTACCTCACAAATTATGAAACAACCATGTTTAATGAGATTGTCTGGTTCTGGACGCCCGATACTATGTACGGTAATGTACACAGTAATGGTCAGATAGGAATAAAATTCGCTCCACAATTTCTTGGTCAAGTAAGCACTTCTGAAGATCGTTTCGTTTACTTTTCTGCCAATCCCTATTTTGCGTATGATCCACTCTTTAATGTTCCTGAGGTGCCTTTTCCATCAAGGGGGGGATGGCTGTTTGATCAATATGCGGAAATGGCAGAGGAACAGAATTTCTTTTTCGGCAATAATGATGACGCCTTGCAATCACGTCTCTCCGGTGGTGAAGATGGTTGGCATCTGACACAATGGGCGAGAGGCCTACCTTATGATCCTGATCATCTTACAACCTCAATAGAATTTAACTACGAGGATGGAGGCGACTGGCTTGTAACATATATCGAAGGAGATCTTCAGCTTGCTGCCGCGACCGGTGCAGTAAATGGTTTTGGAGGAGAAACCGGAGTGGTTGAAGGACGTAACCTCATTGTTGCTTCCGGAAATATATCTCTCTGGGATAATGTTATGTTAGCTGGGACAGATGTTGAAGACTGGCGAATCCCTGACAACAGCCAACACTTCATCAACTTGCTGAGTGGGAGGAGAATAGAAATTGAAGACAATTATTCCAATGGACGTGGCAATGGAAGAAATCAAGGGAACCATGAAAGGCATAGTATTGTAATCCACGCAGGATTACAGGCGCTTGGTGAGAGTTTCAGTATGGAGCATCAGAATGATAGTTGGCATACTTATATATTCTGCGCCTGCCCCGGTGAAAATTGTGGTAGTCTTGACGAACGTGGCTCAATTTATTTTGAAGGATCGCTGACCCAAGCCCGTCGAGGATATATTCACCGTTCAAATTGCGGCGGTACCGGGTATGCAAAAGACTATTTCTATGATGAACGCTGGCTGGAAAATCCACCGCCTGGGTTGTCACCTTATGGAAATACTTCGGAAGATTATGTTTGGGTAGATACAACGGTTTATATCGATGATGATTTTTGGCAGACATATTATAAGTCGCTGACTATCGGAGCCGGGGCAAGAGTTATTTTTCGTGAAGGGAAACGTTTATTCATTGACCTGTTTTCAGACGTAACGATTCGGGGCGAAGAGGGAAATCCTGCTCGACTTATAATAGAAGATGATGAGAATGAAGGACCTTTTGTTTATGAAAGAGATTACGGCAGGAATTCTTTTGATAATAATCCTGTTTGGGAATACCTTGAAATAGAAATGAATGGTGGAACTTTATTCTGTCCATCGGTTTTGAAAAATTCAAGTGTAACAAGTGACGAGGACGTTAATCTTCACATGCTTGAATGTGATACCGTCCCCCGGATTGAGAACTGCTCTTTCTCCGGAGATTTCATCATCATGGCTGATGTGGAAGATGATTCAGTTTTTATTTTAGATCACGATGAATTTGTTGGTGACATTACTCTTGACGTCAATAATGACAGCGTTATGATAGAACTGTCACGAACAGTTGTATCCGGTCAGCTAAGCCTGTTAAATCCGGCTATTGTGGAGCATACCGTTTTTTCAGCCCGTGAAGAAGATAACCGTTCCACGGCTCTTTTCGCACACCGTCAAACATTCGTCAGAAATTCTTTCTTTTTCGGCGCATACCGCACCGCTTTTAACGGAAATGCCCCGAATCAAATAGTATCATATTCCGGCACTTATGGCACTACTACTGAGAATCCCTGGGGTTATTTTGTCGAGGAGGGTGATGGAATTTTTGAAGCCGATCCGAAATTTGTGAGTATCTCTCGTCGTGATTTTCATTTACAACCCGACAGTCCGTTAATTGATGCCGGTGATCCGGAATCACCGAATGATCCGGACAGCAGCAGGGCAGACGTGGGAGTGTATCCCTTCGTTGAGGACTATTGGGATATTGGGGATGAGCTAACAGATACAGGATTGCCGGAATGTTTTACCGTAGATGGCCCCTATCCGAATCCATTCAATTCGAGTGTACGTTTCAGGGTTGAACTTCCTCACGGGGAACAAGTTAAAATTGACCTCTACAACCTTGAAGGACGCCTGGTAAGATCATTTTCAACAAAAGATATAAATACAAGCAGCTCTGAGATAACTCTGGATTTGAACGAATTTGCCACCGGAATGTATTTATTCAGATTCTCAACAAATAATCAGACTCGTGTTGTAAAGGCGGTACTTATTAGATAATATTCTAATTCGCGCCAAGACGCGAAGTCGCAAAGAAAAAATTCATAATTCTTAATTGGAAAAGCATCCCCGCTGAATCCGTTTGAAGGAGTGTGCTGTGCGCATTTTCAGGACTTTGGCTGTTGGGATATTTTTATTTCTAACCGTTTCAATATCATTCTCCCAACCACGACCCATGCGTTATTTCACTGATTATTTATATCTGACGAATCAAGAGATGACGTTAAGAAATGAAATTATCTGGTTCTGGACACCTGATACATTGTATGGAAATGTTCATTCAAATTCTATGATTGGCATCCGTAACGCACCTCGATTTTATGGTCAGGTAAGTTCCACTGCGAGTCGTTTTATTGAAGGACCTCGGCAGGCTTATTTCGCCTACGATCCTCAATTCAATGTTCCGCATGTATATATCGGTTTCACCGACCTGGAACAGTATTATAATGAACGAGCACATGAACTTGGTACATATTTAACCTCTGAAGATCCACGCCTCCAGGGTCGCCTGACCGGAATCCAGGCTGGATGGCTGTTAGAACGTTGGCGACACGCCACTCCATATTCACCACAATTCCTTGAAGATATACAAATTATAGGATATTCGGATGAGGACTGGAATGTCATCTACTTTGACGGTGCGCTTGAAATAAGTGGGGAAGGCATCAGGGGCAAGACCGCGATAACAGCTACTGAAAATATACGTTTGCTTGATAATGTCATGGTCGCTGACGTTGACACTTCTACCTGGCTGATACCGGAAGAAAGCGAGAATTCTATTAATATTTATGGTCAAAGCAGGATTATAGTCGCAAACACACGCGCCAATGGAAGAGGAAATGGTGCCTCCACTGGTGAGTGGGAAGACCATAGTAATAAACATATTGTCATCACTGCCTCTATGCAGACTGAAGGTGAATCTTTCCTGATAGAAGATCAGAATGATACATGGGATCATTACATATTCTGCGCTTGCCCCGGTGAACATTGCGGAGAAGCTGATGAGCGAGGTTCTATTTTCCTGCATGGATCATTAACTCAATACAGGAGAGGATACGTCCATCGTTCGAATTGCAGCGGTACCGGATACGCAACGAATTACACTTATGATGAACGTTTGTACGGCGTAGGACCTGCTGGAATTGGAGACCTTCGCTGGGATAATCCTCAAGCTGTCTGGGAGGATACTACGATAATATTCGAACGGTACGGACAGGGACCGGGGTTCCATACATGGACTGAATTAACCATTGGTCCCGGAACAACCTTGATTTTTCGAGATGGGCTTCGATTGGATGTACAATATCTTGCGGGTTTTCAAATCAATGGCGAGGAGGACAGACCGGTAAGGATTATTATCGAAGATGAAGAAGATATTGCGCCATTTACTGCATATCCCGAATGGTGGAGATACCCGGTTAATTATGATTTCATTACGGATGATCAGTGGGATTATGTAGAAATCGAGATGAATAGCGGTGAATTATTTACACCATCAATATTGCGAAATTCAAAGATCATATCGAATGGTAGAGTTGAATGGGTAATGAAAGAACAAGATACTCGTGCAGCGATTGAAAACTGTCAATTGGAAGGGCAGTTTCAACTTGAACTGGAAGATGATAATCAAAGATTAAATATTCTTCGCACATCTGTAATTGGAAGGATGCGTGTTGAAAATGAGGTGAGGTTAGATCATGTTGTGTTTTTAGCCGGCGAGGATGATGATCATGAAACTGCTTTATACTGCCCGCGCCCGGCGACAGTCCGTAACAGCTTTTTCCTTGGAGAATACCGTACTGTTTTCAGCGGACATCCCGATGAACATTACGCTTCATACTGCGGCACTTTCGGCAGCACTGCTCGTGAACCCTGGGGTTATTTTGTGGAGCGGGGAGAGGGTATTTTCATTGCTGATCCCCTGTTTGTAAATCCTGACAGCGGGGATTTTCATCTCAGGTCAAACAGTCCCTTGATCGATTCCGGAGACCTGGAATCGCCGAATGATCCGGATGGCAGCAGGGCGGATGTGGGTGTGTTTCCTTATGATCCGGAATATTGGCGAGTGGGTGAGGAGAATACTAAACCGGAACTCCCGCACAGTTTTGACGTGTCCGGTCCTTATCCGAATCCTTTTAATTCGATAGCGCGATTCAGGGTTGAGGTTCCCGCGAACGAGAATTTGAGTGTCGATATTTTCAATCTGGAGGGGCGGATTGTCAGGTCAGTTTCACCCCAAAATCACGGAGCAGGAACCAACGAAATTACTGTGGATTTAAAAGAATTCGCGACTGGGATCTATTTAATTAAATTCTCAACAGAAAATCACACTCGTATTGTGAAAGCTGTTTTGATAAAATAAAAACAATGTTTCACGCAAAGACGCAAAGGCGCAAAGGAAACAAGATACAAAGTATTGAAATCGAGGCATAGGAGGATAAATGATGATTAGGAAATGCAAATCAGTTGTTCTGATCGTAATTCTTGTAGTTGTCTTGTTACCTCAGATTACCTCAGCACAGATGCAGTTCAGTTATTTTACTGATTATATGTATATTAGTAACAGTGAAACGTCTATGTTCAATGAAATAATGTGGTTCTGGCAAGGTGATCATTATGGAGCTATTCACTGTAATGATAATCTCGGCATTCGGGGAGGTAATTTCTTTGGACAGGTTTCTACATCACAGTCAGAATTGAATTATCGGAACGCATGGTTTGCTTACGAGCCATGGGTTGATGTTCCTCATGTTTACTTTGGCTTGCTGAATACAGTTCTTGAAATAAATGCGCTGCGAGCTGAAGAACAAGGCAATTATTTTACATCTGAAGAGCCTCGTCTCGAAGGACGTCTGACCGCAGAAGAGGATGGTTGGTTAATGGAACGCTGGCTCGATGGTACTCCCTATAATACGGATTACCTGGTTGATCAGACAACTATTCCCTATGGCGGTGACTGGGTTACAATTTACCATGATGGTGAACTCGAACTATCCGGTGAAAATGTGGCAGGCAAGACAGCGATTGCATGCACACAAAATATCAGGCTAATAGATAATATTATTTATGCTGGTTACAACGCAAACACATTTCCCGATAGTTTTCCGAGTGATTTTCCACATTACCTGAATATTTTAAGTGGCGGGAATGTTGTAATTGCCGATACAGACGAAAATGGAAGAGGGAATGGAGGGGGTGGTCCTGGGGGGCATGACCGGCGACATATTATCATTACTGCAGCCATTCAATGTTACAATGAATCTTTCACATTTGAAGACCAAAACGACGCCTGGGATACATATATCTGGTGCGATGGTAATGGAGAACATGCAGGCGAGACAGATGAAAGAGGCTCAATTTATTTTAGGGGCGCTCTCGCACAAACCCGCCGAGGTTATGTACACAGATCAAACTGCGCGGGTACCGGATATTCCAGGGATTACAATTATGACTTCCGTTGGTTGAATAATATTGAACATTCGCCCGGAACCAATCTTCAAGAGTTCGATACACTCTTATGGCGAAACAGAAGAGTAGTGGTAGATGAGCCCATTGTGCTTGAACCAACTCAGAGGTTGATTGTCGGAGCCGGAACTGAGATCATTCTTAACGACGAAAACAGGATCAGGAATTATTTCTCATCACCAATAAGCCTGATAGGTGAAGAAAATAATCCTGTCAGGATAATTGTCGAAGATGAAGAACCGTATAGCGCTTTTCGGCCTTATAATCATCGATGGGATGATCGTGATTACCCGGTTTTGATGGAAGATGAAGAATGGGACTATGTTGAATTAACACTCAATGGTGGTGAATACGAAGTACCTGCCATCCTGCGGAATGTTGTAATCCGCAGCCGGGGTGAGATGAACCTGACTATGATCAACGGCGATCAACCGGTAACAGAAAATTGCCGCTTTGAAGGTAACTTTGTGATCCGGTCAGAGAACCGTAATGCCCGGATCGATATATCACATACAGTTGTTGAAGGAAGAATGACACTACAGAATTCAGCATCCCTTGATCATGTAGTCTTTTCAGCACGCGAGGAGGATAACCGTCAGACAGCGTTATACTGCAATGGTAATGCGATTATTAATAACAGCTTTTTTCTTGGATCATACCGCACAGTTTTTAATGGCAGCGGAGATTCACTTAGTGTTAAATATAGCGGGACTTACGGTACAACTACTGAAAATCCCTGGGGTTATTTTGTTGAACGCGGAGAGGGTGTTTTCAGTGCTGATCCATTGTGTGTAGATGTTGAAAACGGGGATTTTCATTTGCGATCAATTAGTCCGTTAATAGATGCAGGTGACCCGGAATCTCTGAATGATCCTGACGGAAGCCGGACGGACGTGGGTGCGTTTCCTTATGATGCAGAATATTTAGGAGTAAGGGACGAGATACAAGAACCAGAGTTGCCGGAACATTTTACAGTAAATGGTCCTTATCCGAATCCATTTAATTCGTCAGCTTATTTCAAAGTTGGCATTCCCGGAAGTGAAGAGATTAGTATTGATATATTCAATCTTGGAGGTCAACTGGTAAAGTCAATTTCAGGAAAGAATATCGAAGCCGGAAATTCTGAGATCAGCCTGGACTTTAATTCATTTGCGACAGGGATGTACCTCGTCAGGTTCTCTTCAAGAAAAGAATCATATATTATAAAAGCAGTACTTATCAAATAAATTTACACTTTTAGAGCTAACTTGGGACAACAAAAAATATAAGATTACAGGATACAAGGATATATAGAATACACAGGATTTCTTCTTAGCGCCTTTGCGTCTTTGCGTGAAAAAAACAACCCGGGAAAGTCCCGGGTTGAGTAAGATTTGAATATGCAGTAGAATTTCTTGATATTGTCAAATTCTGTGTATTTTTTATCGTACAAGGGAAAGCAGCGTACTTTGCATCTGATCTGAACCTTGTGAAGGTTTAGAGTTGGAATTGCTCTGATAATTTCTTGACGCTCGTTCCATTTGCCGCCTGTTTGAGGGACGCTGTTTCCTCTCCTGTCTCTCCGACTTTTCGCCGCGGTTAGAATCTCCCCTTCGTGAAGTTTTCTTTCTGTCCGACTGTTTCGAATCAGCTTTTTCATTCCTGCGTTTAATTTCCTTCATTTTTTGCCGCGCTTCATCTGCCTCACTATTGTGCCGTTCTACATCTTTAGTCCTGGATTCAAGTGGCTTAGTATTATGTTCTTTGACTTTCTTCTGTGAAAGTTCATTCTGTTTTGATTCCTGTGCTTTTTGCTTTTTAGCCTCAACTCTTCTCTGGGCTACTTGCTTTTCTTTTGTTTCTCTTGTTTTAGAATCTCGCGATGACTCTTTACTCTGATTGGAATCTTTCTTGTCAACTTCTTTTGATTGCCGCTTTTCCGCTTCGGTTTTTCTTATTGCAGCTTCTTTTTCTCTTGCTTTGCCGGCGTCAGCATCACGAGACGATTCTTTACTCTGACTGGTTTCTTTCTTGTCACCTTCTCCAGATTGACGTCTTTTGGCTTCAGCTCTTCTCTTGGCTGCTTCTTTCTCTCTTGCTTCCCTGGTTTCAGAGTCGCGTGCTGACTCTTTACTCTGATTAGATTCTTTCTTGTCGGCTTCTTTTGATTGACGCTTTTCTGCTTCAGCTCTTCTCTTGGCTGCTTCTTTCTCTTTTGCTTCTCTGGTTTCAGTGTCGCGTGCTGACTCTTTACTCTGATTAGGTTCTTTCTTGTCAGCTTCTCCAGATTGACGTCTTTCAGCTTCAGCTTTCCTTCGAGCTGCCTCTTCTGCGCGTGACGCATCTTTTCCATCTTTTGAGATTTCTACACCGTCACTTTTTGGCCGAGATTGCTGAGAAGAATCTTTCCTCGGTGGTCTTTTTCGGGTTGGTTTTCGGGTTTCTCGAGTAGGATCGGTTTTTTCGCCTACCATACCTGTTTGTTCTGCCGGCATGTCGTCTCCTTACATGTATTTTGTAGTATTAGTGCTGCCACACTTGTCCTGCAATTAGTATAAAGCAATGATTATACCAACTCGTAAAATGTTGATATTCATACAAACAAGCCGATATTTTATTAAATTGTGAGTCGTTTAAGTTACAGTTTTCTTTGGGCGATTTACGGTAATGAATGGAGGAAAAAGAAGTAGTATCAATTATGTCTATTGATCATTTATCGCTGCATAGTTTTGCTTCATTCAGACAAACAGAGTATTTGATTATATTATTAATAACAAATAGTTACTCTATCTCAATTTCGTTTATCTGAAATGTCGGTTAATAGATAGTGTGCAGTCTATGCTTTATATGTTCTGTTATGGAATGACACGAAAAAGTGCCAATTGTCCAATATTCACGTGAAAGCCATCAACTACTATTTAGAGTGCATTTTACATTTTGAGCAAATTTTTAGGTTGCGAGCTTTTCACTACCCTTCTATATTTACGAATTATTTGATGAACGAGAAGAGGTAAGCATAACAATGATGAATCGAACAAAACTATTCCTGACTTTTCTATTGGTGATCTTCCTTGCCTGCCAGGTTATGGCGCAAACACCTGAAATCGAAGAAAAGATGGCCGCCCTTGATAAACTTACCGAGAAGATGAAGGATGCAGCCAACGAAGATGAATACAATCAGTTAATGTCTAAGTGGGAGGTATTAAAAGCTGAAATTGAAAAGCTGATGAATGCCTTGCAGGCTGACAAAGAAGCTAAATCACGATCAATCGCCAAGTACAACGAAGGAAACCAGAAGTTGAGGGCGAGGAGGTATGATGAGGCGGCGAAACTTTTCGAGGAATCCATAAAACTGAATCCTTTGGAGCAGCGTGCATATTTCAGCCTTGGGCAGACTATGCAAATGTTAAAGAAATACGACAAGGCATTGGAATTCTACTCAAAAGCTGTTCAATTGGATAACACTTATTCCAAGGCACACATTGCTCGTGGTCTTCTTTTAAATAAGATGAAACGGTTTGATGAGGCAATGGAATCATTCAGATCGGCAATTGCGCTGGAAAACATACAGGACGCGGAAAAAAGCAAAGCATTCAGCGGTATGGGGCTGGCATATTTCCGTCAGAAGAATTTTGAACAAGCTATTGGCGCTTATGAACAAGCTGTGATGGCGAATCCGAGAAATGATGAAGCTTACAATTACTTAGGCAAAGCATTGGGTCAGAAAGGTTCCTGGGCTGAAGCTGTAGAGGCATATAAAAAAGCAACAGAAATAAAACCTACTGATTATAAATATCTTACAGCGCTTGCTGAGGCAAATAACAAACTTGCAAAGTACAGTGATGCTATTCAATCGGCACAGTCTGCAATTGCAAATCGCCAGAACTTTGCCGCCGCCTGGTTTGAATTAGGTTGGGCTTACGAACAATCCGGCAAACTGACTGAAGCGAAAGGCGCATACAACAAAGCCCTCCAGCATCGTGACTACAGGCAGGCAGCGCAGTATCAACTGGATCGTATTGAAGAAAAACTGAAGAAGTAATAGAATTCTAGTACATTGATTCCTTCACTATGAGGGGTTGTCATTCTCGGGCTTGACCCGGGAATCCATGCTCGGATTCAATGTAAATGGTGGATTCCCGGGTCAAGCCCGAGAATGACAGTGCACCCCAAAGCATGTGAACTGGAGTACTAGTATCATATTATTAAAGAGATAAATAAAAAGCCCGGAATTTTCGGAATCCGGGCTTTTACAATATGTTTTTTAATGCAATTAAATTTTTCTATTCTTCGCAATCCTCCCTGATTTCCCTCCGGATAATCCTTCTTCCTTCCTGACCTTCTTCAAGATCAAGAGTGATTTCGGGGCATTCCAATTCTTCACCTTCTTCCAGTTCTTTCATTACTCTAATTTCGACCCTGCGTTCATTACCATCATTAGTGGTTTCCACGTCAACGTCTGTAACATCCATTCCACGGCTGGCGAAAGCAGCAATAATCGCTGATTCGATTTGCTCGTCAGATAATCCTTGGGTGTTGATGGATATTCTTCCGCCGGTAATGGCTGCTAACGCATTTCCACCTACCTCAACCTTCATGTTTTCTGAGTTGAATTCAATTCCGGAAGGATCATTAATAACACCTGCGAGTGCTTCCCGAACCAGGTTTTCCGCTTTTCGCGACTTGGTTGGTCTGAAAGCAAAATCAAGGGTCATGCCATCAGGAGTCATCCTGATATTGCTGTTGGTTATACCCTCCAACCCATCCGTGGCTTTAATTATATCCATGTGAGATACATCGGTATTTACCGGAATTTTGACACTGACAGTGCTACCGACATTCATGGTAAAAGTCACCGGTATCAGGATAAGTGCAAGGATTATCAAGCAAAAGAAACCGACTCCAATTGCTGTGCGTGTAAATGTACTCATGATATTTAATCTCCTTTGTTCTTTCTGCCGCACTCGTGCCATTGTTCGTTCAAAATGAAACGGTTCCGGTTCCTCGCTCTTTAAATCACGCAAGCCTTTTTCAAACCACTCTGGCAAGGTCTGTTTCATGATTGACCTCCTCCTGGTTAAGGGTTTCGTAACGTTCCTTCAACTTCAAACGCCCTCTCGACAGACGACTTTTTACAGCAGAAATACTCGTTTTTTGAATTTTTGCGATTTCTTTGACAGACATACCCAGAATTTCGAACAGGATAATGGCTTCACGCTGAGTCACGGGTACACCCTGCAAAGCAATGCGAACCAGTTCCTTATCCTCAAAAGGTAGTTCTTCTTCCGCCGGTTGATTGACTATTGCATCAAGTGATACCCACATCCCAAGCCATTTACGACGTTTATTGCTTCTGTGGGTATTCCTGATGATACTCATCAGCCAGTACTTGAACTGTTCCTGTTTCTTGAGCCTGGTGAAAGATTTCCATGCTTTCACCAGTGAGTCCTGCAACAGGTCATCACCATCATTTGCAGAACCCGCCATCGCTCGAGAATATCGAACAAGCTCAGGGTAAACCGGTCTCAAGATTTCTTCAAATTTCATGTTTGCCAATTTCAACATCGATGTCGTACTTCAGTTAAAAGACGCTGCAAAAATCCCAAAAGTCGCATGAACCTCAGCCCTCTTGGAGTCAGATATCAAAATACGTAACTGATAGATCAATCTGTTTTCTTGTAAGGGAAAATATGAATAACCACATATGTAACTGTATAGTTTATCCTATTTCCCTGAAGGGGAAAAATATGAATAGCCACAGGTGTTAACCTGTGGGACAGAGATTGAAACAAACCAACCCTGACGGGGTTGGACAATATTTGTTACTGATATACCGATATTATGCTGCGTTTGTTACGAAAAATGTTTTCCCGTTTTTTCATGCTTTTATGGTTAAACCCCTTCAGGGTTGATGGGAAGAATCATTGTCTCCATGGGTTATCACCCATGGCTATTCAAATCTATCCCCTTCGGGGATGGATTCAATTATATTTACTAAATTATATTTTACAATGCAGTATCCAATAAAACTTTCCAATGTCAGTATATGGAATGTGAAGAAATTACGCAACTTGATATTATATTGGAGGGAAAATCTAATGTAACTTTTGGAGTTTCAATGGATTTAATGGATTCTTTCCAATAGCTTCGATAGCACCTAACGCAGCTTCCGCCGCTGAAAGAGTGGTGATCAGGGGTAAACCCATACGGTAGGCTGTTTCACCTACAATTCTTTCATCATAGAAAGATTCTCTTCCAAATGGCGTATTTATGAGCATTTGAATCTCACCATTTTTCATCAAATCAACGATATTTGGTCGTCCTTCATTCACTTTGAAAACAGATGATGATTCGATAGAGTTTTGCAGCAGAAATTCCCGTGTTCCTTGGGTGGCAATGATCTTAAAGCCAAGTAAAAGCAGTCTTTTAGCAATTTCCAATGTGCGTTCTTTATCACGTATATTCACTGATATGAATACATTGCCCGACGTGGGAAGATATGTTCCAGATGCGTAAAGCGCTTTCGAATAGGCTTCACTGAAAGTTTCTGCTACACCCATGACTTCGCCTGTAGAACGCATTTCAGGACCTAAAAATGGATTGACTCCTTCAAACCTGCTGAAGGGAAAGACGACCTCTTTTACTGCATAATGTGGTTGGTTCAATTGTTGTTTTATTCCCTGTTCTTTAAGACTTCTGCCTACTATGCAGCGTGTTGCGATCCTGATCCAGTTAACTCCGGTTGCTTTTGATACGAATGGAATGGTACGGCTTGCCCTGGGATTTACTTCAAGGACAAACATTTCTCCATCGCGGAAGGCGAATTGTACATTCATTAATCCGATTACCTGTAACGCTCCGGCTAATGATTGAGTTATTTCCACCATGTGGTCGCGTTGTCCATCAGTTAGAATAAATGGGGGCAATACACATGCTGAGTCCCCGCTGTGAATACCAGCTTCCTCTATATGCTGCATGATCCCGCATATAATCGTTTCATTACCGTCTGAAACAGCATCGACGTCGAACTCAAAGGCATCTTCAATATATCTGTCTATCAACACTGGATAATCCGGACTGACTTCACCTGCCGATTCGCGCAGATAAACATCGAGCATTGCCGCATCATAGACGATCTCCATAGCTCTTCCGCCGAGAACAAAACTGGGGCGCACCAGGATTGGGTAGCCAACGTCTTCTGCGATTTGCCCGGCTTCTGTGAAATCTTTTGCGATACCATAGGAAGGGTGGGGGATCTCAAGGTTTTTTAGAATCGAACCGAATTTTTCACGGTCCTCTGCATCAGCAATTCGGGCAGGAGATGTGCCAAGTATTTTGATTCCATGCTGTTCGAGTGATTCGGCAATTTTCAATGGAGTCTGTCCGCCAAACTGAACGAGTATCCCATCAGGATTTTCGACCCGGCAAATTTCGAGCACGTCTTCGAGAGTGATAGGTTCAAAATACAGTCGGCTTGAAATATCATAGTCCGTAGAGACTGTTTCAGGATTACAATTAACCATCACACTGTCATAACCTTCGTCACGAAGTGTAATTGATGCATGGACACAACAATAATCAAACTCAATCCCTTGTCCGATCCGGTTAGGTCCGCTGCCCAGAACAATTATCGAGGGTTTTGTGCTGGCTGCAACTTCTCCTGCACCAGACTCATATGTTGAATAATAATATGGAGTAAATGCCTCAAATTCAGCAGCACAGGTATCAACCGGAAGGTGAACGGCATGTAAATCGAATATTTCTCGAAGCCGTCGGATAGTTTCCTCATCACATCTGAATAGATGAGCCAACTGAATATCTGAGAAGCCCAAACGTTTGGCGTTACGGAGTACACTATTGCTCACAACTCTTCTCAGAGTGGTCAAGTCAGTGCCATTCTTAGGTGAAATCGCCCGCAGGCGTTTCTCTGTATCTACTATTAATTCAATCTGATCCAGGAACCATGCATCAATTCCGGTTGCTTTCGATAATTGATCCGAACTCATTCCCAGCTTCAGGGCATGACGAAGGTAAAAGATGTTTTCCGGGCGGGGAACTGCAAGTTTTCTCTGGACTAATTGGCGCCACTCATGAAGAAGATGTGGTTCTACATTATCAGAGGCGATAACATCTTTTCCGTCAGAACCCAATCCGGAACGTCCCTGTTCCAGGCTGCGTAGAGCTTTTTGTAACGCTTCAGGAAAGGTTCTCCCGATAGCCATTACCTCGCCAACGGATTTCATTTGACTGCCGAGGGTTTGATTGACTGCGGGGAATTTTTCAAAAGTCCAGCGAGGAATTTTTACTACGACATAATCAAGCGCCGGTTCGAAACATGCCGGTGTTTTTTTAGTGATCGCATTTGGAATTTCGTCCAGCCGGTAACCCACAGCTAATTTGGCTGCGATTCTTGCGATGGGAAATCCTGTGGCTTTGGAAGCAAGTGCGGATGAACGGCTAACACGGGGATTCATTTCAATCACTACCATTCGTCCGGTATCAGGATGAATCCCGAACTGAATATTTGAGCCGCCGGTTTCGACCCCGATTTCCCTGATTACCGCAAATGCTGCATCACGCATCCGCTGATACTCTTTATCAGTGAGAGTTTGCGCCGGTGCGACAGTTATCGAATCGCCGGTATGAACACCCAGGGGATCAACGTTTTCGATAGAACAAATCACAACGCATTGATCCGCACGGTCACGCATTACTTCTAATTCGAACTCTTTCCAACCGGTTAAAGCTTCTTCAATCAAGATTTCATTTGTCGGACTTCTTGACAGTCCCCATTGCACTCTATCTTCAAATTCTTCACGGTTATAAACAACTGATCCACCAACGCCACCAAGTGTAAAAGACGGTCGGATAATAGCAGGCATACCGGTAATTTCGAGAACGGATAATGCTTCTTCAAGAGATTTAGCAAAACCACCTTCAGGAATATCCAGGTTGATTCTGCGCATTGCATTATAGAATTGTTCACGATCCTCCGCCATTTTGATGGCACGAACGGAAGCACCGAGTAATCTCACTCCGTATTGGTCAAGGATACCTTCAGAATGCAAATCCATAGCAAGGTTTAATGCTGTCTGACCACCCATAGTAGGGAGGAGGGCATCCGGTTTTTCTATCTCCAGTATGCGTTCGACCATATCCACTTCAAGGGCTTCGACGTAGGTAGCATCCGCAAGTTTTGAGTCGGTCATTATTGTCGCTGGATTACTATTGATCAAGACAACTCTTATACCTTCCTCTTTCAACGCCCGGACAGCCTGTGTGCCGGAATAATCGAACTCACAAGCCTGTCCGATGACTATGGGACCACTGCCAAGCACTACTACAGATTTTATGTCATCACGCTTTGGCATTTAGCATCTCCGTGATAAACCGGTCAAAATAAATCAGGCTGTCATGTGGTCCCGGACTCGCCTCGGGGTGATACTGGGTGGAAAAGATGGGCAGGGATTTATGTGCTAAACCCTCAACAGTCTGGTCATTCAAATTAATATGGGTTATTTCCCAGTCATCACCGATATCGTCATGATTCACCGCAAAGCCGTGATTCTGTGAGGTTATTTCAACAGTGTTATCAGCTATTCTCCTGACCGGATGATTTGCTCCACGATGACCGAATGTCAGTTTAAACGTACTCAAACCTGCCGCAAGACTTATAAGCTGATGACCGAGGCAAATACCGAATAGTGGCATTTTGCCGAACAGTTCCCGTAATGTATCAATACCATTAGACACGGCAGCCGGATCACCCGGACCATTTGATGCCAGGATACCATCGTAATTTCTTGATAATATTTCTGATGCGGTGATATTTGCCGGTAAGACTTCGACCTCACATCCACGACTGAAAAGCTCTAATAAGATGTTTCTTTTAACTCCGAAATCAAGCACTCCGACTCGAAGATCTTTGCCACTTTCATCCTTGGAATGCCAATCAGTTTTGAGCTGGGAGTCATTGAAAGTATAAGCTTCGTTACAAGTGACTTCATTTGCCAGGTTTGCACCGGTCATTTCAGATGATGATTCGACTTGTTCTTTAGCAGATTCAAGTGGGATGTTATCAGGGAATATCCCTGCTCTCATCGCACCTTGTTCCCTGATATGGAGGGTAACAGCTCGTGTATCTACTCCGGCCAACAAAGGTACGCTGGATTTTTCCAGCCACCCTGCCAGGTCTTCCTCAGAACGCCAGTTTCGGGGAATATTTGTCAGGCTTCTTACGACGAGACCCGACACATAAATTCGTCCTGATTCATAATCTTCCGTATTGATTCCAACATTTCCGATATGAGGAGCAGTAAAAACCATAATTTGACGAAAATAGGAGGGATCGGTGAGTATTTCCTGGTAGCCGGTGTGAGACGTATTGAATACTCCTTCACCGAGGGCAGGTGATTTGGAATGACAAACCTCTCCGGGAAACCTGGTGCCATCCTCGAATAAAAGGTATCCCCCGATTATCTTGTTTGAATTCAAAGTTTGCCTTTGATAGCATTATGAAGAATTATTTTTATATGCTGTTGAAGATACTCGAGAGGGGATGCATTGAAAAGTGGAACAGATTTTAATCTCGTTGCTGAGAGAAAGAATCATAGATGAATAACTACACAATCAAATCGGGTAAAAACGAAGCAACCATGTGATTTATTCCGGCAGGTTTAGAAGAAATAAGAGGGGTTTATGCGGAATAGGGGAGGTTTAGAAGAAATAATGGAGGCTAAGAAACAAGGGAGGTTTTAAAGGAACAAGGCAGGTTTGCGAGAAACAAGGCAGGTTTGGAAGAACCAGGAGTGGTTAAAAGAAACATCGGTAGTCAAAAGAAAAGGTTTGTAAAAAGACCCGAAGGGTCGATAGCATGTAGCCCTCGGCGTAAGCCGGGGGAACTGGTTAGTCAACCGTATCTGAAGCCCTGCAAGGGCGAAAGAAATTTACAATGCCGGACTCTATGTTTAATATAAAATAAACGTTGCCTGAATTATTTTTATTTGAATAATATTATTTTCTTTATTTGATCTTATTTCTTTCGCCCCTGCGGGGCTGAATAAATTCTGATTACATCTCCCGGCGCTTACGCACCGGGCTAAATGATTTCGCTCCGCTGGAGCTTCTGGATTTTGTACTATTGGAG
>JAVCCM010000179.1 GCA_030765455.1 Candidatus Electryonea clarkiae | reverse complement strand
TATCTTGATGAATTCGAATTCCGTTTCAACAGACGCTGGAACCTATTCAATATTTTCGATAAACTCTTGACACGTTGTATTCAAAGATCGACTATTACTTTAGCTGAGCTAATGACATAACCGGAATTTTCTATTTCATTAAAACAATTTTCTTTGATTCGTTCAGCTTATTGGGAACAAATGCATTAGCTATATATATACCACTTGATAATCCAGTCGAATTAAAAGTAAAAGTATGTAAGCCGGCATTATATTTTTGATTCACAATTTGTATAATTTCATTTCCTAATATATTATATATGCTTACTTTCAGCATTGCAGATTGAGGAAGACTAACACGGATATTAATGGAATTATTAAACGGATTTGGATGCAGAGAATATATAGACCAGTCTAAGGGTAAGTTCTTTCTTTCATCACGGTCCACATCAGTCCATCCGACTATGACTGGCCCTGCTGGATTGGTTTCCCCCTGATCGTACAATGCAGATACAGTATAACTATATGTCCCCGTTTCCTCTAATTGATCTGTAGCAGTTGTTTCATTGGTTCGGATTATTTCAATTTCATCTCGATAGATCTTGTAGTGAATAAGTTCATCTAATTCACGAGATGAGTTTGATAGTTCGCTGACTTCATCACTCATATATTGAACAACTGCGCGTATGAATAAGGTTGAACGAAAAAACGTCCAGCTATTATCCTCGTAAAACCAGCCACGGTCATTGATTCCATTACCTGCACCCAATTGGATATCGTCCTGTAAAAATTCAAATCCTACGCAGAAATCCTGGTCAAGAGTCATGTACTCATCAGAGACATCAATTTCGATCCATGTAAATTCTGGCACGTCAATATTGGTAATCATCGAGGAGAAAATGGGTTGCGAACCTGGTCTCATTCCATCCCATGTATATACGCTAGCCCTGAAAACTGCCCGTTGTTCCGGGTTGGAGATAAAATATTTCAGGGAAAGTAATCGACATGGTTCTTCCGGTGTCATTCTGGATGCTACTGATACGATGTCTTCAGCAATAAAATATCTTGTATGAACACTATCATCATAAACCAACTCTACTATGTCACCTTCGAATGAATTTACTTCCCATGATAAGTTTACTTCGCCAGTTACATCATTGAGTTCAGCTGCCAGACTATGTGGCTGGAGCATTGGCAGTATAAGTGTGAACTCCCAGGTTTCACTCGACCAGGTCGAATTAAAATCCTGATCGTATGCTATAACCTTCCACCAATACGGTATAAAATCCAGCAGATCATCTACATCAAGAGTTGTTGATGTATCTGCATCAAATTCAATGGGAACTGTAAAATCTTCATCTGTTGCAACTAATAATACATAAGTTATAACATCGTTCAGGTCAGGATCTTCGGCTGCTTCCCACTCAAATGTAACAGGTAATTCTGTTAGCACCGATCCATCAACGGGACTCATTAACGAGAATGGATCAGGTCGGTGAGATGTTGCATTTTCCCACCAATCGATAGTATTTCCATGTCTTGCAGCACCTATGACATCAAGGTCGCCATCACTGTCAAGGTCATTTACAATTACAGATTTTGCGCCATTAAAATTTCCTTCTATAATTTGCTCGTCGTATTCACCTTCTCCATCGTTATCCCATAGTGATATTTTATTACCACTCCATGCAGCCCCAAAAATTTCATAGTCTCCGTCAACATCAATATCTTCAGCGCAAACAGCATAAGCACCGCTAAAATTGTCAGCAATTGTAATCCCGTTAAATCCGTCATCACCCAGGTTTTCGAACAGGGCGATTTCATTATCGCCATAAGAAGCTATAAGGACATCCAGATCGTCATCATCATCAATATCAACAGCACTCAGAGCTTTCAGGGTACGTAGAGATTCATCGATGAGATGTTCTTCAAATACCTGTTCACCGTTATTTTCAAACCATGAGGCTCGATGATCATTATCGTCACCACCGGCAGCCAATATATCAATATCGTCATCATTATCGAAATCGATTGCTGATGCAAACCGGGCATGATCGTAATCATCTGATACTAAATGCTCAGTAAATTCTTCGTTTCCATCGTTTTCCCACCACGTAATATTCCCATTATTAATACCAAACCCATATCGTGCTACTGAAACAATGTCGGTGTCATCATCATTATCCAGATCAACAGCATAAACGCATTGGGCATAATCATAGCCCGTCGTTATCTCGTGTTCAATCCACTCTAATCCATCTCCCCCGTCATTCTCCCACCAGGATATTTCGTCACCATCTTCTGCGGCAGCGATGATGTCGGTATCATCATCGCTATCAACATCAGCGGCATCAACAAACCACGCGCCATCAAAATCCGAGGTGATTGTATGAGAGTCAAAATCCTGGTTCCCATCATTTTCCCACCATTTGATTTCATCATCAACATATGCTGATCCCACAATATCTATGTCGCCATCACTATCAATATCTATTGCCAACACCGAACTGGCGCCATTGAATGTTGATACAATATTATGTCTGTTAAACTCAATTTCTGCGTAGATATTAATAATAGCACATAAACTGAAAACAAATATTAATAATGTAATCCGAACATTTTTTTTCTTCATGACAAAATCCTTGTTCTGACGTGTTTCAAAATGATCTCAAGATAAAAACACCATTGCTTCGGCATTTCATTCTTATATTATTAAAAATGACAGATATGATATATGATGTTTTATTTTATCAGCATAATTTTTTGGAGATTACTGAATTTATTTGACATATCCACTTTAACAAAATAAATACCGCTGGCAAATCCGTTCATATCCAACTTATAATTGTGAAATCCAGCAGGTAAATTTCTCTTCGTTATTTTGAATATTTCATTTCCTAAAATATTGTAAACAATTAGTCTTAAGTCGGATCTTACTGGAGTGCTCACTTTGAGGACTGTGAATGCATTGAAAGGATTCGGATATGCATTTGAAACACCCCATATCTCTGGATTTTGATTGCGTCTGGAATTTTCTACACCATAGCCCAGCCAGGATACTTCAATCAGATTTGATCGCGGCGTTTCACCTTCATCAAATAAACCCGCCACTTCGAAAGTATATACCCCGGGTTCTTCAAACTGGATGGAATAAGTCATTGAGTCTGTTTGGCCTATCTCATCACCATTTTGATAAATATTGTATTGAATCAGATCATCCAGTTCACCTAAAAGATTTGTATCACCGGAAGGGTATAATTCCACCTCTTGATCACCTGGATACAGCACCACAGCACGTATGAAATACGTTTCACGCCATCTTGACCATTGGTTATCCCGGAAATCCCAGCTTCTATCATTATCACGCCTGTCATCGAATCCAATATTCGTAAGTGCATCCACAGAACCGAAACCAACAACAAAATCAGTTTCAAAAAAGATATCTTCACCGGTTAAATCAATTTCTAACCAGTCAGGTGTATCAATGTTGAGCCCTGTGATCATCCTGTTGAAATTTGATTCTATGCCTGGCGAGTTTTCATCCCATCCGAATATTTCAGCATTAAATCTCCCTCCCGGTGATCTTGTAGATAAGTAATACTTTATTGACAGAATTTGACATGGAAGATCCGGACTCATGTGTGTTGCCAGGGTCGCATCCGGAGATCTGGTATAACCAGATGGCTGATCATGGTCGTAAATCAATTCGAATGGTTCAAGATTCCACCATTGCAATGTGACGGTTCCGGTAACCGAATCCAAATCTGCCTTCAAACTATGGGGGGGAAGAATGCGACTAAACTCAACTGTTACTGGTCCGGCCGGAGGATGCGACATCCCTTCATCGAACAAAGCATCTATCATATAAACGTAAGTTCCATTCTCTTCAAGTGAATCTGCATAAGTCAGTTCTGTGGTGGAATCTATTTGCAAAGAATCACGGTATATGATAAAAGTCAGAAAATCATTTAGATCTTCGTTTTCATGCGACCATGAAAGTGTAACCTCACCAAATATTTGGTTAATTACAACTTCGAGACCATATGGTGGCCAGGTGCTATCCCAGAAAATTTCAACCGGTCCTGCTGAAGCAGATTCCCCTTCATCATAAAGTGCAGTTACGGAATAAAAATATGTGCCGTTAAATTCAAGTGTGTCGTTATAAAACAATTCATCAGATATTCCAATTTCCTCATTGTCGCGGTATATGATAAACTCTATGAATTCATCCACTTCATTCTGTTCATCATACTCCCAGGTCAGGAGTACTACTCCCGGACTAACATCAAGTTCTGCTTGGAGATTACTTGGAGCTACTATTGGATTTCTATCCAGATCATTTTCCCACCAGGTGATATCATCACCACTATTTGCCGCAGCAATAACATCGATATCACCATCGCCATCTATATCATCGGCGTAAACGTTGCAAGCTCCATTAAAATTACTTTCAATCATCTCCTCTTCAAAATCAGGATGATCATTAATCCACCACGCCAGGTCATTGGATTCATACGCTGTAGCTAAAATATCCAGTCCTCCGTCACCATCCAAATCCGCAGCAAATATACAATTAGGTGCGTCAAAATTATCAGAAACGGTATGTTCGGTAAATTCATCGTCACCATCATTTTCCCACCACGAAATCAAATCAGCAGTTCTACCAGCTGAAAGAATGTCGATATCTCCATCTAAATCCATATCTCGACCATGTATCCAGCGTGCTCCACCAAAATTATTGTCGATTACATTCTGGGTAAAATCGCCATCGCCATCGTTCTCAAACCACCCAATATCACTTTGAATATAATCAACATATAGGACATCCACAGCTCCATCATCATTTATATCAGCAATATTGATATTCCAGGGATCTTGATTATTCGTGGTGATATTATGCTGCTCGAAATCCTCATTTCCGTCATTCTCCCACCAGGCAATCGTGTGTGCCGCTCTACCAGATCCAATTACATCCATGTTTTCGTCACCGTTGATATCGGCAGCGAACACCGTACATGCTACATCAAGATTTGAGGTTATAATATGCACTGTAAAATTCTGATCGCCGTCATTTTCCCACCATGAGATCCTGTCAATCAGGTACGCTGCTCCCAGAATGTCGATGTCATCATCTCCATCCATATCAGCAGCATGAACGGCATAAGCTCCATTAAATTCTTCAGTTACATTGTGTTCTTCAAAGTCCTGGTTTCCATCATTCTCCCACCAGCAGATTGAGTTATCTACATCAGCTGCGCCGAGAATATCCATGTCTTCGTCACCATCTAAATCAATAGTGAAGACTGCTCGCGCGCCATTAAAATTGGTTATAACTGTATGCTCTGTGAATTCAATCTGTCCGTAACTGCTTCCAATTAAAAAAATGAAAAGCACACATATTGGAATCGGCTTTAAGCCATAACTCATCAATATCTCCTAATCTAATGAAACAATAAATATGTGTTTCTTAATTCAATGCCTCTGAGCGAAACTGCTAAGGTTCTGTTCTAACAATTCTAAATCCGATTTGGCTGGAAATATCATTTGGTAACTTATGGTTCCTCCTGGCAGATCTGAGTTGTGCGCCGGTATTGAACCAGCCTCCACCACGGATAGAGCGTTCTTCGCCAGGTGGATTCAGCCAGGGTGAGCCGTTTGCCGGAGCGCCTGCATAACCGCCATGATACCAGTCTTCGCACCATTCCCAGAGATTTCCGTGCATATCGTAAAGACCCCAGGAATTCGGTTGTAGCGTACCAGCATCGTGTGTCTGGTAATTACTGTTCCTGTTATACCAGCCATATTGAGGAAGACTGTTGAAACTGAAATCATCTCCCCAGGGAAATGCGGTTGAAGTTCCTGCTCTGCAGGCGTATTCCCACTCTGCTTCACTTGGAAGCCTCCACAAATCTGTACCTTCAGCCTGATTACTCTCGTTTATCATTTCACTCACTTCAATCCATGATACTCTTTCGACCGGTCGGTTTTCATTCTGGAATTCAGAATCGTTTCTTCCCGTCAAATCCTGCCATTGCCATTGCATAAATTCATATTTTGCCATCCAGAAACCTTTTAGATATCTGACTTTATGCAGGGGAAATTCATTCTCGAAACTTCCAGGTTCATTTTCATTTGCACCTAATGAATCTGATCCCGGCGGAATCCAGACCATTTCCACCGGAACAACATCAGCCATTAGGAAAGTTCTCTCCAATCCCGCCGGGTAACCTCCACCTGTAATCGCATTTTCGGCAAAAACATCTCCGGAAAGATTTCCTGCCCTGTCAACCATAACAGCTTTGACTGATTCTTCTTCAACACGATACGTGTGTGGTGTGATATTATAAACTCCCACATAGGAGCCATCAAATTGATCCACAAGAGAAATTCTTGACCACCAGGCATTTACAGTGACTAATACATCCGCCCCGGTTTCCAGTCCACAGGAATCATCTTTTGTTGTCAAAATAAAGGTGATTGAATCACCCGGACTCGGTAAATCACCTGAGGAATTGTACCATTGGAAACTCTCAACTTCACAAGTAAGGTCGATTCCCATAGAATCTACTATAGGTCCTACAGAACCGAATTCACTGCTGAACCAGACATAAACCTTTCTCCAACCTTCTCCAGTCGATTCCCAATCAAGTGTATCCTCATAGGATTGCCATGAAATTCCTGAAGAATCAGAGTTATTCGAAACAAGCATATCAACTGCTTGATCTTCGTTTGATATTATCTTGAAAATATTACTCCTGGTGTATTTGCTTGCCGGCAGAAGTCGAATTGATGGAGTAAATGGCGAAGGCATGATACTGTCAGAGAACGGTCCGACTGTATCACCATTGAGATAAATCAATTTGAGAAAAACTTGTTTCATGGAGTATCCTGTCGAGAGATTCCAGGATTTGCTGGTATCGTATTCCTCCCAGTTAAGACTATCTCCCGGAATCAAATTATCTCCTGTTTCATCATTCCATAATGCCAGTTTGTATGCTCCTGGTGCCTTTATTGTCAATTCTACATTCCTCGACCTTGCTGCCGTATCTCCCGGTAATCCAATATGAAATAACGGTGTACCATGGTTGGAAGACATCAGGTACATTCTCGCAGAATGCATTGATCCCATCTCAAGCGGGAGAATAGTAATTGTGCCTGAATAAATAATATTTGTTAATGCCATTTCGGCTGAAATCACGCAGGAATGATCAGAGGGAATTTCCACCGGACGGTTTGCCAGCCCCTTAATTACTGTTATTTGCTCTTCGTATGGTTCCTCACCATCAATTGAAAGAGCCAGGTTGCTCGTGAATTGGTCAGGTAGTACCGGTGCATCATCGGGCAGAAGAAATTCAAGGTTCAGTTCACTGTGATGCTCAATTTCAACAACATATTCCCTTTGGCAGGAGACCATAATAGTCAAAAGGATGCTCCATATGAGATATTGCTTATATTTATTTATAAGTGTCATCTATTGATACTCATGTGATATACATATCCAACAAAAACACCTGGACCTCTTGAGTTAAGAGTTTCCTGTTTATCTTTCTCATCTTCAAAAGACCATTCTCCACTTAAGGAGACTATATGGTGTGTATTCAGGTTGTATTTAAGTCCTATTGAAACCGGAAGGATTGTTACCGGTTCAGCAAAACTGTATTCACCTCTGACCTGGTTCCGGTTGCTTTCCTCTCTCTGCCATTCACATTTCCCTTCACCCAGACTCTTAAAACCAATTGAAGAAAAAACTTGCACCCTTGATGAAAATTGATATCCATACCTTAGTTTAGTACCGAAAACATCTCCAAAATCGAATCGATAATGTGTAGTAATGTCCCTGGATGAATCCGTTGGATTTTGACCTTTAAAAAGTAAACGCACGGCACCGTTCATCCTGTACCATCCAACAAGCTGAAACTCGCTTTTATTAACAGGCAGCAGCAGGTTACAATAAAGAATTCTGTCGAAAGATCCAGTGCTTAACGGCAGCAGGTAATTATTATCAACAGCATAGAAATTCTTATTTGGTGCTTGCATGAACAGAGCGGCTAACCAGCTTAAGCCATCTATCTTTTTCCTGTAAGTCATTAGACAGAGAGAAATGTCACTGAAACCGGTCATCCTGGCGTCATAATCAGTATAGCTGAATGCCCTTGAATAACCCCTGAATTTTAAACCAAGAGCTATATTTGTGAAACTGAGATAAACCGGAATTTCGGCTGAACTGATTTGGCTGGAATATCCCAGGTTCGTACCCGATAAGAGATTAAATCGAGTAGAGGATTCCTGGATCGTGCTGTGAATCATTGTCAATGGAGTGATATGGGGAAAAGTATCCACAAGAAGCAGATCTGAAACTTTTGGATAAACGCCAATACCTTCTGATACAAAATCCAGCTTAACCGATTTCTGAGCATTGGCATTCACAGCCAGTGTGAGAGCTGACCATATTATTAAAAGATTCGATTTCATTCTTTTTAAACTGAACACCTGCAATGCAACTCCACTTTGGAATCTTATGTCACTATTTTACTGATTTGTCATTCCCGCGAAGGCGGGAATCCAGAATGTTCAATGGTACAAGATGCACTCTCCCTGGATTCCCGCTTTCGCGGGAATGACAACCTCTTGAATCATATGAATCGAACAACTAACAGCAATTATTTTATGAGGAGCATTTTCTGTGTATTAATATATTTATCTGTTTCCATTCTTACGAAATAGATACCCGATGCCTCATTAGCCGTATTCCACTGCACCATATGGTATCCTGCTCGAAGCCGGTCATTAATGATTTTCTTTACCAATTTTCCCTCGAGATTATACACATTCACACTGATGTCAGCATCTACCGGTAATCCGAATCGAATAGTTGTGCTATTATTGAAAGGATTCGGATGGCTGGGAAATAATATGAAATGTTTTGGAATTATAACTTCATTACCTGCTATTTGATCCAGGGGAACGAAATAATTTCTTGTGTCACTTTCGATGCTAGTATCAGGATTGTTACTGTGTGCATGGACATACCAGATAGTTTCCCAGTAATAATCGAGCACCTCAATAGTATCCGGATTCACGGCTATTAGGGTGTCTGCCCCGGTCGAGAAACTTTCTGTCCTGTCGCCATCCCAGAAGTAAATAGTGTAATCAACTGAATCATCAGGGTCGGGATCAATCGAATTCGACCAGGTAAATTCTATTACACCCGGTTCAAGCGGTCCATCGGTTGCCGGTTGAATCAAGTTGAAATCTGATAGGATTTCCGGGATATAAACATTGAAACTCAGAACACTTTCAGACCAGGTTCCCCCGGAATTATTATCTTGAGCGTGTACCTTCCACCAATACTGATGGTCATCCATCAGGTCAGCTATTTCAAAGTTGGTGAATTCGGTTTGAATAGTATCAAGATTTTCGTCAAAATCCGGACTTGTCGCCAGCCAGATTGTATAATTTACGGAATCGTCCGGGTCAGAATCGACAGATTGTTCCCATGAAAATTCAACTTTGCTGGTATCCACTAATGCGCTGTTAATTGGATTCAAAAGGTTGAACACGCCAGGAGGCTCAGGATAATACGTGCCAAACGACTGCCCTTCTTCTCCCGGCTCAGCCCAGGTTTCCAGTGCAAACCGGTCAATAGCTTTTACTCTCCAGTAAAGAATGATATCATCAGGTAATTCATCCAATTCATCAAGTTCATTCTCGTTATCCTGTCCTTTTTGACTTTTTGCCTCCTTGAACACAGACTTTTGAAGTATATCAACATCGCTTTGAGGAACCAACTTTCCTGATTCCCTCATTCCTGGAGTAGTTAATCTTCCGTTTCGTTTCTGGTTATTCAATGATTTACGGTTAGCGGTATTGTCAGTGCTTTTTACATTTCTGTGAGCACCTGTTGCTTCCAGCGTCGTCATAACATGTTCCAGACCGCCAATAAGATACAAAGTATCGGTTGTATTAACGGTCATTGAGGTTTCAAAATCTTCATCCAATGACCATTCCACCTCGTATGTTATCGAGTCTCCTGGATCATTATCAACTGATCTTGTCCAACTTACCAATACCGTATCTTCGTTAATCTCTGCATTGTCTTCCGGGTAGAAAAGACTGAATTCACCAGGTAAATCTGGGATATATACATGAAATATTGATGTATTTAAAGACCAGGTTCCATCTGTATTACCATCTTGCGCCCTGACTTTCCACCAGTACAATTGATCGTCTTCAAGGTTTTCAAAAAGGAAAGTTGTCTCCGCTACCCTTATTGTATCGAAGTTCTCCCTGAAGTCCTCGTTTGTAGCCCACCAAACTGAATAGAAAAGGATTGAATCACCCTCGTCGGGTTCTATTGCCTCCTCCCATGTGAGTGTTGTGAAATCGTGGGAGACTGTGATGTCGTTTCCAGGACTCAGCAGGCTGAAATCTTCAGGTGGATCGGGAAAATCTATTGTGAACGAAAAAGTGTCAGCCGCAAAGAGACCGTCCGTATTAGTATCTTGAGCATGAACTGTCCACCAGTAAGTCTCAAGATTAATCAACCCGGTAAGTTCGAAAGTGGTATCGGTAATGGTAGTAGAATCAAGGTTTTCAGTCAGCTCTTCATTATTTGCCCACAGAATTTCATAAACGATTTCATCGTCAGGATCAGGATCAATCACTTCCTCCCAGGAAAGAGTTACTGCGAATGTATCTATTATTTCTTGGTTTTCAGGAGTACTCAGGTGGAATGGATGTTCCTGCGACCACATTTTGATGACATTATCGCTATGCCCGGCACAAAGCAAATCAATATCACCGTCACCGTCAATATCCCTCGCAAATACACCCCACGCATTTTCTAATTCTTCTGTTAGAATGTGTTCCGTAAAGTTTTCAGCGCCATCGTTTTCCCACCAAGTGACCTCATCGCCAAATGTCGCTGATGCCAGTATATCAAAATCTCCGTCATCATCAATATCAGCAGCAAAGACTGAATGGGTCCAGTCGAATTCATCGGCAATAATATGCGAGGTAAAATTCAGCTCACCATCGTTTTCAAACCAGAGAACTTGATCCTCATGTGCTTCAGCCACAAGAATATCTATATCACCGTCTTCATCAAGATCAACCTGGAAAAGATCTCTTGGGTAGTCAAGATCTTCATCAACCAGGACTACTGCATCAAAATGCTGATCCCCATCATTCTCAAATAAAACAATCTCGTCATCATTTGTATTCCCGGCGAGAACATCCATGTCACCATCCTGGTCAAGATCAACCGGGAGGATAGTTTCGTAAGTATCCTCTCCGATAGTCCGGTTCCTGAAGTTCAGGTTTCCATCATTCTCAGCCCATACAATTGTATTATTGTTTGAGGAAGTATTGGATACAATATCAAAATCGCCATCGCCATCCATATCAACGGCATTAATCTTATAAATAGAGCCTCCAGGAGGAATTATAGCCAAAGTGTCGAATTCCTCTCCTCCATCATTTATATACAGTATCACTCCGTTATCATCATCACCACCGGCGACGATATCAATATCACCGTCACAATCAATATCTGCCGCATCAACAGTCCTGGGACCATCATGAAATCCAACTTCATGTTCTGTGAATGTCCCATCATCATTTTCCCACCATAATATTTCATCGCTACCGTGGCTCTCGCCGACAATATCAAGATCACCATCAGCATCCATGTCTATAGCCATAACAGAATAAGGCCATGTAAGTCGATCGATAGTAGTTTCATTGAATATCAGACCCGGTCCCCTGGGTGGTTGCGGAGTATATATTTCAAATGACCAGGTTTCGTCAGACCATGTACCGCGAGAATTTGTATCCTGCGCGCGTACTTTCCACCAGTAGGTTTGATCGTCTTCCAGGTATTCGAGATGATAATAAGTTCCTGCCACTCGTACTGAATCAAGGTTTTCGGTGAACTCATTATCTATTGCCCACCACAACACATAATAGATGACTGAATCACCCTCTTCAGGTTCAACTGTCTCTTCCCAGTTCAGTCTAATGAAGTCAACCGTGATTGTGCTTTCATTCTGCGGATTAAGGAGGCTGAATTCACCGGGACGATTATTCGTTGCACTTTCCCACCAGGTGATTTCATCAAGATCATAGCTTGCGCTTACTAAATCTATATCACCATCTCCATCCATGTCCGCTGGAATGACACAAATTGCAGTTCCATAATTATTTACTATTATATGATCAGTCCACTCTTGATCACCGATGTTTTCCCACACGTTCACAGTTGCATTCGCACCACCAACAATGTCAATATCACCATCTAAATCGAAATCGACAGTTCTCACAAACCGGCAGAGTGTATAGTTATCGGTAACTACATGTTCGTCAAAATCCTGATCACCGTCATTCTCCCACCACTTGATATTGTCGGTGCTATGTGCAGCTCCAAGTATATCCATATCACCATCAAGATCAACATCAGCAACAAAGACATTTATAGCTCCATCAAAATTATCGGCAACCAGATGTTCTTCAAAATCGGGATTATTATCGCCGTCATTCTCCCACCATGTGATGTTATCTCCGCCTAATGCACCACCAATAATATCAAGATCGTCATCCCCATCCACATCTTCTGCATAAACTGTCCATGCCTCGGTAAAATTATTGCGTATAGTATTCTCTTCAAAATCACCATTACCCTCGTTTTGCCAGTATTTGATACTACTACCACCAGCTCCAATCACATCAACATTACCATCACCGTTTATATCTGCTGCATATACAGTCTTGGCACTTCCGAAATTATCATCAATGGTATGTTCAACAAATTCCTGATCACCGTCATTTTCCCACCAGGCGATTGAATGGTCTTCACGACACGCCCCAAGAACATCAATATCATTATCACTATCTAAATCTATGGCATATACTCCAAAAGGTTGACCAAAATCTGTCCCTATCGCATGCTCCTCAAAATTCATATCGCCATCATTTTCCCACCAACTGATTTCATCATCATAATAGGCTGCTCCAACGATATCCATGTCATCGTCAGAGTCGAGATCAATAGGGTAAACGGATGTGACACCATCAAAATCATCAGAAATAGTATGTTCTTCGAACTCAATCTGAGCAGAGCTGGGATTAATCAGGAAAAAGAACGCAAAAACTACCAGTATTTTGGAAAAAAGTAGCCCGTATCTTAGTGCTGGAGGATTGACACAGAAGATGATTACATAAGGAGTAATTGCTGAGAAGACGAAATCAAAGAATGAAGAGAATCCCCTTTTATAAAAAGACAATAGAGATAATATTTTATACTGCCAGGTCATTCCACCTCTTATTTTATCAATAGCATTTTCTGTGTATTTATATATTTATCGGTTTCCATTCTTACGAAATAGATACCTGATGCCTCATTTCCCGTATTCCACTGCACCAAATGGTATCCTGCTCGAAGCCGGTCATTAATAATTTCCTTTACCAATTTTCCTTCGAGATTATACACATTCACACTGATATCAGTATCGACCGGTAATCCGAATCGGATGGTTGTGCTATTATTGAAAGGATTCGGGTGGCTGGGAAATAATATGAAATGTTTTGGAATTATTACTTCATTCTCTGTCAATTGATGCAGGGGAATGAAATAATTCTTTGTATCACTTTCGATGCTGGTATCAGGGATGTTACTGTGTGCCGCGACATACCAGATTGTTTCCCAGTAATAATCGAGTATCTCAATAGTATCCGGATTTACCGATATAAGAGTATCTGCTCCTGTCGAATAACTTTCAATCCTGTCGCCATCCCAGAAATAAATAGTGTAATCAACGGAATCATCAGGGTCTGGATCAATTGAATTCGACCAGGTAAATTCTATTATTCCCGGTTCAAGCGGTCCCCCGCTTGAAGGTCGAATCAACCTGAAATCTGACGATATTTCCGGGATATAGACATTGAAGCTCATGATATTATCAGACCAGGTTCCCTCTGAGTTATTATCCCGGGCGTGTATTTTCCACCAGTACTGACTGTCATCCATCAGGTCGCTTATTTCAATATTGGTGGAAGCCGTTAGTAAAGTATCAAGATTTTCGTCAAAGTTCGGACTTGTTGCCAGCCAGATGATATAATTAATGGAATCATCCGGATCAGGATCAACCGCCCTCGCCCAGGTTAATGTTGTATCACCACCCCAGACTGTGCTGCTGTCCGGTGGGCTGAGCAGGCTGAAAGCGCCCGGTAAATCAGCTAAGTAAACACTGAATAACTGTAACTCTCCATCAACCGGATTCTGGTTGGAAAGTCTGCCATCTGTGTTGGTGTCAACTGCCCTGACATACCAGTAAACTGTCGCATCGTCAACTAAATCCTCATCAAGTTCGTCACCACCTGATGGAACTCTTTTCTGATCCGGTATATTCTTTTCAGGAGATAATGATCCAAATTGTTGTAAGGAGTTTTCTTGTAATCGAGATGATTTTTTATTTCTGATTATGGATATTTCGCCAATTTTTTCGGATTCTTTGTCTGAGAGGCTGTAAATATTGACCGGATATCCAGATTCATTTCCATCATCGACAAAACCAGCCATAACCTGTCCCTGCTCGAATGTATAAACAGGAATTAATAATCCTGTAGCGGAATCTGAATTTGCAAATGTTGAATCATTGACAGACCAGATCAGGTTATATGTAACGCTGTCTCCGGGATCAGGATCAGTTGTCTGCTCCCAAACGAGAGTCGGGGTGAGCATTGATAGAGTGTCTTCATGTTCAGGCGTTAGCAGGTTGAATTGTGAGGGTGGATCACTGGCGCATATTGAAAAAGTCCATATATCATCCGCCCAGGTTCCCTCAGTATTTGTGTCAACAGCTTTGATTGTCCAGTAATATGTCCGGTCATCAGCAAAATTATTAACTGATGATGTGTCAGCTAAATTCGTTGCAACAGGTTCTCCCCATTCGTCCGGATCATTTGAGACATAAATTTCGTAGGTAAGGCTGTCTTCCGGATCAGGATCGACGGCTTGCCGCCATGTCAATTCAACCTGGCGGGAGTCCATAATACTGCCATCCGGTGGACTAACAAGATTAAATGGCTCAGGTGGATCGGGATAATATGTACTGAAAGTGCGTCCATCTTCACCCGGATCAGCCCACGTTTCAAGCTCGAACCGGTCAACTGCTTTTACCCGCCAGAATAGCGTAATATCATCGGGCAATTCATCCAGCTCGTCAGGCGATTCCCGGTTACCCTGTCGTCCGGATATTTTTTGGTTATTATTATTAATACCTTTTTCAAATGACAGATTTCCGGTTAATTTGGCGCTTTCTGATTTCAGGTTAGATGATCTTGATATCCGTACCGGTTTGATTTTTCCTGCCTTAATAGAAGTGGAATTATTTTCGATTCTTTCGTTATGATCAGGTCTTGTTTTTCTGCTGCTTCGATTGAGAACATTCAGGGATTTACGTGTTCCGGCAACATCAGCGATTCTTCCATTCCCGTAATTTCCTCCATCGCCCAGCATCGTAAAGAACTGCTCAAGATCAGCAATGAAATATGTGGTATCGACAGTATTGTCGGTATATGAGTTTTCAAAGTCCTCATCCAGGGACCATTCCACCTGATAGGTAATCAAGTCGCCGGGATCATCATCAATTGATTCTGTCCATTGTACCAGTACCGTATCTTCCTCGACCTCTGCGCTGTCTTCAGGGGTTACAAGGCTGAATTCACCGGGTGAATCGGGGATATAGGTGTTGAATATATAAGTATCGGATGACCAGGTTTGGAGTGAATACAAATCCAGCGCCTTAACTTTCCACCAATAGACCTCATCGTCCAGCAAGTTCTCGATGTCCACACTTGTTTCAGTTGTTTCTACAGAGTCAAGGTTATCGGTAAATGTTTCATCGGTTGCCCAATAGACCAAATATGTGATCTCGTCACCGGGATCGGGATCGGTGGCGGCTTCCCAGCTTAATGTCGTATCTGAGCTCCAGACCGTATCGTTATTGACTGGGCTGGTAAGATTAAATTCTTCGGGCGGTTCGGGTGAGTAAGTATGGAATGACAGGGTATCGGACGCCCACCTGCCCCCAGTATTGCTGTCGGTGGCGCGTACAGTCCAGAAGTATTCGCTGTCATCTTCTAAACCGACAATTTCAATGGTTGCCTGTTCAGTGCTGTCAACTACCAGGACAGCATTTTCCATATCCTCCGACAACGACAGCCAGACATCATAATGGGGAGTATCATAGGGATCGGGATCGGTTGTCTCATCCCAGGTAAAAGTTGTATCGAGTGACCAGGCTGTATCTCCTCTTGCAGGGCTGACAAGATTGAATTCTTCCGGAGAATCGGAAATATCTATGCTGAATGACCAGCCTGATTCACCCTGCTCAGACCAAGTCTCAAGTCCATAGTTGTCGGACGCTATCACCCGCCAGAAAATAGTCTCGTCATCTGGAAGCTCATCGAGTTCACCGCCGCCGGGCTGATTTCCCCTGTTTCTCGGTGAGATATATCCTCGAGATCTGCCTGGAGACAGCAAACCGTTGTCATTCAGACTACCGTTTAAACCTCCTGGCGTTTCCTCGCCAGATCGCTGAGGATTGGAAGTTTTCCTGATTAGACGAGTATTTCCGGGAGGTGATCTTGACGAATCGGGAAGAAGAATGCCTTGTTTCTTTTCGGCTATTTTTGTGTCTGATAAATTATCGGGAGTCCCGGGGTTTTGCCCCGGTCGGGTCGCATCCCTCAATTCAACATTATCGTCATTGCCCGTTCCACCTCGAATTAAGACAATACCGCCTTCGCCTGGTATTTCGAGTTGAAGGTTTCCGTCCGGTTCGTCTTCCTCACCTTCGTTCACTTCACCCGCCAGGAGATCCTCCAGCCCGGTTATGGTGAAGAATGTACCGTCAGCAGTACCGCTGAAGTACTCGCCGAATTCAGGATCGGTTGACCAGTGGATATTATAACTTACGGTATCGACAATATCCGGATCGATTGATTCCGTCCAGCTTACAGTCACCGTATCGTCATCAATCAGCCCGCCGCTGTCGGGGCTGACAAGGCTGAATGCTCCGGGTGGGTCGTTAATGGTGATCGTAAATTCGGAGGTATCTTTCGACCATAATCCTTCAGTATTAGTATCCTGGGCATGCACAGTCCACCAGTAAGTATCATGATTTATCAACTCGGTGAGTTCGAAAGTGGTATCGACGACAGTCGCGGAATCGAGGTTTTCAGTCAGCTCTTCATTATTTGCCCAGAAAAGTTCATAAACTATTTCATCATCAGGATCAGGATCAGTGCATGATTCCCAGGTCAGTGTCACATCAGTCGTATCAAATCTCGCGCTGTCTGAGGGACTCAGTAGGCTGAAAGGATAATCCTGTGACCACCAGGCAATTTCATCATCTCCCAGCGCAGCGCCAAGAATATCAATATTTCCGTTCCCATCTACGTCTGTGGCATATACTGATTCAACGCCATCGAAATCTCCATCGATTGTGTGTTCGGTGAAATTCTCGTTTCCGTCATTCTCCCACCAGGTGACATCATCTGCACGAGTAGCAGCTCCCAGAACATCAATATCCCCGTCACTATCAATGTCCGTTGCATAAATCGCACATGCATAATCGAAATCTCCATCAATTGTGTGTTCGGTAAAATTTTCACTGCCGTCATTCTCCCACCAGGTGATGTCATCGGCTGTATGAGCCGTGCCCAGCACATCGATATCACCGTCACCATTTACGTCAGTTGCATAAACGGAATGAGCGCCACCGAAATCTCCATCAATTGCGTGTGCAGTGAAATTCTCACTGCCGTCATTCTCCCACCAGGTGATGTCATCAGCATTCGCAGCAACTCCCAGGACATCAATATCACCATCCCCATCTACGTCTATTGCAAAAACGAAACGCGCCCCATCGAACTCTCCATCGATTGTGTGTCCTGTGAAATTCTCATTTCCATCATTCTCCCACCAGGTGATGTCATTCTCCGTCACAGCTGCTCCCAGAACATCAATATCTCCGTCACCATCAACATCTATTGCGTAAACGGAACGTGCGCCACGGAAATCTCCATCGATTGTGTGTTGCATGAAATTCTCATCACCATCATTTTCCCACCATGTTATTTCATGGTCAACAACAGCGACTCCCAGCACATCAATATCACCATCTCCATCAACATCTATTGCATAAATGGAATAAGCGCCATTGTAATCTTCCCCGATTGTGTGTCGAGTGAAATCCTCGTTTCCATCATTCTCCCACCAGGCGATGTCATCGTCAAGAAAAGCTGTTCCCAGAACATCAATATCACCGTCACCATTTATGTCTGTTGCATAAACGAAATGGGCGTCATTTAAAATACCAACACGATACTTTATCCAACCTAATTCCGGACCTTGGGGCGATTGCGGGATGTACACATCAAACGACCAGGCTTCATCAGACCATGTCCCGTCGGAATTTGTGTCCTGGGCACGGACTTTCCACCAGTAGGTTTGGTCATCATCGAGGTTTTCAAGATGGTAAACTGTTCCAGCGACACGGATTGAATCGACGTCTTCTGAGAAATCAGGATCGGTTGACCACCAGACGGAGTAGAAACGGACTGAGTCACGCTCATCAGGCTCTGTAGCTTCTTCCCAGCTGAGAGTGGTGAAATCACGCGAAACAGTACTGCCGTCTTCCGGGCTGAGCAGGCTGAAATTTTCGGGTGGTTCGGGGATACCTATAAAGAAAGAGGAAGTATCAATTGACCAGAGACCTTCTGTATTAGTGTCCTGCGCATGTACAGTCCACCAGTAGGTAGAATCATCTTCGAGACCGGTGAGTTCATAAGTAGTATCGGCGGTGGTTACAGAATCCAGGTTTGCTGTTAATTCCGCATTTGTTGCCCAGAAAACTTCATAAGTAATTTCATCATCAGGATCAGGATCGGTGCATGATTCCCAGGTTAAAGTTGTCACGGTGGTATCTAATATTGAGGTGTCAGGTGGACTCAGAAGATTAAAAGTATATTCCTGCGACCACCAGATAAGCCCCTCACTTTCACATGTGCCGAGGACATCAAGATCACCATCATTATCAACATCTCTTACATATACATCAGTCGCATTGGTAAAATCATCACGGATCATGTATTCAGTAAAATCCTGGTTACCGTCATTTAGCCATAGAGCAACCTGATGATCTCTGTATGAAGCACCAACAATATCTCCATCTCCATCATTATCTATATCTACAGCAACTATTTCCCTTGGATCATCAAAATTTTCTGCAACTGTATGTTCGGTAAACTGTTGATTGCCGTTATTTTCCCACCAGGTGACTAAATCTGACGAAGATGAACCGCAGACAATATCAAGATCGTTATCATTGTCTAAATCAAATATATAGGCACTAATTAAACTTCTGTAATTATCGTCAATTAGATGTTCTTCGAAATCCTGGTTACCGTCATTCTCCCACCATGCAATCTCATCATCATTAAAATCACAACCAATTACATCAATATCACCATCATCATCAAGGTCGATAGCTGCTACACCCTTAGCTGACTCCATATCATCTTCTATTGTATGTTCAGCAAAAGTCTGGTTGCCATCATTTTCCCACCAGGCGATATCATCAGCTCTATTATTTCCGTTTGATCCGACAATAATATCGATATCACCATCATTATCTAAGTCGGCTGTACAGGTTGATAAATAAACCTCAAAATCTTGAGCAATTGAATGCTCAGTGAAATCCTGATCACCGTCATTCTCCCACCAGTAAACTCCGTAAGGATCGTTGTTTGGTCCCCAGTACGATGCACTTGTTATATCAATATCTCCATCGCTATCGATATCTAAGGCTGAAATATCATTGCCTGTAAAGTAATCAAATTCTATTTCATGCCCATCAAAATCTTGATTACCATCATTTTCCCACCAGTATATACTGCCATCATTCGCACCTATTATATCTATGTCATCATCTCCATCTATATCTGCGGCATTAACTCCTTGCGCAACATTGAAATTATCAGAGATCACATGTTCTACAAATTGTAATGTCTGACCACGTGGAGATTGGGGGATTTCAATAGTAAAAGACCAGGTCTCTTCCGACCAGGTTCCTTCGGTGTTAATATCCTGTGCGCGGACTTTCCACCAGAAGGTCTGATCATCTTGGAGAAAATCCAGGTGATAAGTTGTTCCGACTGTCCGAATTGAATCCACATTCTCCGAGAAATCAGGATCGGTTGACCACCAGAGAGAGTAGAATATTACCGAGTCGCCCTCGTCCGGTTCTGTCGTTTCTTCCCAGGTGAGTGTGGTGAAATCACGTGAAATCGTGCCACCGTCGTTAGGGCTGAGCAGGCTGAAGCTTTCGGGTGGTTCGGGGTTATATATAGTGAATGAGAATGTATCCGCCGCCCAGAGACCTTCGGTGTTAGTATCCTGCGCATGGACAGTCCACCAGTAGGATTGATCGTCAACTAAATCTGTCAGTTCATAACTCGCATCCGTAACAATCACTGAATCGAGGTTCTCTGTCAGCTCCTCATCAGTTGCCCAGAAAATCTCGTATGTGATTTCGTCATCAGGGTCGGGATCGGTGCATTCTTCCCAGGAGATAGTCACATTAATATTGTTAATTTCAGTTCCTGTTTCTGGCGAAAGAAGAGTAAATGGATAGGAGTTTTCCCACCACTTAATTTCATCATCGCCTAAAGCTCCTCCCAAAACGTCATAATCTCCATCAGAGTCGATATCCTTGGCAAATACTACCCATGCATTGTCGAAATCAGATTCAATAGTATGCATTGTAAATTCAGGATCAGCCTCTCCATCATTTTCAAACCAGGCTATTTCATCATCAACTGATGCCGCACCAAGTACGTCAAAGTCCCCATCACCATCAATATCAACAGAATACACAGAAGCAGCACCGTCAAATTCTTCGATTACCGTGTGTTCCTCGAACTCCATTTCACCTTCGTTTTCCCACCATAATATTGAGGTCGCCTCTCGATGAGCGCTTATGAAATCCTGATCTCCATCTCCATCCAGATCGGCTGAAAACAATGAATTAGGATCTGCATTTATCTCTAAATCAAAAATGTGCTCAGTAAAGGTTTCCTCCCCATTATTCTCCCAGAGCACTATTTCAAGCCCCCCCCCTCCATGACTTCCGAGGATATCAATATCACCATCATCGTCGAAATCATCAGGATGAATACTTCTGGCAAAAAAGAAATCTTCTTCTACTACATTTATTGTGAAATTTTGATGACCATCGTTCTCAATCCATGTGATATCTGTGTCTTCAGCTGCTGACGCAGCAAGCAGATCGACATCACCATCTCCATCCAAATCAACGGGATAAAAATCACGAGGTATCCCAATATCTTCTGTGATATGGTGTTCGGTAAAGGTTTGATCTCCATCGTTTTCAAACCAGGAAATTACTGTATCACCACTTGATGCACCGAGAATATCCATGTCACCATCACAATCAAGATCATAGGCAAATACAACACGTGTATCCTCGAATACATTTGTTATTAATTGCCTGGTAAACTCTTGATCCCCATCATTCTCCCACCAGGCTATCTCATTTTCCCTGACGTCCACATGGAGTATGTCATTATCGCCGTCACTGTCGATATCCGCGGCAAAAACATCACTAGGGTTATTAACATTTTCAACAATTAAATAATCCTTCCAGACAAGTGTCGGTCCACGCGGAACTTGCGGAATAATTACCTCGAATGAGAATGTTTCGTCCGACCAGGTCCCGGCAGTGTTTGTATCCTGGGCGCGGACTTTCCAGTAATATGTACTGTTATCAGGCAAATCATTCAGGAAGTAGGTAGTTCCCGCGATACGGATCGAATCAAGATTCTCTGTGAAATTGGCATCCGTAGCCCACCATAGAGAATAATATATCACCGAATCCAATAAATCGTTTTCCGTGCTTGTTTCCCAAGTGAGAATCGTATCGAATGAGGTTGTTGTACTGCCGTTTTCAGGGCTGAGCAGGCTGAAATTCTCCGGTGGACTTGGAATCTGGGTTGTAAATGAGAAGGTATCGGCAGCCCATAAACCGTCTGTGTTGGTGTCCTGGGCATGAATCGTCCACCAGAAGGTGGTGGTATCCGCAAGTCCGGTGAGTTCAAAAGTGCTGTCTGCGGTTAATACAGAATCAAGGTTTTCGCTGAATTCCGCATTTGTCGCCCAAAATATTTCATAGGTTATTTCGTCATCAGGATCGGGATCGATGCAGGATTGCCATGAAATAGGAGTAGTTGACGCTTCGATTACAGAGCCACTATCCGGTTCGGTCAAGCTGAATGGATAATCCTGCGACCACCAGGCGATCTCATCGTCACCGAAAGCAGCTCCCAGAACATCAATATCACCGTCACCATCTATGTCTGTTGCATAAACGGAATTAGCGTCATTGAAATCTCCATCGATTGTGTATTCTGTGAAATTCTCGTTTCCGTCATTCTCCCACCAGGTGATGTCATCGGGCCCCCGAGCTGCTCCCAGGACATCAATATCACCGTCCCCATCTACGTCTATTGTATAAACGCTTCGAGCGCGATCGAAATCCCCATTAATTGTGTGTTCGGTGAAATTCTCGTTCCCATCATTTTCCCACCATGTGATATCATCAGCATCTTCAGCCGCTCCCAGCACATCAATATCACCGTCTCCATCTACGTCTGTGGCATAAACCGACCAAGCGTTATCAAAATCTCCTTCGATTGTGTGTTCTGTGAAATTCTCGTCCCCGTCATTCTCCCACCAGGTAATGCAATCGCCTTGACCAGCCGCTCCAAGTATATCAACATCTCCGTCGCCATCTACGTCTGTTGCATAAACCGTTCTGGCACCATTGAAATCTCCATCGATTGTGTGTTCTGTGAAATTTTCACTGCCATCATTCTCCCACCAGATGATGTCATTAGCATGCCAAGCAGCTCCAAGGACATCAACATCGCCGTCGCCATCTACGTCTGTTGCATAAACGGAAGTGGCGCCATCGAAATCTCCATCAATTGTGTGTTCAGTGAAATTTTCATCCCCATCGTTTTCCCACCAAGTGATGGCATCAGTATTCCAAGCCGTCCCCAAGACATCAACATCGCCGTCCCCATCGACGTCAGTTGCATAAACGCGATTGGGGAGATTGGCATCTCCCTCAATTGTGTGTTCTGTGAAATTCTCGTTTCCATCATTCTCCCACCAAGTGATATCACCGGCTAACCAAGCCGTTCCCAGCACATCAATATCACCGTCACCATCAACGTCTGTCGCATAAGCCGAACTAGCCCCATCGAAATCATCTACTATTGTGTGATCTGTGAATATCAGAGTTGGTCCCCGGGGAGGTTCGGGAATATAAACGTCGAACGACCATGTTTCTTCCGACCAGGTTCCTTCGGAATTGGTATCCTGTGCACGCACTTTCCACCAGTAGGTCTGGTCATCTCGCAGGTACTCAAGGTGATAAATAGTCCCGGCGACACGTATGGAATCCATGTTTGCGGTGAAGTTCTCATCGGTTGCCCAATAGACGGTGTAGAACAGGATCGAATCGCCTTCGTCGGGTTCAAGGGATTCTTCCCAGGTAAGTGTGGTAAAATCGCGGGGGATTGAGCTGCCGTCCTCAGGGCTCAACAGGCTGAAGTCTCCCGGTGGATCAGGGTAATCTACTGTAAACGAAAACGTGTCAGCAGCCCATAGACCTTCGGTGTTGGTATCCTGCGCATGAACCGTCCACCACAGTTGTGTGCCGTCCTCGAGTCCGGTGAGTTCATAAGTGGAGTCAGCAGTGGAAACGGAATCAAGGTTTTCGGTTAATTCCTCATCTGTCGCCCAGAATATTTCATAAGTAACAACATCATCAGGATCAGGATCGGTGCAGGATTGCCAGGAGAGTATAGCAGTTGCACCAGGGACTATTGAACCGCTGTCAAGTCCTGTTAAACTGAACGGATAATCTTGCGACCACCAGGTGATGTTATTATTATTATCACCCAAAGCTGTCCCAAGCACATCGATATCACCGTCACTGTCAACATCCTTTGCATAAACAGACCAAGCGAAATCGAAATTTTCATCTATATTGTGCCTGGTGAAATTTTGATTCCCGTCATTTTCCCACCAGGTGACATCATCAGCCTCCTCTGCCGTTCCGAGTACATCAATATCATCATCGCCGTCAAAATCAATTGCGTAAATGGCGTGTACTCCCGTAAAATCATCTTGAATTATATGTTCTGTAAAGTCCTGTTCCCCATCGTTTTCCCACCAAGCAATATCATTGTCATTGTTTGCTGCTCCCACTATATCAATGTCATCGTCGCTGTCAAGGTCTATTGCATAAACAGATATTGCACCGTCGAATTCATCCGTGATTGTGTGTTCCGTAAAGTCTTGGTTTCCATCATTTTCCCACCATGTGATACAATCATTTCCATGAGTCGCCCCTAATATATCGGTATCTCCATCATCATCTACATCCTCTGCGTATATTGTTGAAGCCCCATCGAAATCGTTTCCGAGAGTGTGCTTTTCAAAGTTTTGATTTCCATCATTTTCCCACCATGCGAATTCTTCTACATCATAGCCTGCACCCAAAACATCAATATCTCCATCATTATCAAGGTCTGACGCGAAAACTGATCTAGCGCCATCAAAGTCGTCATCGATTAAATGATCTGTAAAATTTTGATTCCCATCATTCTCGCACCATTTTATATATCCAGTGTGTAAACGACATCCTAACACATCGATATCTCCATCGCTATCCAGATCAATTGCATAAACTGATTCTCCGTACGTTATCGCGCCTCCGATTCTATGTTCCGTGAAGTTCTGGTTTCCGTCATTTTCACACCAATCAATTCGGGCTCCAAAATATGAAATCCCTAACACATCAATATCTCTGTCGTCATCCATATCTATTGCGAAAACTGACCGGGGCCATCTGAACTCGTCTCTTATGACATAGTCTGCGAATACCATTGAAGGACCTCTTGGTGGTTGAGGTAATACAACATCAAATGTCCATGTTTCATCTGACCAGATTCCGACCGTATTTCTATCCTGGGCACGAACCTTCCACCAATAGTTTTGATCATCATCAAGGTTTTCGAGATGGTATATTGTTCCAACTGTTCGGATTGAATCGAGGTTCTCTGTAAAATCTTCGTCGGTTGCCCACCACAGCACATATATTATTTCATCTTCAAAATCAGGATCGGTTGTCGATTCCCATTGGAGTTTTAGGTAGTCTCGGTCAATAGTTGTGCCGTCTCCGGGACTTATCAGGCTGAAATTTCCAGGTGAATCGGATAAATCGAATGTGAAGGAGAAGGTGTCGGCAGCCCAGAGACCCTCGGTGTTGGTATCCTGTGCGTGGTTTGTCCACCAGTAGGTTGTGCCTTCAACGAGGTCGCTCAACCCAAACGTTGTGTCGGCAGTAGAAACAGAATCCAGGTTCTCACTGAGTAAGCTGTCAGTCGCCCAGAAAATCTCGTAAGTCAAAACATCATCCGGATCGGGATCAGAACATTCCTCCCATGCCAGTGTAACAACACTGTCTTCAACAATGGAGCCATTAGCCGGTCTGGTCAAACTGAACGGATAATCCTGCGACCACCAGGCGATTTCCTCATCATCCCGGGTAGTACCGAGCACATCGGAATCGCCATCTGAATCAATATCTTTTGCAAATACTGAACTTGCAGCCTCAAATTCGTTTACAATTTGATGATAAGTAAATTCCTCATCACCATCATTTTCCCACCACGCTATTTCGTCATTATCAAAAGCTGTACAAAGAACATCAATGTCGCTGTCTGCATCTAAATCCACTGCATAAACTGAATGAGCACCATCAAAATTTTCATCAATAATATGTTCTGTGAATTCCTCATCTCCGTCGTTTTCCCACCAGGAAACATCATCATCATAGCGTGCTGCGCTGAGTAAATCAATATCACCATCTTCATCCATATCTATCGCATAAATACCCCAGGCACCATTCAATTGATCATCTATTGAATGCTCAGTAAATTCCTCAGTACCGTCATTCTCCCACCACCTCAACTCGTCAAGCTGCAATGATGTACCCAATACATCCATATCGTTATCGCTATCGACATCTATTGCGAATACATCGTATGAAAGCGTGAAATCTTCAACAATCATATGTGCTGTAAAATTTTGATTCCCATCATTTTCCCACCAGAAAATATCATCAGATGCATTCGTTGCCCCTAATACATCTATATCTCCGTCTTCATCCATATCGATCGCATAAATTGAGTATCCACTGGTGTTCTCATCATCATCTATCGTATGTGCAGTGAAGTTTTGATTCCCATCGTTCTCCCACCAGACAATCTCATCTTCATCTCTCCCTGCACCAATTACATCCATGTCGCCATCGATATCCATATCGATTGCATATACATCATATGCAACTTCAAATTCATCGTCAATCGTATGCACTGTAAAATTTTGATTCCCATCGTTTTCCCACCATGCGATATCATCATCATTCCCTGTGACACCAAGTACGTCGATATCACCGTCATCGTCCATATCAATGGCATAGGCATCCATGAATTCACCAAAATCAGCAGCAATCGAATGTTTGATGAATACCATTGCAGGACCACGAGGTAAATGGGGGATTTCTATATTGAATGAAAATGTCTCATCCGACCAGGTACCATCGGTATTTGAATCCTGTGCCCGTACTTTCCACCAGTAGGTTTGATCATCTTTGAGGTATTCGAGAAGGAAAGTAGTTCCAGCTACACGCGTTGAATCGAGGTTTTCTGTGAAATCTTCGTCAGTAGCCCACCAGACTGAGTAGAACAGGATCGAATCGCCTTCGTCCGGTTGGGTGGTTTCTTCCCAGGTGAGCCAGGTGAAATCACGTGCAATAGTGCTTCCATCTTCAGGACTAAGCAGACTGAAAGATTCCGGCGCTTCCGGGAGATCTATTGTAAATGAAGAGGTGTCGGCAGCCCAGAGACCTTCTGTATTAGTGTCCTGCGCATGGACAGTCCACCAGTAGGTCGCGCCGTCCATGAGACCGATGATTTCAGTTGTAGTATCGGCAGTGGAAGAGGAATCAAGGTTTTCACTGAATTCAGAATCAGTCGCCCAGAAGATCTCATAAGTAATAATATCGTCCGGATCAGGATCGGTGCATGATTGCCAGGAAAGTGTTGCAGTTTCATCTTCAACTATTGCTCCACTGTCCGGCTCAATCAGGCTGAAGGGATAAATCTGTTCCCACCAGGCTATTTCATCGGCTCTTTGCGCTGCACCAAGAATATCAATGTCACTATCAGAATCAACATCCTCTGCAAAGACAGAAGTTGCACCATCAAAATTGTCAGTGATTATATGCTCAGTAAAGTTTTCATCACCATCATGCCCCCACCAATTAATTTGATCATCAAGAACGGAGGCACCTAAAACGTCGATATTACCATCATTATCTACATCAGACGGGAATACGCTCCATGCAACACGAAAATCTCTATCTATATAATTTTCAGTAAACTCCTCGTTCCCGTCATTTTCGACCCATACGATTTCGGTTGATATATCAGATGCAACAATATCAATATCACCATCTATATCCAAGTCCAAAGCATAAATACATGATGGTTGAAGGTGTTCTGCAAAAGAGTGTGTAGTGAACTCCTCATTTCCCGTGTTTTCATACCATGTAATTCCATCTTCACCCTGATCAAACCTCGTTACCAATACATCAATATCATTGTCATTATCAAGATCAACCACGACAACCCATTGGCATTCCCCTGGATCGTTATCGATAACATTTTCGGTATAATTCTGATCCCCATCATTTTCCATCCAGATCAATTCATCATCGTACGCACAAAAGAGTAAATCGATGTCTCCATCTCTGTCTAAATCTTCAGGATCAATACACACCACACTGTTGTATTCATCAAATTCGTGATCGGTAAAAATTTGGTTTCCATCATTTTCTAACCAGACAAGTGCATCATAACTGGCATAAAAAATATCAACATCTCCATCGTTATCAGCATCCGCTACAGTTACGAAAGTGCCAACTCCAAAATCTTCTCTTAGAATATGTTCTGTGAAAGTTTCCACTCCATCGTTTTCCCACCATGTGACGGCTGAATTTTCATAATCCGGTTGTGACCCTCGTGCTAATCCAATGACATCAATATCATAGTCACCGTCCAGATCGACAGCATAAACATGTTCAGCGCTTTCGAATTCATCGCTCAGCAAATGTTTTATCCATCCTAATTCCGGACCTTGAGGTGGTTGAGGGATATTAATATCAAACGACCAGAATTCATTCGACCAGGTACGCTGTCCGGGGTGGTCTATCGCCCGAACTTTCCACCAGAATCTTTCATCGTCAGGCATGTTACTTATTGTAATAAATGTATCTGCTGTGGCGAGTATTTCATGGTTATTCCCAAACAGGGGATCAGTCGTTTTATGAAATTCATAGATAACCGGCAATCCCTCCGGATCGGTTGTAGATTGCCAGGTAAATGTTGTATCACCTGTACTGCAAACACTGCCGTTAATAGGGCTGATCAGGCTGAATTCTCCAGGTGGTTGATTGGCAGGATTTAGAATGAAAGGTTGTATGGCAACGGTGGCATTCCCAGCCCAATCAAATGTTTTTATCATCAGTCTGCAATCATGCGATAATTCGTCCGGAGGATCCCAAATAAGACTGCCGGGATTACCATTAAAATTATCAATTAATGTATAATTTTCACCCTGAAGTGAATAATAAACTGCAACGTTTCTGATGGGTGAAATATCAGTAATGTTCCATGCAAGCTCATGCTCTATGTTAGTGTTCAACTCCTGGTTCAAGGCAGGATATTCAATTGACAATTCAGGACTGAGTGCATCACCAAGAACCAGGTCAAACTCACGGGGGAGATTAACCGCCTCAAAACTGTATGTTGAATCATCACGCAGGCTTTGATATGAATCATCATCTACATCATATAATACCGCTCCCAATGTGTTTGAATAACCGACACCAATTGTAAAAGTCAGGTCAACCTGTTCACCGGTCTGGTCTGTTTCAACAATGAACCGGTAAGTTTTAAGATTATCGGTTAATTCATCATTTGCATTCCTGATATCCAATCTGAATTCATCACCGATAAGTTCATTCCATTCAGGATGCGGGAAATAAGTACTGAGATATGTTTCGTCAGGATGATTCGGCTCTATCAAGTCGATATTTTCATCATATCCATTCGTGGCGTTCAGGTGCAATCCGGCAATATTTCCATCATCAATCAGCTCTTCATTACCCTCCAGTTCGATTCTGCTGTGGATCGTTACAGAACTGGGATATGGATTTGCATTTGGATCGAGTGTGCTCTCCCACCAGGTAATATCGTCGGCAGTATTTGCGCAGCCAAATACATCCATATCGTCATCGCTGTCGATATCAGCCGAATAAACATTACACGCCCCGCTAAAATTCAAAGTTATGGCGTGATCGGTAAAGCCCTCATCCCCATCGTTTTCCCACCATTTAATATCATTGTCCTGATATGCCGACGCGAATACATCGATGTCACCGTCATGGTCCACATCGGCAGCAAAAACACAATTGGGCGCATCGAATTCATCATCTATGGTATGTGCGGTAAAACCTTCATTGCCATCGTTTTCCCACCAGGTTACCAGGTCAACGGAACGTCCTGCTCCAATAATATCGATGTCACCGTCAAGATCAATATCAGCAGCGGAAACCCAGCGAGGACCATCTATATCGTCCTCTATAACGTGTTCATCAAAATCCGCTTCGCCATCATTTTCAAACCAGAGAGTCTCATCAGCACCGTAGTCTATTGAGAGCACGTCCGGAGAATCATCTTGATTTACATCTGCAACGTATATATTCCAGGGATCATTTACCTGCGCAAGATTATGTTCAGTGAAATCCTCATCTCCGTCATTCTCAAACCACTTGATAAGACTGGCTGAACGTCCGGAACTAACGATATCAATGTCATCGTCACCATCAAGGTCCACACCGTAAACGGTACAGGCAACATTAAAGTTCGTAATTAAATTATGTTGAGTGAAATCCATATCGCCGTCATTTTCAAACCACGCTATGGTACCAATTATATAAGCGGCGCCGAGGACATCAATGTCACCGTCACCATCTACGTCAACAGCATGAACAGAATAAGCGCCACTAAAATGGTCGACAATCTCATGCTCTTCAAAATCTTCTTCACCATCATTTTCAAACCAGGACAATATGCCTCCAGCGTCACCTGCCGCCAGGACATCCATATCATCATCGCCATCCATGTCGATCACAAATACATCACGGGCTCCGTCAAAATTATTTGCAATTGTATGCTCGAGGAAGGTTACCTGGCTGAAACAGTAAGAGGTAGATACAAAAACGATTATTACAGATAATAATATTTTAGGAATAATTGTTCTCATTTATTCTGCCCCGGCTCCGTTGCTTTTAATCGGTGCAGTTGCTGTCAATCCTGCTAAGGCAGTAATCGGAAAAACAAAAACGCCATCTAAACAGAAAATTCTTAGCATCACAGGATTGACATAGAAGTTGACTTTAGAAGGAGTATTAGTTGAGGAAACATTATACTTTGAGATGAAGGATGCAAGGAATGGGAAGAAGACCTTACTATGACATGATAATAAAGATAATATTTTAAGTCGCAAAGTCATTCCATCTCCGGGAGAAATCAATCACCTATCCAGATCAACAAAACGACTTTTTAAATACCTAAGTTCTGCTGAACCAGATAGACTTCAAGCGCGACATATTTAATATATTCATTACAGTATTAATACTTACACAGGTTTTATGCTTATTACATATTGTCCACAAAAATATAAACCCATATTATAATAACAATATATAATCTATTTGTCAATGAATTTAAGCGTAGAATTTAAAATAATTCTATCCGGTTATGTCATTTGCTCAGCTAAAGTAATAGTCGATCTTTGAACACAACGTGTCAAGAGTTTATCGAAAATATTGAATAGGTTCCAGCGTCTGTTGAAACGGAATTCGAATTCATCAAGATAC
>JAVCCM010000054.1 GCA_030765455.1 Candidatus Electryonea clarkiae | reverse complement strand
TTCCCATCCTGAAGTGCAAAGGTTTTGGACTGTTTTAATCAGTATCCTTGCACAAAAGATAGGAAAAACAACGCTCAATCTCTCCCCTTATAAGGGTAATTGATTTATTCAGGAGACCCTAAATAATTCTGCTTTACTTTGTTTTGAAACTTGTTTCCAAGCACTGCATTGGTTACATTTCGGCTTGATTAATCCAAGGAACAAATATTTCTTGATTTAATTTCGCAAACTTTTTTCAGGGAGGAAGTTAGAATGAGATTTATCACAGTTGTAGTTCTTGTCATAGTTCCGGTGTGCTTGTTTGCACAATTGTCGTACAAGATGATTGATCCAAATGTCAATGATGCTCGTGCGTATTCTATGGGAAAAACGGAGATACTGTCGTCGTACAGCAGCAATTCTGTTTTCAGTAATCCCGCACACCTCGCTCTAATTCAGAACAGAACTTTTCAGCTTGGTGGTCGAGGGTGGATGGGGAAAACTGAAGATGAATACAATGATTGGGTTACCGGTTTTTCTGTAGATGAAAAGTACAAATTGCATCCTAAACTAACTCATTTATCCATCGCAATGCCTTATGCACTCAGCGGCAGCGACATATTACTCGGATTAGGTGCTGGATTTAACACAATTAACGATTTAGGAACAAATTACCTGGCTGAGATAGACAGGGATGACATTGAAATTGAAATTAATCAAGATATAAATGGCGGCATAAATGTGATATCGGTTGGTGGCGGAGTGCATTTTTCTGAGAAATACAGCCTCGGGCTTTCATTTAATAAATCTATTATGAGTAAATATTTGGAAGTGCTGGAAGTTGAATCTCGCACTAGCGATGGAGTAGATTTTGATTATGAGGAAGAATATAGTGCTGATTTTTCAACCACATTCATTAACCTTGGGGGCATAGCAATCGTGAACGAACAGTTTACTGTCGGGTTCATGTATCGCAATAGGTTTGAAATGGAAGTAAGCAATCTGGAATACTCTTACAAAGATGCTGATTCATCATCTTCCGATGAAGGCAGTGACATTGATATCACGATTCCATCCACTACCGGTTTTTCTGCTGCTTATCAATTAGATGAGAATACACTTATCGTTGGAGAGTACCAGACACGATCATGGAAGGATCTAGAGTACGACGAGGAAAACGCGGAGATCGATAATGGTAGCGCAATCAGGCTGGGCGCAGAATTCGGGCAACCGTCAAAATTCCGTGTCGGATATTATTCTGAGAGTGTTGCTGCAACTAATGGAGATTTACTCGATGAGGATCCCTTAAAAAAGAGCGGATTTACTGTGGGAGCAGGATTTGGCTCAGATCAGTTCAAACTAGATATTTTCTTCGATTATGGATGGATGAATTACGAATATGAATATGAAGGGTTTGATTACCAGGGAAATCCTGTTAACAAGGACCTTGAAGTAAAAAACAATTTCTATGTGTTCGGTGCATCCTGTACATTCAATAAATAGATAACGTTTGAAGAAAAAACATCTTTGATCAGAGATCGAAGATGTAACTTCAAAATATTATTTTAAAAGCTGAAGCTTGCTTCAGCTTTTTCTTTCTTATCTATTTCTTGAAAGTTTTGCCTCGTTAATATAAAGCATCTACCTGAATGATCTCTGATTCTTTAACGCTGAAAAGAAAAACCACAAAGTACTCAAAGAATTCGCAAAGAGCACGGAGATTGTCTTTGTGACCTTAGTGCATACTTTGTGTTCTCTGCGGTTTGTTCTTTCTTTGCTGGCTGATCAACTCTTAGTTTTTACAGGAAATTGCTTGCAGATTATTAGTTCAAAAAATAACGATGCTGAAAGGAGACTTAGATTATTAAGATATTAATGAATCAGTAATTAGTACTTCGATTCAAATGATTTGAGAACTAATTTTGGAATGCGAAAGCTACTCTTTCTTAAATGCTAAACATGAATTCGCATGGGGAAAGCTGAAGCATGGCTTCCGTAACGACCTGTTTGAGCAAAAATCCAAGCGTCCAGCTCCTGCTATCAAAATTTTGTATCTTACTTATATTCTAAGTAATCCATCGAACTCTCTCTCAAATATATGCCTTGCGTTTATAAACGACCGACGTTAAATTGACTAGCGATAGGAACGCCTAACATTTGGGGTTGACGATGAAGTCTTCACGAAAATTACTTGAAAAAACGATTGATTATGCTGGTCTATTTCCGCCTGCCAGCCATGATATGGAAACGGCGTGGAGCAAATTTCTTGAATACCGGGAAGGCAAAGATTCCTGGTTGCTGTCACATTTCATTTGCCCTGCCCCCAAGTTAAGAGAGCTTGCAAATTTTGCCGGGAAATCCGGAAAAACCGAAGTGCCAGTTCCTCTATCTGTTCTTGCGCATCGCAGCGATAATAAACCTGAGTTTCTTGCCAATCAACGTAAAGCAATGACATTTACAAACAGCTTCCTTTTAAGTAAGGAGAGCAATTCATTTGCAATAGACATGTTCGAAACCAACTTCCCCCCATTTATTTTAGAGAGCAGTGACCAAAAATCAATTCTTCAATTACTCTCGACAGTTGATGGATTATTAACGGGCACCTTTTCTAAGCCTGTAAATGTCTTTTATGAGTTAACCTTGAACGATTTATGGATTGACTCCGCAGATATACTAATCCCTGCTATTGCAGAATTCAATGAATCTCTCAGGCTTAAAACACGATTGAATAATTTTAATAAGGTCGGTCTAAAAATTAGGTTTGGTGGTGAAACAGTCGATGAAGTTCCACCAATTTACCAGGTTGGGACAATTATCAGCATGTGCCGGGATTTCAGCGTGCCTATGAAAGCTACAGCCGGGTTGCATAATCCTCTTCGTCATTTTAATAAACAAAATAACTGCATGATGCATGGGTTCCTGAACCTGATTGCTGCAATAATATTAGCAAACACTCAAAATTTGGATGAAGAGCAAATTACCAATATTCTTGCTGAAGTGGATGGAACATCATTTATTTTCAAAGACACATCATTCAAATGGCATGATTATGAAGCAAGTATCAATCAAATAATTAAAGGGCGTGAAGCAGCTTTTGCCTCTTTTGGAAGCTGCAGTTTCACTGTGCCTCAAACTGATCTGGACGCGCTCGGTTTAATATAATTATATATTTAGGATATTATAATGGTCAATAGTACCAGTAAAAAATCAAAATCATTTATAAATGTCGATCCCAAATCACATTTTCCCATCCAGAATTTACCTTATGGTGTTTTTAAACCTTCTATAGATTCCAGGGAGCGTGTGGGGGTTGCAATAGGTGATTATGTATTAGACCTGTCGGTCCTGGAACGAAACGGCTTGTTTAGTGATATCCCACTCAAAAGTGAGAATCTCTTTTCCAGGTCAACCCTTAATGAATTTATGTCGCTCGGATCTGACGTCTGGACAAAAGTCCGCAGAGCGATCAGCAATTTGCTTAGTTTCGATGAACCGATTTTACGTGATAACGAATCCCTCAGGAAAGAAGCATTTTTTAAGCGTGATGCAGTAGAAATGTGTATGCCAGTCGATATCGGTGATTATACCGATTTCTATGCCTCAAAATATCACGCGCAAAATGTAGGCACCATGTTCCGAGGCGCCGAGAATGCATTAATGCCAAACTATCTTCATATGCCAATCGGGTATCACGGGAGAAGCAGTTCGATTGTAATCAGCGGCACCGATATACATCGTCCAATGGGTCAAACAAAGGATGACAGCCTGGAGAATCCATCTTTTGGCGCCAGCAGAATGGTTGATTATGAACTCGAAATGGGTGCCATTATTGGAGCCGGCAATCCTCTTGGAACACCTGTTAATATCGATAATGCTCATGAGCATATTTTCGGGCTGGTGCTTGTTAACGATTGGAGCGCCAGGGATATACAAAAATGGGAATACCAACCGTTAGGACCCTTCCTGGCAAAGAATTTTGCCACTTCAATCAGTCCCTGGGTGGTCACTTTGGATGCACTTGAGCAGTTTCGGATAGAGGGAGAAAAACAGGATCCGCAACCCCTGGATTATCTGAAGACAGAAAAAGAATGGGCATTCAATATAAATCTTGAAGTAACGATACAGGGAGATGATATCAAGTCTCCACAGATCATTACCCGGTCGAATATGCGTCACCTTTACTGGAATATCGCACAACAGTTGGCTCATCATACAATAACCGGATGCAACTTGCGTCCTGGTGATATGCTGGCAACAGGAACAATTAGCGGCCCGGATAAAAACAGCCGTGGATGTATGCTGGAGCTTACCTGGAAAGGAACAGAACCATTATCATTCCCAAATGGTGTGACAAGAAAATTCATACAGGACAATGACCAAGTATCAATGACAGGATGGTGCCAGGGCGAGGATTACCGAATCGGTTTTGGTGAAGTAACTGGGAAGCTACTTAAAGCGAAGTAAGACATTTACCACATAGCAGACAATTAATAATCAATAAAATGAAAACCATACAATCTAATAAGATTAGACGAGATGAATGACGTTCCTTTGAAAAAACCACTATGGCGACCATCCCGGGAACGAATCGAGAAAGCAAATTTGACAACATTCTCTCGATTTCTGAACAATAATTTTGATCTTCAGTTCGATTCCTATGCTGATCTTCACTCATGGTCTGTTTCAGATCCCGGTACATTCTGGAGAGCTGTCTGGCAGTTCACAAGGATTAAAGCCTCGAAGGAACCCACAGAAATTGTAAAAAATTTCGACAGCATGGAGGAAGTTACCTGGTTCCCAGGTTCCCGCCTTAATTTCGCGGAGAATTTGTTGCGTTTCAGGGACGAGAAAACTGCTCTTATCTCGGTGGATGAAAATGGAAGACGTACTGCGTTGACATATGCGAATCTGTACTCCCAGGTAGCCAGGTTGTCACATGCTTTCCGTAAGTATGGAATTGTACCCGGCGACAGGATTGCCGGTTATTTACCGAACATCAGTGAAACGGTTGTGACTATGTTGGCTGCAACAAGTATCGGTGCTGCCTGGTCGTCAACCTCACCAGATTTTGGTGCTCGAAGCGTCATTGACAGGTTTGGACAGATTAATCCCAGGATATTAGTGACAACCGATGGTTACAGCTATGGAGGGAAACAATTCGATTTATTGCCTAATGTCAAAGAAATTGTTACCCGTATTCCATCAATTGAAAAGACAATCATCGTTTCGTTCGGGAATGAAAAACCGGTATTGGATGAAATAGAAAATATCGCATACTGGGATGACATTCTCGAAGATAATTATCAAGATGAAATTCAGTTCGAGCAGCTACCGTTTAATCATCCATTGTACATAATGTACTCATCCGGTACTACAGGCGTACCGAAAAGTATTGTTCACGGTGCAGGTGGCACGTTGCTTCAACATATGAAGGAGCTGATACTTCATACTGATTTGAAAAGAGATGATTGCATTTTTTATTATACTACCTGCGGCTGGATGATGTGGAACTGGCTTGTATCGAGCCTTGGTGTTGGTGCAAGTGTAGTTCTGTATGAAGGATCACCGGGATGGCCCCGGATTGATACATTGTTCCGCCTAATAGAAAGCGAAGGCATTACTGTTTTTGGTACGAGTGCAAAATTTATTTCTACAGTTGAAAAATCCGGATTGAAGCCAAGAAAAACTGTAAATCTTTCTTCTCTAAGAACAATTCTCTCGACAGGTTCACCGCTTGCACCGGAGATGTTCGAATTTGTTTACGAGGATGTGAAACATGATGTATGCCTGTCATCTATCTCAGGAGGAACAGATATCATCTCCTGCTTTGCGCTCGGAAATCCAACCGGACCGGTTTGGAGTGGAGAATTACAGGTACGCGGTCTCGGAATGGATGTTCAGGTATTCGATGAAAATAAGCGACCGGTGACTGGAATTAAGGGTGAACTGGTATGTACCAAACCATTCCCCTCGATGCCTGTCTATTTCTGGAATGACACTGATCGAAGCAAATACCATTCAGCCTATTTCAGCCGTTATGAAAATATCTGGCATCATGGAGATTATGCAGAGATTACCGAGCATGGTGGCGTAATCATTCATGGAAGATCAGATGCTATTCTGAATCCGGGAGGAGTACGGATCGGGACAGCAGAAATCTACAGGGTTGTTGAGGCAATGGATGAGGTTATTGAAGGGGTTTGTGTCGGTCAAAATTGGAAAGATGATGTTCGTGTCATTTTGTTTCTTGTCCTGCAAAATGGTTTTATGCTTGACGATGAGCTTGAAGTTTATATCAAAGCTGCAATCAAAGAAAAAACGACTCCAAGACATGTACCCGAAATAATCAAACATGTTACTGACATCCCACGGACAAAAAACGGTAAAATCACTGAAATAGCCGTTAAAAGAATTCTTGATGGAAAGCCCGTGATGAACCTTGATGCCCTGGCTAATCCAGAAGCATTGGAACAATACAAAAATTTTGAAGAATTGAAGATAACTTAAAGTTAATAACAAAACTCAACTTAGCAGAGGAATAAATGCAAGCTCCACCATTACCCATACGATCAATTCATCATATTGAGTTGCTGGTTGGTAACGCCAAACAGGCATCATTTTATTACCGAAACAGCTTTGGCTTTGACCAGGTAGCCTATGCAGGTCCTGAGACCGGCAATCGCGACATGGCTTCCTACCTGCTTCGACAGGGAAATATGCACATAATTCTATCAACCCCGCTAAACCCGGAACACCCGCACTCAGAATTCTTAAAACTCCACGGTGATTCTGTACTTGATATAGCTTTTGAAGTGGACAACACTGATACAACTTATAAGAATGCTATTGAGAGGGGCGCTTTGAATGTCAGGGAGCCGAAAATTACCGGTAATGACAAAAATGGAAAGATTAAATCAGCGGCTATCCGTACCTATGGCGATACTGTTCATAGTTTCATTGAAAAAGGCAATTTTTCGGGTACATTTTTGCCAGGATTTGAACCTTTTGCCATCAAAGGTAAATCTACCGGTATTCTCTTCCCGGATCATATTGTCGGAAATGTCGAAGACCGGAAAATGGACTATTGGGTCAACTGGTATAAGTCGGTTTTTGGTTTTCACAAATTCGCCAGTTTTGACGATAAAGACATCTCTACAGAATTTTCATCCCTGCGCAGTACCGTGGTGGCTGATCAAAACGAGACAATAAAGTTTCCGATCAATGAACCGGCAGAAGGGCGCTCGAAAAGCCAGATACAGGAATATGTTGAATCATACGGAGGAGCCGGAGTTCAGCATGTTGCATTTTTGACTGGAGACATAGTTGATACAATATCGTTGTTAAGTGAACAGGGAGTTGAGTTTTTGGAAATCCCAGATACGTACTACGACAGCCTTCTTGACAGGGTAGCGCCCATTGATGAAGACATTGATGTTCTGAGAAAACTTGGCATTCTTGTTGACCGAGATGACAGGGGTTATCTCCTCCAGTTATTCACAAAACCTGTGGCAGATCGTCCAACGTTGTTTTACGAAATCATTCAGCGTAAAGGATGCCGGGGTTTTGGCAAGGGAAATTTCAAGGCACTTTTTGAGTCGATTGAACGCGAACAAAAGCGCAGGGGCAATCTCGATCTCTGAGATTAATAATTCAGGATACAGGAGGCAGAAATGCCATATTATCATTCATTGGGGGATATTCCCCATAAACGACATACGGTTTTTAAGCAAAAGAATGGCAAAGGATTTTACCAGGAGCACCTTGTTGGCTCTTATGGATTCAGCGGACCTCAGTCGCTGTTATATCGTGTATATCCACCCACCGAAGTGATAGACATCAAGAAAATCCGCCCGGTGAGTTTGCAAGGTAACCCTGCGGATTCTCTTCGTATGAGGCATTTTCGACTGGCAGCCCTGCCGGATTCTGAAAGTCAGACACTTTCCAGATCCCCGGTGTTATTCAACAGTGACCTGTCGATCTCATTCTGCCAGACTGACAAATCTGACGATTTCTTCTACCGTAATGCTCAGGCTGACGAAATGATTTTCGTTTCCTCAGGTTCAGGAGTACTCGAATCAGAATATGGCAATCTCCCCTTCAGATCCGGAGATCATATCATAATACACCGAAGCATTACATACCGTTTAAATCTTAAGGAGTATTGTCAGTTCCTGATTGTTGAAAGCAACGATTTATTGCGTCCTCCAGACCGTTATATGAACGGAGACGGTCAGTTCCTCGAGAATAGCCCGTATTGCGAGAGAGATATTCGGATTCCTTCTGAGTTGATGACCAATGATGATCGCGGGGAATATCGTGTTGTTGTGAAGCGCGACAATTTTTTGCATGAAGTTCTGATGGCGCATCATCCCTTCGATGTCGTAGGATGGGACGGGTGTTATTATCCCTGGATATTCAACATCGAGGATTTTGAGCCGATTACAGGACGAGTGCATCAGCCTCCACCGGTTCATCAGACATTTGCTGCTGCGGGTTTTGTTACTTGCGCTTTCGTACCAAGACTGTTCGACTATCATCCTGATGCGATTCCGGCACCATACAACCATTCTAACGTGATGTCCGATGAAGTTCTCTATTATGCTAATGACGAGTTTATGAGCAGAAAAGGAATCGAATACGGTTCACTCACCCATCATCCTTTTGGTTTACCGCATGGACCTCAACCGGGAAAGATGGAGCAGTCGATTGGCGCAAAAAGCACAAACGAATTGGCGGTAATGATTGACACATTCAAACCTCTCCTTGTTCCAGCTGAAATCATGGATGTAGAGGATAAAGACTATGGTAAATCGTGGCTGTTAAATGATGAATAATTTCTGAATTTATCAGCGCTCTGATTCTCATATAACGGGTACCAAAGTAATAGTACATTGATTCATCTGTTTAAAGGGGCTGTCATTCTCGGGCTTGACCCGGGAATCTATATTTCTGGCAGGAATTAATCAAACTGATGCTATTCAATATAAAATCGATCGATAGGGAACAACTGCACAATGAAACTGGTTACGCCCTGGAAAAAGCTACAAAAAAATACTGGAAAACAGCCACCACGCTACCCAACCCGGAAGACAGAAAAAAAGCAGAAAAACGCCTAAATCAGGTCCAACAACAACTACAGGACCACTACAACAACTAAAAGCTCTTTGACAATCAAATATCAATCCAAGGTTCTTTGTTCATCACTATTGACTAAATCCCCAATCTATCCGTAACCTATCAAATCACAAACAAGAGGGCGGAACATGAAAGACAAACGTGAAGAATACTTGCAGAAATATGATGAGTTTATTGATAAAGCAAATCAAGCATTGTCTGAAAGAACTAATGATTACTCGTATCTAATGACTAGAATGTCAAATCTTTTAGAGCAGAGTTGCGGTAGTCAGAGTATCCAATATATTCAATATTCAAAGTTTATTACTGAAGAAAAGCGCAACGTTAGATATAATCCTGAATTTTTCTCGTCAGCACTTGATATATTTCGCGCTGCTGCTGATGATTACAGGGAAAATTTGTTAGATAATCTTCCTATGATTGTCAGGGCTGAAGTACATGAAGATTTCCTTGAACAGGGAGAATATTTACTCGAGATTGGATATCACATTCCAGCAGCATCTTTGGCAGGTGCTGTATTAGAAGATACTCTTCGAAAAATTCATGAAGAGAAAATTGGCCAGGTAGCAAAGACAACAAAAATTGGGAACTTGAATACAGCACTCAAGAAAAAGGGTGTAATCAATGATACCGATCATAAATTAATCATTGGTTATGCAGACATCCGTAATAACGCGGATCATGGAGATTTTGAAAAGGTTGAAATGGATCAAGTAAAATTAATGGTACCAGGCGTCAGAAATATCATGTCAAAATACCTAGGATAAATAATGGATAACCTTACCTTCATAATCGAACTGCTAAAAATCTTCACTTGGCCAGCTACCATAATGATTCTATTACTAGTATTCAGAAAACCGCTCTTAAACATTATACCAAATATGATATTGAAATATAAGGATTGGCAGATTTCATGGAATGCTCAAATTGAACAGATTGCTAGTGCAATCCCAGATGATTCCCCAATAGATAAATCTGAAGAGAAAAACAATACAGATTCAAAGGAAGAATTTCCTTATGAACTGTCAGATATTGAATCAGCTCGATTAAATATTATTCATCGTAATTTATCTCAATTAAATATAGAAAATCCAAGTGCAGCTCTCGCTGCAGCATATTTTGAATTAGGTAATCAAATCTCAATTATAATAGAGAATCACCGACTACCCAAGCGACATAGAACATTTGACGACAAGATTGAAGTACTTATCAATAAGCAAATAATAAACTATAAATTATATCAGGCGATTTTTTCTTTTAGAAGAATGCTTGATATGGGTTTCCCTTCAGGATTAGATGATCGCGAGAGGCTAAACAAAGGACAGGAATACATAGATTTAATAATCGCTGTTCTCGCAGATATCTTTATTAACTCTAAAAAGAAATTAGAGCTCTCATATAATGAGAGTACCTCTCAGAAATGAAAATAAATCCGGTAAATTCTTCTCACCCAATCTCGGAGCGACGTAAATCAAGACTGTAGCAAGACAAAAAACGTATAGAGTCAGAACACCCCTACTAACCCAAACCGCTCTTTGACAATCGATATTCAATGTCTTGTTTAGTTTTTTTATGATCTGTATCTTCTTGATGTCAATCAATTAGGAGAATATTCAGATGTTACTAATTCCACCTGATGGTTTTAACTATTATGTTCAGCCAGGTCAAACAGCTCAGGTCCAAGTTATAAAAGCGCCTTCGCACCAATCGCATGAGGACGAGGACAAAAAAAAGATTAGAGTAGCTATCCCGGCTCTTTCTTCTGGGTCGAATGGTATTGTTGTTACGATTATAGGAGCAGAATTAGAAGATACAATTGAGAGTGATTTTCCGATTTACAAGGATATCTCTGAAAGCGAAACATATCCTTCTAATGTTGTTTATGATGCATCCAAAACCGTAGCTGTCCGGATCAAGGCAAAAAAGAAAAATTAATGACTTTAATCGCCTCTCATATAATGAGAGTACCTCTCAGAAATGAAAAAAAAAACCGGTAAATGCGTCTCACCCAGTCTCGGATCGAGACCCATTTATTGCAGTTTATCCACAGGTTTTATTGAACGCCGGTACAATGGATTCCCGGGTCAAGCCCGAGAATGACAGAGCACTCCAAAGCATGTGAACTGATCCAATAGTACATCCTGTAATCTTAATCCCTGAACAGAGATTCTTTGAGAATTGACTTGACATTATGGTTAGGTGTGCCTAACTTTCCGTGAAATATTTGTTAACCTATCTATTCAGAAGTAAAGTAAAGGATAATTTCCATGCAAAGTACATTTGAGAAAAAACCTCTGCCGGGGGAAATACATACACCTGTTCGCCACATTGACCACGCTACCTATGTTACAGCGCTCGAAAAAGAGAAAGATTTTATAGATACCTGGGCAAAACTTGGTTTTGTTGAACACTGGCGCGGCGATTGTGTTCGATATCCGGCAACCCATATTGCGCTCGTATCGGGAGTCAGTGATGAATATCCCTGGGCAACGATGACCGGTCTCTCGATCAGTGACGATCCAGGATCACCGGTTAATGAATTTGTCAGACGCTACGGTCCCGGTCTTCAACATGTCGCTTACAACATCGGTCCCAATTCCGATATGGATGACGTTTATGAGAAAATGAAAGAGAATAACTGGGATTTTATGACACCGGTTCTCACATATCATGATGGTAATGAGGGGCGATTAAGGCAAATGTTTATTGCGCCGACAATTCCCTTCGGTCCATTTACCGAGTTTATTCAGAGGCTGCCCGGTAAAGATGGCAAGCCCTACAGTGGATTCGATCAGATGAATATTGACGATCTGTATGAAGAATATGAGAATTACAGCAAATCTTTGGACTCCAAAAAATAACGGAAGATAAATGAAATTTTCGATTTTTTCTGTCTCGGATTATTATGAAGATGAGCATGATGATCCCTCAAGCTTTTATCGTGATCAGATTGACATTGCTGTATTTGCTGAACAGTTGGGATTTCACGGGTATTTTGCCGCTGAGCATCATTTTCATCCTTATGGGCTGGTTCCCGATCCCGCTCTATTGCTTTCATCAATTGCTGCGAAGACAGAAACACTCAAACTTGATCCTGCGGTGAGCATATTGCCATTTCACAATCCATTACGTGCCGCGGAGCAGTGGTCTATGGTGGATCAACTAAGCCAGGGTCGTTTAATCCTCGGTGTTGGAAGCGGTTATCTCCACCACGAGTTCGAAGGATTTGGGATGTCACCTGCTACTAAACGAGATCATTTTGACGATGCCCTTGAAGTACTTGAGAAAGCTATGGCAGGCAAACGTGTCACACATCAAAGCAAGTATTTCCAGGCAAAAAAGGTCAGGTTGAATATCCTGCCTTACAAGAAGAGAAAAGTTGAGATCAAAATCGCCATTCTCGCTGAATTAGCCTCGTATCATGTTGGGAAGCGTGGGTATGGGATTATGACTATCCCCTACGCTACTGTTGAAAAAGTCGATGATGCGACTCCACTTTACGCGAGTTATAGAAAAGGATGGGACGAGAGCGGTCTGGATGGAAACGGTGATGTTATCGCCGCGATGCATGCTCATGTATCTGATTATTCCTCCGAACGCAACGAGCTGAACAAAAGACATATAGAAAAATATGTGTATAGCAGGTTATACGCTCGTCATTCAGATTATAATGAATGTCTTGAAAGAGGCGTTATCGCCAGTGGTACACCGGATGAGGTTACTGATCAACTGCAACGTCTGATCAATACCGGTGTGGATCATGTTATGCTGCTGGTTGGTTACGGCGCCATGCCGCAGGAGGAGATAAAAATCTCTATGGAACGTTTAAAAAACGAAGTCATTCCCAACCTGACACCGTATAAAACACCCAGAGTATGATGCTTATCAGCTACCGGTATTTATAGACCCAGGTATTTCTACCATAGAGGAAAATCATGAAATGTGCAATTGTTGGCGGCACCGGCTGGCAGGGAGCGGGAATCGCTACCAGGATAGTATATGCGGGACATACTGCAGTAATCGGTTCAAGGGATGAAAAACGATCAAAAGCGTTAGCGAAGGGCTTGCCACAAAAGGTCAAACTTCCCCCGGAAAAGTTCGAAGGCAGCTTGAACGAAGATGCAGTTCGGAATGCTGATATCGTGTTTGTTACTGTACCGATGTCCGCTCATGAGGAAATCCTGAAACTGATAGCTCCCCTGATTGATGAACAGCTTGTAATTGATGTCACGGTTCCTTCTGATCCCGAAGATCAATTGAAATTGATCTTTCCTCCTGAAGGATCTGCCATTGAGCAGGCACAGGCGATTCTCGGTGAAGATGCAGATGTTGTAGCAGCCTTCAAAACTGTATCGGCAACCATGCTTTTCAATTACGGTATGACGCCAAATTCAGATATTTTGATCTGTGGCGATGATCTCGAGGCAAAACATCGCACAACCCTGTTGATCAAAGAAATGGGATTTACCGCTTATGACATTGGGACGGCAGAAGCCGGGAGGATAATAGAAAGCTTGAATCAAACCCTGATATTCCTCAACTACGCTTATCATCTGAATCAACCGGGAATAAAAATCGTAGAGATGGATCGCGGAATGGAAATTCTACCCGATGATTCCATGTTCGAGTATAATTATGACAAATAAAAATTCCTCTATTTTTCATATATCGATGCAAGCCGGGTTCGGAGAACATTCTCCTACTTAGTTATTTAATTATCAAGATCACTTTCTCTTGTTTGTTATTCGCCTCTATTATAGCATATATTGATATATCCTTAACGAGAAGAGGTGGAGATGAAAAAGTTAGCATTACTTTTCCTGATAGTGTTGTTCTTTAGCTGTGAAGATGACGAGAATAACAACGGCAACGGTACCGGACCATCGAACCAGGCGCCTTCAGTCCCGTCAAATCTGTCGCCTCCTGATAGTTCCGTTGATAATCCGATTTCTCTAACCTTAAGCTGGACCTGCAGCGATCCTGACGGAGATACCTTGACTTATGATGTCTATTTGGACACTTCTTCAAATCCTCAAAAAGTCAGCGATAATCAGGATAACTCAACTTTTGATCCTGGAACCCTATTTTATTATACAACTTACTATTGGAAAGTCGTTGCCAGGGATAATCATGATAATGAGACCATAGGAGATTTGTGGTCGTTTACTACTATCGCAAACCATCCTCCTGAAATCCCTTCAAACCCTTCACCTGCTGACAGTTCAACAGATGTATCAATTTCAGCTACATTGAGTTGGTCCTGTAGCGATCAGGACGGTGACCCATTGTTTTATCGCGTTTATTATGGGGATAGCAACCCTCCTACAGAGGGGGCATTGGGTTTAATTATGAGAGATACTACTTTTACTCCGGAGCTATTGTATCCAAATACAACTTACTATTGGCAGGTTATCGCCATCGAAGGCTGGTTTGGTTTATCAGATGGTAAAGAAGGCGCTGTTCAAGTGTCATCACGACTTGTTGACAAGAAACTGGCTTTCCGAAGAAATTTAGATAGGGCTAATTCAGTCCTGATCAAGAACTCTAATGGGGAGGGACCAAGTTTTCAGAATGAGTTGGATAATTCTACCGCCAGTCCTGTCTGGTCATTTACGACAGAACGAGGAGAGAACCATCCTCCCAATGAGCCCAGGTTTCCAAATCCGGAAGATGGTGCAACTGAATTCTCATTAGTACCAACTTTATCCTGGATTTGCTACGATCCTGATGGTGATTCACTTACTTATGACGTTTATTTTGGAACAACTCTTCCTCTATCCCCGGTTGAGACAAACCTTGCAGTTACAACATATACTCCTGAACAATTGGGACAAAATACAACACACTACTGGCAGATTATCGCCAAAGATGGCAGGGATGGTTTATTAACAGGTGGAGAAGGTATTATTCCAGTATCATCACGACTTATTGCAAAAAGATCGGCTTCCGGAAAAAATATGAAATTAGCTGAATTAAATTTGCATAATTACTCAAATAAAAATGTGTCAAATTACCGGAATGAGTTAGACAATGAAACCCAAGGTCCGGTCTGGTCTTTTACAACCTTTGAAGGATACACATACCTCGGAAACAGGGGCAAAGACTGTGCTCATTGTCATGGTGATAATGTTACACAATGGGAAGAATCACATCATGCTGAGGCTTATGAGTATTTAGTTGCCGAAGGCACTGAAAACAACCCTTATTGTCTGAGATGTCACACCACCGGATGGGATTCTGAAGTTTCATACGGCGACACGGTTATAGTAGAGTACGGTCCGGATCATCACGGGTATGACGATTATTTTGGACTTGACACCGAAGAAGCCGCAGCCCGCAGAGAGGCGCTGGAAGGTGTGCAATGTGAATCATGTCATGGACCCATGGGAGGACAATTCGACCAGGATCATGGTGAAATTTCCTTCGCTACACGTGCAGATGAAAATGGCGAATCATTGGCTGTTTGCGCAGATTGCCACCACCAGGGAGATGAATGGAATAATTCAGGTCACAATGTCATTGGACACAACGAAGATTTGCCTACTATTGAGTTTTGGCGCAATGAACATTATACAAGTTGTGGGTTTGAGTGTCATACCTCCGAAGGATTCATCATTGCCAACGATGATGATTTTGCCGGTTGGGAGCCGGAGTGGGAAGAGTACAATCTGATCGGGTGTATCACCTGTCATGATCCTCACGGAGGAGACGACTATTATCTCCGTACCATGGAAGACTTTACCGTACTCTACGACGCGGAAGTGTCAGGCGGCAACGGCACAATGACCGGTTATGGGGCTGGCCAGATTTGTGTCCAATGTCATCATGCTCGACGTGATGTTGATAATGTCCTTGAACAACTCGCTAATGGTTCCTTCAGCTTTGGTCCACATGGCAGCCCCCAGATGGACATGTTTGTTGGAAACGGCTCATACGAGATCGAAGGTTATAATTACAATCGTATGGCAACACACCAGGGTTTGGAAGATGGCTGTGTCAGTTGCCACATGACTACTGTTCCCCGTGGTGAGGCAGACGGACCAACCTTTGGTCATGATTTCGAAGCTAACATTCGCGGCTGTACTACCTGCCACCCCGGTGCGATAGAATTTACCGATATTGACATGGGTGCCGGCGGAATGGCTGGAATTGATGCAAAATTGGTGCAGTTACTTGAACTTATCGGTGTTGATGATGAGAATGACATTGGTGATACAACACTAACAACTTATGCGCAGAGAGAAGCTGCTTACGCTTATGCTTTTGTAAAAAATGACGGAAGCCGCGGCGCGCATAATACGGAGTACGCCAATTCACTGATCGATAACGCAATCGATTATCTTAATACTATTAATGCAGAACATGCAAAAAACGGAAAATCAATTATCCGGTAACTGGATTATTATGATTATTACCTGTTAACCAATTATGTTCAACCTCGCCATTGATGTAGTATGTTTATCGGATTCTACGAACCATAGCGTAGTAACGCTCGACGTTGGTGATCCGGTCAATCTTTTTTATTGGAAGGAATTAAACCTTAACTCTCTTTGCCCCTTAGCGCCTTTGCGTGAGACAATAAGTTAATGTTAAACAATTCTTCATTTCGGTCATTCTATGATTTCAACATCTTTATGATATGCTTTGCCAGGCTGTCTTTTATCTCCGTATGGCGTGGAACAGGTTGGGATTTTTTTGTTGCGGGATTCTGATACCAGTCGTGTTTTTTGCCATGGCGTATGAAAATGCAACCCATCTTCGCTAATTTCTTGATGAGTTCCCGTCGTTTCATCCGACTACCAGCTCTCCCACGCGATGTACATTAGATATCCTGCCGCTGGTGAGTTCATCATAGATATCCAGGAGATTTTCTTTTAGTTCTTCTAAAGTTTCCCCCTGCGATCTGTAGTCCGGAAACTCCTCGAGCCAGCCGATCCACATTCCATCTTCTTCGCAATAAACGAATTTTTTCTTTTCCATGTCTTTTATATCCTGATATTAAAGATTTCGAGCACACCAATTATAATATAACATCATTTCACGCATAGTTGCAAAGAAGCAAAGCTCGCGATTTAACAACGTGTGTTTATCTCTTCCGGGGAAGCTGATTCGAAGAATAACTCTAATGCTTCACGGAGGTTCTCGCTTGCGGATTCGATAAAATCTCCCTGGCTGGCAATATCAAGCTCCGGGCATAATGCCACAAAACCATCACCTTCGCGTTCGATGATTGCTGTGTGTTGACGAGTCATCTTTACCTCCACGTTTCAGGACTTGACTCTAAAAGGTAGCGTCCCAAGGGTTGGTGGAAATTTGATTTCCCGCCTACTCTTTCATCCCCATTTTTTGATATAGTAACCATCTGTTTCCTAATGCACCAGTGTGAGTACTATCTATTTCAAGTACTTTTGAATAGTCTTTTAACGCATTTTCATAATTACCAAGTGACTCATATGATGATGCTCTGAACAAGTATCCATCAATCAATTCCGGAGAAATTTCTATGACCCTGTTATAATCAAGGATTGCCAGTGAATCTTTCTTGTCCCTGTGATAAGCAAGCGCCCTGGCGAAGATCGCTTCCCAAAAATCCGGTTTGAGTCTGATCGCTTCATTAAGAGCTTCCACTCCCAGGCTGAAACTATCTATTTTACTATAACATATACCAAGCTGACGCCAAGCCTCGGAATAACCAGATTTAATCTTCACTGCTTTTCTCAGATCTTGAATAGCATCTCCAGGTTTATCCTGGAAAATTCCCCGGATACTTCCCCGGGAATAGTACGCTCGTGCATAATCAGGATTTATTTCTATAGCTTGATCAAGGCATTCAATAGCTTTTACATAATTTTTTTCTTTGAAGGCTTGATCACTCAAAGCAAAATATCTCTCGGGCGATTTTGAACAGGAGATAATAATGATCCCGATAATGGACAACAGAAGTGTTTTCAATGATATTGATATTCTTCTATTTAGCATCAGGATATTTCCTCTTTTCAAAATGATTATGTATGCGCAGGATTAACCCTCCCAATCCTATTGACTCAGGCACGGGCGGATAAATCCTGCCCCTACAAAACACGAATTTGCTTCCGGGCATCGCGATATTTCACGTCGTATAACTGTTTGATATGAAATTTGTCACCCGTTTCCTGATTTCTCGTGCGGCTTCATATTCAGATGTAATAACTTCGTTTGCACCTGCCGCAAGCAGGCTTGCTGTGTCGTCCGCATATTGTGTACGTGCGATTACAGGTACAGAAGAGTTTATCTGTTTCGCTGTTTTTATCACCATCTCGGTACCTTTAGAATCGTTAATTGCGACAACAAGGAGACCAGCTTGCTCCAGACCAAGTTCTATTAGAACCTGTGGGCTGCTGATATCTCCAAGTACTACAGGACGTCCATCCCTGTTTGCGCGATGAATGTTGTCAATATTCAGATCAGCTACTACAAAAGGAATGTTTTGCTTGAGAAGCTCTTCCGACAGCTCCTGACCGGTCAATCCATAACCTGCGATAATAACGTGATCCTTCATCTTTTCAGCGTGTACCTCCTCCGGGGCTTTTACTTTCATAAGCTGAGTCAACCAGGAAACTTTACACATTTCGCGCGCAAGGCGAGGAGCGTAAGCAATCGCCAGGGGCGTAATCAACATGGACAGAATAATTGCAGCTAAAAGATTATTATATAACCCGGTGTCGAGAATTCCGGAACCCCCTCCGGCTTTGAGTATCACAAAAGCGAATTCACCCACTTGCGCCAGGGCAGCGCCCGTGAGAATACGAATACGAAAAGGTAATTTCATCAATGAGGCTGTCAAAAAAACAATAAGAAATTTACCAAAAAGGATCAGGCTTAATAATCCAATAATTGATCCTGTGTTTTGAACAACTTCGGCAGGATCAAGCATCATTCCGACTGAAATAAAAAAGACACTCGCCAATACTTCACGGAATGGAATAAGCTCTGATAACGCCTGATGCCGGTACTCGCTCCCGGAAACTACCAGTCCGGCAAGGAAGGCGCCTAATGCAAGGGATATTCCAGCTTGTGATAAAATCCAGGCAGTCCCGATGCAGATCAGGAACAGCGCTAAAACGAACAATTCACGCTGCCGGGTTCGTGCCACAAATTCAAGAAGCCGCGGTACTAAAAAACGACCGGCAAGGATTACAATAACCAGGATCAGTATTGCTTTCCCGATGGCAATAGCAGCTTCTTGACCGGAGCCGCCCCAGCCCGTGAGAAAGGGAATTGCCAGTATCATGGGAATGACACAGAGATCCTGAAAAACCAGTATTCCAAGAACAAAACGTCCATGTGGCGTGTCTAATTCTCCACGAGATGAGAGACCACGTAACACAATTGCAGTACTTGATACAGCGATAATAAAACCAAGGAAAATTGTAGCATTCAACGATAATTCAAAGAAGTATCCAATCACTACTACAGACAAAATCGTCAGAATTACTTGAATGGAACCGCCAATAATTATCGCTTTCCATAACCGTCTAAGTTTTGACAATGAAAGCTCAAGTCCGATCCCAAACAAAAGCAATACCACACCCACTTCAGCTAATACTTCTACCTCATGTGTGTTATTCACAAGTTTGAGTGCCTCCGGACCCACCAGGACTCCGGTAACAATAAACCCTACAATAGTCGGAATCCCTAATTTCCGAAGCAGTACGACAACAACAACAGCCCCGCTGAAAATTACAAGCAGATCACGAAGTATATCTAATTCATTCATATTTCACATCTTTAAAGTTTTTGAACAGCTTTTAAATGTGGCTTCGAACTTATCATGAGTGGTCGGATTTACCAAATCCGACGAATCTTTATTCTCCGGAGAAATAGAACTGTGGCGAAAGTAAGCGCTGGGCAGCCTGAGGCAGATGAATCTCCGATTCGCGCAGCAAACTAATTCTCAAAGTATTACGTGATAGACCAGATTGTCTTATTATCGAGAGTAATGTCCCGATTCGGACTTCTTTATGATCCGGAACGGGGATAGTAATCGTAGTTCCACTCAATTTCTTCTGCATCACTACATGGCTTCCTCGTCTTCTGATTTCAAAGAAACCGTTTTTATACTATTTCTTGAAAGTTTTGCCTCATTAATATATAACACATACTTGAACGATCTCTGCTTCAGCAGCACTAAAAAGAAAAACCACAAAGTACTCAAAGAATTCGCAAAGAGCACGGAGATTGTCTCTGTGATCTTAGTGCATACTTTGTGTTCTCTGCGGTTTGTTGTTTTCTTTTTAACTGATCGACTCCAAGTTTCTGATAATTTTACTTTATCATTAACACATGGAATAACCAGACTTTTAGCAATAAACATGACGCAATACTTTCAAGAACCAGTATAGACACTATAGAGCAGACCTCTTTTCCAGACAGGACTCGGAGTTTAGGCAACTGCGACCTCAATCTGGGTTATATAAACATTTCTATTCAGACGGGTTTCTATCTCTTCCGAAGAGGCTGATTCAAAGAATAACTCTAATGCTTCACGGAGATTCTCGCGTGCGGATTCGATAGTATCTCCCTGGCTGGCAATATCAAGCTCCGGGCATAATGCCACATAACCATCACCTTCACGTTCGATGATTGCTGTGTGTTGACGAGTCATCTTTACCTCCACGTTGCAGTATCTGCTTCAGATTATATCAAATAATAACAATCAATATAATATAATCAAATGGTAACGCATCATCGAACAATGAAATAAATCGAGGAGATTTTATCAGGAGGAATAAACTCTTTTGCGTTCTTTGCCCCTTAGCGCCTTTGCGTGAAACGGGAAATTCGACATTTAAAATTCAACACTCAACACTCATAAGCTTTTTAAGATTCTTTATTTATAATTCCTAATTCAATGAACTTCGTTTATCTGAATTTCTTTTCCCTCTTGAAAATGGTGCTTCAGATTGCATTCGATGTTATAAAACTCCTTTGAAATTTATGAGTTTTCATTAAGGCTTGATAGTATTGGTGACTAAGAAATTTTCGAGTATATTGTCCAATCGTCCTAATTAGGCAAAAGCGAATGTTCACTTGGAAAATAGTCGGATTGGTATCCACTGCATTTGTAGCAATTGGTTATGTAGCTGACAATATTCTTCGGAAAGAAGATAAAAAGTCGCTACACTTACGAATGACGGCTTGGTGGATTAAAATCGACGAATCGAGACTCCATACTCTACCTGCTATAATGGCAAATTGTGCATTGAAGCAGGCAAGGAAAATCTATAAGTGGCGTTTTTGGTCTTGGCAATCTCTACTCGTATCAATCGTAATTAGTTGGGTGTTTACATCGATTGCATGCATATTAGGTTTATTATTAGACAACACTCTTTTCTTGATTTCACCAATCCCTTTACCAATATTCACCGTCTACTTAGCTAATTTCCCCTATGACTTAATTACGGTGATTATTACACTCAATGTTCTTTTTATTGTGAGTAAGCATAGAGCTATAGTTAGCATCTTGGCAATTGTAGTTGACTTGCTAATAGCTTTTTTGCTTACATTAATTTGTTTTGCATCCATAAACTTCTTAAATGATATGGCTTCCAATTATAAGCTTCCGGGGTCAGGATTCTCTCAAGAATATTACAATAATAATTTTCTACAAATTTTGAAAGAAAACAATGAAATTCCTCCGGATATATCTGTTGATGATATCACAGTTGACATGATCTATGATTTGAATTTCAAAAGAGAGCTTCTTAATTCATTTGATCAATTATTCAATATTGCTCGATATGGTGAAACTACTTGCCTATCATCAACTTCACCGATTGTTAGAATTCCAAAACTTGATTTTGAAACCCACATGACAGGCACTTTTTCTTTAGGGTGGTCAAGACTGTTCTTGTGCTGCACAACTTTCATTCCAACCCTTATTTATCTATCGATATTAATTGTACTTTTGATTGCAAAATTGATTGTTCTATCTTTCATGCATCTTCTAGAACGGATCACTGAGGATGATCCTTCCCTAAAGCCAAAAGAGTTTCGACCTTTTTTTCTGTTCGGACTTTTATTTAGTGTATTTGCTACAATTGCCAAACTATTTGGTGGTTAGAGCCTGATCCCAAAAAGAAGGCTCAATGAATCATTGTGTTATGGTGTAAGCTGGATTCTTCGAACCGTAGCGTAGCGAAGCACGACGTAGTCAATCAGGCGAGTCTTTATTCTCTGAAGTCATTTTAATATAATCTTCAGAAGACGACCAGTCCTCATCATAATACCCGAGTTTTACATAACGGCTAAAACTGGATGCCGGGTAATCAACAGCATTTTAACTAGTTTGGAGAACGCCTGCCTACATTTTCCCGCATTTTACCTGGTTAGGAGAACCCAACCTACTATCTTATTTTACCCACTCTGTAGATGGTGGGGGAGGCATTTCTGGAGGTGTGTCGTCTTTGTGAACCCAGCCGCCTATCGACATATGAATTTCCATATGTCCTTTGAAATCATGAACATGAGATAAAATGTCACTTATCGATATTGAATTATTGACTCCCTCACGCCAGGCTTTTTTCTCAACTGTACCAATAATATAATATCTATTACCGATGATCGAAGGATTTCTCTTAGTGAACAAATCTGTCAGTAAATGTTCGATTTCATGTTTGTGCGCAATTAGTAAATCACATCGAGGGCAGTAACGGTTAGTGTAATTAAGTGATACCGGATACTGAGGTTCAACATGGATGAACAAAGGTACTTTTCGCTGCCCCGTTTTTCCTTCACAAACAGGACATTTAGAGAATCGTGATTTCGGGAAAGGATTTAAAGCAAAATTGTATTTCGCCTCTAATTGACCGAATTGAATTATCTTTTCTTTCGCCAAGTACCCTCCTAAAATAAAGGCTATTAATAAAAATGCAGGCTGGATTCTTCGAATCGTAAAGTAGCAAAGCTCGACGTAGTGGAGCGTTGCTCTTGAATCGAGTAGTACAAGTAGCTCACTTTCGCCGAAAGTGAGTCAAACTGTACCACCAATTTCCGTGCAAACGACTCACTTTCGGCGAAAGTGAGCTACTCCCCAAATCATATGCAAAGATCCACTATGTTGTCAGGAATTTAGTCAAAACTTTATTAAAGCCATTTACATCATCAGGAGTCAACTTACCAAGTTTCCTGATAATTATTGATTTGTCTATCGTCGCGAATTTCATCCTGATCATTGATGGTTTGGGGAGACTGGCTTCTTCCCAGTTTGAAATGAGATAATCCCCTGGACGTTCAGCAGAGCTGATGTTGCTGGTTATAAACAACACTACAATGTCAAACAGGGTATTGTAGCTATCAGGTGATATTATCAATGCAGGTCTTTTTTTGTTAGTGGAGAGATCTGTGAATGGGAATGGAACAAGCATTATATCCCATTTTTTATAATCTATCGTAGATTTTGTCCTCATCATTATCCCATTCCTGGAAGGATATCTCAGATAACCTCATTATCTCGGTCAAATCGTCTTTTTCCGATAATTCCAGTAGTTTTCTTTTGTTACGCACGATATAATCATCAATCAATTCACCAAGTAATCCACCTAAAGATTTACCTTCAATTGATGCGATTATTTTCAGCGCTTTCCTTTTTTTGTCTTCAATCCTGATACTCATAACACCCATGATACATTCCTACATGTAGTATATACTACATGTAATATATGTATTAACATCATATTCTGCAAGTAGAATTTTCTATTTGCATAGGGTTTCTTGAAAGTTTTGCATCGTCAATAAATCATGAACCATGGAAATACTTGGTCTATCGGTGAAAAAAGAAAAACCACAAAGATCACAGAGAATCCACAAAGTACTCAAAGATTTTCTTTGCGACCTTAGTGCCTGCATTGTGTTCTCTGTGGTAAAATCAATTTCGCGAACACGATGCATTTTTTACGATAAACCTTATATATATCTGTCAGGCTTCAATAATCTGAGGACTGCAACCCTGTTATTCAGGACTAGATCAGAGTTGACAATCCTTATTTTATCAGTATAATATTATTAATTGTTTCTTGCCTGTCTGCCTTCAAGCGTATGAAATATTGTCCTGAACCCAAGTTATTTCCGTTGAAACTGATTTTATGTGCGCCGGGTGTCATATTATCATTCAATAAACGGGCTATTCTTCTGCCCAAGATGTCGTATATCTCTAAATTGATGAAGTGATTGTTTTCAAGGATAAAAGATATATTTGTCGATGAATTAAAAGGATTTGGATAAGCGGTAAGTTTGATCACACCAGGTAAGGAGATATTAATATCAAACTGCTCCTCAACACTGTTTTGATTTGGATTTTCGATATCGTAGCCGATATGAATATATCTTGGATCTGATAGTGCGGCGACCCAGCGATTAGCGATGTAGCTGTTGATTTCGAGTCGGGCGTCTCCCCAGTGTTCCCATTGCTCGAACTGGGTCCAGTCGAGATTGATGTAATTGAACGCCTTGATCTCCGGGTGAATATCCATGAATTCGAAGAACGGTTCAAACCATAGCTCCCAGTCGTGGATTGCGTCGGCGGAGTCTGGATCTCTCTCCTCTGGCGTGATAAAAACATGGCTGGCGGAAAGTTCGTTGAGATAGACTGGTTTACCGCGTTCACGGGCAAAACGGAGGAAGAGTTCCGATTTACCTTTTGACGAATAACCGCCTCGCCCGGAATCCGGTTCAGCGGGGTCGAAATGGTCAGGACGGAAGAGGTCAAGCCCGAACCAGTCCACATAATCATCGCCGGGATACCATTTCCAGCCCTCCTCGGTGGAATCGGCGAAATCGGTTGCTGCGTCTGGCTCATAACACCACACGGTAGCGAAGTTTTCTGCCCCACGGTTACGGAATCCGTCCACCAGTTTCCGGAAGGCTGCGGGATAAGTGTATGGTGTGTAACCGTTCCAATTGCCGTTCATTTCGAAGCCTATACGCAAGAAAATAGGTCGGTCATGCCGGATGATCGCCTGGGCGAAGGTGTCGATATAGCTATCCAGTTCATCGGTGAAGGCAAAAACGGAATCGTAGGCATTTGTGTTATCGGTGAATTGTATACCTAATTCGCAGAACTGCCTGTCGGAATAGAAACGAGCAGGCTGTAAACCGTTGACAATTCCCTCGACAGTAACAGCTCTACCCCGGCTGCCGGGAATGGCTGACATGGTCTGGAACAGCAAAGGTTGAGTGCTGTCCGAAAACAAGCCGCTGTAATTTTCCTGGGCGCTGGCATACCATCCCACGCCATGATAAGTAGTTCCATCCGGAGGTTCGAACAATGCGTTATCATATCCGAAGGCAATATCAGAATAAATCAAAACGAGAAACAGGATTACTAATTGGAATAAAACATTGAAATGAGTGTTGCAATTCATCTTACGCATGCTTCCCTCTCGAATTAAAGTCAATTATGTTTGTAAGAGTCCTCAGTAAACGTTCCATTATTTCAGGAGGAGCGCCTTCTTTACATGTGTCGTTTTTGAATTGGAAACCGATATAAAGTATATACCGCTGGGAAGATTTATTGCTGAAACAGCGGCTTCATTAGTGCCGGGCAAAGCTGATTTATTTAACCTGTACACTTCACGTCCAGTGATTGAAAATATGTTTATGGAAATTGTTGATTTCATACTCACAGAATAGCGTATTCTCAAACTCGAATTGAAGGGGTTGGGATACAATGAATTGAGCGTCAAACAATCAGGGAGTCCAATAGTCTGATCCTCATTTCTTTTATCTTCCCAGGCTTCCCAAACAAAGATCAATGGTTCCTGCGAAACGAAGAAAGAATCAGTTTCACCGGGAATGAAGCCTTCCAACTCTTCGCCGATACAGTCGAATACATGTCCAACTCTTTGTCCTGCGACTTCTAAAGGTATATAGACAAATGAATCATCATCCGTATCAAAGAGTGCATCATGCCAAACTACGTCCAATAAACCTGAATCCTCTTCAAAACGATAAATATTTATACCATTTTCAGACAGGTTAAGAGGATTGTTTTCCGGTTGAACCAAAGTGCGAAGGAAACGATAGCTTTCTGCTGATAGATACTCTTCCGGCTGGTCATCAAAAAGTCCAAAGAATCGTTCCGGTGGAAATCCGGTCAGAGGAGTACAGATTCCTTCGAGCCCCACTGCCATACCAAGAATCCATTTTCGCACCATATCCCCTGCATGAAACCCCTCTTCATATTCGGTCAATCCGCCTTGTGCTAATTGCATCGCAGCTTCCGCCGCAAGCCAGGGACGATTTGTGCCACCAGAATCTTCTACAGTTTGTTCAAATGCTGCGATTTCATCGAAAATAAAACGTGGTTTGAAGTGATAATGTATATCGAACCAGTCCAGCCAATCGGTTTGACCAGCCATAGCGTCCGCCCAATAAGCCGGGGGCATACCTCCTCTCGGATTTACACGGTTGCGGAGATCATCCCAACTGTTAATTCTTGTCGCATGACGTTCAAAACGTGATTGTAACAATAAAATTAGGGAGTCCTGCAATGTGGCATCCTCTTCACCCATTTCGAAATAAAATCTTTCAAGCGAAGGGCTTAACCTAAATCCACCGTGGGAAACAGCGACCTCTATATCGTTATTGTTCGCAGAGGTATGTGAGGCAAGGTAAAATGTCCGCAGACAGCGAATGTAATCATCGACATCCTGGGTATGGTTTCGTCCGTCCATCACCCAATTATTCCAGGGTTCGTTGACGAATCTCAGGTATGGTACTGGCGCAGCATCTACTTCAGCGATATGGTCAACAAGGTTGTAGGCAAAGTCGTAGATGGATTCGGAATAGCCATTTTCTGGCGGATCATCTTGTAGAGGAGTGTCCCGGTCGAGATCATTAGGAGCGCGAATCTCCTCGTCTGTTGCCCAGGGTGAACTGCATGATACGACAAGAATCGCTTCTCCATCATATCTTTGAATAAAATTCAAGCTGTTATCAAGAGCAGCCCAATTGAACTGATCGTCTTCACCTTCTGTTCTAGCCCAGGAGACAGATGTAGCATAATAATAAGCTCCGAAAGCTTCATAGGCTTCATCACTGAGGCAAGTGTTGAGGTTGCGTAAACCCCAGTAATTCCTGGCAGTAGAAATGTTAGGATTACAGCAAAGGCATATCAGGATTAAAGTTAACAAACCGAAGATAGTTCGCATAGGTTACTCCATTCAATGAATCCAACAACTACCCATTACATCTGTTCAAATCTCAATTAATATACATCAAGATCTTTAGCAGATAGTACTTTACCTTTGTATGTTTCTTCTACTTCTTTTACCAGATCATCATCTGTGGCACCCCAATATAGTTGATGGTACATAATCAATAATCCCGGTTTGACCTGATTAGCGATTTCTGCAAGCTCGGTTGTTGAAGTATGGAATTGTGAGTGGTAAGTTTTCCAGACTTCTTTGCGTTCCTTGAATGTTTCTGCGGAATAGACCTCATGAATCAGGACATCTACCCCGGTACATTTTTCAACAAGATTCGCGCAAGGTCGGGTATCACCTGAGATAGCAATTTTCATATCCGGTGTAGTGAAAATAAATCCATAAGCTTCATGCCAGCTTCCATGCTCCACCTTGAAAGCTTCCACGACAACGTTAGAATCGGTATAAATGACCCCTTCGTGGTATTCGTGGGCATTAGCCCTCCATCCCTGGTTGTTCGCCGGTTCGAGACCGTAAAGACGCATGCTGATATCTTCACGATAAGCTTCAGTGATATGACCTGTCATCTCCACAATTCCCTCGGGACCGTAAACCTCGAGGGGCTCATCCCGTCCGAACACCCAGGGCGTGAATATCAAGTCGGGGTATCCTGTGGTATGGTCGGAATGCAGATGAGTAATGAATGCACGTTTTATATTGGCAACCGCCAGACCTTCAATCTCACCGCCAAAGCGAGGGGTAAGTTTAGCTGCATTTCGGATCAGCCCTGCACCGCAGTCAATGATATAAGGAACATTATTAACAATGATTGCAATGGAATTTCCGGAATGATTCGGATCAGCATTTGGAGTTCCAGTGCCGAGAAAGGGAATTTTGGTTATTTCTGAGGGTGAATATTCTGTTTGCGCATCTACTATCGCTGAAGAAATAAATAGGGCAATTAAAAAAAGACTAAATCTTGAATTCATCTGATCTCCCTGTCTCAACCTTCAAGAGTGGTCTTGAAAATAATGCTTGTTTAAGAAATCGAATAATGATTTCCCGGACATCAAGCTGTCCGGGGCACACTGAATGCAAACAAACTTCAATTTTAGAGATACTGAAGTAGTAATCTGCAACAAAAATAGGTAAACGACACAAAACAGTTCCACTATTTTAAGCATAATATGCGAAATTATTTGGTTTGTTGGATTTAGAATCGTCTTATTGAAACACTTTCCCGAATGAGAACAGACTAATTCAAAATTTTCTTTGCTAAATCAGTGAACGTTATTGTATTCCCTTGAGTGAACTAATATATTGATATTACTATTTTATTCTTTAATTACCAAGGAGAAAGTCATGAGCGAAGGCGTTTATAAGGTTATCGAACTGGTCGGAACCAGCGATGAATCCTGGGAAAAAGCGGCAAAGTATGCTGTAGAAACCGCCGGGGAGAGCCTGCAGGATCTGCGAGTTGCAGAAGTCAGTAAACTTGACATGAAAATTGAAAACGGGAAGGTAGTTGCCTACCGTGCCAAGGTGAACCTCTCTTTCAAATACAAGACTGATTAGATAAAAGTTTGAAAGTCTAAAACCTGGTAAGTGAAGCCAGCTGGTAATTGACCATCTGCGCATGCAGGATTCTCTGTACAAAAACTGTACACTGTCAATCAGAAATCTCTCTAAGCTTTTTCATAGACTTATATCGAATTAAGGATATCCGGACTAAATCAAGCAAGCTCTTCTTACGGTGGACCGGCCTTTTCAAAGTCTGTCACGCGGCTTTTCTTCCTGATTAGTATTCTTTTTTTTCTTATTTAATATCGATCCAAAGTGTTTATCACGGCAAACCGGGCAGATGCCATGGGAAAACTGAGCATGGGAGTGCTGTTCGATATAGATTTCCATTTTTTCCCATGCTCCGCTATCATCACGAATACTGCGACAGTACATACAGATCGGAATAAGCCCCTGGAGAGTTTTTATATGATCGAGGGCTTCCTCCAACTCACTGATACGATGGGTCAAAGAAGCCTGCAATTCGACAATCTTCTGACCTGCTCTTACACGAACACGGAGTTCATCGTTATGAAATGGTTTAGTAATATAATCGTTTGCCCCCGCTTCTATACCCTCAACTATTCGAGCCTTGCTGCCAAGTGCAGTTAAAAGAATGATATATTTTGAGTTGGCATCCTCCATTTTACGAAGTTCTCTGCATATCTCAACGCCATCCATTCCCGGCATCATCCAGTCAAGAATGAGAAGATCAGGCGAATCTTTTTCCTGGAGTTCAGCCCAGGCTTCATCACCATCGCTGGCGGAAACAACTTCATAACCCCACTTGCTTAATACTACTTCGAGCAGTTTACGTGAAGTTAAATCATCTTCAGCAATTAGTACTCTCATCGCTCCTTACTCCTCCAGGTAATCGGATAATCCTGATGCGTAATTGTTTGCATTTTCTTGTTTAAGAATGTTAAGTCTGATCTATTTATTAGAATTATTTTGTCTATGACAATTAAATTAACGATAGCTGAAAATTGAGGAAAATCTCATTCAGCGGGCTATTTATCCTCAAACAGCTCGCCGTAATACTTACTCTTGCAGTCAGGGCATATTCCGTGACTTACCCGTGCTTCAGAATGTTCTGTTACATAAACGTCCAATGGATGCCATTGATCAAATTTATCACGTATCTTGTGGCAATGTGAACACATGGGGAGAAGTCCCCGTAAGGATTTATTCTGATTGATGGTCTCCTGAAGCTCTTTCATACGCTGGGACAGGGTTTCCTGTAACTCGACAATTCTTTTCCCAACATTCAACCTGGCACGTAATTCTTCACTGTCGAATGGTTTGGAAATATAATCATCAGCTCCAGCCTCAAGACCTTCAACAATCTCCTTTTTGCTTCCCAGCACAGTCAACAGGATAACATAATGGGGTATTTCAACATCCATCAAACGCAACTTGCGACATACTTCAACACCGTCCATTCCCGGCATTATTCGGTCGATGATTGCAATTTTTGGAGCGTCCGGTTCCTGCATTTTCTCTAATGCTTCCATGCCATTTTCTGTTGATACCGGCTCATATTCCCATATAGGAAGAATCGACTCCAGGATTTTACGGGAAGTTAAATCATCATCGCATATCAGTACTTTCAATTGATATCTCCGGAAATAAGGTGGTATTAGTCGTTATATTTAATCCTGTCTTACTGTTAAAGCATGGTATAGATGCATAATGAAAATTAGTTCGGTGCTCAGTAACTATTGTAGTTCTTGATAATAATGCTCGTTTTAGGTTCGGTTAGCATTTCCCGGACATCGAGCTGTCCAGGGCACACTAAAAATCAAACGAACTTTACTTTGAGAACTACTATACATAAAATCTTTCTTTATGAATATTAATATTTCATCGAAAGACAGAAAGAATATGAGTATTAATCTGCATTTCTTAAAGATCACACAGCGAATAAGTTTACGATAATTAATTCTCTATAATTCCTTCATCTGCAAGGTGCTTTTTCAAAGCGTTAAATTCTTTCTCCATCTGTCTAAACAGGATATCAGCCTTGTCAATGTCTTCCTCTTTTCCTGCTGTTTCCATTTGGTAAGCCAATTTTCTTATTGCAGCAGCGCCAACATTGCCAGCCGCTCCTTTGAGCGCATGAGCTTTTCTATGAACAATTCTTGCATCCTTCTCTTCCAGCGCTTTGCCAAGAATAACAAATTGCTTCGGAGCGTCATCAACAAAAACACCAACCAGCATCTTCAACATCTCCATATCATTATCAATCCGCTCGAGAAAACCTTCCCGGTCAAAAATCTGGTGAGTTGGAGGTTCCGAAGGATGTTCTTTCTGATCATCTATTTTAACCTTTGACTTATCCTGAGTCCAAAATAATATCTTTTCATCAAGTTCGCTGACATTAAATGGTTTTGATATATAGTCATTCATACCGGCATTCAGGCATTCTTCCTTATCACTCGCAGTGTTATGAGCAGTCATAGCAATGATTGGAATTGAATGATTCAGCACTTTGGATTCTGGGTTGCGAATGAAACGCGTCGCTTCTAAGCCATCCATCTCCGGCATTCGGATATCCATAAACACCAGATCATAATTTGATTTCGACAGAGTATTAACAGCCTCGATACCATTTACAGCAATATCTGCATTATATCCAAGTTTGGCAAGAAACGCTATAACAACTTTCTGATTCACAAGATTGTCTTCAGCAATTAAAATTCGAATGAGACTCATTTCTTTTTCAGATAATGTTTTTGTCTCCAATTTTTGTTCTTCATAGCTGCTTTCTTCTTGAGAAATATCAAGGATCTTATGTAAGACTTTTATCAGTTGTGATAATTTTACCGGCTTGGGGATAAAACCTCTGAATCCATGTTTATTCAGCTTCTTAAAGTCAATGCGATTCCCAAGCTTATACATCATAATGAGTTTTATGTTGTTCATCCGGGAGTTTGAGATAATCTCTTTCCCGAATTCTTCGGCTTCTTTTACCGTTATTATATTATCCATTAATACAATTTGAACCGGATCATTCTCTGAGAACGAATTATTTATGATCTCAAGCGATGCTGAATAGGATTCCGCCTCTTCAAATCTAAATCCCAAAGCTTCAATCTGCCACCTCAAGGCGAATCTACTTGTTGGATTATCGTCTATTACAAGTACACGCTTATTGTTCAAATCTCCTGGGATTTCCAACAATGCATCTTGTTGACCAACCTGCTTCTTCATGTTTAAATCAAAACTGAATGTTGAGCCTTTATTTACCTCGCTCTCTACTTCAATCTGACCCTCCATCATTTCAACAAGGCGCCTTGAAATTGATAGACCAAGTCCTGTCCCGCCAAATTTTCTCGTTGTAGAAGAATCTGCTTGCACGAAAGGCTCAAATAAAGATTTAATCTTATCATCAGGAATACCGATTCCCGTATCTACAACCCTGAAAGTGATATCAGCAGACGAATCATTATCCATCCCATGACAGATGTGAACAAATATTTCTCCTTCAGATGTAAATTTTAATGCGTTACCAATAAGATTAATCATAACCTGCCGTATACGGCCTGGATCACCATGTAGTAGTGCAGGTACATCCGGTTCGATCAAACACACGTATTCAAGCTCTTTTTCATGTGCTTTAAGAGCCATCATGTCGTTGATTTCTTCTACTACCGTGCGAAGATCAAAGTCTATCATCTCCAGGTCTAATTTCCCTGCTTCAATTTTAGAGAAATCAAGGATATCATTGATAATATCCAGTAATGCAATTGCGCTGCTTAAAACCGTGTCAGCGTATTCACGCTGCTCACTGGATATATCCGATTCAAGCAATAATCCGATCATTCCAATAATACCATTCATAGGAGTACGGATTTCGTGACTCATGTTTGCAAGAAAATCGCTTTTTGCATGATTCGCCACATCAGCTTCCATTGCCCACTTGTTTGCTTGATTCGTGGCTTCCTGCAATTGCTTGTTAAAGAGTTCAGTCTCCTGTTTTGATTGTCGCAGGGCTCCTTCATATTGTTCTCGATGGATCGCAGCGCCTAGAGTTGAGGCTGCAGTGCTTAAATTGTCTATTTCCATTGCGAGCCAATCCTGTTCGACAGAGCAGTCATCAAAACGAAGAAAGCCCCACCATGCCTGACCGACATTTACTGGAACAGCCGATACAGAAAGTACATTTTGAGATTCAAAGAATTCCCGCTCTTCATCAGGAAATAATGCGGTCCTGCCATAGATAGCTTCGCCGCTTCTCAAGATTTTCGTCCATCTTCCCAAACCGCATTCATGTAATGCAAATTCCCGATACTGATAATCGTTATTAACTTCTTCATTTTCATTATGAGTCCACTTATGAAGAAGTACCGATTTTATGTTTCCATTATCTGAACTTTGATTTTGAAAGAGTTGAACAGATGATACCTCAGTCGCCTCTCCCAGCCACCTCAGAATATCAACAATATTTGCGCTCCAAGGTGCTACCCTGATAAACCATTCTGCTACGTAAGCTACCGATTGCTGAATTGCCGCACGCCGTTGTAGAGCTTTCTCCACAGTTTTGCGTTCTGATATATCACGCATCACACAATGGAAAACTGTTTCTCCACCATAGTTTACTTTTCTGCCAGCAATTTCTACGTAAAACGGTTCCCTGTTATCAGGTTTAAGAAGAAATTCCACTACAGCAGAATTATTTTCCGCGGTTATATTTTGAAATGTCTTAATTGCCTTAACAAGTTCTTTTTTATGAACGAAATATTTGAAAATCTTCGATCCGATAACCGAACTGGACTCATATCCGGAAAAGTCTTTAATTGCCGGACTGCAATAAAAGATTTCACCTTCAAAAGAAATTCTCATCAACACATCTGAAACTTCTTCAGCAAGCTTTCTATAATTATCCTCACTGGCTTGAAATGCCTCTTCAACTTTAAGCCTTGTAATGACATTACCCAACTGGATACCTAAAGAATCAAGAGTCTTGCAAATTTCCTCGGGAATGCTGCCATTTCTATGCGAGGTGAGGATCAATACTGCTACAATATCATCGAAGTATTTGGCAGGTATAATTGCAATAGAGTGTAGCCTTTCAATCATTCTCCAACCAATTAATTCCGCTGGAGTTTCACTATGGCTAAGGTATTGAGGACCTGATTTAAGGACAAACTGTGCCTGCTCAGATTCTGCTTCAAATCGAGAAGCAATTTTCCGGAATTCCTCAGAAAGATTGACATGCATCATTAAATTTAATGACCCATCTGTCAAATCCTTCAGATAAACTCCACCCGAGTCAAACTCATCAAGGTTTAATGCTGTGTCAAGTGATTTTTGAAGCGCTTCTTCGAATAGAACTGAAGCGTTAAGAGCTTTTGACAGTTGACATTGAAGATCAAGAAGGTTGTTGGTTTTATTTCTCGCGATTATACTTGAATATTCTCTGATAAAACGCCTGCAGATATGAGGTAAATCCATTACAGTTTCTTCTGATTCAATAAAATAATCAATACGCTCTTCATCGTTTGGATCAAATACAGAAGCTTGTTGCAGGCTTGAAACAAGAAATATTATCGGGAGTGTATTATTCTTCCCAGACTTGGAAAGTATTTTCAATATCCCGTCCCGAAGTGAAAAACATGCAACAATAAGGTCGGGATTTTGTTCTTTGAGGAAAGACTTCACCCCTGGTAAATCCTGAGTTGTCATCAGGAGAAATTTGTCTTTATGGGAAGAAAAAGCCTGCCAGACAAGTTCACTATGAGTCTGGTCATCATCAACTACAAGAATTTTTGCGGGTTTTAATACCATAATCCTCTGATACGTTTAATGCAGGCAGTATGCTATACTGGTAGTTTGCGCTTATGACCAAGTAAGATGCTGGATCAATTCACATACACTGCTGTTTCATAACCTGATTTGTTGGAGTAAACCATTGATGTCCTGATGTACATCTGTGGATATCAGGGCAAAACCAGGGATTGACATAACAACTTGAGCCACGTGGCTTTGTCCACCACTTACCTCTTACAACAACCTCGAAAAAGCGATGTGTTGGTTCATAAATGCAAATTTTTTAGTAATGTACATATCCCTCATGGATGTAAGCAATACCAAAACTCAGCTTAGTATATTTCACCCTTTCTAACCCGGCTTCATTGAATAGTATTGTCAATTCATCCGGTTTTACAAATCCTTTAATCGAAACGGGAAGATAACGGTATGCTTTTGCATCTCTTGAGATGCTTCGCCCGATTAAGGGGATCAAATTGTCAAGATATATATTGAAAAATTTCCGGAATCCTATATTTTCCGGAAATGTCATTTCAAGTACAATTACTTTGCCCCCGTTGCGTAATACTCTTGCCATCTCAACTAATGCTGCTTTTTTATCATCAATATTTCTTAAACAAAAGGCAATTGTAACAGCATCGAAACTTTTATCCGGAAATGGAAGGTTTAAACCATCGCCTGTAATATAACTGATTCTTTCCGTCAAATGCTTTTTCTGAGTCTTTAGTTTCGCTTGTTTGACCATTTGAGCAGCGAAATCTAACCCGAATCCTTTAAGCTTTTGGTTTTTTCGAGCTGCTGAAATTACGAGGTCGCCGGTGCCTGTTCCTATATCAAGAATCTCTTCCGCTGAAGAGGGAAGGCTTTGTACTGCCTTATTTCTCCAAAGTATGTCGAATCCGAACGACATCAGGTGATTTAATGTATCATAAGTTGGCGAGATACTATTAAACATTTGCTTAATTCGCTGTGAGTGTGTCATTTGTTGTTTTAGAAAGTTTGATATTCTTATATCCAGATATTTATTATCTAATTAATTGAGGTTCCGCTACTGCAATTATACGTTTTGTGATTTTCTTAAATGATCTCTCAGTTTCTCAAGTTTTTCGTGTGAACCCATATCAAACCACATTCCCGGAATAGTTACCGCTCTTACTGTTTCACCTTCAGCAATGAGGTTCAGATATACATCGATAATCGAGAAGCAGTCCATCTCAGATAGATGTTCGAGGAGATGATGTGAACAGACATGAATTCCTGTAAATCCGAGTTTTTTCAAGTCCCCTTCATAATCAGAAACAATATTATCCTTATTCTTAACCGAAAGTCCGCATACTTTATTGGCATCATCTACAAGAAGATAACTGGAAGATTGCCTTTCCTGACAAACAAGGGTAGCGATATCTTCCGAATTATGATTTGAGTAGATATAATTCAAATCAAAATCAGTCCAGATATCTACATTATGTACAAGGAATGGATTGGGACCGTGAAGCCAGCGTGACGCAGCCTTAATTCCACCACCCGTACCCAGGATCTCTTCTTCATAAGATATTGAAAGCGGAATACTATCATCACTTATTTCAATGTCTTCATACCATTCCTGTATTTGCCCTGCATGATGATGAGCATTTACCACTATTTCATCAAATCCGGCTTTCTGAAGCGATTGTTTTGTCCAGTCAAGCATTTGGTGATCACCAGCTTGAATAAGCGCTTTAGGAATCTTATCTGTCATTGGTTTCAAGCGAGTCCCGAATCCGGCAGCTAAAATCATTGCCCGCTTCTTGCAATACATTTCATTGTCTTTTTCCATTTGCCAGTGAATAGTGCGGACATCGAACCCGGAATCAATTAAATATTGCGATATTTTATTGGCACAATATACTGAACGATGTTTTCCCCCGGTGCAGCCAAATGATATTGAAAGATCGGTATATCCTTTTTCCCTGTAAATCCTGGTTGATGAATTTACCATGCTCAAAGATGCTTCGAGAAATTCTTTTGTTTCCTGTGATGCATCGAGCATAGTCACCACAGCTTCGTCAAATCCTGTGAGTGGTGCAAGTTCCGGAATCCAGTAAGGATTAGGTAAAGCGCGGCAATCAAAAACGAAACCACCGCCATTACCGGTCGGATCTTTGAGTGGAGGACTTTTTTTGTAGCTGAAACTATATACTCGTATAAGCAGCGAGTTTTTCAATTTCTATCCTTTTGTATCAGGTTTGATATTCTCCCAGGCTCGTTCTTCCTGGATACGATATAGCAGGTCAGAAAGTGATTCAAGCTTTCTCAACCTTTCGTCATCATGAAGAAGAGCAAGGCAATTACGGAGACCATAGGGAATACTTTCCAGGTACTCGCTTCTTCCTTTGAGAATCCCCAGGTTACCATAAGCCCCAAGCGCCTGCAACACTCTCATCAATGCAAACGGTGCAAAAGCGGAATGGAGTTCATCTGCTGTCATCTCAGTATTATCACAAATACCTTCAATATGCAATTCCAGCAGTTCATGCATAAAATCCCCGGGTAAATCTGCTCGAGCGTCATATAATAACGAGGCAATATCATAGGATACTGCTCCACGGCGACCAGATTGATAATCGATAAACTTTAAATTTTCAGCCACCATGATATTACGAGATTGAAAATCACGATACAGGAAATATTTCTGGGGGTAAGGAATAAGCAATTTCCTGTGTTTTGCAAGCTCATTTTCAACTATATCCCATTTCTGATAACCTGGCAGAAGCACTTTGGCGAAACAATCTATAAAATAATTATGATCAAAAATCCAGGATTCCTCAGAAAATGCATCGTGTTGATAGCAGTAGGAATAATCAATCTCATTAGCGCCCATAACCTGGAACCTCACAAGTTGTTCGACAGCTTCATAATAATGACAGGCAATTTCATTTCTGGGGAATTGTAAGCCTGTTCCATCCCGTAACTGCAATAGATGATCAAATAATGTCAAATCACCTAAATCCTCGAGAAGATAATAATAGCCAGAATCGTGAACTGAGAAAAGTTCAGGAACGGGCAAATCTAATTTCAAGAAAGTCCTGGTAAACTTAATAAATGCTTTATTCTCAGAGAGATCAGGACCATATACTCCGATTATACTTCTATCACCACCAGATATCCTGTAAATGGTTCGAAGTGAAGCATCGCCTTTGAGTTTGAGAATACTTGTAGGGCGAATACCTAAAGAAGAAGCTGACAATTCTTCCAGAACTGCCTGCTGTGCGGTTCTGTTATTTACTATTTTGTCAATCAAACTGTTTCACAATAATTTATTATTATGTTTCTGAAAGAAATATTTGTGTCAGGAATATAATGGATCAATGATTATTCTGAAACAATACAATAATTTTTACGGAATAAATTTTGATTAGAAAACGATTCAAATGGGATTTGTCTTATACGGAGTCATAAATGGAGAGTCTCACTTCAAACTTTGATACAGATTATAAGATGCTGAATTTTTGAATAAGGGCATTTTCTTCTTATTGATAGATGTAGCCATTATTTTCAGCACACCTGAACACCCCCGAGATACGGTAAAATAAGTTACAAGTATTAGGATAAACATAGATTAGGAGATTCTATATCTAATAGACTTTTTGTGCGGACTCATCCAGTTAGGTTTATTAACTTTTTTTATCAGCGCACCTTTTTGACTTGTTTATTGTTACTAATAGATAATATCTTATTGCTTTATGAAAAGAGTTAACCTTCAGGGAGAAAATTTCTGCTACGGTTTTATGCAATTCGCTGTTCCGAAGTAATCTCTGCAATTCTTTTATCCGGTTATGTCATTAGCTCAGCTAAAGTAATAGTCGATCTTTGAATACAACGTGTCAAGAGTTTATCGAAAATATTGAATAGGTTCCAGCGTCTGTTGAAACGGAATTCGAATTCATCAAGATA
>JAVCCM010000138.1 GCA_030765455.1 Candidatus Electryonea clarkiae | reverse complement strand
TGTTTTCTGTGTTTGTTACATTCGTGCCCTGTGTAACAACTCCTGTGCAGGTTACCCAAGTCTCAGGATCTTGTTCCTGTTGTAACTGGCGTACTGTTCTTTCAAAAATGGGTGTCAGCTCAAAATCCTCAGTGTACTCACGTTCCCAATCAATTGTGATGTCAAGAGTATCAGATGGGGCATATCCGGTCATTGATGCAACCACACGATATGTCACTCCATGATGCAAAGCTGGCGCTACGTAACCACCTGTATCATTGGTTGTGACTTCACGGTATATGTCCCCGGTCTCTGCATTAATACAAAGAACTGTAACACCCATCAACAATTCTTCTGTCAATTCATCAGTTATTATTCCGGTTATATCAGCAGAAAGGATATCAATCGCAAAATCGATTTCATTCTCGCCAACATCTAAAACGAGTGTATCAACTTCATAGGGAAAATAATATAGATGATTAATGCGAACTCTTCTTCCTTCTCCAGACGATACTTCTGCTAAATAGTAATATCCATCTACATCTGTAGTATCGGTACTACGTCCAGAAACGACTTCAGCTCCTTCGATAGGATCGTCTGTCTCAGAATCGGTAACAATTCCTTCCAATGTACCATCTGGAGGGACTCCACCAAACTCTGCTGCGTAGTCAATCATATCGAACATAATCGGACCGCAGTTTGCGGCACCAGCCTGGTTAGCATAAAATTCGAGAGTTTGAGTAGATATAAGGACATTTCCAGCGCCGTAGGCATATTCAACCAATACTGGTTCACCAATGGCGTTTTCCATAATAATATTTGCATCATCAGGTAAATCCGTAAGATAATCGTGGCTTGCGGAAGTTCCTGTAATCGTGGCATTGATACTTTGTACTATTGGGTGCTCATCATCTTCAACAGTATTCGTAGGCGAAGTTGCGAAAAAGTTTGCCGTGCCGTCCCACAATTCCCAGCTACCTCCCTGTGTAGCGCCATGGAATTCCAGCCATCCACCACCGGAGATATAATCATCGAATTGGTCCATATTGTTAGAAAGAGTGGTATAGAACTGAGTACTCTGGGCACTTGTAATCATAACTACAGTGTATTCAGAGAAATCGGTGTTGGCAATTGAATTGACGTTAATCAGATCGTAATCGTATTCCTGCTCACCAAGATAAGTCTGGATATCGTTGCGACCCCATGGGTTAGTATCCTGAATGATTAAAAAGTAGGGTTCATCCAATTCGCTGAACCTCTCCTCTGTGGGGATAACAGGCCAGGCTGATGCATCATGAGAAGCCGGTTCAGCAAATAACAAACCTGATGCTCCAAAAATACAAATCAAGCCAAGCGTAACAAAAAACTTAATCCTCTGCATTGATAAATCTCCTTTTCTATGTTGTACTAAAAATCCACAATGACAGCTAAGTAAATGAATTAAACTGCCATTCCCTTCTAACACGCATATAGTTATATGTATCACATTAAAGCAAACACTCTAAGATTTCAGGAAGAATTCTTTAAAGTTGTCATATGGAAATGTTTATCCGTAAGCAGGTGCTGAGCAGGAGTGTAGCACTATTTTAATATGCATCCTGATATAATGTGGATTCACACCTAAAATCTATTCATCATGCAATTTACAACATAATGAGGTATGAATGAAACAAAAAAAAATATTTATCTTGTAAACTATTCCCTCAAAAAATGATATGCGCCAAACATATATATAGTTGGGCGCATATCCGTAATGGTAATATATGTAAATATTCTATTTAATAAACATCACCTTGTTTATCTGATTGAAACCAGTGTTGGATGTTACCCTTAGGAAATATAGTCCCGTGGTATGTCCGGTTGCATTCCATCCAACACGATGGTATGCGGCGGAAAGATCACCCTGGTGCAGTACTGCTACTCTACGACCAAGAATGTCCATGATCTCGACTGTTACATTCGATACCTGGGGAACGCCCAGCACTACATGTAAGGTCGGGTTAAATGGATTTGGATAGACCGCTTCCAATGCCCATTCGGTCGGAACTCCTGAGAAAGGACGGTCTTTTACCGAAGTACTCCAAATTACTTCAACCGAATTGGATTCCTCAGTCTCACCTTCGTCATATACAGCGGTCACGGTATAGACAAAAGAATATTCCCCAAATTCTCCCGGGTTGGGATCTTCAATCTTCTCAGACCATGTGTTCTGCTGCGTGTTCCCGATATGTTCACCATCACGATAGATTTTGAAACGAAGCCATTCATCAAGATGTTCATGCGACCAGGTAAGTGAAACTTCGACCTGTAGAGGATCCCCTGTAACGGTCTGGTGTTCCGCCATCAGGTCACTTGGAGGATCTATGGCTATACGAGCAACATCTTCCTGCGCATTCGGGATAAGACGAAGACCCTGGCGGGACAATCCGATTATACCGGTAAAAGTACCCCAATCATTGGCAGCCATCTCGGAAAGATCAAGACCGGTTGTTTCAAAGATTTTAACTTCACATTGACCGGACCCGTCGTTAACGATCAACGAGTAATCTCCTTCTCCGGGAGGATCACGATCAATCTGACCACTTATCTGTCCCCATGTTCCTTCACGCTGGCTGTTTCCACTCATATCGCCGGTGGTTTCCACTAAAGGATCAGGCAAAGCGTTGTCGATACTGGTTACTTCAATCTCAAAATTGGTGATTTGAGTCATGTCGTCCTCTTCGACCAGGAAACCGATAACTGTCACACCATCGCCACGATTGATATTATTCTCAGGATCCCAAGGATCTTCGTCCCAAAGCATAATTCCCCAGCCGGAATCGTCCTGGATATAGATAATTGTTTGTTCAGTGTCAGTGACATTTGTTCCCTGTGTCACTATCCCTGTTGTGGTAACCCAAGTTTCAACGTCCTGTTCCTGTTGTAGCTGCCTGATGCCAAGTTCGAAGATGGGTGTCATCTCAAAATCCTGCTCGTTGTCACGATTCCATCGAATCAGAACTTCTTCAACATCAGATGGTGCGTAACCGGCAAGGGTGACACTAACCTCATAGGTCACACCATCATGAAGTGCAGGAGCATTGTATGCGCCGGTTTCATCAGTAGTTACTTCCCGGTAAATGTCCCCAGTCTCAGGATCGACTACGGTGATTGTAGCGCCGAAAAGTTGCTCTTCAGTTAATTCATCAATAACGACGCCGGTCAGATCACCTGATAGAATATCTATCGCAAAGTCTATCTCGTTATCCCCATCCTCGACCTCATATTCTTCATCTTCATACTCGAAATAACCTTCTGCTTCGATTACCAGGGTGTCAGCTCCGGCTTCAAGGTCAACTAAGGTATAGTTGCCGTCAACGTCAGAGGTATCAACGTGATCTCCCCACGATATAATAGCCCCTTCAATGATTTCTTCCGTTTCTGAATCAGATATGACGCCATAAATTGTTGCAAGGGGAGTAATTTCGAAATCAAAGAAGTTTTCACCTAATTCAATATCAATATCTTCATTGTAGTTGTAATAGTGTTCTTTTACTATACGAAGTCCCCTTTCCTCGCCGGCTACAACATTCATGAAATAATCCCCATTCACATCAGTCGTGTCACGCCCACCACTGACTCGAATGACTGCTCCATCCATCGCGTCGCCGGTTACGGCATCAGCAATCGTTCCTTCCATCGAGGCGTCTGGTTCCGCTCCTCCTCCGGTCGCCCAGATCATGGCATTATGAACCGCGAGACGGGCATCTGTCGCAGTAGTGTAGGAATCATTAACATTGGCGCCAAAGGCAACAACCTGATCTCTACAACAGCAGAATGGATAATCTGCAGCGAGAGTACCAACTTCTTCAGCATCCTCAGCAACCTCGGATTGAATATACCAGTGAACTGCAAATCCGGTTTCAACATCTTCCATTATTGGATGCGCTTCATCCATGTCAGAAAGGGTAGATGGTCCTCGTATATAGGCAGCAGGAGCCATGGGGTAATAATCTTCATCAAGGAAACGCCCTGTCGGATACCAATTGGCAGCGGCTAATGCAAACATCGTTAAAACTACAGCTCCACCTTCATCGACAAAATCAGCCATTATGTCTCCCATCGCTGCCCTGTCGTTATACTGGCTGTTACTGCTGGTCCATATGAGGTCATACTCTTCTAAATCTTCAAGGTCTGGAGTCGAGGCGGCGGCATTGAATTGATCAATCGATTCAATATCATCAAATTCAAGGAGATACTCAATAATACCTGAGTAAGAAGTATTATCACAAGACCAAAAGGCAACGTTGATCGGTGTATCAAGCTCGTTGTGATAGCCTTTTGTAAAATCGTAGTTAGAGTAGTCTGTTGCTCGAACAGGTCCTTTGGTTGTATTCGTACCGTAAGAATCGGCAGTCAGGATAGGGGTTGAAGGTTTGTCGATAGATTCATTGTTGCCAGTACTTGCGAAAACGTGCATACCGAGTAATAATAAGATTGTCATCAAGCTTAGCGCTCTATGACTGAAAACGGTATTACTTAAAAACATGGTCTTGACTCCTTTTAAGTTTTCGTAAAGCTCAGTTTCCAGAAATGAATCTGGAAGTATTATCTCATGCAAAATCCTTTTAGATATCAACTTGAAAAACAATCTACATTGTAAAATAACCGCTTCTCCCCAACCACGGCTTCTGTCAACCTAAACTACATAAATTAATTGTATTTATTACTGGAGACAAGTTGACATAGGAGTTTTTGAGTTTTTTTTAAATTTGAGAGATACGTTCCCTCCCAGTTCAATGACAAATAAAAGCGCTAAAACACAAAAAGATTTAGCGCTTTAACAAATAGGAGTATTGAATATTATTACTTGATAAACATGACTTTACTTATCTGGTTGAATCCGGTGTTGGAACTCACTCGCAGGAAGTATAGACCTGTTGGATTTCCGGTTGCATTCCAACCAACACGGTGATATGCGACGGAAAGCTCACCTTGATGTAATACCGCTACTCTGCGACCAAGGATATCCATGATCTCGACGGTCACAATTGATACCTGGGGTACGCCAAGAACTACATGTAAGGTCGGATTGAATGGATTTGGATATACCGCTTCCAATGCCCATTCGGTCGGGACGCCAGAATAAGGACGTTCGTGGACCAGTGTAATATCCCAGATCACTTCAATTTCAGCACCTTCGGTTTCGCCTTCATCATAGACTGCCGTCACCTCATATTCATAAGTATATGATCCATAATCACCTGGGATGGGATCCTCAAGTTTTTCAGACCAGGTGTTCTGCTGGGTATTACCTATATGTTCACCGTCACGATAAATTTTGAAACGAAGCCATGCATCAAGATGATCATGCGCCCAGTTTAGAGTAACCTCAAGCTGCAATGGATCACCGGGAACAACTTCCTGTTCAGATGCCAGGTCGGATGGAGGATCAATTGCGATACGGGTGATATCATCCTGCATATTCGGAATAAGCCGGAGACCCTGACGGGACAAACCGATAACACCTGTAAAAGTACCCCAGTCGTTTGCTGAGAACGCTGACATATCTATTCCGGTAGTTTCAACAATCCGTACCTCGCATTGTCCGGAACCGTCATCAACGATCAGAGAGAAATCGTCTTCTCCTGGAGGATCGCGGTTAATCTGACCGCTTATCTGTCCCCAGGTTCCCTCACGTTGTTCATTCCCGCTCATATCACCGGTAGTTTCTACTATTGGGTCAGGCAGAGGGTTGTCGTTGCTGGTTACCTCGATCTCGAAATTGGTGATGCGAGTCATTTCATCCTCTTCAACAAGGAAACCGATCACTGTGACACCATCACCACGGTTGATATTGTTCTCGGGATCCCAGGGATTTTCACTCCAGATCATTATTCCCCATCCTGATTCATCCTGGATATAAATACTTGTTTCTTCAGTATCTGTTACATTCGTTCCTTGCGTCACAATCCCGGATGTTGTAACCCATGTCTCAAGATCCTGTTCCTGCTGTAATTGCCTGATGCCTCGGGCGAAAATAGGTGTAAGTTCAAAGTCTTGTACGTTTTCACGGTTCCACCTTATCAGAACCTCTTCGGTGTCAGAAGGTGCATAACCACCCATTGAAGCAATCACGAGGAAAGTCTCGCTGTCATGGAGTGTTCCGGTGGTGTATTCGCCGGCTTCATCGGTAAGAACTTCGTACATGGTCTCACCGGTTACTTCGTCAATTACAGTTACGGTTGCACCAAACAGTAGTTCCTCGGTCAACTCATCCCTGACAACGCCGGAAAGCTCTGCCGAAAGAATATCTATGGCGAAATCAATTATATTCTCACGCTCTTCTATCTCTATATCATCTTCATAGTTGAAATAACCCTCCAGTGATATTTCGACAGGATAATCGTCTGCCTGAATATCAATAATGGAGTAGTCACCATTAACATCAGAAATTGCAGAATAATCAAAAAATTCATCAACCAGGATGATTTCAGCACCTTCTAACGGAAGGTCGGTTTCAGAATCGGTAATATTTCCACTCAAAGTTGCAAGGGGGATCAACTCTATGTCAAAGACGTTATCTCCCTGTTCAACATCTACGTTGTCACTGTAATCGTAATAATGATCAGCAGTAACAGTATATCTGTATGCGCCTTGTTCCTGGAGGGGGATATCCCAGTACCCATTCTCGTCAGTAGTTGCCCTCTCCACACCGAACATAACAGATGCATCCTCAATAGGTTCTTCAGTATCAACATCTATGATTGTTCCAGAAACTTCAGAAAGTCGCATCAGTTCATAATTAAAAGTATTTTCACCTTCCTCAACTTCGACTGAATCAGTGAGTGAAGTATATTCATCAGATTCGATGAAGATTACATATTCACCCATTGCCTGTGGTGCAACCTCCCAGTAACCGTTTTCGTCAGAGGTAGCTTCCTCTTCTCCGAAGGTTACTGATGCATCTTCTACCGGATTTCCCGTTTCAATATCTGTGAGTGTTCCTGAAACAGGAGAGAGCGGTATCATTTCAAAATTAAAGGTGTTTTCACCCAGATCAATAACTATTTCATCGTTATACGTATTGTAGTCTTCATGGAGGATGCGAACTGAGCGTTCACCCGAGCGGGCATCCATTGAATAATAGCCTTCTCCATCAGTGGTATCTCGACCTGTGCTGACCCTGATTATAGCTCCCTCAACGGGTTCTCCTGTATCCACATTGGTAACAAAACCATCCATTGTTGCATCTACTTCACCGTCACCTTCTACCGCCCAGATCATGGCATTATGAATAGTTAGACGAGCATCTGTTGCGGTAGTATAAGTGTTGTTCATATTTGCATTGAAGCCGACAATCTGAGGTTTGGCGCAACAGTAAGGATAATTTGCAGCTAGAGTTCCAACTTCCTCTGCATCTTCAGCGACTTCATTTCGAGCATACCAATTTACAGCGAAACCGGTTTCAACATCTTCCATGATTGGATGCCCTTCATCCATCTCAGCAAGAGTTGAAGGTCCTTGCGTATAGGTGGCATGGTTCATGGGAAAATAGTCTTCATCAAGAAAACGCCCTTGAGGGTACCAATTGTTAGCAGCAAAGGCAAACATCGTCATAATGATAGCTCCACCTTCATCGACATAATCTGCCATTACATCTCCCAGTGCCTCGCGGTCGTTATATCCGCTATTGCTACAGGTCCACATGAGATCATAATCCTCTAAATCTTCAAGATCAGGAGTAGTCTGTGCCGCATTGAATTGATCAATCGACTCGATGTCATCAAATTCTTCGAGATAGTCAATGATGCCTGAATAAGAGCCACCATCCGCACACCAAAAGGCAATGGTAATCGGGATGTCAAGCTCGCTGTGATACCCTTTTGAAAAATCATAGTTTGAGTAATCTGTTGCTCGTACGGGTCCTTTGGATACGTTCAGACCGTATGAATCGGCAGTTCGGTTTGGTGTTGAAGGTTTGTCGGTAGATTCGTAGTAGTCAGTGCTTGCGAAAACGTGCATACCGATTAGCAAAAAGATTGTCATCAAGCAAAATGCTCTATGACTGGTAACGGTATTCCTTAAAAACATGATTTTGACTCCTCTCAGGTTTTCGTAAAGCTCAATCTCCAGAATTCACCCTGGAGAGTATTGTCTCTGATGCAAAATCCTCTTTGAACTTAATCTGGAAAAAAACATTATTATTTCAATTAACCAATTTCCCAAAAACTGGCTATAATGAGTTTGAATATTGCAAACTAATTGTATCTTATACTGGAGACAAGTTGATATATGAGTTATTTCCGATATTTTTCAATTCGAGAGGTATGTTGCTCTTGAAGAAATGATAGAAAAAAGCGCTAAATCCTAATACAATTAGCGCTTGAGTACACGACTATGTTAAGTCTTTTTACTTGATAAACATAACTTTGTTTATCTGGTTGAATCCTGTGCTGGAGGTTACCCGGAGGAAGTAAAGACCAGTGGGATGTCCGGTTGCATTCCAGCCGACACGGTGATATGCGGCGGAAAGCTCTCCCTGGTGCAATACCACTACTCTGCGACCAAGGATATCCATGATCTCGACAGTCACAATTGATACCTGGGGTACGCCAAGAACTACATGTAAGGTCGGATTGAATGGATTTGGATATACCGCTTCCAATGCCCATTCGGTCGGAACACCTGAATATGGACGTTCGTGAACCAGTGTTATATCCCAGATCACTTCAATTTCAGCACCTTCGGTTTCACCTTCATCATAGACTGCCGTCACCTCATATTCATAAGTATAT
>JAVCCM010000158.1 GCA_030765455.1 Candidatus Electryonea clarkiae | reverse complement strand
TATCTTGATGAATTCGAATTCCGTTTCAACAGACGCTGGAACCTATTCAATATTTTCGATAAACTCTTGACACGTTGTATTCAAAGATCGACTATTACTTTAGCTGAGCTAATGACATAACCGGATTAATGTAATGACAGGATTAAACTTTCATGTGGCAAAAAAACAACTGATAAAATCAACCTGAAGGTTGGACTCTATACTTGTGACAAAAAACGACCTGAAAATTGGACTCTATTCTTGTCTTAAGCTGAGAAAACTGCAACGATTAAATTATGTGCAACGGATTACTGTATGTCATACAGTAATGAAATGGATATGGAGTGTGCATGATATGTTTGCACACTCTATATCCTCATGGTAAATGTGGAATCATCGAAATGATCAATCCAGTGGATTCTCCTGGTACTGTTTCACTTCCGCTTCAGTATATCCCAGTTCACGCCAATCGAGAATACCATCAGGAGCATGGCATTGATTGCATGTCAAAGCTCCTTCACGACGAACGGCGTGGCTGATTTCCATTGAGGCATCTACCGGGATCCATCGCGGTTCAACATTTTTCATCTCTTTTACATCAGCATATGCGCCGGTATCCCATCCGTCAATATCCATATAAGACATGAATTCATCCATTAAATAAACATCGAACATAAACCCGTACATCATTTTCATCATGTCTTTATCCATTTCCCTGGATCCTGCTTTCCTGGGGTCGCCGGTTACATAATAGGTCGGTAAATTGTATGGTACGAACATCCCCCCGAACGGTCCAATATTTGCGAGATCAATATGCTGTTTTCCGTTAAAAATTTTCATTGCATATAATTTAGAAGGTTTCCTTTTGGCAATAGGACGCATGGTCTCCTCATACCATTTTTCATAATCATAATCTTTATATTCCTCCCAGACATGGGTCGGTTTGTAGAATGAATACAAGTTCGCGCCATTCGGGTTATCGCCAATCGGGTTGCCCAAGAATGTTGCATCACCGTTCCACCAGCGAAATGTCATTCCTTCTGGATGTTCCGACTCCTTCTGGATATCGCTGTAAACATAAATCCCCGGGTGCTCTTCATATTCCGGTGTGTCGAAGTCCCGTCGTGTAGCGTTATCATCAACCAGATTTGGAATGTGGCAGGTTACACATGCAAGTCTCTCTGTGTGCATGTTATAAAAATCCGCCAGGTCATCGTTTTCAACATGCGGTTCAGAGGTATGGCATGTTTCACATTTCACTTCAACATCCGGCAAATCATTCGTCATCATTGTGGTGGTATGTGTTCCCTTGGCTATCAGGTGACCTTCAGTCGTATGGCAATCTATACATTCCATTCCAGCAGCGGCATGAACATCCCAGGACGGTGAAAATGGTGTTCCACGCTTCGATCCGGGATGGGCAATTCTCGGACGTTCGTTACCTTTATTTAACATGCTCTCCATGTAAGAAGAGTCGAGGGAATCGATATAAATATCGCCACCCATATTGTGTTGATGGCATCGCAGGCAGGTTTGTGAGGTAGGTGTTTCTGTTGACAATGCAGCTTTCATTGAACGATCCTGACCCCAGCGTCCTAAATCGTTTGGATCAACGACGACTTGTTTTTTATTCATATCATAGGCGACTGCATGGCAAATCAGGCAGTCGATAGCGTCCTTTTCATAGGCTCGTGTCTTGTATCCGGGCATAATCTCACCCAATGGAGCCTGGTACTGTCCTCCGATATGACATTGTCCGCATCCCTCTGAAAGTGTATCTCCATGCTCTGTAATTACCAATTCTGCCCAGGCAGTAAAAGCAAAAGAGCCGGGTTTGGGACATGGGCGGTCAATCTTTCCCATCGGAAAATTATCAGCTAATTTGCCATTGAAACCCCATACATTGGAATGATCTTCTGTAAAAAAACGGTAATGTGTGGAGCTGAGAAGGTTTTCCATGAGATCTACACTCTTGATTTCACCGGTCATGGCATCTTCTATCTGAACAGTTTTATGACATTGAAGGCAGGTAGAAGGTCCTTCATAAGATCGAATACCGGCTTTGCGGAAACGTTCAATATGGTCCAGCTTATAATTGAATTCAGACCTGAGTTCTCGTGCCAATAAATCAAACTCAGATTCATTCACCATGTCCGATTCTAAATTGATCTTGTATGGACGGCTATCTTCAGGCAAAGTGCCTCTGATCATGCCCGACCAAACTCCGCAGCCAGCCAAAACTAACGCGGTTAAACCAATCAGTGACAATAGGAACACTAATCTGTTTATCTTTCTTAAGGACATTATATATTCTCCGGTATTTTGCTGAAAAACGTCAAAAACTCTGGTTAATGCCTGATAGAGCAAGTTCAATATTGTGAAAATTATCTCACGAATATACGATGTTTTAAATAACAAAAGGATTCTTAAGAAAATGATGAAGGCTCTCCATCCCTATTCTCTACAATCTGCGGTTTAATGCAATGCTCTTTAAAACAGAGGGTATAGTATTTGGAGGAATCAACACGATAGTATTCCGGTGAATCAGGCTGTCCGACAATGTCATTCTCGGACTTGATCCGGGAACTCATAGGAATGTAACCTGTTGCAATACTTAGATTCTTGCCTTCGCAGGAATGACACTCTGAGCTGATTTTTACCTTGTCGAACAGCCTGAAGTGCAGAAAAGGATAACAACCAATCTTCAATATGATTTCATATTTGATTTTTTCAAGCTTCATAACTTCATCTCATTATTCCCATTTTTTATTGCAATGCTTCTGTTTTAGGTGAAAGTCTTTTAGGGATGTTTTGTCCTTTGACCGAATGGGAAAATGATCTAAGAATATAGGGAGGGCAAGGTCGGGTATATGAAACAACCTTCATGCAGGAGTGGATTCACAGAATTATGTTTTACGAATTCAATGAGCTTACATTTATGGTTCTATATGCAGTCTTTCTAATGCTCATTCTTCTAACGTATTGGAAAATCTCGCCAGCTAACAAGTGACTTCAAATCCTTAGGGCATACCTTCCGGTTCGGACCAGTGTGTATCTGCATTACGGACTGTTGAAACCGGGGCTCTGCCCTAAATAATCAACAGGAGTTTCAAGGTCTTCATCAAAGTTCTCACCTTTTTGCCTATGCGTTTTACGAACATCTGGATAGATAATCTCATCAATGCTGCAGAGCCATAAGGTAATTTAGCCCAGATATTTCACAAGCGAGTCCAAAGTACTTGATTCAGCCTGTTTTCGGTATGCTCTTCTTTGCACCCGGTTTCAGCCGGGTGTTTGAATAACAAATTATTAGAGTAAGCTTTAGAGTGGCTTTTCGGTTAGCTTAAGACCATAAGCTAATTGTTTGTTTAACACTTGAGTAAAAACTGGAACTTCAGGTTATACAAAATTTATTTTTTCCAGTAATAGCCTATAGTTGCTATATTATCCACTCTATACTCGTGAAATATCCTGTTTAGATGCTTAGATTTATCAAGCATTACCAGGCAGGGTTGGATATCGGGAAAGCTCGCCAGTATATTAATCATGATTTCCATAATCATGAAACCGGACAGATAAACCCTAATGCGCAATAGATATGTAAAAATTATAATTAATGCTGATGATCTTGGTGGTAGTATAGCTGTAAACCGTGCAATTTTTCATGCCATTTCAAAAAAGAGAATAACATCGGCAACAATGATGGCTAATGGTGATGCATTTGAAGATGCAGTCGAGAATGCAGTGAAAATTCCTGACTGTTCATTTGGTATTCATTTAAATATCTCCTCTAATGCTCCTGTCTCGAATCATCCTGGTTTGGAGCCACTAATTGGGTCAAACGGAAAGATGAAGAACATAATTTGGAACTCATCAATTGATTCCGATTTAAAAAATGCAATTTATTTCGAATGGTGTGCTCAAATTGAGAAAATAAGAACTGCCGGTATCAAAATCAGTCATATAGATTCACATCACCATGTTCACACTATTCCAAAATTGTTTCCGGTACTGAAAGCTGTTCAAAAAGATAAACAGATTAGAAAGGTTCGCCTGACAAAGAACCTTTATAGTAATCGTGAAAAAGTAATTTGCTTGAAGAAGCTATTAAAACATATTTGGAATTTTGGATTGAAAAATTATTATTTAACGAGAACAACCGACTGTTTTACCGAATTTGTCACTTTTCCAGAAATCGCTAAAGAAAATAAGGTTAGATTTGGAAAAGTTGAATTGATGATTCATCTGAGCGAAAGTCCCTCGGACGAATTTATCGCTGAGAACGATAGCGTCAAAATGGACTGGATAAGCAATCTTCCATTCGAAGTTATGCTGATAAATTATAATGATCTATAGTAAAATGAAAGGTGTGTTAATGTAATATATCATTGCAAATTCTCAATAGCTTGATCGCCTCATTCTCCCAAAAAGCATTTCGTTCATATATCAAATCATTCAGTCGTTTTCCGGCAGCTTGTAGTTCATCGGGACCTCGAGACCAAAGTCTATAAATTGAGTCAGCCCAGCTCTCGGGGTCAGCAGGAATAGCAGTTTCACCAGCATCAGCTTTATCCAACATGCTACGCCATATCGGAAGATCACCTACTACCATTGGTAAACCGGACAGTCCATATTCGAATAGTTTAGTCCCTTCCGAACAAGCAAAATTCGGTTCGTCATAGAGTGGGAAAAGTGCTATTTGAGCCTTCTTAAAATAGCCTTGAAGTTTCGTGAATTGTATTCGGCCATGAAGAGTAACTCTAGCGGGCTTTTTCAGTTCTCCAATCAATTGTTTTAGTCTTCGTTTATGCTTAGAACACTGAATATCACCCAAGACATCAAACTGTATATCCGGCAAACGATCTTCAAGTAGCTTTATCGCTAAAATTGTTTCATCGATTCCATGGTGACTTGTTATCACACCCACGTAAATCAGTCTTGGACCGGACTGCTTCCACCTTGCCTCGGCTATTCTTCTCCATGTCCTCTTATTTCCATTAGGATTAAAGGGAAAGTTATGAATCACTTGCTTCAATTTCGCCTTTTCAAAGCGTGACGCATAACTATCCTCGGCATATGTAATTCCATCAAAAAATATCGTTCCAAGTTTTTCAAAACAATGGTACGTTTTGGAAATAATGCTTCTAAATCTTTCAGGAATCCAATCACTTATCAGAATAGTTTCAACAGCATTTTCTTCCACATCCCACAATATCTTTTTACCAAATAATTTCGCGACTAACCCTAACGGCACAGTCTCAGGCGGAACGACTATTATTAGATCATGTCCACCAAAGAGCGCCCGATTCAAAGCACGAGGAAGATAGATCATTCGTTCTATCTTTCCGGGCATCCCAATCAGGAAAACCTTGATAGTTTTAGGTAGAAAACCAGGTCGATTTATACCTTGAGACCAGACTTCAAGATCATATCCGGCGTCATCAAGAGTAGTGGCCAACTTTGCGTGATAACGCGTTGCTCCAGAAAGATGAACGGTAGAAAGCATTAATACTCGTTTTTTCACAATATCATACCTTATCATATTTAATAATTCTTAATACAAATATTCACGAGGTTCGGGAATTGTTTTCAGGCTTTTATCAGCGCCCATTTCTCTTAATAATAGTTGCTCACAAAGATTTGCTGTGTATGCTCCTATTTCAGCATCAACCGCTGAACTGTGGTGATAAACTGGTGGTGGAGAATTAACTTCTATTCCTGCTGTTCTCAGAGAATCTACTATTCTTATTACCGAAAATATCGGGATACCTGAATGCTCAAGGTTTCTTTCAAATGGTGCTGAAGATGCGGAGAATTTTTGGCAGCGAACTAATTCTAACACTACTACATCGCCCGAATTAATTGAAGAGGAATTCTCTTGCCAAATCGGAATCTCATCCTTCCATAGATGTGAATAATCAATTTTTTGCGATTGGTCATTTTTGTCTGGATCAAAGACAAGATTTTTGGCAATTTGGGAATCTCGTGCAAGGATGTGGACGAAAATGAAATAAACACTCGACAGAAAAGATGACTCCTTAATCGCAAATCGAAATTTTGCATAGTTCAGCAATTCCTTCATTGCCTCTGTATCCGGGCGAACTCTACGCTCGTCTTCCCCTGGAAAATATCCGTAGATCGTTAGATCGTATTTGCGCTCTCTAATTAGCTCTTTCCATCGAAGTAATATTTGCCATGTACCATATCCTGGTACGCCAGCGTTATAAACATTTACCTTGATTCCCCTGTCTCTAAGGGTATTTTCCAAGACATAACACCAGGTTTCATTATCATTTACACCAACATCATAGGTATATGAATCGCCTACTACTAAGATATTGTATGGATTATCAGTTAATCTCTTGCCAGTTTTTCGAAATCTATTCGAATCAATAGAGCTTCTTGCAGGGTGAGTTGGAGAAGCAAAAATTTTGGTTTGGTTGGGTTTGGGAATATAGATTAAAGAATTGTGTATATTGAATTTCATTGGGTAACCAACGAATATTCTTATCAATATTTCTGCTATAATAAAAAGTGTAGCAAATACTGTTAAATTGATAATTATGAATTTTACTGCAATATTATTTCTTCCATTCAAAACCTTAAAATCTCCTTTTTCCCATTGACTTCACTTATCATGTATGTCCCAGTAATTCTAAACTATCCTCTGATTTGATTTGTTTACAACTATCGGGATAAGTTTATCATAACCATTATCTAAAGAATCTGCTTTCAAATGCATACTCACCGACGTATTCCATAAAGCATAAAGAAAGGCGCAATGCGTAAGCCAATTTTCCCACCCAGCTTAATCATAACATTCAGCACGGGAGATATTGCTTTCCTCACAGGGCTAATCCCCCCGTAATATCCGCTTAAAATCCTGGCTTCGAATCCTGCGCGATCCATTTCTACTCGCAGAAAGTCCTGATCCATCATGCGTTCCTCCCAGTTGCCCGTATAGGGATCGCATGTATTAGTAGGATGGAGAGGTTCGGGTGGGAAAGCTCCCGTTTCAGAATACTCGACTACACACTGACGTATATCAGGCTCCATGAGTCCTCGTGTGTTTCTGACCAGTTTCTCCAATGCGTGCGGTTCGATATCTGGCTTGTACGCCTGTATCATTTCATGCCGAACTGCCTTGTACGCCCGTAAACAAGCTATCTCTTTCTCCCCCCATTTCTTCTCCTGATCTACGTTTTCCTTTGATTTATGAATACTCATCCATCGTCTTGTTATCATCGGATTCAGCGAGTTTGCTGCTGATGAAAAAGCTACCGTGAGGTGTTTACCGGGTACTTTCGAGAGGTTGTTGATGAACAATTCAATATCGTAAACGTGCTCGATGACATCGTTTGAACCAATAGCATCACAAGCAACTGAACGGGTGTTCAGATTATCAACAACGTCATCCAATCCTCCGCAAACATAATCGTCCGCAACAATCTTCATTGATGATGCGATTATCTCAGCATCTTTGCAGGACACATTATAAATATCATTGTATATGACTGTGCCCACGCCAAGCTCCTTCGCCAGCAGTGAGAGACCGCCGGTTCCAGCACCGTATTCGACAAATAACAAATCCTTGTACGGTGTGACTGAAGAACGGAAAGCCCAAGCAAGGACAAAGGAACAGCGCTTCAAGTAACTGTTAATATGCTCGATATGTTCACTCAAGTATCTTTTGTTGTAGTCGGAGATTTCGAGTGAATCCACGTCCAGGTTGGAAAGCTTTTGTTCGAGTATATTAGCCGCAACTTCTATATCCTGAATGAGTGTCGCATCTTGGGGGAATGTTGCACATCTGTACATTGTTGGCCTTTTCAGGTTGTCCCATTAGGATAACTGCAAAGACATTAAAGTTGTAACCAGAAGCATTATCATGCTAATAATAAATATTTTGATATTTCCGGCAATGTTGTTAAAGAGAGTCTTGATATAGTAGATACTCGCCATTACTAAAGAAATACATTCGTAAATTGCTATGTAGAGTAGCGTGATGTTGAATATGGGATTCGATTTTTTACTATATCCTCACTTTACTTAAATATATGACATATTGGTACAGAAATCAAGAAAAAGAGACACTGATAAATGAAAAGTTAGGTTGAAAGCCATCCTTAGAATAAAGATAGACTAACTTTTTGAGAACATGGAGTAAGATATAAGAGGTTGGTATATTTGACATCCTTTCTGTGGAAATTGATTCACAGGATTATCTATCTCGATTTCAGTACACTGACATTTTATGATCAAGTTCACAAACTTTCCTGTACTGAACCTCTTGACATTTTAGAAAATCCCACTGGTATTTGAACAGTAAGCAAGATATTGAAACCTCAATTGATTGAAATCCGTATCTTAGTACATACATTAGTACGCTTGTCTGATCCACTGCGGTTCATCTATCGAAATTTTACTGTGTATATCCTTCCGATCAGGGCAGGCACTTAGACTCACTTAAATAGACATAAGCTCAAATCTTTCCATGAAACTACATCTCGATATGCTCTTTCTCTGAAAAGGGACTTGCACCTCAATTGCACTAATACTATATTGTACATATCCAATATTAATGTTATACACCAATACGGAGAATGCAACCATGGAATTATTAACCAACGCAGAAGCAGCCCTGCTGGGATTGTTATCGGAGAAGCCACGATACCCCTACGAAATCGAAAAGGAAGTAGAGCAACGTTCTATGCGTGAATGGACTGATCTCTCCATGTCCTCTATTTACAAACTTCTCCGGAAGCTGGAAGCGAATGGATATGTGCAAGCTGAAATAGAGATCAGTGAAGAAAACCGTGCAAGAAAGATCTATCATCTAACGAAAGAAGGAAGAACCGGATTGCAAAACATAATCGGTGAAATCTTGTCTGTACCGGAAAAGACCAAATGGCAGATGGATATCGGCATCTCTTTCTTGACAGTGCTTGACAGCAAAAAAGCAATTGAGTGCCTGTTGCTTTACCGGACATCGCTTGAAGACAAAATAGCAGGATACAAGGAGCTTGAGATATACTTACAGAACGAAGGTTGCCCCATCTATCGGATGGACCTGACGCGTCGTCCTGTTCGTTTATGGGAAGGTGAGTTAATATGGATCAACGAGTACATTGAAGAACTCTCCGAAGGAGCTAATAACCATGAATGAACAAATGCTTGCAAGGCAGATTGAAAAATACATGAAAAAACTCTGTGTGGAATTACCACACAGGCATGTGGGTAGTTCGGAAAACAGGATTGCGTCAGCCTATTTCCATGACACTATTGCTTCTTACGGATTCGATACTCAACAGCAGGAGTTTGACTGTATCGACTGGAAATTCGGGGATGTTAAGTTAACTGTTGGAGATGAGCAATTTGTTGCGAACGCTGGACCTTATTCACTACCCCTGGATGCTTCAGCCGAGATGATTGTCATTTCGACCATCCATGAATTGGAGCAGGCTGAGATAGGCGGAAAAATCGTTTTGTTTCTTGGCGACATTGCTTCTGAACAGATAATGCCGAAGAGCTTTGTATTCTACAATCCTGAGCACCATCAGAAAATCATTGCCATTCTTGAAGAGAAGAAACCGGTCGGTGTCATCGCGGCTACGGGTAAAAATCCGGAACTGGCGGGTAGCTGGTATCCGTTTCCAATGTTCGAGGACGGGGACTTTGATATACCCAATGTGTTCATAAAAGATGTGGATGGGGAGAGACTTCGTATTCATAACATGAAGAAAATTTATCTGGCTTTCACCTCGCATCGTATTCCAGCGAAGGGATATAATATCATCGCACGAAAGGGTGATTTTTCACAAGGCAAAATCCTGATCACAGCTCATATTGATTCGAAAATTACAAGTCCCGGCGCGCTGGATAATGGTACCGGCGTGGCGGTGTTACTTGGTTTGGCGGAACTTCTTCAAAACTATAACGGTACTCCTGGAATAGAGATTGTACCATTCAACGGTGAAGATTATTTTTCTGCTCCCGGGCAGATGTCCTACCTCGCATCCTGCAACAATAATTTCGAGGATATACGGTTTGTGATCAACCTTCATGCGGCTGGATACAAAAATGGAAATACGGCGTATTCATTATACAATCAGGACGCCGTCATGACTGATCTCATCAACAGGACATTTTCTACTGATAATGAGTTCCTGGAAGGTGAATCCTGGGTGCAGGGAGATCATTCAATGTTCACAATGCAAGGGTGTCCTGCAATAGCTATCACATCTGAAAAATCCAGGTGGTTGTGCAGCGAGATTACTCATACTGAGATGGATAACATCACTCAGGTTGATATAACGAAGCTGGCGAGAACCACTCTCAAGCTACATGAACTGGTAGAGGAATATAGTAGAAAGCAGAAAGAGCCATTTGAAAAGTATCGTAAACATTAGATAAAAGCTGACAAACAATCTAATGCGACAGCGCACTTGATCTTTTTCACTTACCTGCTTCTGTTGTGTCCATGCCTGTTGTCGTTACTATTCTCGCCTTCTCCCGAATTCAGTGATTCCGATCACTAAAAGTAATGGTGCTGATATCTTAATTAATAACACAACATCTGCTTGCTTATTAATAAACAAATAATTTTGATCTGTTCAACATTATTCAACATTAGCAAGCTTTGCATTCATATCATATTTATTCGATTTGTTTAGAAAACCGTTTAAACTTTTAAAACTTTACCCTCAATTTGGTATAGATATACCGTCCCATAAACCCAGTCGGGCTTGAGTTTCGACTATAAGGCAAAATGCCGTTAAAACTGTTTTGAATATAGTTCTTATCCGGATAATTATCAAACAGGTTACTCGAACCTGCTTGTAATGTAACGTTTTCATAGATATCGTAAGCGACCTCGCAATCGGTCATCCATTTTTCTCCGAACGTCTGGTCGTTAGCCGGATCGCTGTTAAAGTCTGTAACTTCCCCATATCGGATTTCGCGAACCATAAAACTCGATTTCCCTATTGAATAATTCGCCATAAAGTTCAAAGTGCTCCCTGGCTGACCATTCTCGAATCTGCCCTGTTCAACTCGTCCCAGGAGCGGTGTACTCGTGTATTGCCGCAGTTTCTCGGCAGTATTAACATTGTCCTTATTGGAAATTTCTGTGTTGTTGAAATTAATGGCAGATGTCAGTCGAAATATGCCGCTAAACAACCTGATTGAATAACGAGCCGTAAAATCGAGACCCTGGGTCCTGGTATCGAGAGCATTGGTGAAGTAGCGACCACCATTTGCTTGAAGTCCGAGAGTATCTTGAAGGAATGCTGCGATGCTATCACCTCGAAAATCTTCTGTAAAAACAATACGATCGTATATGTCGATCTGGTATGCGTCGGCTGTAAGAGAAAGATTCTCAATTGTCCAGGTCATTCCTCCAGAAAGGTTGATAGATTTTTCAGCCTTTAATTCTTCCGCACCGAGTGCAATAGCCACATCTGAATTTACTGGAAAGGTTCCTAATTCAAAGGGAACACCATTTATAAACTGCGTGGAAACAGATGAATAGTACGACTGTGCCAGTGATGGTGCACGGAATCCTGTACTCGCTGCTCCGCGAATGGCAAGGTCGGGAGTTACCGAATAACGTGTTGCCATTTTCCCGGTCAAAGTATTGCCAAAGTCACTATAGTTTTCAAATCTTCCGGCAAGACTCAACATCCAGAGTGGAGTGATGTTATTTTCAACATCTGCATAAAATGCGATATTGTAACGGCTTTCGTCCTGTGCGTTTTTAGGTGAGAAACCAGGAAAGACCTGTGCGCCGCCGGGGGCGGGATTTCCATCATTTGGACCATCGGTAATTGTTGAATCACCTTGCAAGTATGAGCTTTCTTCTCCGGCTTCAATCGTATAGTTCTCCCATCGGAATTCTGTACCCAACGCTATGAATGTCGGTTCTCTGAAGATAAAATCCGTTGCCTTAAAGAAATCAATATTTGTCGTGGCTTGTTTGAAACCGATCTGACCAATCTCAAATTTTGTCGGGCTTGCTGTTCCCATTGAAACATTATTCGAGTTCTCTACACCGAATTCAAATGTATTCGTACCGTAAGTTTGCGATGCATCATAGGCCCATTGACCAAGGTTACCTTTGAGACCGGTGGTGAATGCAAGGTCGTTTATACCGCTGGAAATCTTTGGAAGGAATCCATCCGGGTGAATGGAGCGAACTGTTCTATCATCCTGCGAACGGCGGTAGAAACCACCGGATAAACCCTCTCTTCGGCTGAAACCACCGAACATGTACAAACTTAAACCGGCAGTTTTCATCGGAAAATTGCTATTCAGGAAGAGGCTGTAGTCATTCAGTTCTCCTTCGCCAAACTCATGGTTAAGATCATCAAATCCGGCTTCACGGGAATCATCACTACCATCCGGGAGGGACAGATACTGCTGACGTGGATCCGGTGCAGAACGGTTATAACCGCCACTCTGACGAATTTGACTGCTGGCATACACGTTTCCGCCTAACATCTCCCAACCGTATCCGAGGTGGAGAGTCAGCTTCTCCCCGTCAGTATGTGAAATATCTTCGATTTTGTCTGCCCAGGGATAAGTTGCCACGCTTTGCGGTTCGTCATACCCTCTCTCCTCACTACTATAGCTCATACCATATGAGGCAGTTGCATCGAAACCGGCATCTTTTTTCAGAACAATATTTATTACACCGGCAATAGCATCGCTGCCATATTGAGCTGCCGCACCGTCTCTAAGCACTTCAATTCTGTCAATGGAAGAAGCAGGGATTGCATTCATATCAACTCCTGTGCTTCCACGTCCAACTGAACCATTTACATGGACTAATGCACTTGTATGACGACGTTTACCGTTAACAAGAATCAGAACTTGATCCGGCCCCAAACCACGTAATGTTGCGGGACGAACATGATCAGAACCATCACGGATCGCAGGTTTGGGAGCATTAAAAGAAGGGACAAGCATCTGAATAATATCTGTGGTTTGAGTTAGTCCGGAGGATCGAATCTCATGTGAGGTGACAATATCTATCGGAACTGGAGAATCTACAACACTTCGGTCTATTCTACGAGTTCCGATACATACGACTTCATCTACACCAATCAGATCTGTTTCGAGCATAAAATCTTTTGAGATGTTCTGACCGGGAATGATTTCTATATCTACTTTCTGTGGCTTATATCCCAGGTATCGCACCAACAGGGTATATTTTCCCGAGGGCAATGTAATAGAGTACAAACCCTCCAGATCGGATGAAGCACCGCGATTTGTTGAAACTACCAGTACATTCGCAGCTGCAAGAGGTGTTCCGAGGGAAGCATCTTTAACTACACCCTTCACTGTTCCCAAATCGAGAGCGAATAAATTTACAGCAAATAAAAATGCAAATACGGATACAATTGTGAATCGAAAGCAGGTTTGGCGAATTTTCTTTCCGGTCATGATATTACCTCGGATTGTGTTGTGAGACTTCATGATGGGAAGCAAAAAAAACGATGTCGCTAAAGTAAATCGACAAATAAGAATTAACAAGCAAGACTACCTGATATTTGAAAATCTTTTTACAAGGACGTTCGAATATTTCACCAGTGAATCCGAATTGATAACTGGCTGGAAAGTTTGGGTGTCGCAAATGAAAATTGTAAAGAAGGTTACCATCTCAATTCTTTTTAAATGACGAAGAATTTTCGAGAGACATTTATGGCGGTTCAAATATTCATTCCGACTTTATAGTCGAATCGCGTTGGCTAAATGCCCAAACAAGGCTTGTCCAATCTTCAGAGAATCATTCAATTGGGATTTATATTATCGCTTCCTGGCAACAACAGCAAATTCACCACCTTCGGAGTCGAATGGTGAGCCCGCAACATTTGAGTATAGCATCTCGATTGAAAATCCGCACTGCACAAATTCCCTCTCCAGGACCTCGGGGCTGAAATATTGTAACCAGTTATAGACGGTTCGTGTGCGTTCCTCTTCTATGAGTGTATATTTGTCCAGTACCACCTTCTCCCTATCATACTTGAATGTATTCAAAAACCCGTAGTACTTATTCGGTGACCAGAAGCCGTTGAGGAGATTGGCTTCATACATTGCTGTCTCTTCTCGCTGGTCAAAGGCTCTCAGCGAATACACATCGAGGAGAACAGAACCGCCGGGCTGCAGGATCGCGTGAAACTTGTCAAGCATCTTTTTTCTCTGGATGGGACTTAGCGCGCAGAAATCACACGTGATCATTAAAACGAGATGAAAGCGATCATCTGTTTCAAATTCAAGGTAATTCTGATTTACATAGCAAATGGACATCCCTTCACTGGTTGCGACTTCCTCAGCGTACTGAATCGAATTTTCAGAAAAGTCAATCCCGGTCACAGCCGCCTGCTTTTTAGCCAGCCGCATCGAATACAATCCCGGACCGCAGCCGAAATCGGCAATCTTCGTCCCTGCTCCAACGTTGAAATGAGAAGCAAGCCATTCAACCGAACGGTCAACAAATGATGTATTACGGGACGAAAGATCGATTTCCTCATTCAGGTGGTAAGTGAGCATTTGCTTTGATGTGTATTCCTCCGCCCAAAGGTCACTTGCCGTATAGAACTCAAACGGCAGAGGACGGGAGTTTATCTTTTCAATCTCATCAAACATTTCTTTTCGATCTATTTCATGCTTCATATCTGCATCTCACTCTTGCCTTATACCGCGCAATTCTCACTCTCTATGGAGTTCAGCATTTCCAAAATCAAATTTTCTACTAACAGGATAGGTCTGAACGGTTAGATGTTTTAGTACGTTATATCAAATCCTTCCCGGATTCCTTCCGGTTCAGACCAGATAATATCTATATTGCGTACAATTGAAGAATATGGACCCTGGCGAAGATAATCGAGCAAGGTTTGCAAATTGTCTTTTTCGCCCTCGGCTAATACCTCTACAGTACCGTCACTAAGATTACGTACCCAGCCATTGACTCTCAAAGGGCGGGCATGTTTACGGACGAACCAACGAAAACTCACACCTTGCACACGTCCTGACACGATTGCATGGAGACGTTTAATTTCCGGTTGTGAATTCATCTTCAACACCAGCATTGAATTAATAATTAAGAATTTGGATTTGGGACTTCTCGTCCAAAGACGCTAAGTCGCAAAAGAAAAGAATCTTGTCAATCCTGTTAATCCTGTCGAATTAATAATTTCAATTTCTGATCAGGGATTCAGCCTGTACATCATTCTTGGAAATGGTATTGCTTCACGTAAGTGATGGATACCGCAAATCCATGTAATAGTCCGTTCCAGCCCCAGCCCGAAACCTGCTGAAGAAGTTGTTCCGTATCGGCGTAGGTCGAGATACCATTGAAAAGCTTCCACAGGAAGATTGTGTTCGTTGATACGTTTAAGCAGGGTATCGTAATCATCTTCACGCTGCGAACCGCCAATGATTTCTCCATATCCCTCCGGTGCGAGCATGTCAAAGCCGAGTACTTTACTTTCGTCTTCCGGGGCGCGTTTCATATAAAATGCTTTTATTTCTGCCGGGAAACGATGAACCATCAATGGACGATCATAACTTTCCGCGATAATGCTTTCGTGACGCGCACCAAAATCTTCGCCTCTCTCGAATTCAACACCGTCTTCATCAGGATGCTCCGTTTTGTATTTCTCGAGTATATCGCAGCATTTTTCATAGGTAATTCTTGGAAATGGAGTTTTGATATTTTCAAGTTTTCCGATATCTCTTTCAAGTAACTTCAGCTCTTCAGCACGGCGATCAAGAACTCGAGAAACAACATCCTCGATCATATCCTCAGCCAGTTCCATATCACCCTCGAGATCCATATATGCAACCTCAGGTTCAAGCATCCAGAATTCTGTAAGATGTCGCCTGGTTTTTGATTTTTCTGCACGGAATGTGGGTCCGAAGCAATAAACCTTGCCATGCGCCTTCGCACCCGCTTCCGCATATAGTTGTCCTGTTTGTGCGAGGTATGCCTTTGCGTTGAAATAATCGGTCTCAAACAGCGTTGTAGAACCTTCTGCGGCGTTTGGAGTAAAGATGGGGGTGTCAAGGTTGATGAATCCCCTGCCGTTCAGGAAATCCCTGAATCCGGCAATCACTTCATGACGTATCCGAAGGATTGCGTGCTGTCTTTTGCTTCTTAGCCAAAGGTGACGGTGATCCATCAGGAATGTAGTGCCGTGCTCTTTGGGGGAGATCGGATAATCTATTGACGTACCCACAATTTCAATTCCGGATACCCACATTTCATATCCGCCCGGCGCGCGGTCATCCTTACGGAGCGCTCCACTGACGATTAGCGATGATTCCTGTCCCAGCGCTTTTGCCTGCTCAAACAATTCATCACCAACCTCTTTCTTAGACATGACCGCTTGAACAATTCCTGTTCCATCACGTACCAGGAGAAAGAGGATTTTCCCGCTGCTCCGCTGGTTATACAACCATCCGGCAACTTCTATTTCTTCTCCGACATGATCAGAGAAATCTGCTATATAAACTCTTTTTTTCATTATTCAACCTTTAGAGATCGTGTCATTAGCTGCATAACGGCTTCCCGCGGTGAGGCATCTTCAAAAAGTATGCGGTAAACCTGTTCGGTAATCGGCATTTCGATTCCGACTTCTTTAGAAAGATCATAAACAGATATTGTTGTCGCAACCCCTTCCGCAACCATAATCATCGTGTCGAGAATACTTTTTAAAGCTCGTCCTTTGCCAAGCTCCTCACCAACAAACCGGTTTCGAGAGTGTTTACTTGTACATGTAGTAATCAGATCACCGATACCTGACAAACCGGCGTATGTTTCCAGCTTAGCTCCCATTGCTATGCCCAACCGCGCCATTTCGGCAAGTCCCCGTGTCATCAATGCTCCCCGAGTGTTGTCGCCAAAACCTAGACCGTCGCACATCCCTGTCGCTATTGCCATCACATTCTTGGTAGCGCCTCCGAGTTCAACACCGATTAAATCTTCGCTCGCATAGGTTCGAAAAGTAGGAGTGCTGAACCAATGTTGTACAGTTCGTGCCAGTTCAAGATCGGGACATGCTGCCACAACAGTTGTGGGCAGGTTATTTGATACTTCTTCGGCATGACTGGGACCTGAAAAAGCGACAAATCTCTTTTCTACTTCCGAGCCAAGGACATCACCTGCTACCTGGGACATTCTAAGGAGCGAATTATTTTCGACTCCTTTGGAAGCTCCAATCCAGATAGCATTATTCGGAATATTTTTAATTCTTTCGAATGCTGAGCGCACAAACTGGGATGGAACAACTATCAGCACTGCATCCACTCCGTGTAAAGAATCTTCGATATCGTTGAAAACTTCAATATCTTCTGGAAACGGAATACCGGGGAGAAACTCACGATTGATTCTCTCCTCAGCCAGTGCTTTAGCTGCATCCGGACGAAATTCCCATAGCCGGACTTTGTGCTCATTTTGTTCGGCGAGAAGTATCGCCAGGGATGTTCCCCAGCTCCCCGCGCCCAATACGGCAATTTCAGCCATTACTAATCTCCACTTGCATTTTCATCGGCGTTTCTTTTTTTTGTTTCAGCCGCCTGATATTTTTTTGATGAGTCAGAGTAAGAATTAACGGGACAATAAGCCCCCAGCCAAGACTCGATACTGTACGTTTTCCCTCAAAGATATAAACAGCAACAGGAAAAGCAAGAGAAGCAGCAAGAGAAGCAACGGAAAATAATTTTGATATTTTCAGCGTCATTGCCCAGATCATCAATGAGACGGATGATGCCACCGGGGCAATTCCCACGAGTACTCCGCCCATTGTTGCCGCACCTTTTCCACCGTGAAAACGGGTAGTAACAGGCCAGATATGCCCGGCAACCGCTGACAGTCCCACCAATGCGGGTATCGTTTCCGGATGTAACCTCGGATTGCTTTCCTGGAGTTCATTGATCCACTCTTTAGATAAACGAACAGGGAGATATCCCTTCAGCATGTCAGAGGTAAGTACAACCATTGCCCATCGTAGTCCCATCAAACGATAAACGTTGGACATACCCGGATTGCCACTACCTTTCTCAAAGATATCAAAGCCGCCGATTTTCTTCGCAACAATATATGCCGTCGGAAATGATCCGAGGATATATGATCCAATTAGCGCCCAGAGTAATTTCATGGCTGTTAATGTTTTAAAGTGTTTCTATTGAAAAGAAAATTATGTAATTGTATAGTCTGTAAGTCATTCTGAACGAAGTGAAGAATCTCAAATACTGATTTTATAATCACGAGTTAAAATTCAACTCTTTTCCACTTTTCCAATCCGGACAGGTTTTATCCCTTTGTTCATCGCATGGAAGATCACTTCTTTTGCTCGTCCGGGATTGATTATTATTACCCAGCCGATGCCGAGGTTGAATGTCCGTCGCATATCTTCTACCGGTACACTGCCCATCTCCATTATATGCCTGAATAATGGCGGGATTTCCCATAAATCCCAGTTTATTACCGCCTTCAAACCTCCAGGCATGATCCGCTTGGTATTACCTTCTATTCCACCACCAGTAATATGCGCCATACCATTAATCTGTAATTCACGATTGAGCCAGGGTCTTACAACAATTTCGTAATTCAAATGCGGTTTTAATAAAGCATCCCCAACGGATTCTTCCATATCCGGAAGTATATCATCCGGTTTCAGTTTTCCATCATCGATGAGTACCTTACGGGCAAGAGTGTATCCGTTAGTATGAAGTCCATTGGATGGGAGCCCGATTATCATGTCCCCCTCAGCAATTGCCTCACCATTTATCAATTTTTTCCTATCAACTATTCCAACAATAGTACCTGCCAGATCATACACACCTTCATGGTAAACTGACGGCATTTCTGCCGTTTCTCCGCCAAGAAGTGCAACACCGGCTGCGCTGCAGGCCTCCGCTAAACCCTTTATTACTTCTTCAGCGGTATCGACATTTAGATGTGCCGCGGCGTAATAATCAAGGAAGAAGAGCGGACTGGCGCCACAGGTGAAGATATCGTCAATGCAGTGATTTACAAGATCATGCCCAACCGTACTATGCCGTCCCACCCACTCTGCTACCTTAGTCTTGGTACCCACTCCATCAGTCGATGCTATTAAAACCGGGTCTTCCATGCCCTCGGTATTCAAACGGAAAGCGCCGCCAAAAAGCCCAAGATCACTGACAACTTCAGGACCGAATGTAGCTTTCACTGCTGGTTTTACCCGCCTTATCAGCTCCTCGCCGGCATGAATGTCAACTCCCGAATCTTTGTATGATGTTCCAGCCAATATGATTCCTTATTGTAATTTTTTAATGGATGATTTCGAATATAGATCAACACCTCTGAACATAAGGTCAGGGATACTTAAAACGCAAACTAATGTTGGAATTTGGAAACATCTGGCAGGGATGAGAACATAGTCTCATCAGCATCAACTTAAACTATAAAGGTCATTTGAAGTGAACGTGAAAATATTAAGATAATAGGAATTATTATATCATATGAGAAATAACTACAGCCAACATTGTGGCTGCCAAAAGCATGAATCCGCTCAGAGCAAACTTTGCAATGCGGTCATTTTCAGGCAGGTTAGGTGTTGTTCGAGGATCATATTGAACGACCCTGTATTTGAATGCGAAAAATTGTTCTTTTTCATTTATGATAATACTTAAATAAACATTCACATCAGTATTTATATCACTATAAGAAAATAGTGGTTTACTCATCCATTGATTTCTACCATTACTCCATTTCAGGAATTCTTCAGGCACAATTGTTAATGTTATTTTTTCATCAGACTTTATTTCCGGATTTAACTGTGGCGACCAGATATCTCTTCGTCCGATGTTCTTGTTTATTAACCTTGAAGAATTCTTTTCTGAGTCAAGATAAGTCGAATTGTCAAGATCAATATAAATGATTCGGCTGGTATTATTTATCATGTCGATTTTGAATTCGTCATATGCAGGATTGAAAAAAAAGAATAAATCACCTGCATCAACTACCTCTTCCTGATCAACACTAACCCACTCACCGCCGGGAGTTTTAAACGCTCTGCATATACCTACGGAGGAAAATACATTTCCAGCGGTCAGGAACAACAACATGGTTACTGAATGAATAATGATTATTGGTTTTTTCACCATTTTCCCGGGATTAGTATTTCATTCTTTAGTCCAATATATAAAAAACCGCCAGTGCAAGTAAACTGGCGGAAGTATTTTTCGTATAAACAACTATCAGGCAGCTCAAGAAGCTGACTGTCAAAATAATCAAGAGCTTTGCTTACTCGCTTTGGTGGTTTTTACGTCCTCAGGGTTTTCAATGTTTTTCAGCTCCATTTTACAGCCCAAACATTTATCAATATTCGAATCACCTTTTTCCACTACAGGACACATGGTGCAGCCCTTGGGATGGGATGCTCTTAAACCCGCTACCTGTTTGTCAGACATTTTCGTCAAACCGGTCTTGCACACCGGGCAATTTAAATCTGCATCTGAAGAAACAAATGAAGAATGTCCGAGACACGTGTAAAGATCATCGGATGAATAAACTTCGTGCATGGTGCCTTTCATTTTCATCCCTGTGTCTGCGCCCTTAATCCCGGCAGTTTTGCCAGCGCAACACTTACCAGGGCAATCTTTTCCGCAACCATTATTCTTCTCAATTGCATTCCCTGAATCCGCATAGTTGACGCCAGCAAGCACGCCGCTGATACCTGATGAAAATATCACTAATAAGGCCATAGTTAATATTGGAAGAATTCTTGAAGTTGACTTTAGCCCGGATATTTCACGAGTACCTTTCTCGTCCAGTTTTTCAATGCGAATAGTCCATATTTTTTGGACAATTTGCATTCCTGCGGCAATAGCTCCAATTATCACTTTTGGCGTGCTATATTGAAG
>JAVCCM010000077.1 GCA_030765455.1 Candidatus Electryonea clarkiae | reverse complement strand
TATCTTGATGAATTCGAATTCCGTTTCAACAGACGCTGGAACCTATTCAATATTTTCGATAAACTCTTGACACGTTGTATTCAAAGATCGACTATTACTTTAGCTGAGCTAATGACATAACCGGATTGAGTAAATACCCATACATTATTCAGGGAGTTTCCCTGTGGCCAAGGATTTAGCCAGAACCAACCGTTATCCTGTGCGAAAACAAATTCCGAAATTAGAAGAATAAGAAATGCACTTAGATATAGTCTTTTAAACAGATATTGAGCAATTATTATTTTTAAAAATAACATGTACGATCCTATATTTTTGAATAGCGGGTTCTGAATAAACAAATGTAAACTTCAAGGAGGATACGGATTGTAAAAATTGTAAAGTAATAATCAGGGGATCAATTCGGGGTTGTCCTTGAATTATTCCGTTAAACAGTCGATAACAAAAAGCAGGCATACCGAACAGGAAAAAGTTTCCAATTCGTAAAATCTTGAAGCTGTCGAAAGAAAAACCCGGCAGCAATAGCTTCTTATAAAATTGACAGATCAACTTGACCCCCGTCAAAGGATTCAATCTTTACAAAGCGAGCTTCTTTATTTTAGACTGGATTCCCGGGTCAAGCCCGAGAATGACTCTCTCGAGCGACCTGTTCATACTCGCTACTAATTACATTGGGGATGCGGTTAGTTAACAAGAATTGTTTGTACTATACATGCTATGTATTAAATTCCATGAAGTCAAGGCTAACTGATCTGAAATACTAAAAAAGCGACCTCCAAGAGGCATCCAGTTGATTCATCTAAAAAGAAATTCACAGGATACAAGGATATTAAGGATAAGCAAATCCATCCCAGGAAACCCGACTCTGAAGAATCGGGTCACCCACCCAGTGACTTGCGATTTTCATCAACGGCTTGAAACCTGACTCTAAGAGTCAGTCCACCCTCCCAAAACAAATGATATAAAACTTATCAAGAGATGTTGATTCCCCTGATAATTTTCACCAAACTTCATCATCATTGAACATACAATTTCAAAATTGTTGCGGAGATTCTTGAATGCATAGAATAATATATTTTTCTACATTGTTATTTGTGATATTAGCTGGTCATAATATTGCATACGCTTCATTGCCAATTGGTGAACATGTGACCATTGACGGAAACATGCGTTATCGGATAGAGGTTGATGGAAAGGATTTTGATAATAATACCGGGTTGAATGAAAATTCATTATTAAGAAGCCAGGTTGGATTCCGTGTCCAGGCGTCAAAATCGGTAAATGTGAGAATGAAGTTTAAAGATTCACGTTTCTTAGGGACTACCGGTTCCAATAGCAAATCTACCAGCTTTATTGATTTGCAGGAGGGATATATTCTCGTCAATAATCCTGCCGGAATGCCATTTGACCTGCAGGTTGGCAGGTACGAAATGATGTATGGCCGCAGACGTATCCAGGGAAATGGGAACTGGAATAATTTCGGACCGAGAACGTTTGATGGAGGTCGATTATTTTTCAACATTTGTTCTATAAAGATAGATATGTTTTATGCCAAGCTGATTGAAAGAGGTTTTTTTGAACAGCCTGCATATACCAAAGATTTTTATACCAATGGCGACAGAATACTGTTAGGTACTGCCGGGAAAATGTTGGATGGTATGATTCAGCCATTATTCACTGTTAATTGGGACCCGGTAGTTGAAAACCTGCAAGGTATAAATTACGACAATGCAGATTTTATTATGACTCCCGCTGTTTATTCCAGGTATGATATACAAAAGTTATCTCTTGAATTAGATGCAGCATATCAATACGGCAAAAAGAACGACAGGGACCTTTCCGCCTGGCTCTTTGCTTTTGACGCCGGGTTTTCGCCTGGATATCAACTAAATCCAATAATTGGAGCCGGAGTTGATATTACATCCGGAAACAAGTTTGATGAAGATGGGAAAGATTATGCAGATCATGTCTTCTATACACCATATATGTCCCGTCATGCTTTCCGTGGATTCATGGATTATTTCAAAGACGTTCGCAGGGGTTTGATAGACTCCATTATGCGTATTGGTTTATCACCGCATAAATCTACTGAAATAGACGTGGATTTTCATAATTTCAGATACTTCCAGGATGAACGTTATCCCGGAAGTTCGCAGTCTTTTACCGGATTGGGTCAGGAACTGGATTTTCGGATAAGGATTGAGCTTGCTGATGGCTTAAAAATGGATGCCGTACTATGTGCTTTCTCTGCGGAGAAGAATTGGCAGCCTGTGAATGATATTGGATTGTTTGGGTATGCAGCGCTTACAGCTTCATTTTAGAAATAATTTCCGGACGGAAATAACTATTCTTTCTTCGGAGTATCTACCAGGACGGTATCTATTGTTTCCATCAATTGTTTACGAGTGAAGGGTTTCTCAATATAACCATCGGGGGGGACTTTCAGGCTGACAAGCATCTGACGATAATTGGAATAGCCTGTGATAAAAATTACAGGTTGTTCAGGATTCTCACTCTTAATTTGAGATAACAGCAATATCCCGTTTTTACGTGGCATGTATATATCTGTTATCACCAACGCGGGTTTATACTTGATATAAATATCCCATCCCTCTACTCCATCCAGAGCGGAATATACCCCAAATCCTTCTCTCAACAGCATCTGTGTCATTATTTCGAGGACATTGTGATCATCATCTACAACCAGAGCCATAGGCATTTGTTTTTTCTCTTCCCCTTCCTTTTCCGGTTTTTTTCTTAGAGGAAGTGCAGGCAGGTTGCTGCGTGTTTCCATTTATACCCTCGCTCGAATTTCCATAAGTAATAATATGTTCAATGAATATATCAAATAATTGAGTCAACCTGAATATAGTGTCCTTTTGTAGATTATAAAAATAAAATCCCGGATTGGTTGATTATCTCCAAGAGGATTTGATTTGAATCCGAATCAGGCATTGCCAGGTTGTGCAGCTCGACTGCTTGCCGTCGGGTTTCACTGTTCCGTAATGGAAGTATTTCCCAAAGCATGTTCGATCTCCATCAGAACGTATTCGTCCTTCTCGGAATTCATTGCAGATCTCAAAATATCGTTGCAGCTCTCACCAGCAATATTTCCCAGAGCCCAGGCAGCATGTCCACGTACAAATGGTTCCGGATCATACAATGCTTTTGAAAGAGGTCGTACCGCTTCCTTCGATTTTGAATTACCCAGGGCAATGGCGGCATTACGCAGTAATCCTACTCGTTTTGACCTGAAAACCGGTGTACCATGAAATTTTTCCCTAAAGCCTTGCTCATCAAGATTTATTATATCTTCAAGAAAAGGGATTCTACTTTCAGTATCGGAAATGTGAAAATGAGGCTCACTTGTTTGCGGTTTGTTCCCTGCATTATAAGGACAGCATTCCTGGCAGATGTCACAACCAAAAATCCAATTGCCAATCTTTGATCTCATTTTTTGAGGAATTAATCCGTGATTTTCAATGGTCAAATAACTTATACACTTTGTCGCGTCAAGGCTATAATTCTGATCCAGGGCATTTGTAGGGCAGTGTTCAGTACAGATTTTGCAATCACCGCAGCCGTTATTTAATGGAGAAAGCTGATCTGGTTCCAATTCTATATTTAACAGCAGTTCTCCCAGGAAGAGGGTTGAACCAAATTGAGGATGAATAAACAATGTGTTTTTGCCAATAAACCCGGTTCGTGTGGATGCGGCTATAGCTTTTTCGAGAATCGGTGTAGTATCAACACATATTTTGTATTCAATTAATTTTCCGGCAAGTTTTGAAATTTCTGCTGCTAAAGATTTAAGTCTTACTCTAATTACTTCATGATAATCATTTCCCCATGCATAGGATGCGATTCTTCCACGTGACGAATCATTTACAAGGGAGTTGTCAGGGAGGTTTTGACGATAATTCAATCCAACAATTAAAATTGTTTTACCTTGAGGCCATAGCTTTGCCGGATCAAGCCGTTTTTCGACATTCTTACTCATCCAGTGCATATCGCCGGCATATCCATGTTGCAGCCAGCCAATAATTGTATCAGCATGAGGAGGCGGTGAATAGGGAGCTATTGCAGCAAAATCAAACCCGATTTCCAGGGCTGCCTGCTTGATATGTTCATTAAGTGACATGAAGGAATATTTTTAATTACTTGTTGTCGAAAGAATCTTAATAGCTCGAGGTTTGATACGGATAGATTGTTTCATTAGCCGGTTGATTATGTTGACCACAACTAAACCAAATGCAAGCCCTGCTATTGCGCCTACAACTACACTATCCTGACCGGATGATCCCAGGGTTTCACCTGAAATCGCTCCAATTACCAGCATAAGAATTGGAATCCCGAACACTATGAACGAGGAGCCGATACGTGAAGAAGGAGATATTTCCAGAGAAACCATATCGCCTGCATTTGCCATAATGTCATTGTTTATCTCGATTGTCGGTTTTGTTCCTTCGGATGGATGACAGAAACCTTTTGACCCGCACTCGCCACAGGCGTTATTAACTTCAAGTTGAGCTTTTGCCGTTTTCCCGTCAATAGAGATAATTTTCGCAGTTTCCTGCACATTGTCAGGTCCTTTGCCGAACACTGCCGATAATACCAATTTATTGCATCCTTATTAAGAAAATACAAGTTATAAACGTGACCCGATATCCTGCCCCAACAGCTATCGAAAAACAGTTTTCCGATTACCACACAAAAGTTAGGAACTCCAAATATAGACAGGAATCAAAGTATATTCAATATCATATAAATGACAACTCCATTGATGGAGACGAATATCCATACTCACCAAAACCGCAAACATATACTTTTTGTGATTTGTACTATCACCTTGTTTGATATAAACAAATCCAATCAAAAGTAGCGTAGCGCTGATTGGATTAAGGACGGCATTTACAGATTGAAGGCTCGAAGTATCCATATTCTTTATAAAAGGCAATGTACCGAGAGATTAAATACCTTTACCCACTACTGCCAGTGCTTCTATCTCAACCAGGTATTCCGGACTGATCAGGTTGCTGACTTCCACCAGGCTCGTTGCCGGTTTTACTTCAGTGAATGTTTCACCATGAGCTTTGCCTACCTCGTTCCAGTTTGATATGTCCGTAACATACATTCGTGTACGAATGACATCATTTATGCTTGCACCGGTATCTTCCAGACTCTTCCGTATCTTCTCAAATATTACTTTCGCCTGAACGTAAGGATCACCCGCTCCGATAACCTTGCCATCTTCATCAACAGCAACTGTTCCTGAAACATCCACCAGGCTGCCGATTCGCACAGCACGCGAATAGCCTACTTTCCTTTCCCAGGGAGCCCCGGTACTAATTTCCAGCCTATCAGTAGTCAAACCCTTTACCTCCAGCTTTCTCTTTTTCTTTATAGTATAATTTTGAGATTTGCAGTTTCAATAACGCCATGTTCATTGTATCGAAGCTGTCAAAATATCCTCGAATCATACCATCCTGGTCAACCAACGCGAATTTTCGACTGTGCTCATCAGGAAGATTTCCAGCAGGGAACATGAATCCCTTTTCAGATAACTCTTTGACCTGCTCCACAGGCGCATGCAGAAAAACCCAGCGGTTGTCTGTAACACCAATTCTTTTAGCATATTTTTGAAGAACTTCGAGAGTGTCATGCTCAGGATCTACAGTAATTGAAACAAACTGAATTTTGTCTGTTACTTTGAACGTGTTGTAAAGTTCATTCATCGCATTGGTCATTATCGGGCATACGCTGGGACAAGTAGTATATATGAAATCGACAACACTGATCTTACCGACGAAGTTTTCACGCCCGAATGATTGACCATTACGCTCGGTAAATGTAAATGGGGGAACTTCACCGAATATGTCAATGTCTTGTTTCTCTTCCCTGGATTTGTCGATTATCAACTTTGCTGCTATTACTAAAAAGATTAATGAAATGAAAACTATGAGGAGAGTTACCGGTAATGCCCTTTTTGATTTATTCATAAGACGGTATCCCCTGTTGTTTTACAGCAAAACACAGCATTAGAACTAAGCCCGCAATCAAAGATACCGACAAAGATCAGGATATATTTGTTAATGATGGATATTAATGCAAAACGATAGAATATACGCATATATAATTACCCGATGGAAAATCAACATGTAATACTGAAATGTAGAGAAAAAAATAGCTTTGTGGAAGAGGTAGTTCCTGTTTCAAATATTTTTTCAAGTTCATTTACATACCAGCACATCCACGAATTTCATGAGCCAGAATCGTATTTTTTCTCTTTTGGGCAGGGATGGATTACAAATAAAACTTCTGTTCTCTCTTTCTTGTTATCTACTGAAGCTTATACTACTTTATACAGTGAGTTCTTTAATGTCCGAACATTCTGAAATTACTGAAGCACCGCGCATTTCATGAAGTGAGGAGGCATACGCCAAATTATATTTGACGGTGCGATAGACCAAAACAGGGATATTTCTATGAAACGAATCATTACCTTAATCATCCTTATATCATCATTGACATTTGTTCCCACATTATACGCTGGGAAACCTAAGTACGAGATCAAATTTGCCACGGTTGCCCCTGAGGGTTCCGCCTGGATGAATGTGATGCACGAACTTGATGAAGAGGTGCGTGCAAAGACCGGCGGGGAAGTTGGATTCAAGATATATCCGGGAGGTGTGCAGGGCGATGAAATCGATGTACTTCGCAAGATGCGGTATGGTCAATTGCATTCCGCCGGATTTACCGGCTATGGTTTGGGAGAAATCCTGCCGGAGGTGAGAATACTCGAATTACCTTTTCTCTTTAATTCAAAAGAGGAAATCGATCACATCTGCAAATTGTTTTATGATACTTTCGATGCTGCATTCCGTGAAAAAGAATATGTCCTCCTGGGTTGGGCTGAAGTAGGATATGTTTATATTTTCGCCAACAAACCGCTAAAAAACGTACATGACCTGAAAGGCACAAGAATGTGGACATGGGAAGGCGACAAGCTTGCATTGGCGCTTTTCGAAGGATTGGGTGTAAAACCACTTCCCCTGTCACTTCCCGAAGTATTAACCGGATTACAGACAGGAATGCTTGACGCCGTTTATATTTCTCCTCTTGGCGCTGTCAGCTTGCAATGGTTTACTCGTGTGAAATATATGAACATACAACCCATAACAAATGCCGCTGGAGCGGTGTTGATGACAAAAAAACAGTTTGACAAAATACCGGCGGACAAACAAAAAATCTTATTGGAAATAAGCCGGAGGTATCTGAGAGAATTAACCTTGAAATCCAGGGAAGATAACCGTCTTTCTATTGAACAGATGGAAAAAAGCGGAATAACAATTCTCGACCCGCCAAACAAAGAAGAGATGGATGCTTTCCATAAAGTCGGGATGCAGGTAAAAAAACAGTTAACAGGCAAGTTGTTCAGCGAGACGTTGCTTCTGGAAATTGAACAAGCGTTAGACGATTTCAGGACTCAAGAGGAATAAATACTGTATTATTTTAAACTGATGACATGTAAAATATCGTTTGGGCTGAAATCAATAGTTCCTTACGGGATAAAATATACTTTTACACTGATAGCATGAAATATATAATAAAAATAATATCCATAATTGACCTGGTAATTTCAAAAACGGCGGCGGCGCTTGTTACTATTATTCTTCTGTCAATGGTCTCTTTTGCCTTCCTGCAGGTAATCCTTAGAAATATTTTTGAGAGCGGCATTCCATGGATGGATGTGGTTTTACGTCATATGGTTCTGTGGATCGGTATGCTTGGCGGACTGCTTGCTACAAGGCAGGGTCGTCAAATAAGTATCGACTTGTTAACAAGGATTCCCCACCCTCGTTTTCGTGTTATACTGAAGTATATCGGCAGTGTTTTCACGATTGTAATTACATTTATCCTTGCCAGGGCATCATACGTTTTTGTAGCCGGCGAACATGATTACGGTTCGACCCTGTTTGGTGATGTCCCTTCCTGGTACGCCCAGGTAATCCTGCCGGTCGGATTCGGATTGATCTGTTTGCAAGTTTTATTGAATATTATTTTGGGACGTGTAAAGAGTACTGAATCGCATGTAATGGCGATTCAGCCTGATGAAGAGATTGAAATAAACGAAGATCAAGAAAACAATATTGATGAAATCATACCGGGGGAGGCTGATTCATCCGGGTCGCATGTTGAGGAAGACAAAAAATCTGAAATAGAATCTGAACCGTCAATTTCAGCGTCGCCAACAGATGAGGATAAAGAGTAATGATTACTGTAGTAATAATCTTTATCCTTCTTCTTGCCATTGCCGGTGCACCGTTATTTGCTGTTCTTGCAGCCCTGGCAATTGCCGCATTTCTTTCGCAGGGAATTGAACCGGTTGCAGTTATTATTGAATTGTACCGGATGGCGGCACAACCCACCCTTGTTGCCATACCGCTTTTTACCTATGCAGGTTACCTGCTTGCCGAATCCGGTGCGCCGAAACGTCTTGTACGAGTCAGTCATGCATTATTCGGTTGGATGCCTGGAGGACTGGCGATTGTGGCGCTGGCGACCTGTTCATTCTTTACGGCATTCACAGGCGCTTCCGGAGTGACAATTGTTGCGCTTGGCGGGTTGCTCTTTCCAGTTCTCATGCGTGAAGGATATCCGGAAAAATTCAGCGTTGGACTTTTGACTTCGTCCGGCAGCCTAGGTCTGCTTTTTCCACCCAGTTTGCCCATAATTTTATATGCCCTAATCGCATCCATATCAGTTGATGAGCTTTTCGCAGCAGGCGTCCTGCCGGGATTATTATTGGTGATTATCCTATCCCTGTACAGCATTCGAATCGCAAAAAAAGAATCACTTCCAACCCAGAAGTTTAGCTGGAAAGAGGCGCTTGCAGCACTGAAAGAGGCGGGGTGGGAATTGCCCCTGCCATTGATAATTCTTGTTGGAATATACGGCGGGTTTTTTACCGCTGTAGAAGCGGCAGCTATCACCGCTGCATATTTAATCTTTGTTGAAGTTGTAATCCGCCGGGATATCCATCCGATACGTGATCTACCGCGAATAACACGTGATTCTACAATCCTGGTAGGCGGAATTCTGCTGATTCTCGGCTCTGCGCTGGGATTAACTAATTATTTGATTGATGCACAGGCTCCAGAGGCAATTTTTGAATTTATGCGTGGCGCTATCAGTTCTAAATGGACATTCTTGATTGCCCTGAACATATTTCTTTTGATCGTTGGATCGCTGATGGATATTTTCAGCGCTATTATTGTCGTAGTGCCGCTGATTCTGCCGATTGCACAGGAATTTGGAGTTAATCCTATCCACCTGGGAATTATTTTCCTGACAAACCTCGAGATTGGCTATTCCACTCCACCGGTCGGTTTAAACCTGTTTATTTCCAGCTTTCGTTTTAAGAAACCGATTGTCATGCTCTACAAAGCAGCTTTGCCATTTATTGGAATGATGCTTATCGCTTTAATGATTATCACTTATTGGGAAGATTTATCTATGTTTTTAGTGCGCTTGATCTTTGGAGGCGGTGAGTGAAATATCTTCATTCCAAATTAGGCTTCTTTTTTATTTGCATCTTCTCAGTCGTCTTTATCTTTACAATACTCCATGCCCAGACTCTCAAGAGACACATCATCGGGTCCGGTGGAACCTTAAACCTTAGCGCTGCCGATTCACTTTTCATGAGGGGTAAATATCAAGAAGTTGAAAAATATCTCGACTGGCAGATAAATAATGATCCTGAGAATCCTGTGCTTCTTTTCAACAAAGGGCTTTTCTCTGATATTTTCAGAAGAGGTGATGAACTTGAATGGCTGGTTAAAGCTTACAAATATGCGCCTGATTCTCCTTATATAAACTATTACCTGGGGAGAGCATATGCTACGCAGAATAATTTGAACCAGGCAATAATTCATCTTGAAAAAGCGGTTGCAAAAGAAAAGGACTACTACCAGGCTGAGGTTGAACTCGGACGGACATTAAGGCTTCTCGGGCAGATTGATAAAGCGATACCACATTTGGAACACTCAATAGAACAAGGACGAAATTATCCTTATGCCTATATTGAATTGGCAAATGCCCTGAGAACAGCAGGCGACCAAGAACAAGCATTATCAATTCTCCAGGAAGGCTGCGAGCGATTCCCTTTCGAGCAGTTGTTGTATGAGATAATTCAATTCTTCTTACATTCAGCAACACCCGATTCAGCCATTGTCTATGCAGAAAAATATTTGGAATTCTATCCAAAGGGGCCACGCCTGGGAAGGATTACTAAACTACTTCAGGATTCCAATCCAACCATAATGACAAATAATAACCAGGAATACCCTGATTTGCTCTCTCCTCAAGTTGGAAAAACTTTCTCTCCCGTTAGAGTGTTGCCGATTGGGCAGCGCACCACTTACCAGGCGAAATGGGGCTTTCTCAACCTGGGTAATTTTGAGATCGATGTTATGGAGGGTGAATGGCATGGAAAACCATCCTGGCGAATTCAATATATCGTTCGCACTAATCCAGCGCTGCCGTTCATTTCAGTAGTAGATACTCTTCGCGCGCATATCTCACGGGATATCAGAAACAGTTATTGTCTTGAATTGCGTTATTTTGAGAAGAATTATGTCGCCTGTGAAAGATTTGAATTTGACTATGATTCCGGATACATGGTAGTAAAAGAAGTTCAGGGAGATGGTCACTGGCTTTATGAGAAGCATCCTCTGCCGCCAAACGTATTTGATGCATTGTCTATGACGTGGATAGCTCAACAGTGTATTATCGCAGGAAAAAGTGCTGTATTTCATACTGGAATCAGTGCTGGATATGAATTGACTCGTTTCGATGTTCTGGACAAAGACAAGAATCTCAAGTTAGCAGGTAAAACATGGACTACTATCAAGGCAGACGGAAAAATGAATTACGCCGGAATTGTCGGATTGACAGGAGAATATGTTGCATGGTTTTCAGATGACGGCAAAGGATTACCATTGATGGCAAAGTTTAAGATATTTATCGGTCATGTCACTTTGAAACTTGTTTCAATTCGCAATCTATCCGAATCAGAAAAGTTGAAGTGGTAATTATTTCAAGATTGAAAGTGTATAGTAATAATAATTTCTGCCATCCCTGAAGGGGTCATACCATACAAACGTAAGAAATTGGAAAATAATGTTAGTAACTATCACAGAAGATTTTCAGAATAATAGCATAAGTTATTGTTCAACCCCGTCAGGGTTGGCTTTTTTTAATCTCTGTCCCACAGGTTAACACCTGTGGCTATTCATATTTTTCCCTTTCAGGGAATTAGAATGAACGATCTCGTGACAAGCTATGAGGAATTTGATCCAGACGAGATTATACTATACAAATACCGAATGAGGTTACATAATAAGTAAATATGATTATAAATGTAAGGGAATAAAGATATTGAAGAACGCAAAACTTTTTGAACGAGCATCTTCTGTTTTACCGGGTGGTGTGAATTCGCCCGTCCGAGCTTTTAAGAGTGTCGGGGGCGTTCCCGTATTTATTGAAAAGGCAGATGGATGTATCCTGACCGATTCAGAAGGCAATGAATATATTGACTATATCGGATCGTGGGGACCAATGATTTTAGGTCATTGTCATCCCAAAGTAGTGGAAGCGCTTCAAAATGCAGTCAGGAAAGGTACAAGCTTCGGCACTCCCTCTGAAAATGAAGTGTTGCTGGCAGAGGAAATTGTACAACGAGTCGATTCGGTCGAAATGGTACGTTTTGTCAATTCCGGCACTGAGGCGACAATGAGCGCTGTACGTCTCGCTCGTGCTGCAACAAAACGTGATCTCATTATTAAATTCGCCGGGGGATATCACGGTCACGCTGACAGCTTTTTAATCAGCGCCGGATCCGGAGCTGCATCGCTGGGAATTCCCGACAGTCCCGGAGTGCCCACAGGTGCGGTGAAAGATACAAGGATAGTTCCTTACAACGATCTCGAAAAAGTAGAGCTGGTTTTCAAAGAACAAGATGGAAATATTGCTGGAGTGATAGTTGAGCCGATAGCAGGCAATATGGGTGTAGTTCCTCCAAAACCGGGTTTCCTCATGGGATTAAGAAATCTCTGCGACCAATATGGCGCACTTTTGATCTTTGATGAAGTGATGACCGGTTTCCGTGTTGCCAGGGGTGGAGCACAGGAATTGTATAGCATAAATCCTGACCTCACAACTTTTGGTAAAATTATCGGAGGCGGTCTGCCTGTGGGCGCTTATGGCGGTTCATCTGAATTGATGTCTTTAATCGCCCCTGCGGGGAAAGTTTATCAGGCTGGAACGTTATCGGGTAATCCCCTTGCTATGACGGCGGGCCTGGTAACATTGCAGCAACTGAGCCGGGAAACCTATGCTTTTCTCGAAAAACAATCTGCAAATTTGCAGGAGAAGCTCGAAAATACAGCTATGAAGTCAAATGTTTCCATAGAGATACAACGCGTGGGTTCCATGCTCACAATATTTTTCACCGATCATGAAATAAATAATATAGATGATGCCTCAAAAACCAACCATAAAGCGTTTGCCGGATTCTTCCATTCTATGCTGGAAAACGGCATTCATTTACCACCAAGCGGGTATGAAGCCTGGTTTCTTTCGGCTGCCCACAATGATGATATTATTGATAAAACAGTAAAATGTGCCGCAAACGCCTTTTCTTTCATCGAGCGAGATCATTTTTGAATTTTCTTGACTCAGATTATATGAAGCCATAAATTGTAATATTAGCGCTTTAAAATCTAATTCCTGCAAATCGACGGAATTGAAGACAGATATCAGTAGTTAACTTTTGCATCAACAGATTTATATGCCAGTTGAATTCAGGAAAAATTGCTTGAGTTTAAGCAGCATGTAAATGGTTGGGATACTTATGTCCTCGGTAAACAGCTAAGTCATAATCGATTTCAGCTCTATACTGATTGGTTTGCTATTGGATTTTTTTATAAAACAGAAAGAACAAAAGATAACCTCTCCGGCCGGAGCCTGGCTGGTAATGATTTAAGGAGAAAAGATGATGAAGAAAGGATTACTCGCACTGTTTACAACACTTCTGTTGATCGCAATGTGTTCAGCAGTCTTTGCCGATCAATTGACTGCTCCCTCAGCAGCATTTAATCAGTTTATTTTACAGGATATTACTTTGCCACTGGCTAAAGAGGGTGGGGTAATGTTGCTGCCTGATGGGAGAAACATAACTAATGGTGAACTTGACAACACCTGGGACGACTCAATTTACTATTACGTGCCAAATCAATACAGTTTGCTATGGCCTGGCAGTGACTATTGGTCTGCTGCAAGGTTTACTCCAACTGCTGATTTTACGCTACAGGGAATTCGTTTCTGTGCCTTGAATCAGTATGGTAACGATGCTGATAACGTTGAGGTCTATGTCTATACTGATGATGACGGTGAACCTGGTGAAGCTCTTAATGACGGTGATCCGGTTTACGACGAATTGATTCCACAGTATGATTTTGAAAATGCGGCTAACAATTGGAATGAAATTGATTTTGAAGATCAGGAAGTTGCAGAAATAGAGTTTTTGGAGGGTGAAGACTTCTGGATTCTTTACGGTCCGGCGCCTGGTGGAGCTTATGCTGACCCTAACGGCTGGTGGAATTTAATGGATGCGACTCTGGCAAACGGCGACAGAAGCATCTGGTCAGTAGATCTTGGTAATAATGCGGATTGGACTGATTGCGGTGGCGATCTTTTAATAACTGCTGAAGGTCAATTAGCCACTTTTATCGATCTCGGCGTACGTTCGGTATATAACGATATAGACAAGTTCTTCTTCGCACCAAATACAGAAGTCCAACTGACAGCCAGTGTAAAAAACTATGGTAATACAGAGTCACCCGCCGTTGAGGTTGAATTCATAATTATTGACGCGGACGGCAACGAAATTTACAGCGAGAGCGCAGACCTTGATGCCATTGATGGTGGCGATTCAACGGAAGTTGATGCACCGGATACATGGACGCCTGACGAAGCTGGATACTTCGTTATCACTGCTACCCTGGCAGGCGACAACATGGAAGAAGATCCAAACGCTGATAATGATGAGGAATCACTCATTCAAGGCATAGTAGCCACTTCGGATGAGTATAAATATGATGACGGCGAATTTGAATCTGCTATTAATTACGTAAATCGTGGTCCCGGCGTTGGATTTAAGCCTCTTAGTTATCCCGCTCAACTTGATTCTGCAAAATTCTATATCGGTTATGAGGATGGTCTTGACGATGTGTTGTTTATTGTTGCACACGTGATTATGGATACTGATACTTCCTTCACGACTTTTAATCTTTTGTGGACAGGACGTGAAAACACTGTATTTGAATGGAACAGTTTTGCTTTAGAAGATGACAACGGAGACCCACTTGAGATAGACGAAGGTCTATTCGTGCTTGCATTCATCGGTGAAGGAGATTCTTACCTTCGTGACAATAATCCCCCTTCAGCCGCTGCGAACCCGGATATGCATCGTGTCGCATTTGATTTGCAGGTTGACGGTGAACAAGTATCAATATGGTATTCTGAAACCGGAAACTGGGCAACTAGAGCCGATATCTCTACTATTGTACCACCGGAAATTTTCTTTACTGAAGACACGCTTGATTTTGGTGAGGTCCTGGCTGGAGAATCCGGTTTTGTTGATATAAGTATTGTCAACAATGGGCTTGGTATCGCTGTTATTGATTCAATATTCATTTCACCACTCATCAGTGATGTAGTAGCAGTCGTAGATGAACTGCCCGTGGAAATTGAAGGCGGCGGAGAAGGAACCGTCACTTTGGAATGGGTGCCTGCGGATGGCGACGACCACCTTGTGAATGGTGCGATGTTTGTATATCACAACGATCCCCAGACTAATGGTCAACAAATAATTATCGTTAACGGAACAGCCACTGGTGAATATGTTGAAGAAGCCGGCAGCATTCCAAACGAGTATTTCTTGTCGCAGAATTTCCCCAATCCCTTTAACCCGACAACTGATATAAGTTTCGGATTAAAGAATGCTGGTCATGTCAGCCTGACTGTTTATAATGTCATGGGACAGGAAATTGCGTCATTGGTCGATCAACCATTGACTGCCGGTTTCCATAAAGCCTCCTTTGACGGTGCCAGTATGGCAAGTGGCGTCTATTATTACTCGATAGAAGTAAACGACTTCCGTAGTTTGAAGAAAATGGTACTTCTCAAGTAAACATATTTAATTTTACGAATTCTATCATGAGGGGCTGATTCAGGATCTGAGTCAGCCCCTTTTTTATTGTAGTAAAAAGATAGCCATAACAGTTTATACTATCTCTGCTATGTATTCCCGTCAAGGGTGAGTGCTCCCTTTTCGAGATATCTTTTGCGTCTTTCTGCTATTCGTGCTCTTTGGCAACATGTTCTTTTTTCGGGCTTGAAAGTTTTGACTCATTAATATTGGACACATACTTGAACGATCTCTGGTTCAGCAGCGCTAAAAAGAAAAACCACAAAGTACTCAAAGAATTCGCAAAGAGCACGGAGATTGTCTTTGTGATCTTAGTGCATACTTTGTGTTCTCTGCGGTTTGTTGTTTTCTTTTTGACTGATCGACTCCAAGTTTCTGATAATTTTATTTTATCATTAACACATGGAAAAACCAGTATAAAATCGCGAAATTAGCTTAGAGGATATAAGGATGTTAAGGATTATCAGGATGCGGTTTTACCAATTGGGTTTCGGTCGGCGTTGACCAAATTCGAGTGCGCAGGGAGAGTTTTGCGTGACATGTTCTTTCAATGCATTGCACCAGAGAGCATTGAAAGTGCGGCAGCTTCTTGAGCCGTCAACATTCTCATGAGGCCAGTCAGCATGTTCACAGCTCCGCGTACACCATTTCAGGTTTGCGTGATCCACACCGGCATTGTCGGCTTTTTTCGTTCCCGGCAGTTTATGATTATCAAGACGCCTAAGAATTAAATGAGGAAGATTCTTACCATCGCCCGGTACTTTGTGTCCCATAATACAGTTCTACCGTTTGGTTTTACTCGAAGAGTACTGCGACTATACTTCGGATTCGCTGCCTTCCTCGAGAAGCGATACTCTGTCCATTCCCTCCAGGGCAGAGATATCCGCTATTATATCCTGTTCGTTAATATTTCGTTTTAAACGAACCAGAAAACTGTGTTCAATAAAATGACCCATTTTAACTGACTTCAATGTCAACCTTTTATAGGATGAAAAATACTTGTCGAATATTTCAAGGTATCCGGCTTCGTCTGCATCGGTAGGCTCGATTCGAAAGCGCAATAGATAAATCCCTTTGCGCGATTTACCAAAGTCGATAAAATCGAGTGTCATAATAAAAAATGCTATCAAGGCGACACCGAATATTGCAAGCTGGTAAGCCCCCACACCGGCTGCCATGCCTCCCGCAAGTCCAAAGAATATGTAGGCTATATCACGATTGTCCTTGACCACTGTACGGAACCGAATAATAGACAATGCACCGACCAGGCTGAAGGCTCGTGCGACACTGTTTCCAATGACCATCATAACAAGCGCTACCACCATCGCAAGAATGACAATAGTCAACTGGAAAGAACGGCTAATGACACGTTGCCGGTTTGTCAGCCTGTACACCATGGCAATACCAAACCCGACAACGAACGCAACAGTCAGATTTACCAAGATTGTCGCTGTTGTCAGAGGTATTGCATTTGATTGTAGTTGCTCAAAAAAATTCATTTGTGGATCTGTACTCCTGAGGCATCTTCCGACCATGCATCAATACCATTACAGTATTTTGAAAAGGCTTCGAGTCGGAGCTTATAATCCCGGATAACTCTATGCAGCCATCCGGGAAAGGTTGCTGAATTAAATTTGATCTCGAGAATGAAAAAATCATTTGTGAAAGTTCTGTTGTCATCCACTCGGAATATTTCATTGATCCCGGGATTGGGGAGACTACTTACGCCAACATCAAAAGTAACACGCAGTTCTGTATCAGTCTTAGAAAGGAAAGCCTCACGATCATAAGTAATCAGTGTTTTCGGCGTTAAGTTCAACCTTTTTGTAAGATACACAAACCTGTTGAGCGTTGTCCGTGCAGCGTGAGGATTCTGCTCGTCTATCGGGGTGATATTTGCGCCATTCAGCAATTTTACAGTATCGGAAAAATATATTCCTGTTCTCTCTTTGAAAATCGTATTTTCAATCTTTCTTTTAATTTCCAGAAAAACAATACCATCATTGCCAACTTCGTTATATCCACGAATTCTCAATTTTTTACGAACCATATTACCACTGTGCTTTTCATAATAGAAGCGGTTATCCGGAGTATCCAGGTAAACACTGCATACAGGATAACGGTTCCCTTCAACGTCCACACAATAGTCGTCGTGCTCCATATACGGCAATATACGTTCTCGAATGTTGTCCAACATGTCGATTGGAACGCGGTATTTGTTTTCTATTCTTTCGAAATTTTCCATTTGATCAGGATTTTTTAACTTTATATAAAAATCGTATCAGTTCGACTTCTGTCCACTGAGCATCGTTTTAAAACCATCAAAAATAGTATGATTTCCGCGTTTGAGTCGTGCTGCTCCCATCATTCCTGCCTGAAAAAGACCTTCTTTGTTATTAACAAAGGCAGTTACATAGGCACCGGTAGTATCAAATCCAATGCTTTCCAGATGAGTGTTTATCAACATATCACGCCTGCTGAGCAAACTGATTTGCATAGGCTGTCCGACTGTCAAATCTTGTGCTACACCTTCAGGAATTGCGGCAAATGCAAGAAGGGTATCCTCTCTCTCAATTGTCAAAACCGTACCGGGTTCACCTCTAAAACTAATTCTGCCGCTTACCGGGGCTGTCAGTATTTCGCTGAAACCAAGCGTCCTGCTCACACGCTCGAGTTCACGTTCAAGACGCAGCACCTCAGCTTGAGCGACCTGAATATCAGCCGGTTTCGCACCTGCTTCAACAGTTTTTACTCGTGCATTTGCCAAATCAAGTTCAGTCTGAAGCACCCGAAGTTGCCCTTCTGTTTGCTGCCATAACGACAACGGGGCGGCATCCTTCTCATATAATGCTTTAACGCGCTCGTATTCAGAACGAAACGCATTCAGACTGGCTTCAGCTCGAAGGCTTCTACGGCGTTCAACTTCCAGATCGACGCTTCTGCCTCCTGTACGAAGAGCTTCCTTCTCCGCCCGGGCATGTGCTACTTCAGCTTCAATGACGCGGAGTCTTCCGGAAACCTCACGTGACGTTACAATCGCAACGGTATCACCTGCGTTAACCAGCCCGCCTTCAACAAGCTTCTCATTTACCTGGATTTCGACCAGGTCGGGACGGTCGAAATTCATCAGGAGCCGTGGCTCGGGAGCACTGAACAAGTTTTTATCCCACCCGGCAGTAATCTCACCTGCACCAAGATGTTTTACGCTCCAAACTGCTGAAAGTTCTATGCGACACGGACCACGTGTGGTCTGGGGAAACGGTACAGTCGCTCCTGTTATTAAAAGTATAAGGAGCACTGCCAGCGCTGCCATGCGACGCTTAAATACAGTATCTTTAGATTTTGCAATCATTTCTACTTAATGTTTTATGAACGATGAAGAAAATACTACCCTGTTTTTGTGTAACCTTATAATATGGAAATTTCTAAAGTGATTCACAAGATTAAAATAATAGCCTTTTTATTAGAGACAGCCTGCGTTTAAGCGTGAATTACGGGTAATGTTATTTCTACGCTACTGAATAGACTTCCCAAAACCGAGATGGTTTAATTATATTAATTGTGATAAAGCAACAATCACGATCTACAATATGATTTTTAGAATTTGTCGTTGATCTTGCAAAATCAATTAAAACAAATTTTATCTTGTTTTCCAGCAAAGCCGATTTTAAACTGATAGATACTATTGCAGGTGGGATAGGGGAGAAACAAGATCTTTAAATAATCCGCAGGAGTTAAAAGTATTTATTTTTCAGCAAAAGACCCGAAGGGTCGAAAACATGTAGCACGGGGCGTAAGCCTTGTGAGTGCGGATGAACATCTTTTTAGTCCAGCAGGGACGGAAGGAAACTGGTGGACTCCAACTTTCGCCCCTTTGGGGCTAAGGATTTCGGGTATCAATACAAACCCATGGCTTACGCCAAGGGCTACACGCTTTCGCTGCTTTGCAGCTTTTCTGATAAAACTTAATAACCATATGGCATTACAACAAACAAACATTTCAACCAAACGACTGTACAAGCAAAAACAATTACGCGACTTAACAACTATGCAACTATATTAGCTTACAAACCAGTGGCATTACAACCTTTTCAATTTCAAGGAGTTACGATGAAATGCCGGTCTAATTTCACCTGCCTGTTGATGATATTGATATTCGTCAGTTCTACTCCTTCCCTTGCTCAACGGATGTGGGAGCCGGATAACGGAATTCCTGTCCGCCAGGGCAACCATATCAAGTATAATCGAAGCGCGGCAGTGAATGACGATGGTGAAATATGTATTGTCTGGTCTGATTCTCGCCTGGGAAGAAAACATATATTCGCGCAGATCATTACTGTGGACAACCAGGAAGTCTGGGGTGAAAATGGATTGCTGGTTGCCGAAGGACCCGGCGTCTGTGAATACCCTGATGTAATCGCCGCCGGTATTGGCAACTGGATAATTGTTTGGGTCGCGCACCGAGACGGGGTTGATTTTCAAGAGGATGGTTATGTCAGCGCTGACCTGTTCATTCAGAAACTGAATTCGGACGGTGAACCTCAGTGGTCTAATATTATCGATCCTCCAATCTGGGGTATCCCTCTCTGTCGTGCTGAACGTATGCAGTCTGTTGCCAGGCTGGTGTCAGATGAAGCCGGAGGCGCTATTGCAGTCTGGACAGATTATAGAGGCGATTCTATTGATATCTACTGTCAGCGTATCAATACCAACGGTGAGGTTCCCGATGGCTGGAGCGATATCGCGACGCCTGACAGGGATGGCAACCTGATGGTGGCAGGTGGTGAAAATCATCAGGGGCATTGGGGTGGAGGATTTGATGTCTGTCCTGACGGTGAAGGAGGAGTTATAGTCGGCTGGGATGATAATCGAGATATAAATAACCTGAACCTATATGCTCAACGAATATCTATCGATGGTGACCTGATGTGGGATAGTGTACATCCGGATTCCGCAGATGCTGAACGCGGGCTTCCAATCTGCCTTCATGAAGACGCGCAGAGAGAAATTAACATTTGTCCTGATGGTAATGGCGGAGTTTTCTTTGCATGGGTTGATCTTAGAGTTGGTTTTGGGGATATTTATGGTCAGAATGTCGATTCGAATGGAAATATTCTTTGGACGGAAGATGGAGAACTTATCTGTGAAGCTGATGCTACTCAGAAAGCTCTAAAAATTGTAAGCAGTGAGATTGGTGAGGCGATAATTGTCTGGGAGGATCAACGTGAAGATTGGTTCACATCTGATCTCCGAATACAGAAAATCAGCGGTGAGGAAGAACTAGTTTTACACTGGGGCGATGAAGGCGAGGAGGCGGATGGTATAATTCTGAGTGAAGCAGCAAGGAACCAAATGAATCCTCAGATGGCGTCTGATAATAACGGAGGAGTAATTATTGCATGGCAGGATGAACGATTTTTTGAATTTCCGTGGGAGGATTTATATATCAATCGAGTTAACAGTGAAGGCGAAAAGATCTGGGATGAAGGAAATGGAATTCTTGTGTGCAATGCCGAGTTAGAGCTTTACTCAATCAAAGGGATTTCATTCGATGAGGATAATTATGCTTTAATCTGGCAAGACAGTCGTGATGAAAGTTCAGCGCTTTATGGTCAATTGTTCGACATTGAATCGGGAGAAACCCTGTTGGAAAACAATGGGCAGGAGCTGATAACCGGATTGGATTTTAATGCCATCGGACCGATGGCAATACTTGACGGCTCAAACCTGTGGTTTGGTTTTGTAGATAGCAGGATGGGCAATCTTGGAAGACATGTTTATGTGCAGAAAGTAAATTTTCAAACAGGTGAGTTTCTGTTTGAATCAAACGGAATCAATATAACTCCCGGTTTTCCGGTTAACGATTTCGATACAACATACGTTCAAATGGATTCCGCCACTTTCGCTTCGGATGGTGAAGGTGGACTTTTTGCCACCTGGTTTGATAACCGTGAGGAAAACTTCTTCGTAATTGCCGCTCAAAAAATAGACAGTTCAGGAAATGTACTCTGGGGTGATCGTGGTTCTCTGGTAGCGCCTCCCGAAGGACTCTATAGAACAAGGGATCAAACCAGACCACGAATTATACCGGATGGTGAAGGAGGTCTATTTGTAGCATTTCACAAATATACCAATAGATATTATGATAATATTCTTATTCAACATATAGATTCGGAGGGCATCCCTCAATGGACAAATAACGACCATAATGCAATCATGGTGACAAACGAGATTTCTGATCATCGTATAGAAGGAATGATTACTTTTGAAGACGGCTCAATATTGATTGTCTATAATAAAATAGTTGCTCCGGGAAATTATGACATCCTTGCACAACGAATCGACGAGGAGGGTGATCTATTATGGGATGAACCTGTTGTCATTGGCGCAACAGAGTGGGTTATGTTTCGGGCAAAAATGGAACCTGTGCAGGACGGCATCCTTATAGCCTGGGAAGATGACCGGAATACACCTTATAATCCCGATATTTATGGACAGATCATTAGCTCCGATGGTGACCTGCTCTGGGATGAAAACGGTATTGAACTGGTACCTCATAGTGTGCGACTGGGAAACATCGATATTTCGGTTCACAGCGACAACGATGAATCATTCTGGATCGGCTGGGAAGACAGGATCAATACAAATGAAGCTGAAGTCTATGTACAACGATTTGACCTTGATGGAGAACCGTTGCTGGAGCCGGAGGATGGGGTTCGTCTGGCAAATGAACCTCAAAAACTAACACGTCCCAGATTAGTTGCAGGTGAACATGAGGATATTTATGCTGTCTGGGAAACTGCCGATGATTGGTTTTCCACTGATCTCATGTACACTCACCTTGACAGTAATGGAAATATAGTCGATGACAGTTATCCAGAGAATGGCGCTATCCTTTGTGATGAATACCATGATCAGATTTCGGCACATATAATCAGTGATAACGATGGAGGTTTTATTGCGGTCTGGCAAGATCTTCGCAGTACAATCCTGGAGTTCAAATACAATATATATGCACAACGGGTCTCTGACGGCTGGGAAGGTCCCGATGCCGTTTCCGGGAATGACCGGAGACTTCCAGGTGAATTTTCGATTGAGGCAGCATATCCAAATCCGTTTAATCCGGAAACGAAGATTCGTTTTTCCCTGCCACGTGAAGCTATGGTGAAACTGACTATTTATGATGTGCTTGGCAGGAAAGTAACCGGTCTCATGAATCACGAAATGAAAGCGGGTGATCATCACGTTGTCTGGAATGGAAATGACTCAAAGGGGATTCCAGTTTCTTCGGGGAAATATTTCTATCGAATCGAGTCGGATGGTGTGCAGATTGAAAAAAGCATGATATTGCTTAGATGATAATTGGTAACTTCAAATCCAGTGCAAATCTGATTATCGATATTATATGAACTGACATCGAAAATCTGCAAAGAAATATGAATCTATAAAACACCATCCTGCCTCAAATCATCAATCCTCTCCGAATCGTACCCAAGAATATCCGATAAAATCTCCTCCGTATGTTCTCCTATCAGTGGTGGAGGGCGGCGGATGGTTGCCGGGGTATCTGAATACTTTATTGGAATACCGCAAAGCTTCAGGTTATCGATAGTCGGATGCGGTACTTCTGCGATCATATCACGGTGTATCATCTGGGGATCATTAAAAAGACGTTCCATGTTGTTGACCGGGCCGCAGGGCACCGATGCCGCCAATAGTAATTCCATCCATTCATCGCAGGTCTTTTCACGCATCCTTTCTGAAACAAGTGGCAGGAGCACATTGCGGTGTTCTACTCGCTTGGGATTTGAAACGAAACGAGAGTCTTCAAGCCATTCTTCCCTGTCCAGAGCCCTGGCAAAGTTTTCCCATAGTTTCTGGTTAGCTGCCGCGATTGATATGGGATTATCCTTAGTATTGAAAACCTGGTAGGGTACAATCGATTCGTGTGCTGTGCCCCATCGTTTGGCTTCTTTTCCTGCAACAAGGTAATTACTGGCAATATTAGCAAGAGCTGATGCCTGGATATCCAGGAGACTGCAATCAATGTATTGACCTCTGCCTGAGCGCTCCCGCCAGAGAAGTGAAGCTATGATCGCATTGGATGCATGTACCCCGGTGAGCACATCGGTAATAGCCACACCAACCTTGCAGGGGTCGCCTTCCTGCTCACCCGTGATATACATAAGCCCTCCAACTGCAGAAAGCACCATGTCGTAACCCGGTCGGTCATGATATGGACCGTCCTGTCCATAGGCAGTGATAGAACAGTAAATCAGGCGGGGATTAATTTCTTTCAAGGTTTCATAATCAAGTCCGAAACTCCCGGTGAGTCCCGGGGTAAAATTCTCCACGAATACATCAGAAGTTTTCGCAAGCTCCTTTACCAGTTCAACTCCCTTTTCATTTTTCAGATCTATACTTATAGATTTTTTATTACGGTTGCAGCATAGGTAATATGCAGCCTCGCCGCCTGCAAAGGGCGGTCCCCAGGTACGAGTATCGTCACCGGCACCGGGTCGCTCCACCTTGATAACCTCCGCACCCAGGTCTCCCAGCATCATGGTGCAGTGGGGTCCAGCTAATATCCTGGATAAATCGAGAACACGTATCCCGGAGAGGGGCAATTCGGTTGCATGGGGTTCTGTCATCGTTGATTCCTTTTTAAGAGACTGGTACACCTTTACTATTCAAGAATATTAGAAACATGAATTGAATTGTACATAAAATTATCCGATTTGCCAATAGATTTTTTACCTGCAAACGACCTTGGGCACTGATGGATATCTATCAGGATGTCCTGCAGCCTGAATTGCGTCATGCTGAGCAAGAATTTATAGTAGCTGTAGTAGATCAATTCACATGCTTTGGAGTGCTCTCTGTCATCCTCAGGCTTGCCCCGGGAATCCACCGTTTGCATTGAATCCGAGCATGGATTCACGGGTCAAGCCCGAGAATGACAACCCTTCATAGTAAAGGAATCAATGTAGAAAGTTGAGATATTTAAAGCAGAAAGTTTTCAATATGGAAAAAGTAAGAGAAATATTACACAAGGGGACAGTAAAAAGCCCTGATAATTCAGGGCTTTTGCGTTAGAATTAATACTGCAATATATTTTTATCTATGCCGCAATGTTAGGAACGGTTTCAGGCAATCTTTCTTCCATGTTCTTAGCAAGTTTGGGCCAGAATTCCAGCAGTTGCCGGTAAACACGTCTTGCACGGAATGCAGCGCTGTCCATTGGATCACCGCCACGTGATTGTGCGGCAATTGTGTGAATCCAGCATTCTGCAACAAGTTTACGCAAGAATTTTGCAGTAAACATTGCTTTTTCACGTTGATCCGGCGTAGCCCATGGAATACGTTTAGCCCAATCAGAAATAACTTCTTCCCATGCCTTGAGATCTTTTTCGATTTCATTCAATCGTGGCATTCGTTGCTGTGAAAAATCTACTGTCGAGTTCATTTTATGTTCTCCATATTGAATATGTTCTGTTATCAGTCTCGGGTGCTCGTCCCTTATCCAAGGAGCGTGCAAATAAAAGAGATTTTACCTCTAAATGCAATAGCTGGGCTCCAGGAGCCCAATTTTTTTTCAGGATACCTGTTAGAAATTCAATTCTGACAGGTTGAATATCCCAGTATCAAGATTTAAATGTTATCAAAATATACGGCAATTTCTAAGCCAAAAATAAATACACGGTAAATCATGTCCTGCTTAATTGTTATTATTATAGGCATTAACTGCAACACATGATGCAATATATCATTGTGTTGTATTGCCGAGAGTTAATACTCTGATGTAAAAAACGCCTATTAAGACCTTTTCCGGATGCATACTATCTTAATTTAGCGACTACTGGCGCCGATGAAGTGACACGTGCTATAGAGAATTTGCACTAATCGCAATAATATTAATGAAATAGAACATCTACAGCCATTTTACCCGACACGCAAATACTGCGCTTCTGTTATTAATAATAGATTTTATGATGAACAAATGTGATTTAGATCAATTTTCTACATTTAAATCACTTTTATTACTTCTCAGGCTCCAAGAGTTTTACTCGCCTAACAAAATATTTGTTTCATGCAATCATCAAATCTTATCAATTTCTGATGACTTTATACTACGTAAGTGTTAAAGATGTTGCTTTTTTAATGGCTTGCATAAGCTAAGTATCACCTGAGAAATTACTGTATTCTTCAATCACCGCTTGACTCCGAAATGATGTACTCGTACCATATATATTATATTTTTCACGTAACAATGGAGGCTTAGAGATACCATGAAATCAAGAAAAAAGAAACGTTTTCCTCACAAAATTAAATGTCGAAATGATTTAGAAGTAGAAATCCGTCCGCTTCGTACGAAGGATATTCCTCTGTGCCACAAGTTGAATCTTGCACTTGATCCAACTGATCGTACACTCCTTCGTGAAGATATTTTGAGTCCTTTTTACGATCAAAGAGTCAAACGTCAAATCGAAGACGAGTTTATTACCAGACTTACAGCCTGGCATAATGATGAAATCGTAGCATCATTGGTTATGCATAGAAAAAGAGCAAGATGGTTGCAGCATACTTGCGAAATAAGAGCAATCTGTCACCCTGATTTTCGTCGTTTCGGAATAACTGTAGCGTTAATGGAGGAAGCGCTGCCGTTTGCGAAGGAACAGGGGATTGAGAAGTTTTATATCAGCCTTTTGCCTGCACAAAAAGGTGCAATCAAGTTAGTGAAAAATACCGGTTTTCGCCGCGAAGCCACATTTAAAGATCATGTTAAAGATGAATATGGCACTTATCACGATGTCCGGATTTATTCAATGGATATGGAAGCTGCAAACAAAGCAATGGATCAACTGTTTTCAGAAATGACTGGATACAGTGGATAACCTGTGAATATCGCTGTTATGAATGCTTTGATAGCATAGGCACGTGAGAATTTATTTTATAAGGCTTTTACTTTGGAGCGCATGAAGTAAGTTGGATATATCCCGAAGCCTGAAATTGAGATCATAAAAAACCGTTCTCAGGCTAATTATGTCAAGTGTTTATTCTTGTCAATCTTGGGATATATTTGGCTTTTTCCTCTTGAAACATTCAGTAACCATAAAGCTGCCCTGGAATTGGAATCAACTGACCGAACATATTATTCAATAATAAATGCTTAAACTTCTGAAAATTCAAAATTTTGCCTTAATTGGCGAACTTGAAATGAAATTTGGTCCTGGTTTGAATGTGATTACCGGCGAGACTGGAGCTGGAAAATCTATTCTTGTCGGGGCGATTGCTTTCGCACTGGGTGCTCGTGCCCGTCCGGATACGGCTGAAATGAAAAGCGCTTTTGTCGAAATAGAATTTTCTAATGATGAAGATCAAATTTCTCTTCGGCGTGAAATTAAAACGAGTGGCAAGACCAAAGCCTGGATTAACAGTACTCCAGTAACCATATCCGCATTAAGCGATGCAGCACAACTCCGGGTCGATTTGACGGCTCAACGTGAAGGAGCCTCCCTGCTGAACCCGGAAACACACCTTTCACACCTTGACAGGCTGGCTGGTTTAAAAGAGAATATCACAAAACTGGAAATCTTTTATTCTGAGTGGCAGACTCTGACAGCGAAACTCGATGCAATTGAAGCAAAGATAAAAAGAATTGAAGAAACAGATGAACTTGCACGGTTCCAATTGGAAGAGATTGACAGGTTTAATCTGAAAATTGGTGAAGATAAAGAGCTGGATGCGGATATCCGTCTGCTGGAAGGCTCTGAATCGCTAATCCTGGGTTTGACTGAAATCATAGAACTTTTAGACCAGGGTAATAATGCAATAACCGATAATATCGCAAATATCCACCGTAAACTGACTAATTTGTCTCGAATTGACAAGAACGTTATTGAGCCAACCGGGTGGGTGAATGACGCTTTGGATTTATTGCGTGAAGCAACGCATGAGTTTGCAGCAAGAAAAGAATTCGTGCAGCTTGATCCGGAAAAACTTGAGAGATTGAGGGAGCGGCGCAGCCAGCTTTCACGTTTGACACGGAAATATGGCGGCAGTATCGATTCGTTATTTCAAACCCTGGAGCAACTTCGACAACGAGAGAGTGGAAGTGAAAAGTTGAAATCTTCCCGCAAGCAATTGAAAAAGGATCTTGATAATCACATTGTGAAATGGGAGAAGATATTAGGCAGTATTTCAGATATGCGCCATAAAAAAGCTCCGGTTATTGCAAAGAAAATGATAGAGGCTTTAAAGACTGTGGGAATTCAAAAGCCGCAGTTTGAACTGATTTGGGTTGATGAAACAGGCGATGAAGTGGAGTTCGGGAACAGCGGTAAACACCGTATCGGACCACATGGATGGGATAGGGTTGAGTTCAGGGTGTCATTCAATCCGGGACAGCCGCTCAAGCCCTTGCAAAATATAGCTTCCGGTGGCGAGTTATCGAGAGTGATGTTACTTCTCAAAAGCTTGCATCCCCCGGAAAAAACGCCTCCATCGCTTATTTTCGATGAAATCGATACCGGTATTTCAGGACGTACGGCGAGGCAGGTCGGGTTGAGATTGAAAGAGCTTGCAAAAAACAGGCAGGTGCTTGTGGTGACACATCTTCCTCAAATAGCAAGCCTGGCAGATCGACACCTGGTTATCGAGAAGGAACAGAGCAAATCATCAACATTTATCAACGTTCGGAATGTTCCTATTGGCGGCGAAGAGCAGGTGGAGGAAGTCGCCCGGTTAGCTGGAGGAAAAGGAATTACTGATGCCGCAAGAGCCGGAGCGAAAGAACTGATCAATAATATTTAGGTTTTACGCCTATTAATATTTACATAATTTAACATGTTTGTAGCTGGCACAGCATGGTAATGTTATAACAATATAAATTATTGTCCAACCCTGTCAGGGTTGATTTGTTTAAATCTTTGTCCCACAGGTTAGCACCTGTGGCTATTCATATTTTTCCCCTTCAGGGAAATTGATTAAACTATGCCTCTCCTTTTGAAAACGGATTGGATTTACCACTCCTTTTGGGAAAAGGGACTTACAGCATAAAGGGATTAAGATTTCTATGGATAAGCTTGTTATTGAAGGTGGAGTTCCGCTCCAGGGCGAGGTTCGGATTGCAGGTGCAAAGAATGCAACCCTGCCATTAATGGCTGCCGCCTTGCTCGCCGAAGGTAAGACTATTGTAAAAAATGCTCCAGATCTTTTTGACGTATTGACAATGGGTCGGGTCATTGAACGCCTTGGAGCTGATGTTCAGAGGCATGACCACACTATGGAAATTGACGCAACATCCCTGGATAATTTCGAGGCTCCCTATGAGCTTGTTAAAACAATGCGGGCATCTGTTTATGTTCTTGGTGCGCTGCTTGGTCGTTGTGGAAAAGCTCGGGTTAGCCTGCCGGGAGGCTGTGCCTGGGGACCAAGACCCATAGACATACATCTGAAAGGTATTCAAGCGCTGGGCGCTGAAATTGATCTTGATCACGGGTATATCGTGGCAGATGCACCTAAACTGAAAGGCACTCGTTTCTTTCTCGATTTTCCGTCTGTTGGGGCAACTATTAACATACTTCTGGCGGCTGTAAAAGCTGAAGGGGAAACAGTCCTTGAAAATGTGGCGAGAGAACCCGAAGTTACAAATCTTGTAAGGGTTCTTAATAAAATGGGCGCAAAGATCGAAGGCGAAAAGACATCAACTTTAAGAATAACAGGTGTTGATGGCTTAAACCCGGTTACTTGCAGTGTGATACCCGATAGAATTGAAGCGGGAACCTATCTCGCCGCTGCCGGTTTGACTGCGGGGGATGTCCTGCTGCTCGGCGCTGAACCGGAACATTTGACTATGGTTCTTGCAAAAGCAGCGGAGGCTGGCATTAAGATAACAGTTACAACAGAAGGTATCAGGGTTGAGTCCGATGGCAACCTGAGATCTGTTGACGTCGAAACAGCCATATATCCCGGATTCGCCACTGATATGCAGGCTCAATGGATTACGTTAATGACCGGCGCACATGGAGTAAGCCTGATAACAGACATAATATATCCTGATAGATTTACCCATGTTCCTGAACTGATGCGACTGGGTGCGAGAATTTCAATGAAGGATAATGTTGCACGTGTACATGGACCATCACAATTAAGAGGGGCACAGGTAATGTCAACTGACCTTCGTGCTTCCGCAAGCCTCGTCATTGCAGCACTCGCCGCAAGTGGTCGCACTGATATCAGCCGGATTTATCACCTGGACCGGGGCTATGAGAGGCTTGAAGAAAAATTCTCACAGCTTGGAGCAAGAATCAAACGGGAACATGAGTAAAATTTTACAATTATCTTCATTTTTTTAGATGATCGCCTTCACCAAACATTTGTGAACAATACCGTCTCGGAATATCTTCGTTTTATCAACTTTTTTAACAAAAGAGATTTATAATAATTTATATTCCTATATTATTTTCATTTCCCGGATTGAATAGAACTTTGCTTACCTGAAAGTATATTGCATATTTCTCCTGGCGACATTATGATATGAAATTATCGAAAAATTTGGGAATAATATTAATTTTTATATAAGTATTTTATTTTAGAAATTGAAAGGCTTATTCATGTTGAAACATCTTTTCCTGTTAAACCTTATGATTTTCTTCGGTTTTTCAATCGCTGCAGCCCAAAACATGGGATCGCTGCAATTAGAAAAAGAAGAACCACCATTTCAGAAGGGTACTATTGATCTGGGCGGATCATTCAGTTTTGAGTCTATAAGTGGCGATGCTTATGAAGACATTGATGGCAATGGAGCTACAAGAATTTCATTTGCGCCTGATGTCGGCTATTTTGTAATGGATAAAATGTCAGTGGGTGGTTTGCTGCGTTTTGATTCTGAAAGCATTGGCGACACCTCATCGCAGGATTTGTTCATCGGTCCCAGGGTTAATTATTATCTACGGAATGACAATCACTTCAGGCATTTCTATGGACAATTCAGCATTCTCTACCGCGCCTATTCATCCGATTCCGTAAACGATTTATCAGGAAACTGGTTCAAAATTCAATTCGGTCCTGGAATTCAAAGCTTTTGGAATAAGTATGTCTCATGGAATGCATTGGTCTATGTAAGCATGGATCAGTTTACTCCGGAAGACGGAGACAGCCTGAGCGGAATGGAGATGGGGTTACGTTTAGGATTAAGTACTTATATTTTTTAATTGAGGATAATCATGAAATACATCATTTTAGTAGCACTCCTTATATCAGCCGCCTCGATGGCATTTTGTCAGATTGATGAAGCAGAAGAAGAATTAGCTGAGTACTATATGGGTGGAGATAGAGAGGTAGGTGGTTTTCTCCACATAAAATATCAATCCGGCGATATATACAACGATGTTGATGGAAGCGGAAAACTGACCGTTGATGACATTCTTGATCTTGGTTACTTTCCAATTGATAAGCTATCAATTGGTGCAATGGTTAAGCTTGGAATCTGGAAAACAGGGCTGGAATCCAGTATAAATACAGCAATCGGACCACGCATAGATTATTATATTCCGTATAGGATCGGATCAGGCTATCCATACCTGCACGTTGGCTCATTGTTCGCGACATATGAAGCAACGGACTCCAAGGAAACTCACTATGAATTCGGATTGGGTTATAGTGTTCCTGTAAATGAGTACGTCAGTATTGTTTCGCTTCTGTATTACAGCATGGACGAGATAGAACTGGTCGAGGCGACTATAGTGGAGAACGGTAGCAGGATAGGGCTGCGTTTTGGAATTAAATCATACCATTTTTAGTCAAAAGATGTAGATTTTATTAATAAAGTGACTCTAAAAAAATTACCAGTCAGCAAGAAGGCAGACATCCATGTCTGCCAATCGGTTATAATGAATATATAGCATCGCTTGGATGTAAGTTCGCATGTTGTAGGGGCAGGATTTATCCGCCCAGTCCTATTGACTCAATCACGGGCGGATAAATCCTGCCCCTACATTCCCATGTATCAAATGATATTCCTTATAGTCATGCGAATTTATTTGTTGGGGGCTGCTATCATCAATGTGAAGCATTATTTTGCAGTTGGGAGACTACCTCACCGAGTGTTTGATATTTGGATGCTTCCCATGAAGCCTGTTGACGAACAGCCATCCATGCCTTAACCCAATTCCAATTTTCGTTATCCGGGCAACTCCACTGTTCTCCTGTCTGGTTGGATATGACATTCTCGATATCAACCAATGAAGTTGTATCAGGATTTTTTGTAAGAAGCAGTTTTTCACCTGTCGAGCCTGCCCGTTCGATTAACCCACCCTTCCGTAATCGCTCAACAACCGCCTCTACTATGCTGGGCGGAATCTTGTATTTATCGCTCCATTCGGACAGAATGACATTTTGACGAAGTCCCTGGAAAGCTTTTGTGGTTTCAAATAAGATAAGATATGCAAGTGCATCTTTTTGCCATCGTGCAAATGTAACATGTTTACTTTTTGAGACAAGTATTTCGTAATGCTGTGCAACAAAGCTGACCTCAACTCCCAATAAAACAACAAACCAGGACAAGTTTATCCATATAAGAAGCATGGGTAGAATTGCAAGCGATCCGTAAATCACATCATATTGAACAAGTTTTGTGGTATATATGATAAAACCGAATTTTACTGTTTCATACAAAAGTCCAGCCACCAGCGCACCGCTTAAAGCTGTCCGTGTACGCACTGAAATATTTGGGAGGAAACGGTATAGTAAGAAGAATCCCATTACCATCATCAGCCAGGGCAGCAATTTGTCCATCACGGTTTGAGCGAAGGTGATCCGTTCAACTGCATGATGAACAATTGGCAGTGCCTGGATGTATCCACTCAAGGCAAGTGACCCTATTACAAGGACAGGGATGATTGTAACAAACCCCCAATACAACGGTAAACGCCTGAAACCCCTGTTGGGTGCTTTAACATCCCATATTCCGTTAAAAATAGTCTCGATCCCGGCAAATATCCCATATACGGCAAGAAGCAGCAAAACAACGCCTATACCCCCATAAGCCACGCTGCCGGCATTATCAATTAATTGCTGTAATCTTTGTGCTACAATCGGACCGCTTCCGGGAGCCAGGTTGGTTAAAATAAACGGATGAACGACTTTGTTAAACCACTCGCCACCGCCAAACATTTTGAAAACACTAAAGGAAATAACCAGGAGTGGAACTATCGAGATTATGGTAGCAAAGGTTAACGCCATTCCCTTCAGGAAAAGACGATCCTCGCGGAATTCTCGGAATATTATTCGAATCAGGCGAAAAGTTGTAATTAAAATCTTGATAGCAGGTGGAGCATTATCATGCTCTTCATCCCATATATCGAATGAATGAAGCCGGTGAAAAGTCTTTTTTGTTTCATTTCCCGAATTCATGGATTTTCCGCCTGGTCACACCGATTATGGTGATTTCTTCCTATTTTGCTTTATCAACTCTTGCGAAAAGATTTTTTGCAGCCCTGTATGCACCTTCCATAATTTCTTCTTCGTTCTCAATCTTTCGGTGTTTCATTAGAAGTCTGCCATCACAAATTACGCTATCGACCGCATAACCGTTAGCAGAATATACGAGATGGCTTGTAAGATTATGCATCGGTTGCATTTCGGGTCGTTGAACGTCTATCAGAATAAAGTCTGCTGCGCTACCGGGTTTGATTTGTCCATTGTTCAGTCCAAAGAAATTCGAGGGATTGATTGTTGCCATCTCGATTGCTTCACCAGCGGGTAAAGCTGTCGGATCATTTTCTTTGAATTTTTGGAGCAATGCTGCGATTTTCATTTCTTCGAAGAGATCAAGATTATTATTTGAACCAGCCCCGTCGGTCCCTATTGCCGTAACCGCTCCAGCATCTTTCAATTTGCGATATGGGTAAACCTCACCGACAGCAAGTTTCATGTTGCTAACTGGATTATTAATGGTCAAGACGCCATAGTCCCCAAGTAAACCAATATCACGCTCGGACAGCCATACCGTATGAGCCGCAGCAAGCCGGTCAGATAACATACCCGTTCGCTTTAGATATTCCACCGGGCTGCAGCTATGTGTTTTCACACATTCTTTTACCTCATACTCGGTCTCGGAAAGGTGAATATGGAGTTTCAGGTTGTGCTCCCTGGTGAATTCACCCGCCCAGCGAAGCGAATCCTCCGAAACGGTATAGATAGCATGTGGACCGACTCCAAAAGTGATGCGGTCTGAATAATCTTTTGCTTCTATATGGAGGCGTTCATTCGTTTTCTGCTGACTTTTTGCTTGGACAGGATCGTCAAAATCGATGAAAACAGCAGAAAGACATGCTTTTATTCCAGTTTCCTCAACAGCTTTAGCTACTGCATGAAAATCCCAGTACATATCGTTGAAAAACACAATACCGGAACGGATCATCTCTGTGATTGCCAGCTTTGTTCCCCAATACACCTCTTCAGATGAAATATTCTGCTCATAGGGCCATACTCGAGTCTGGAGCCATTCCATCAACGGCATGTCATCACCATTTCCTCTGAATAAAGTCATGGCGGCGTGAGTGTGGGAATTATTTAAGGCAGGATGAACAATGTATCCACATCCGTCAAATATTTCATCAGCATTACAATCTTCACCAATTGAAACGATTTTACCGTTATTGCAATATATGGAAGTTTTCTGATCATCAAGAATAACGTTTTCTACAAGCAATGATCCCATTATTATATATGTCCTTATTATTCAATATTATTGCGCGATTTAGTTGCATGTTCTATTAGTATTCTACTACCGCTTTCGCATGGAACTCGTACGCCCCTTCACCATATTTTTCTTGAAATGTTACCCATTCACCGGACTCGTTATCCCAAACTGCAGAGAAATTATTAAATGGAAGATGATATTCAGGTCCATCGTAAAGAGGTTTAATTTCTGTTCGAATTGTCATCTTTATGGTGGTATCCGGCTCAAATATCTCAAAGATCAGGTGAAAATCCTGCCCCCTGTCAAAGTTTAATGAATCCGGGAAGTAAGCATTATATACATATGCTGAATCGGGTAGTGTTTCTCGCCTATCTGTGGAATCGGACATGACTACCAGGGGAAAGGCACCATCAGAACTGTAGATACTACAAACAAGCCCTTTTTGCCTCAATGTATCATTTGAAATTGTATCTAATTGTATTGAAACATATTGCAGCAAACATGGTGCCGCAGGTGTAAAACGTACCGCAAATTTCAAGAACGATATTGAATCCAATTCAACTGTGTCATGCATAACAGTATGGTGTTCCACAAAGGACCATGGAGTGGTAGAATTATTTGAAGAATTATAGTTTTGCAGAACAGCGGTTCCGGTTGTCCTTGGACCGCCATAATAAAAAATCACTGTTGGCGTTATTGCAGTGTTTTGTGCGATGTCATAAGCGCGTGCAGCAATCGTATGCTGCCCGATAGAGAGATTCATCTGTGACAATGCATATTCATATTTATATGGTTGAGCAGTCACCCACGCAACTGTTGTGTCATTTACCAGGTCTGACCCATCGAGATAAAACGCAACACGTTCAATTCCCACGTTGTCAATAGCATTTGCCAGGGCCGTTAATGTATCATTGAGAGTATCGTTCGGTACCGGCAACGCAAGAGAGATCACGGGAGGGGTTGTATCTATTCCAACTGCGTCCTGCCCGGCTGGTCCATCAGAACCGGTGCAGCCGGAAAAGCAAAAAGCTATAAAAAAAACAGCAATTACCAAGAATCTAATTTGATTTTTCATTAGCGACTCCGTATAAATTGATTTAAGAATGCTCAATAATTAAACTATATATAAACAACGGAAGTTTCCGGTAAAACTAATAATTTCCAACCTCCTGCTTATCTCCATTGGGCATAATTGTAACAGCTACACCATCTCCATAATCTACAACAGCCCTGATATGAAAATCATACTTTATGCCCCAGTGTTCTTGTACCGTACCCCAGCCCCTCCCGAGTTCAAATTCGCTTGAACGATGTTTCTCTGATTCCTTCAGCTCAGTTTCGCTTTCGGTGTAGATCATCGCCGCTCCATAATTATCAAGCAGGTATGTATTATAATTCTCAAACGCCGGCGACCAGCCCGCATGGAAATCCCCGTTCAATATGATTGGTGTACCGAATACTGAAGAGTCTATTTCGGTCCATTGAGGATAATAAACTATGTTTGCTGCCGACACTCTAACACTGTCGGGAATTCCGGACGGAAGGAAACCGCTGGATTCTCTCCATACAAAGAAATCCATGTCAATCCCGGCAGTCAGGCCACTCTCGATTGGGTGATTAAATGCGAAATACAAAGCTACTAGAGTACATTCCATCTGGGGTGAGAACCTGACGTTCCAATATCTTTCGCCCGTATTCCTGGAGCTGTCCGGAAGTAGAAGTTTGTTAAGAATGTCTCCGGTATCGTCGTAATAAAGTTCAACCAGGCCAAAACGGGGCATTAACCAGATAGGGATTGGCGGAATCCAGGTAACATTTTCGCTCATATCCACCGCACGTGCAGTCAAAATATGAAAACCGGCTCCAAAACTGTTATTGGTGAAAGACCAGGTAAAGGAATAAGGCGGTACCGTTATAACCGCCGCCCCACTGTCACTGCCCCCTTCGCTGGAACCGTCAATAAAAAACTCCACGAAAGCGAGGCTGTCATTATCCGATGCTTCTACCTCGAAAGTATCAATCGCAGCAGTGATTGTATCATTCGGAGATGGCTGTATCAATTGTATCTCCGGCGGAATGAGGTCAACCGAGGTTAAACCTTCCCCGGGTGGACCATCAGGTCCCTCGCAGCCAAATATCATCAGTACGAAAGATATTGCAATTGTTTTTATTGTATCTTTTCTGCGGTTAATTGTCATTTCACAACCTCAGATTTCTTGAACAAGTTTCTGATCTCTTGCATTCCGGGTGAGTCAGTTTTCATCATATCCGGTATGGGATTGTTGTCGGAACCGAGGAGAGCAGTTTGTCCCTCGCTGAATTCAACCAGCGCCCTGATATGAAAATCCATTTTCAATTCCCAATGTTCCTGCATAGAGCCCCAGCCTCGGGCTTCACCTTCAGGTTCGAATTCAATTGATCTGTGTTGACGCGCATCATCAAGTGTATCAGGATCAACATGAACAATGAGCGAAGCGCCCCGGTCTTCATTTTGGTAACTTTCGTAAAGGCTGTCAACCGGAGAAAATCCCACATGAAAGTCACTGCTGAATTCAAGGTTCGCCTCACTCACATCTATGAACATCCAGTCATCATAGATCATACTTGTTTCTGGTATAGGCACGGTGAGTAAAACCGAATCCGGCATCAGATCTGAAGAGCTCCAGACAAATACATCGATATCTATTCCACCGCCGGGATATTCCAGGTCCGGATAAGTAAATTCAAAACGAATTTCCTTCAAAATACAGGCTGCCGGGGGAGTAAAACGGACATTAAAATATTTGTCACCGAACCAGAAATCTTGAGTCGGATGTTTGTCAGGCAGTCCAAAATAACTTAAATCCCCCACACCGTCATATTTCAATTCAAAAATACCTGCTAACGGGAGATACCAGATGGGGATTGCTGGTGTGTCTGCGTGGTTATGTCCTTTGTCAAAAGCTCGCGCGACTAAAAAGTGGATACCATCGCCAAGTTCAGTGGCAGAAAAATCCCACAAATAACGATAAGAAATGTTGGAAGGAAAACTATCGAGCGCGATTATATCATTTCCCTGGCTGCTTATCCCGTCAATAAAAAATTCCACGTATTCCACCCGGCGATCATCTTGTGCGATGGCAGAAATTGTCAACGTGTCAGCGAAAATTGTATCGCCTGCCAAAGGTGTAATCAGGATGATTTCAGGCGGTTCCAGGTCAAGATCGTCTATTCCCCTGCCTTGAGTTCCCTGCGGACCTTCACAGCCCGCGATCAGGATTGTAAAGAAGAATATGGAAATTAAGCACGGTATCGCGCAAAAACACAAAGATGCAAAGATATGTTTCTCTTTGCTTTTCATCTAATTATCCAATATATGTATAAGTAAAAACAACCGCCGCCGTCATTGCGAGGAAGCGAAGCGACGAAGCAATCTCCCGAATTACAACAAATTAGACAAATATAATTCTCTCTCATCCCGGCATATCGTCAACATGCAGGAGAAAGATACCTTAAAAACAATGCTGAAACATTATAATTTAAGTTTCTTTACCCGCCTTTTTATCTTTTTCTTTATCTTTTCATAAGATGGAGGAGGTCCGGTTCTTACAGATTTCGAGTTGATAAATAGTCCATCAACGATTCCCCATTCCTCGAATACCGTTTCTTCTGATGTATCAAAATCCTGAAAATCCACCTTCTCTCCAAAACACTCCACCGCACGTTTTGCACGTTCATGGGTTATATTTTGTGCTGGACACCAACCATGGCAAAACGATGTCACAGTTACTTTCCCCGGATTCGATACCGGCTTCTTCTCCTGCTTAATCCATTTCGGAGGAACAGCATTAGCGTCGAACGGTTTCCAAAGGAGTACCTGGACGCCCATTTTGTCTATCTTTTTGAATCCAAATTTCTTGAACCATGACGCTTTCATCCAGACCGGTATTCCCAGCCCCCAGGCTGCGATGCCTTTTGCACCTAAATCCCTTGCATCCTGCTCCGCTGCCTGGATCAGGGCTTTTCCCATGCCCTGCCTGCGAAAATCGCCCCTGCCCTGCTTGTAGCCATGCACCCAGACACAGAGAATGACATAGAGGTCTTGTCCATGAACGAAGGAATATTCAATAGGCAGGTACTGTATCATCCCGCCGACTTCACCCTTATCATCAAGCGCCAGTTTAACCCGGAGTCCCTTGTCTTTTATCTGGTTGTACCAGGCCTCCTTGCGGTTGCCCGACTCCTTCATCTCATCCGACCAGTCTTCGAGGCAAAGGAAATAAAGGGCTTCATGTTCTTCTGTCAGATCAATGATCTGCAAAATGGTTCTCCATTAATAATCAGAAAAGCTTTATTATTCCAAAGGGTTTAATCAATCAATAATTATGAAATAAGTTCAACTTTGCGCGAAAAAAATCAGGTTAATAACTTTTTAGTCATTCTCTTCTAACGCACTGTTTATTTTGTTTGTTAAAAACACAAGATTTGCGGCGACCGTTTTTGTATCAGGATGATCTTTACCTTTAAACTTTTCGTAAATTTCATAAGCTCTTTCGCAGTGTTCTTTTGCCTCCTCAAACCTACCGAGAGATTGGAGTACATCACCGAGGTTGTTAACGTCACAAGCTATATTAGGATGTTCAGAACCGAAAGCAGCAGTATCAATCTCCAGCGCTCTTTCAAAGTGTTCCTTTGCTTCATCCAACCTGCCAAGAGATTGGAGTACAGAGCCGAGGTTGTTAACGTCTATTGCGATAGTGGGATGGTTGGAACCGAAAACAGCAGTATCAATCTTCAACGCTCTCTTAAAGTGTTCTTTTGCTTCCTCAAACCTGCCAAGGGATTTTAGTACAAAACCGAGGTTGTTGACCTTGATGGCAACATTGGGATGATCGGGACCGAAAACAGCAGTATCAATCTCCAGAGCTCTCTCAAAGTGTTCTTTTGCTTCCTCAAACCTACCAAGAGATTTTAGTACAAGACCGAGGTTGTTGACCCTGATGGCAACATTGGGATGATCGGGACCGAAAATCGCAGTTTCAGTCTTTAGTGTCCTCTCAAAGTATTCCTTTGCTTCATCAAGCCTGTCAAGTGAACTGAGTACTGAGCCGAGATTATTAATCCTGACAGAGACGTTAGGATGATCGGGACCGAAAACAGCAGTATCAATCTTCAGCGCGCTCTCAAAGTGTTCCTTTGCTTCCTCAAACATGCCAAGGGAATGGAGTACCATGCCGAGGTTATTAATCACGATGGCGTCTTGGGGATGATCGGGACCGAAAACAGCGGTACTAATTTCCAGCGCTCTCTCAAAGTGTTCTTTTGCTTCCTCAAACCTGCCCAGCTCACGCAACGAATCGCCCAGGTTATTCAGCGTTATCGCTTCTCCCTCTCTATTTTTCGCTTCCTCGAACAAATTCAGCGCCTTTTCTTCTTGTGCTATCGCCTTTTCATATTCAGCTCGATGTCTAAATACTTGTCCTGTTTCAATGTGAACATTTCCTTGACCCGATTTATTACCTGTTTTTTTATAAAATGAAAGCGCTTTTTCTAATGCCTCCAACGCCTCGTCAAATTTCCATAACTCCCCGTAATTATTACCGAGGTCAAGGAATTTATCGGCTGCTTCACTGTCGTTGAGCTTGTGGTCTTTGAGGTACGATTCCAGGAAAGCGATACGATTAAGCAGATATTTTTCATCCGCCATCTCCCTGCGCTCATCCTGTAACAGAGCCGGTTCTTGCTTCTCATCCGGCAGGAGCCTGAATACAAACGGGATAAAGTCGAAAAAATCCTTTGCGTGACGAATAACCAGATCGGTGAAATAAACAGGAAAGAAAAAAACCAGCATCTTTCCAAGATTAGTGTACGATTCCCGACTGAAATTGAGGTCCCTGATCAGCCCGCGTTCTGCTTCATCGTTCCTTTCAACTGTCGTATGCAAGTTGATGATCAGCAGAACCTCAAATTCGGGATTTTCATGGACTTTCTGTTTGACAAAATCAAGATGGGTGGTGGTTGAAGGCATATCGGCAAGGTCAACTACCAGCACCGGACGGTTGGTAACATTTATTTTGAAATATTCCACCGCTTCGTTTCGCAACGGAATCTCGTTTACCTCTACGATAGCGAACCCATGCCCGCCCTCGCGTAGGTAATGAGCGGCTTTTTTAAGAGTCGCTTCCAGATTCGCCGTCATCGGGAATCTCGCCTATTTCACGGAGTAATTTTACTACTGCCGGATGAAGATTGCACCAGCGTACACCATTATATTCAATAACAGCCATGCAATTAAACATCTCTTTCAGCCGTTCATCTGCCAGCGCTTTTTTATCTTCACTGTTATATAATTCTACCAGGGGAATTACATGTCTGCGGGCTATACTTCTTTCGAATGTGCCTTGAAGTTTATTAAAAGCCATTTCAACCGAGGGTTTATCAATTTTATCTGCTTTGATATCCCTGCTTCGAACTTCAAGCACGGCATTTTGTAGCATCTCAAAAACATGACGCAAGACACCGCCGGATTTCTCGATTACATAATCAATGATCCCCGGCTCAAACAATTCATCTTCAGCTCGCTCGTTCATTATTCTTTTGATAACATCAAAACCTTCATTATTCATGCTGCCATCGACATTCCGGACTTTTATCATACTCAGCATTTCTGCATGATCGAAAGCCTCACGGATGGCATTGAAATTCTCGGTATAATGAAGGAAAATTGGAAAAGTATAAATAATATGAATATCTAATCGAGTCAGTACATCACGATGTTTGAGGAACAATTCTTCGGCAACATCAATATCAAGTTTGTCCAAATCTTCTATTATCAATAAAGGTACTTTCCCCTTTTTTTGATATTCACCTCTTATATTGCTGATAACATCATTGGTGTCATTGATTAATCTACTTAACTTTGGTGCAATGCGTTTTCTCAGTAATTCTCTTGTTTCGGTTCCCAGTGAAAACCCACCCCTTATATGCGCTCTTAAAAAGTTCCATATACCTGCTTTTGCTTCAACTCCTGCATCGAAAGATGCTTTGTCAAAAGCCAGTATCTCTTTTATCTTCTCGTCGTTCCAGTAGGAATCAAGGTTTGCTATAATATTCTTATTTATTTTAATCCCATCTTCTTCAGTAGCAACCTCATAAAGTTTATCAAGAATTACGAAAAGAAGATCAATGTATTTCAGGTTGGTAATATCCATCTCTTTTCGGACGGAGAAATTGATAACCCTGAATTTATCTTGAATATCCTTTCCAACGCGATATAACTCAGTCGATTTACCAGAACCTCTGTGTCCCATAAAGAGCACTTTTTGCGGTGCTTCGATATTTGTACAGAAAAAATCACTCAGGTAAAAAGCTGCGTTATACCCGCGTGCCTGGTCGGTTTCAACCCAGAAGTTGTCGAAATCGTTTCCGGTTAATGGGAACGGTTTTAACACCTTTAATAAATCATGTAATGTTGTTGCTTTTTTCATTGATAATACCTGTTCTTCTATCAAATTTATCGGATATTCATGGTCAATACAAAATATAATCGATTTAGATAGAAAGTAATATAATAGTGTTTAACTTTCAATTCATCTATTTCAATTAAAATAAATGTTTTTAAATCCTTATCTCTTTGCTGCTGCTGCAGATTTTGGCTCTGGCTTTGGGTTGCCTTTTTCTGCATCGGCTGCTTGAATCATCAGCTCAACGGCTTTGTCCAATTGCGGGTCTTTGCCCTGCATCAAATCGCCGGGTGTTGACTCTACAGTGTAATCAGGAATAGCTCCACCATGCTCCTGATTCTTATTATTTCTTGCTGGATTTTTATCATCACCCCATACATACCAGCCTCGCATTGGCAAACGGATATGTCCACCGTCAAGCGCAGTCCAGCCGCTTGTGGATATGACATTTCCACCGGTTGTTTTACCCACTACCGGTCCACGACCGATTGTTTTGACTGCATGACTGAATATCTCTGCATTTGAATAAGATCCCTCATTACATATCACAGCAATTGGTTTTGTCCAGCGATAAAGCGGATAACGTGGTTGAGGATATCCGACCTCACCGTCCCTGCCGATTGTATAAGCATGAACTGGCTGGGTCAGGATGGTCAGGAGCATATCAGTTGTCCAGCCGCCACCGTTATCACGAACATCAATAATCAATGCTTCCTTGTCATCGGCGGCAGCATAAAGGTCACGTTCAAACAGCTCCACCTCTCTCATTCCCATGCCCTGAATATGTACATAACCAACCCGATTTTTTGATGCGTTTTCTACAGTTGCAAGATTCGATTTTTCCATGTTTTTATATATTCGCTGACGAAGGCTTATCCAGCTCACAGGTATCATCAGATATTCAAGGTTTTCTTTTCCCCGTTTAATATTCAATAATACGGGATCGCCGTTTTTATCAACTAAAGTCCGGTAATAGTTCTCTGAATTTGAAACTGTTTCACCGTCAATATCGAGGATGATATCTCCCGGCAGCAGCCGGGTTTTTTCCTTATCAGCCGGACCATAAGGAACAACTGATTTAACTTTCAAGCCATCATCTTTGAAACCGGGATCAAACTCTATTCCAAGAAAACCCGGTAAATTTGTCCACCTGCCGACTTTAGGATAATAACCCATGTGAGAGGCATTCAAGGTACGCAGCATGATATTCATAGCGTCGGAGAAGTCTTCATCAGCATAAACTTTAGATACAATATTACTGATTTTTTTATGCATGAACTGCCAGTCGATGCCGTGAAGTTTGGGATCGTAAAATTCCTCACCCAGCCTGCGCCAGCCTTCCTCCATTATCTGTAATCTTTCAGCAGGTTTGTCTATGGTCAGACGGGCGCTGAACCCGGTAGCGGTAACGTCCCCACCGTCAATACCAACCCTTGTGGGCACTCCACCCTTGATGAAATAAATCGTACTTCCGTCAGAAGCGAGAAAAGCTCTACTTGGATCAGCTCCACCGGTTGTAAGGTTTGTTGGTTCTTCACCGAAACGGTTGACTGTAAACAGATCGCGTTTACCCTGAACATCAGCGGAAAACACAAACTTATCACCTTTCGGATGGATCGCAACTACAAATTCATCACCTGACATACTGGTAACACGGCGACCACGAAGGTATAAGTCCTCAAAATCTATTTTAACTTCAAGTTCCTCTTCTTCTTTTTCCTCTTCGTCGTCCTCTTTCTCTTCCTCGTCATCCTCATCCGCCTCATCTTCTTTTGCAGGTTTATCCCTTGTCTTTTCCCAGATTTCCCACTCCTCGCGACTCATTTCATTGTCAGCGCGGGTTAAATAAGCGAAATAAACGTCATATTCATTGCCATGACGACGGGTTGACCAGGCAATCATTCTGCCGTCATCCGACCATTTCGGACCGAAATCATCATCGGGATGCTGGCTGAGATTATAAGCGTCTCCACCTTCAGCGGGGATAATCCAAATATCCTGGTTATAATTCCGGTCCTCACGGGAATATGCAATCCAGCGCCCATCCGGTGACCATGAAAATGACGGATAAGACCAGCCTGTGATAATAGTTTTATCCTTTTTGCCGTCAGCGTCCATTACATGCAGGTCGCCTTTTCCCTCGATGTATGCGATCTTGTCACCTTTTGGTGAATATTGGGACGCCTGGCAGTTTATTCCTTCTTTCGTGAGGTATTCAATCTTATGGTGCCGTGCCAGACGGAGATTTGATTCATCAGGATCATCGGAAAGAAGCATTGCGACACTGATATATCTTTTCCCCTTATTGGTTCTCCGGTCTGTGACGAAAATCAGGGTATCAGCCGTACCGGGCTTAAACATTATGTCATTATCCCGTGATGGATCCGGTAAGGGTACCGTTGCACGACCTTCCAGCTCCTTATTTACCAGGACTATTTCGCCGTGAACTGACAATACCAGCTCCTCGCCATCTTCGGCTACATCAACTTCAGTGGCTTCTGCGGAAAAAGTTTTTGTTTGTACCGGATTTTCTACCAGGTCGGGAGATACTTCTATATTCAGCTTTTTTGCAACAGCACCTTCAGAGGTGTCAAGCACATAAAGATCAGTGCCGGCTTCAAATACAATTTTACCTCCATCACGGCTGATTCGGGCATTCCTGACTCCCTCTTCAGTGAAGTTGGTCAGGCGGGTTTTGCGGCTGCCATCAGGATTCATCCGCCAGATATTAAATGCTCCGGTTTCATCATCCTCGCCACGGTAATAGACACTGCCTCCGTTCACTCCCCACATAGGATTGGTGTCATATCCGGGATGATCAGTGATCTGAACCGGGTCAGTACCGAATGTCCATATCCAGAGATCGGATTGAAGTGTGCCACGATACCCTGTTCTGCCGAACCTGTCATCACCAATCGCCAACAGACAGCTCTTACCGTCGGGTGCGACAGTCATCTGCCTGGCAAAAAATTCGGTGAAACGAAAAGGAGTCCCGCCTGAAACAGGAACTTTCATAATACAATCAAGCATTGGATAGGATTGAAGCCGGCGGGAGGAAAAATATATCTCGCTGCCGTCATTGCTCCAATCGAGAGGAATCTCTGAAGTCGGGGCATAGGTCAGTCGGTCTGGAATGCCGCCGGTTGAAGGGATGACATATAGATCATATTGTCCGTGACGATCCGAGGAAAAAACGATTTCCGATCCATCTGGAGAAAACACCGGGTTCCTGTCGTAGCTTGGATTTGCGGTAATCCGGATTGCTTTTCCACCGTCAGATGCTACAGTCCAGATATCACCCTGAAATGTAAATGCAATTGTTTTACCGTCAGGCGATATTCCGGGCCGCCGCGGGAAAAACACCGGGTCAGCCATAGATTGTGAAATAAGAAATCCAAAATAAAGTGCAGCAGTTGCCAGATATCGAACGGATCGCATATTCTTCTCCTCAAATATTTTCGTTTCAGGTTTGTGTCTTTTTTGATCTGGGAATAATAAAGATAAAGGTGTTAAAATAGTAGAACAAAGAAATTCATGCAACTCATAATTGAGACGGTTTCTTTCATTCTATAGTAGTTCATAATAATAATGCTCGTATTAGGATCGGTTGGCATTTCCCGGACATCGAGCTGTCCGGGGCACACTAAAAATCATACGAACTTTACTTTTGAGAACTACTATAATGATTCTTCATGGTTGGAGATAATTGATACAAATTTTCAATTCCACGAACTCGATACTTAAATAAAGAAATTTCGTGACAGTAGAGTTGTTTTATAATGAGTTATTTCATATAATTACAATGGTTGATTTTGTCCACAACAGGATCGACTTTTAATAATCAAAGCGGAGGCGGTAATTGTTTAGTTTCAAAACTTTTAACTCGCTTCTACAAATATTCGTTTTTCTTGCATTTCTCGCCATGTCTCCATTTGTAGTTGCGCAGGTTACAATTGAACCGGAAGATATTCCTCTTGAACCCGGTGAGGTGTTTCCTTTTTACGTCCAGACCGATAACCAGGATGGGATTGAATTCGACCTTGGTCCTGATGGTGAAGACCGTGACTGGGACTTCACAGAATATGTTTATGACGGTATTGCATATGACACTCTTTTGGACCCTGACGACGCTCCAAATATCGATGATTTTCCCGACGCCAACAGGGTGAGTCGAGCGACTGACGGCAACTGGCAATATGAAGTTGTTTCCGATTCAGGATGGTACATGATCGGAATGGTAATGGAATTCGATCTACTAAATATTGAACTGCCAATCCAATTTCCCGGTGGTATCCTACTCATGCCGATGCCTGCGGAATACGGAGACGAATGGGACGCTGCCATCACATTCAATTATTATTATACCCCGGCAGGAGAAGATACCATTGAACTGGAATTTGCCATTGGAGGATTCGGTGAAGCAGATGCCTGGGGGAATGTGGAATTTCCCAGTGGAGAGGAAGAATGCCTGAGGGTTTTCAACAGCCTTGGCATAGAAGTTAACGCATATTATATTCGATGGTTTTTCGGAAACAGAATTCGCCTTCCAATTGGCGAGATATTTAATTGGAGCGCTTCCATGACTTATAAATGGTTCGCTCCGGAATTTGGTGAGATTGCACGAATTACTTCCATGGCGCTTGAAGATGATCCAGATTTCGATATCGCTTCCGAAGTACGTGTCCGGTTTATTCCCCCTGAATTGGACTTCGAGAACACAACTGCGGATTTCGGAATAGTGGTTGTTGATGAAACAGGGAGCGCTGACCTCGTCATCTCAAATAGTGGGATTGGAAGCGGAAGAATCAGCAGTGTGGCGATACCTGAAGAATTTTCAAATTTACTGGATGTAGATAATGAATTGCCGCTAATCATTGAGGTTGATGATGAGAATACCCTGACCCTCCTCTGGACACCTGATGAACTTGGGAATTTCGATGCCTGGGTGGAAGTGTATCATAATGATCCTGCTGTTGAAAACCCGTTAGAAATTATTATCGAGGGTGTCGGGGTGCAGCCACCTGGACTCGTAATTCAGACCGAACTTTCATTCGGGGACGTTGAGCTGGGTGAAACAGCCCTGGTAGGATTGTATCTTGAGAATGAGGGTGAAGGACCGGGTTTGATTACTGCGATTGAGTTCGATGAATATCTTTCCGGAATTGTATTTCTTGATGATGATCTGCCATTGGAGATTAATCCGGGGGACGATACCGAACTAACATTAGGGTGGGAACCTGAAGAGGAAGGTGAGATTGAAGGATTTGCCTTTATATATCATAACGATCCTGAACTGGAAAATCCTGTTGAAGTTTTTGTGGATGGTTTTGCATTTATACCATCAACTCTTACCATCCAGGAAGAAATTGATTTTGGTGTGGTCGAAGTGGGCGATACTGAGATCACTTTATTTTCCGTTGAAAATACCGGTGAAGGTGTAGGACTGATCAGGGAAATTAATGCCCCGGGATTAAATGATGAAATCGAAGTTCTGGAAAACTTCCCGATTGAAATAGCAATAGACAGTCAGGAAAGGATTACCATAAGCTGGAGTCCGTCGGAAGAAGGAATTCTCGATGGAATACTCGAGATTTACCACAATGATTCGGAGTTGGAGAATCCGTTCGAAATAATACTATCCGGCTCGACCTACCCTTACGGAGTTGACCGGGAAATTAAAATTATACCCACAGTCTATTCCATGTCACAGAACTATCCAAATCCTTTCAACCCCACGACCACAATCCGTTTTGGTCTTAAAGATGCCGGGCAAGTTCAGCTTGCTATTTTTGATATAAACGGCAGGCAGGTAAAGACCATTACCGAAAGCTTCATGCCAGCCGGTTATCATGAGAAGCTTGTGCGAGCCGATCACCTCGCAAGTGGAATTTACTTCTATACGATTCAAGTCAATAATTTTCAAGATATGAAGAAAATGATTCTTATCAAGTGATATAGTGTGCGGTCAAATTGTACCGAGGAGTAGATCCCTTTCGTTGAAAGGGATTTTCTTTTGGAGTAAGTAAGTTTTCTCCTGCTTGCTATCTCCTATCCTTTTCAACGAAAGGGATCTACTGGATCAATTCATATCAGAAATTATCAGATTCAGCCTTTTCTCCGTCGTCAGACTGGTCAAGTGTTGCGTCTTCTGTGGCACTTGATGAGGTGGTTTGTTTGAACAGGGTTCCGATGTGATAAAATGTTCTCCGTTGTTTTCTGGCCTCCAATGCCTCTTCGCTTAAATCAGTTTCTTCCTCATCGGCACGTTTGTCTATTTTTGAAAGTACAAATGCTCCGCTTTTTTGGCTGACATTAATAATTGTATATCTTCCTTCACCTGAATAACAAAATGTTATAACTCCCGGACTGTCCCAAGTGACGTAAAGATGCATGAGATCGAATAGTGTAATCCCGGAGGTAGTTGCGTTCGATTTGATTAGGCCGGTATTAACAGTCAGGCTTGTACCGCCCGCTACTTCTGACGACCGAATTAACTTTATCGAGGTATAAAGATTATTATCATAATTTCGCATCTCTATTATATAACCGTCGTCAAGCTTACGGCTGGTTCCCCGCAAATTAAGAGAAGCGAGACGCACCATATCGCGTATTGATAATCCTGATGCCTGAGCACTTGTATGACTGGAAGACGACTCATCGTTACTCATAATATATCCTTTAAAAAAAGTATCTCTCAAAAGTAGTAAAGAGAAATGAAGTGCGGACAATTACAACTGCACCCCTATTACAGTAAAGCATCTAAAAAAAATCAAGAACAGGTATTGTTATGAAGTAAAAAATGCAATTACACTATATATAGAATATAGTCAATCTTGGAAAGAAATGAATAGACAAGCTTAAAGAAGTGATTCTCTTTATTGGTAGTGTATGGTAATAATATCATGCGATAAATGACTTTACAAAGTGACTGGAAAGTAATTTATTCAATTGCCCGACCGGAATTTCCACAATATATTGTAACCAACAAGAAAACAATCACAATCAAACTAAATCAGGACATCATTTTGAATTCCCAGGTTTTTCAATTTCTATTATTAGCCCCATCAATTCTTATCGGATTGACACTGCATGAATTTGCTCATGGTTATGTCGCATGGAGACTCGGTGATCCGACCGCAAAACAGGCTGGCAGGCTAACCCTGAATCCATTAGCGCACCTTGATTTTTTTGGTACAATAATGCTCTTCGTTGCGCATTTCGGGTGGGCAAAGCCGGTTCCGGTCAACCCGGGATATTTTGCCAATCCAAAACGAGACATGCTAATCGTATCCCTGGCAGGCCCTGCTGCAAATCTTTGCCTGGCAATATTCTTCAGCCTTATAATCAGGTTAATAGGAATTGAAGCCCGTCATGATGTTCCTATTATTTATGCTATGTTATATTTCGGTGTATTAATCAATATCAGCCTCGCAGTATTCAATATGCTCCCGATACCGCCACTTGACGGCTCACGTATGATTCATGCTGTCTGGCCTGATGATAAGGAGAAGGAATACCGAATTTTCGAGCGGGTCAGCAGTATGGTATTAATCGGCGCACTGCTGCTTAGCTGGATTGGTCATGTATCGATTATCGCACCGATTCTAATGCCGATTGTTGGCTTCTTTATGAAAATCCTGACCGGAGTTTGATGTGATCCAGGCTGGCGTAAAATATCTTTTCAATTGCCGGGCTACCAATTCAACAAGGTTCTTTGGGGGCTGGCTGATCATTGTAATGATTGGATCAATGTTAATGTCCGGATGTGCATTAACCGGCTTCAGACCTGCTCCTACATTGCAAAGTAAACTTGAATACGCAGCCGATTCTCTCCTGATTCCTTTTGAATCAATGGGAGCTTCTGTCGCCATCTCGGTTAAAACCATTGAGGGTGAATCCGTATTCTCCCATGATGAACGTCGCTTAATGGTTCCAGCCTCAATTCAGAAGCTCGCTGTTGCAGCAGATGCATTGTATTCATTACCGGAAGATTTCCATTGGGAAACCCGAATTTTTGGAACAGGATTTATGGATTCATCCGGTATCCTGCATGGAGATCTGGCTATTGTCGGAAGTTGGGATCCAAGCCTTTCAGGTGACAGGGCATATACTCAGGAACCACTGACTCATTTTCGCGCCTGGGTGGAAATACTTGTGGCTCAAGGGCTGAGACAGATCAATGGCAACCTTGTCATCGTTGGCAAAACCTTCACCCCCGGTGGTTGGGAGCTGGGAGACATTAGCGAAAGATACGCCCCGGTAATTTCCCAATTATCCTGGAATGATGGGCTTGTTGTCGTTCCAATGGGTCTGGGTACTCACCCGTTGGCAAGAACCAATCCACGCCAGGAATTCTGGACAGTCGATCATTTGAAAAGCCGGTTAGTCAACAAGGCACAGGAGCATAAAAAGGCGGTCTCATCACAATATCCCGTAGCGGATCCCCGAATATTGGCAGGGGATGCATTTCGGCAGGTACTTCGGAAAAAGGGGATAAAAGGCGCAAATTACACCAAAGTGACAACTGAAATTCCTTTCAATATAACCCTGGGATCGTTGGGCTTGACTCACCGAAGCGCTCAAATCGACAGTGTAGTAAAAGCAATGCTTGGAGTATCGAGTAATCTGTGGGCAGAGATGGTTTCTGCTACTGTCGAAGATTATAGAGGACAGGATGCTAAATACAATCCCGGATGGCAGAAGACTTTATCCAGGATGGGTGTATCAGGCGAAGTGGCAAATAATGCTGACGCTTGTGGTATGGCACGAAGAAACAATTTGTCTGCCTACATCATTACTGATTTATTGATCAAAGCAAATGATAAATGGGGGCAGAGATGGGTCGATCTTCTTCCAAAACCCGGTCAAAAATATTCTACTCTTGAAACCCGGCTTACTGATGTCAGTACCAATGTCCGGGCGAAAACAGGCAGAATGAGTCGAACTCGAAGCCTGGCTGGATATATTCTTCAAGATGAAAAACCAGACCTGGTCTTTTGCGTCATATTCAATAATTGCCCTGAAGCGCCTGATAATTCAATCGACGAATTTATCCGAGCCCTGGTCAGAACGAACAAGTACCATTACCAACTCGAGGCGGGTTATGCTGTTCAGCGGTAAAAACAAACTGCGGCCTCGTGAATTTTTATATCACCCACGTTTCCATGATCCAAACAAAGACAGCGACGCTAAGGAAAGAATCCGCTTCGAGAGCTTGCGCGGAACCCGGTATCGAAGGAAACGGTCAACCAATCCGGCGTTGTTCCTGATCGTAATAGTTATCATTGTAATATTAATGTGGGCGTTAAAGCCGAAACATTTCATGACAAATGATATAGATAATGTTACTCTCGAAAAAGTTGATATTCCTGCTGTACAAGATGAGTAAAACCGTAAAAACTTGAATTTGAAAAACAATATCGTGGTTCTGGAAAACATTGTCTCTTGAATTCGGCACTGAATTCATTGATAAACCGGGACATCGAGCTGTCTCGGGCACCCAAATGAGATATTATTTTCAAGATATAATCGAGTAGGGTGAGGCGGAGTGATCTACTTCGCCTCATCCCTCTCACAGAACCGTACGTACGGTTCACGTATACGGCTCCTGTTTACTTTCCCTTGATATTTCAGACAGAACACCCTGTTT
>JAVCCM010000126.1 GCA_030765455.1 Candidatus Electryonea clarkiae | reverse complement strand
TATTTCGTATCTCTTTTGGCAGATCGGTCAATTCTATCTGATCATGGGGCGCCATTACTGCTGCGCCTTCGATAACATTTTCAAGTTCCCTGACATTTCCCTTCCAATTGTAACTACGCAATGCCATGAGAACCCTGGGTGTTAATACTATCTCATCGCGCCCGATCTGTTTGCGGAATCTTTCCAGAAAGAACTGGGCTAAACCGGTAATGTCTTCGGGACGTTCACGCAGGAATGATATTCTTTGAGATTTCGGCAGGAGCTATACAGTACAGAACATATGCCGCAGAAATCACTAATGGAGATGGTGAATTTACTTGGGTGGATCCTGCTGACCCCGGGATCGTTCAGGTTGCAGCAGAGGTAAACCACACTATTCATCATTTCCTGTGGGAACATTGAAAATAATCTAATTTGATATTTTGCAATTCTCAGAAAATATCATTAGGTCTTCTAACTGATTATATATTACTATATAGGAGATTGCTATTTCAAATAAGAACTAAGTGTTGAAAAATGGTTTCTGCTCAATGCTCTTTTAATATTCATTATGTTTTGCACAGAATTAATCATAACCTATAGGCAATTATTTTTTTATTTGAAATAGCTCTTATTTTCGGAATAATTATTGATTTTTATTACTTGTTCTTTTGACATAAAAACGATAACTATAAATTTTTAGATCATGTAATTGTTGAACATGAGATAATATTTCTGGTAAATGTATAAATAACTCTCCAGAGGGCAAGTAATTAGTCATTCTGTACGATAGCAAATAAGCTTGATTTTCACTCGAGATGATTGTAAATTAAGGATTATGATTCTTAATCAGCAGCCAACTGATTAGGAATGACCATCTAAATCTGCAATTTTTATTCTTAGGAGTTTTATTACAGTTATTCGGTTCGGATTACCTATGAAAAATACAATTCTTTATAGTCACAATGTGATATTAATTATTGTACTACTATTACCACATCCACTCCTGGCTCAACTGACATTCCAGGAACACGTCATTGATGATACTCTTGCATACCAGTTGTATTCTTTTCAAGTTGGCGATATAGATTCCGATGATGATATTGATCTGGTTGGGGCAAATAGAATATCAGACCAAGGTGGCAATCCCTATGGTGATGCAATTTTATGGTGGGAGAATGACGGTAATCAAAATTTCATATCTCATGTTATCTCACGCCATTTCCAGAATGCGCGATATGTAGAAGCTATAGACCTTGATAGCGACGAAGACCTTGATATTTTAGCATCATCCGAAGCTAATAATGCAATACGAGTCTGGGAGAATGACGGTAATGAAACTCCTGGTTTCGAGGAACTCATTATTGGAGGGGGATTTCGACATGCTTTTGCCTTGGCTACTGCTGATTTCGATAATGACGATGACATCGACATAGCGGGAGTCGGAAATTATATGACTGATCTTGTGATATTTGAAAATATTGGTTTATTGGAATTTGAACAGCATATCGTAGATAGTTCCCTCTATGGTATTCGTGATATTGTGGCGACTGATTTTGATTATGACGGTGATATTGATATTTTTACTTCAATATCTTTGTGGTATACAAAATTAAGCCTATTCAAAAATACCAATTATCAGCAACTGACTTTTAATGAAACGATTATGTCAACAATTAGATTTTGGTCGATTTATCTCGCTAACCTGGACAGGGACGGTAACCAGGAGCTATTGGGAGGCGGCCAGTCAGGATTTTACTGGTTCGGAAACAGTGAGAACAATCCTGATGAATTTGTTGGTAATCGTATCTCTCGGGGTATATGGAGGGGAGGAAATTGTAATAGTTTTAATGCCGTGGATATGGATTTTGACGGTGACATGGATTATGTGGACGCGATCAGGGATCTTGAAGTACACATCAGTTATGTAAGATGGTGGGAAAATAATGGTTACCAGGAATTTACAGCTCATAACGTTTATGAAAACCAAATAAATTCAGAACGGGTATTAGCATTTGACCTTGATCAGGATGGTGATAATGATCTAATAACAGGAGGTTCTCACTCTCCAATCAAGTGGTTTGAAAATGAGTTGGACCCGGTGGCGGATGCATCCCTGAGCGGTAGAATCACAGTTGAAGGCAGTGGAGAAACGGTAACAGGCGCCGAAGTGATATTTGGAGAGTTTAAAGATTTCAGTGATGAAAATGGATATTACGAAATAGATACGCTCTATTCATTGGATTACACTGTCTTAATCAAGGCTTTCGGTTTTGCCAACTATATCGAGACAGACTTTGAGATCGAATCTGGTGAAAACATATCCAACTTCGCCCTCTCACCGGCTGAAACTGCTCCGACCCGATTCTCACTGATTTCTCCTGACAGCAATTCATATTTTGAAGATGAATACATCCAACTCACCTGGCAGTCGTCTATTGATACGGATTACGGCGACTCATTGATTTATGACGTTTATGTCCAGAGATCACAAATCGATTCGTTCTATAATCCCCGAACAAGAGGTCTGACCGATACTTTCTATACTTTCCAGGCAACCGGCGATTCAACATGGTATTGGACAGTACATGCCCGTGACACCAATTCCGAAGGAACCTGGGCAGGAGAAGTCTGGAGTTTTGTTACTTTCAATGTAGTCTCAGCGGAAGAAGAAGTGTCCGGAATTCCGCAGAAATACTCTATTGCAAGCCTTCATCCGAACCCGTTTAATTCAAAGGTAAAAATAGTAATTGGAATTCCTGAACAAACTAATATAAATGCAGAAGTTTACGATATCCTTGGCAGGCAGATTGCAGTATTATTGTCAGGAAATGTTCAACCGGGTTATCAAAGAATATCATGGCAGGCTGAAGGATCAGCGGGGATATATTTGCTTAATATCGCATCAACTTCCGGTTGGAAAACATCACGGAAGATGCTATACCTTAAATAGCTAACAGAAAAATTGATATAATCAAATGAATAACATGTCGCCAAAGATATTCTTTCTACAACTTTTCTTGTTTTTTCTTATCACATACTCTATCCAAGCACAAGTCTCCTTTGTTCGACATGCAGTGGATGGGAATATCGGCGCGAGATCTATCAAAGTCGAAGACTTAGATAGTGATGGTGATAATGATATAATAGCCGCGATATTTGTCAGTGATAGACATGGTGATCCTTATGGAGATGCGATAATCTGGTTGGAAAACGATGGTGAAATGGATTTTACCTGCCACGTATTAACCGATAATTATCCCAACGCTTTAGCTATATGTAGTGCAGATTTGGATGGTGATGATGATGTTGATATTATTAGTGGCGCAGCGACAATTAACGGCTTACGTTGGTGGGAAAATGATGGTGATTATCCACCGGAATTTACTGAGAACAATATAATATTAGGATTCAGACGTGAGCCATCAATAGCTGCAGTTGACCTGGATAACGATTTTGATATTGATATTGTTGGAAGAGGAGAGTACTCAGACGAAATCGTATGGTTTGAAAATGACGGCAATGCTGATTTTACTGAACATATTATTGGTGATGATCATTATTTGGTATCAGTAAATGTTGCAGATATTAATGGTGATGACTATGTAGATATTGTGAGTAGCGCGGGTGTTAACCGAGTCCTAAGGGTATATTATAATGATACAGATCAATCTCCTGAATTTAACAGTGAAGTAATTGCAAGGAACAATTCAGGGATAATGTCTGTCTATATCTCAGATTTTGACCTTGACGGAGATCCTGATATTCTTGCAGGTAATAATTTATCAGTTGATTGGTATCAAAACAATTCAAGCGAAGAAGATGTATTTATTGTGAATAGCCTGTACGATGGAATAAATTCACTGGTTCAAGAGGATTTCTTTATAGCGACTGATTTGGATAATGACGGTGATGTTGATTTAACGGTAAGAGTTGATGATCGCATAAACCAAACACGTTATTTATTAAACATGTTCAACAATGGTTTACTTGAATTTACTGAGGTAGATACATTAGAACCCGACAATTTATCGGCATTATTTTCTATGGACATTGATTTTGATGGAGACATTGATATAATCAGTTCAAATCCGATCACATGGTGGGAAAATAATCAAGATCCCGTAGCAAATGCTTCAATAGAAGGGTATGTTAGGATTGAGGAAAGCGATGAAACTGTTGTTGGCGCAGAAGTGGTTTTTGGAAAGTTCGTTGCTGTAACTGATGAGAACGGATACTATGAAATTGACACTGCATATTCCCTTCCCTACACTGTTTTAATCAGGGCTGATGGTTTCGCCAGATATATTGAGCCGGATTTTGAGATTGAGTCGGGCGAAAACATTTCCAACTTCGAACTTTCACCGGCTGAAACTACTCCTGCCCAATTCTCACTTATATCTCCCGGCAGCAACTCATATTTTACCACTGAATACAATCAACTCACCTGGCAATCGTCCAATGATACAGATTACGGCGACTCGCTGTTTTATGACGTTTATGTCCAGAGATCACAGATCGATTCATTCTATAATCCCAGGATAACAGGACTGACCGATACATTCTATACATTCCAGGCAAGGGGGGATTCAACCTGGTACTGGACAGTACATGCCCGTGACACCAATTCCGAAGGAACCTGGGCAGGAGAAGTCTGGAGTTTTGTTACTTTCAACGTAGTTTCAGTGGAAGAAGAAGTGTTTGGGATTCCGCAAGAATACTCTATTGCCAGCCTTCATCCGAACCCGTTTAATTCAAGGGTAAAAATAGTAATTGGAATTCCTGAACAAACTGATTTAATTGCAGAAGTTTACGATATCCTTGGCAGGCAGATTGCAGTATTATTCTCAGGAAATGTTCAAC
>JAVCCM010000012.1 GCA_030765455.1 Candidatus Electryonea clarkiae | reverse complement strand
CAGAACGAGTCTCTACCATTGTCCGCAACCTGCTGACATTCTCAAGGGCTGAAAAAGAGACACATAGCCCTGCCAATATTCAGGATATCGTTAACGACACGAATTCACTTGTCCAGGCAATAATAAAACATGATCAAATTACTCTGGAGCTGGATATTCCTGATGACCTGCCGCAAATCAGGTGCCGCTCTCAGCAGATCCAGCAGGTGCTTATGAACCTCCTGACCAACGCCCGCGACGCCCTTAATGAAAGATACCCGGATTATGATGAGAATAAGCTGTTGACAATTAAAGTCAGACCGTTTGAAAGAGATGAAATCGATTGGATACGATTGACCGTCGAGGATCATGGGATTGGCATCCCCGAGGAGATACAAGATCGCATTTTTGATCCTTTCTTCACCACTAAAGACAGGGCAACGGGAACCGGGCTGGGTCTGTCCATCAGCTACGGTATCATAAAGGATCATCATGGCGAAATGCATGTCGAGAGCGAAACGGGGCAGTACACCCGGTTCCATGTTGACCTCAAGGTAAATAGCGACTGGACTCTGGATACGGGGGATGAAAAAAATGAGTGAATATAAAAGATTGCCTTTCCTGATCCTGATCTTGACCGTTGTATCCCTGGGCATTGCAGCCATCACGATCAGCACCCTCTACCAGGCAGCATTTGAAGAGAACCGGTCGAGACTTGTGAATATTGCTCAAAGCAGGGCGCGTTTGATTGAATCAATAGCACAATATGATGTTGAGCATAAGAAATCACTACCCGATGAATACCACGATTACGACCCCTTCAAAGCTACACTGAGCAAGATAATAGAAGCACACGACAAGTTTGACGGATTCGGTAAAACAGGCGAGTTTACCATGGCCCAACACAAAGGTGAAGAAATAAACTTCCTGCTCAGGCACCGACATAAAGAACTTCGCTTCCCGCTGGATAATATTTCATTCGATTCACAGCTTGCAGAGCCGATGCGACTGGCGTTGTCTGGAAAGTCCGGCACGATCATCGGTCTCGATTATCGTGGTGAAAAGGTTCTCGCAGCGTATGAGCCTGTGGCTGTGATGGATCTGGGCATTGTCGCCAAAATGGACCTGAAGGAGGTACGTGCCCCCTACATCAAAGCAGGTATCACAGCCATCGTCGTATCAATTTTCTTGATATTTTTCGGAGCAATCCTGTTCTTCAGAGTAACGAATCCGATGATCCGGAACTTAGCAGCAAGTGAAGCCCGGCTCAGGAGATTGTTTGAATCGAGAATGACAGGCGTCCTGTTCTGGAATGCAACTGGAGATATCACTGACGCCAACGACCTCTTTCTTGAAATGGTCGGATATAGCAGGGATGATCTTCTGTTAGGAAAAGTGAGTTGGGCAGACATGACTCCCCCGGAATACAAGAAACTAGATGAAATTGCGTTGGAGGAACTCGCTTCGGCTGGTGTATCGACCCAATTCGAGAAGGAATATATCCGCAAGGATGGGAGCCGGATTCCCATCCTGGTAAGTGCCGCTACTTTGATGGAATCCGAACTAAACGGCGTCGCATTTATACAAGACATCACTGAACGCAAACAGGCGGCAAATGAGCGCAAGAGTCTTGAAATCCACATGCGTCAGCATCAGAAACTCGAGTCGATTGGTACCCTGGCGAGCGGTGTCGCGCATGAAATAAATAATCCGATCAATGGTATCATGAACTATGCGCAATTGATTAGCGATCGTTCGGGCGAAGAAACCAAATTAAAGGGTTACGCACAGGAAATTATCTCTGAAACAGAACGTGTCGCTACCATCGTCCGCAACCTACTGACCTTTTCCAGGGATGAAAAAGAAACTCATAGCCCTGCCAATATTCAGGATATCGTTAATGACACGATTTCACTCGTCCAGACTATTATTCGACACGACCAGATTGCACTGGAGCTGGATGTACCCGACAACCTGCCAAAGATCAGGTGCCGCAGTCAGCATATCCAGCAGGTTTTGATGAATCTGTTGACCAACGCCCGCGACGCCCTTAATGAACGCTACCCGGATTATGATGAGAATAAGATGATGGTTGTGAAAGTTCGACCTTTTGAAAGAGAGAATATTAAGTGGATACGAATGACTGTCGAGGATCATGGTATTGGAATATCCGAAGAGATTCGCAATCGCATATTTGATCCGTTTTACACTACCAAAGATCGGACGAAAGGGACCGGACTCGGACTTTCCATCAGCTATGGGATAGTCGAGGATCACCTGGGTGAATTGAATGTTGAGAGTGAACCTGGGCAATACACGCATTTTCATGTTGACCTGAGAGTGAATAACGGTTGGACAATGGACGGGACTCGTGAAGAAGATATCAAGGAAGGGAAAGCATAATGGCTCGAATTCTGGTTGTAGATGACGAGAAAAGTATCAGAATTACTCTTCAAGCGTTTCTAGAAGACGATGGTTACGACGTTCAGGTAGCTGAAGACGCGATAACGGCTGTTGAATTGCTGAAGAATGAAGATTTCGATGTGGTAGTGACAGACATCATCATGCCGAAGATGACAGGTGTAAAACTTCTTGAATCTGTTCTTCGGATTAATCCCCATATCCAGGTGATCATGATGACGGGGGAACCAACCCTTGAAACGGCCTCAGAAGCATTACGTTTTGGAGCCTTCGATTACCTGGCGAAACCAATAACAAAAATAGACATCATTAAAACTGTTCACAATGCCGCAAGCTCCAAAGCCCTGCACGATGAAAAACTACTCCTCGAAAAAAAGAACCAGAATTATCGGCAAAACCTGGAGCAACTCGTAGAGGAACGAACAGAAGAGCTGAATATCAGCAAGCAGAAATTCAAAGATTTGAGTGATCTTCTTCCTGAAATGATCTATGAAATGGATTTAAAAGGTAAGATCACTTATGTCAATAAAGTAACTTTAACAAAAACAGGCTATTCAAAGGAAGATTTTAATAATGGGATAAGTGTATCTCAATTACTTGTGCCTGAAGACACAGAGAGGGCGAGGAAAGATATTTCGAGGATAATGAAAGGAGAAAACATAAGAGAAAACGAATACTCTATAATGAGAAAAGACGGCTCCATAT
>JAVCCM010000087.1 GCA_030765455.1 Candidatus Electryonea clarkiae | reverse complement strand
TATGTTTTGCTACAGTATTACTGCCAAGAACAGAAAAACATGGTTTATGCAAAATAACCAAGAAGATTTAATAAGTCTGAAAGCGCATATTTGCCTGAAAAATACTTTTTCAGGAGACCCTATTTAAAATTCCTCGTGTAATTATGTGAAAAATATTACTCTCTCTCTATGTCCCTATTTGCCCAGTTTGTTATATTTCGGAGGAAACATCGTAAAGCAGGAAATCAATTAAATAGCCTTATTTTTAGAATCAATAGGATTCCTTGCTGTTGCTTTGCCACATACATAAAATTTGATTTTGCTATGATTATTATATTGTTAAGCTCAGTGACGTAGCTTTTAGTCTAAATGGAGTATATACATGAAGAGGTTTGCTACAATTCTCTCCTTTCTATTAATCCTCACACTTAATGTCTCCAGCCCGGGTGATGTACCACCTGAACCAGTAGATATAAAACAAGAGGTTAACAATCAAGAAGAAATCCTGACTGTTGACCTGACAAATGAAGAACAAGCCTGGTTGGCTGATCATCCGAAGATCGTTGTTGGTGGCGAGATGGATTGGGCGCCTTTTGATTTCGTTGATGACAATGGAAAATATGCCGGCATCGCTAATGATTATTTAACGATCATCAGTGAAAAGCTCGGCATAGAAATGGAAATAGTCTCCGGTTACACATGGGACGAGCTTTTATCAAAGTTCAAAGATAGAGAGATCGATGTTCTTCCTGCTATTTATTACTCCGAAGAGCGGGAAACCTACGCCAATTTTACTACATCATATATCGAGGTTACAGATTTTGTGTTTTCCCGAGAAGATGACAATTCCATTTCCAGTTTTGATGATTTGCGAGATAAGACCATCGTCGTTGTGAAAGGATATACTGTTGAAGGATTACTTGAAGCGAATTACCCGGAATTTGATCTGTTAGCAGCTTCAGATATTCGGGATGCCTTAGCTAAAGTAATTACTGGTAAGGCTGATGCCTTTATTGGTGACATTATTTCTACATCATATAACATCACGAAATATTCTCTTGTAGGTATTAAACCGATAATACCTGTTCCATTCCTTGAATCGCATGTCTTTATGGCGATCAGAAAAGATTGGCCGATATTGAAAAGAGTAATCGATAAAGTCTTCAGTACAATTACGGACAATGAGCATAAGAATATTAGAAATCAATGGGTCTCTTTTGCTGAAGAAAAGATCAATAGTCAAACTGGGTCGAGGAAAGCCATGATTCCAGTTAAGATGATCATTGTAATCGGTCTGATTTTCATAGCAGTTATTGTTCTTATATATTTCTTACTGCGTTTTCTTTCAAAGTTCTCTTCCAGAAGTGACGAAATTGTCATGCAGCAAAAGAATTCTGTGATTATCATAGCTATCGGCATATTTCTCACAGTCACATTACTTTTGACTTTGGTAGGATTAAATCAAGTAAAAAAACAAACTTTATCACAATCTCAAGAATCATTACGCACAACGCTTAATTCCACTTCTGAAATACTCAAATTATGGATCGATCACAAAATTGAGGAAATGGAAGAAGTGGCCTCCGATGAGATTCTTGTTGAATATGTGGAGGCACTATTACAGGATCCCACTGATAAAGAAAGCTTATCCAATAATAAAACCCTTGACACATTGCGTGAACGCATTAAGACGGCTCGAGAGATACATGATGACACGGGATTCTTCATAATAAATCCGGATTATATCAGCATTGGATCCATGTGTAATACAAATCTCGGAACTACTAACCTTATTTATAAACAACGTCCGGAACTCTTAAAAGAAGTCTTCGAAGGCAAGAGCAATTTTATTCCTCCTATCTATACTGATTTGAGCGTGAGTAAAAATAAATCTACCATGTTCTACGCAGTTCCTATAAAAGATAATACCGCCAAAGTGATCGCAGTTCTAACACTGCGCGACAGTCCCACTGAAGTTATGACCAGGTTATGTCACTTGGGAGTCGTAGGTTCATCTGAGGAAACCTATACCATCGACGAAAAGGGTGCGTTGATCTCCAACAGTAGATTTGATGAACAATTAAGAGAATTGGATTTATTAGAAGAAGACGAAGTAAGCATATTGAATCTTCACGCCAGGAATCCGGGGGGAGACATGGTAAAGGGTTATCGACCAACCATGTCCAGGGAGGAGCAGCCTTTAACCCTGATGGCTCAGAATGTTGTCAACAAAATGGATTCAGATGATATCAAGAGTTATCCTGATTATCGTGGAGTCAAGGTACTTGGGCTCTGGAGATGGGTAGAAGACCTGAACTTTGGTATAGCCGTTGAAATCGATTATGATGATGCCTTGTCCTCATATTATCTGACCAGAATGATCATTCTTATCATATTGGTCATCGTGGTCGTTTTGGCTATCGGCGCCACTATATTCAGCATTCTTATCGGAGATAAAACTGCAAAAGCCTTGAGGAGACACAGTCAGGAATTAGAAGAATACAAGGACAAACTTGAAGAAGAAGTAGAAAAACGAACAGCAGAATTATCCGAGCAAAAAGAGATGATGACGATGACTATTAATTCGTTGAGTCATCCATTTTATGTGCTTGATGTCAAGGATTATTCAGTTGTTCTGGCAAACAGTTTCGCCAAAAAATTAGCAGGCGGAAAAACGATCACAACCTGCCATGCTCTGTCGCATTACAGCGATATCCCCTGTGCTTCAGAAAATGATCCGTGTCCTTTAAAAGAAATCCAAAAAACCGGCAAACCAGCGGTTTTAGAACATATCCATTTTGATGAAAATGGAGAGCCATACTATGTGGAAGTTCACGGTTATCCAATATTTGACGATAAAGGTGAACTGGTTCAGATGATAGAGTATTCCCTGAATATTGATGAACGAAAAAGAGCAGAAGCAGAGATACTTGATAGCAAGAACAAAACGGATGCTATTCTTAAGGCATCGACCAATGGTATTATTTCAATAAATAGTGCTGGTATCATTGAAACATTTAATCCGGCAGCCGAGGAAATATTTGGATACTCCCTCGAAGAAATTATCGGACAGAATGTAAAAATCCTCGTTCCTGACGAATTGGCAGTAAATCACGATTCATTCCTTGAGAATTATTCGAAAACCGGAGTTAAAAATGTAATTGGAAAACGTCTGGAAGTGAATGCGAAACGAAAGAGTGGTGAACTATTCCCAATTGAAATCGGAATAAGTGATGTGGATCTGAAGGATTCAAAATTATTTACGGCGATTGTCAGTGACATAACTGCAAGAAAACAAGCGGAAAAAGACATCCAAGCTCGTGAAGAACAATTTCGTACTCTGGTGGACAATATTCCGGGTGTGACATATCGTTGCCTGATGGATGAGAATTGGACAATGCTGTTTATTAGTAGCGAAATTGAGGCATTAACGGGTTATCCAACCTCAGATTTTTTAGGCGAAAAGTCCATACGTACTTTCGCATCAATAATGCATCCTGACGATCTTGAGCCAATTGCTAAAAATTCTCAAAAAGCTGTTGATGAACACCAGTCATTTATAAACGAATACCGTATAATCGATAACAAAGGGGAAACACACTGGGTTTACGCGAAAGGGCAAGCTTTATACGATGATAATGGCAAGCCAGCGTATCTGGATGGTACGATTTTCGATATGACAGATAAGCATTTTGCTGAGGATGAGCTCAGAAAACTATCCCTCGCGGTTGAGCAAAGCCCAATCACGGTTGTTGTTACTGATCGCGATGGTTCAATTGAGTATGTAAACAGCAACTTCACTGAAGTAACCGGTTATTCCTCAGAAGAAGCTATTGGCGCAAATCCGCGGGTTTTGAAGTCTGGCTATCATGATCAAGCGTTCTATAAAAACCTGTGGGATACAATTATAAACGGAGATACCTGGAATGGCGAATTCCGGACACGTAAGAAGAATGGTGATTTAATCTGGGAATCAGCTTCAATCTCACCAGTAAAAAATGCTGATGGTGAGATAACGCATTTTGTTGCTATGAAGCAGGATATAACAGAATTTAAAGAAACTCAGGAAGACCTTGAACTCCTGAATCAATTAGTCTATGGATCGCTTGAATCCGCAGATGTGGGTGCCTGGTGGATTGATTTCAGCGAAGAGGACACTTTCCATGCATTAGATACAACCGCAAAACTTATTGGATTACCTCTCTGTCAATCTGAAGAAAAAGCATATATAATCAGTGAATGGGTCGAAATACTAATTAAGACCAGAGAGATAAGTTATGTGCATGCAAAAGCAATCGATGACACCTTAGAACAGTTTTCTGGCACGATAGAAGGGAAATACGAATTTTACAGGGCGACTTATCCAGTTTTACATAAAGATGGTTCAGTGATTTGGTTGGTCGCTAGAGCAGATGTGCCCAAACGCGATAAAAATGGTAAAGCGTTGGTTATGACCGGTACGTTGATAGATATTACCGAACAGAAAAAAGCTGAACAGGCCTTAGAAGAAAGTCAGGAACGCTTCGAACTCACTGTAAGTGGGAGTGGAGATGGATTGTGGGACTTTGATATAATTGGAAAGAGTTTCTGGTATTCCAACCGTTTTCGTGAGTTATTGGGTTACACGGACGAACATGATTATCCTAGCCGTTTGGAGTCCTGGAGTGATGGTCTTCATCCGGATGATAAAGAAGCCACCTTAGAGGCATTCAAATCACATCTGGAAAATGGAACACCTTATGATGTAGAATATCGTCTGTTAACCAAACAACAAGAGTGGCGCTGGTTTAATGCTCGAGGTAAATCATTGCGAGATGCTTCCGAGAAATCTTACAGAGCAGCCGGATCCATTACAGATATTCATAGCCGCAAGCAAATGGAAAATGAACTTGAAGCTTCTCGCGCACAATTGCAGCAGATTCTTGATACTAGCCCCGTCGGTGTAGCGTTTTCCACAAAAGAAATCATACACTTTGCTAATCCAAAGTTTATCCAGATGTTCGACGCAAAAGCCGGGGAACCTTCCCCCCAACTCTATGCGAATCCTGAGGATCGCGATAAGATAATTAACAAGCTTCAGGCTGAAGAGAGCGTTGTCAATTACGAATTAAAGATGCGCAGTAAGGATGGGAATCTAATAGATACGCTGGTCACCTATCTCCAAATTAATTATCATGGTGAGGATGGTATTTTAGGATGGTTGTTAGATATTACGGATCGGAAGAAGGCGGAAGATAAGCTAACTCAAAAACTTGATGAACTCGAAAGATTTAACAGGCTCGTAATTGGTCGTGAGGTTCGCATGATCGACCTGAAAAAAGAGGTCAATGAATTACTTTCAAAACTTAGTCAAAGTGGCAAATACAAAATCGTCGCCTTAGATGATGCGGATGATCCGAAATTTGAAAGTAAATCCGAGGATTAAATACAAAGAGAACATAAATACAGGAGTTCCCCATGCAAGTAGGTATTGGGCACAGTGAGATGGTTGATTCCATTGACGCGATTCAGGAAGCAATTAATCAGTGCAAAGAAGCAATTGGTGATTCTAGACCCCATGCTGCTCTTTTGTTCTCAGCAATATGCTATGATTACTCAACTCTACTCGATGAAGTACATAAAGCATTCCCTGGTGTTCAGTTAATTGGCTGCACAACGGATGGAGAATTATCATCTCTGAATTCATTTCTTGAAGATTCGTTGGTTCTGATTTGTATGTCCTCCGAGAATATTCAGTTTTCGAGCGGGTCTGGCACTAATGTGTCGGCTGATCCTCATACGGCAATCCAAAATGCTTTGGATGATGCAAGACGGGGATTGACAACTGAACCTCAACTCTGCATTACGTATTATGATAGTTTAACAACCAGCGGAACAGTTGTTCTCAACAGTCTTAATGTCCAGTTGGGAGAGAATATTACGGTTTTCGGCGGTGTGGCTGGAGATCAGTGGCAGTTGAAATCGACCAATCAATTTCACAATCAAGATGTTCTGAATGATGCTGTCACAGTTTTACTTGTCGGGGGTGGAGTGAAATTCTCGACTGGTGTTGCTACTGGGCATCAACCATTCGGGAAAACTTTTAAAATCACCAAAGTTGAAAGCAATGTAGTTTTTGAAATTGACAATCAAACCGCTGTTGAATTTTACGAAAAGTACGTTGGTCATTATGACCGAGCCCCAGGTGAGTATCCTTTAGCGGTAAGGATAGATAATAGCAAAGATTTTTATCTGCGTGCGCCGCTTGTTTTTAATGATAACGGCAGCATTGCTTTCGCTGGCGACATACCACTCGGTGCACAAGTGCAGTTGACGCAAAGCACCAGTGACGCCATCATTCAGGCTGCAGAGACATCAGTAAATTCAGCACTGCGTGATTTCCCTGGAGATAAGATTGATCTTGCTCTGGTGAGTTCTTGCGCCGCGCGAAGAATTATGCTGGGAACAAGAGTTCAGGAGGAAGTTGACCTCTTGCAGTCAATACTCCCGGTTGGTACGGGTATAGGTGGTTTCTACGCATATGGGGAGATATGTCCGGTTCAGAAATCTTCGCAATCGAAATTTCATAATGAGACTTTTGTCACAATTCTCCTGGGAGAAAAGTAGAGATGGAAGAATCCCCGTTAAACCAGGAAATAAAAAAGCTGACTAAGCAGAATCTTCTGTTAAAGAAAAAGCTCAACCGAGCGGAGAAAAACCTCAAGACGGTTGAAGAGGTTCGTGAAAAAAATCAAATGTTATTGAATAAGACATTTGAAGAAATTGAACAGCATAACAAAGCATTAGATCAGGAAATAGAAGGAAAACGGGTTTCAACCGAAGCGTTAGAGAGGCGAATGGAAGAGCTATCTCAGACACGTCTTGCCATGCTGAATATAATGGAGGATCTCGAAGCGGCAAGAATTGATGCCGAATCAGCAACAGAAGCGAAAAGTGACTTTCTTGCAAATATGAGCCACGAAATAAGGACTCCGATGAATGCTGTCATCGGTATGACTCACCTCTGCCTTCAAACTGACACTTCACCAAAACAAACAGATTATCTGCATAAAACCCAAACTTCCGCACACGCACTGCTGGGTATTATAAACGATATCCTTGATTTCTCCAAGATTGAAGCAGGCAAACTGGATGTAGAAGAGATTGGATTCAACCTTGATGAAGTCCTTGAGAATCTGGCTAACCTGATTACCGTAAAAGCCCAGGAAAAAGGACTGGAAATAGTCTTTTCACTTAATCCTGATGTTCCAATAAACTTGACAGGAGATCCCCTGCGTTTAGGGCAAATCCTGATAAATCTGGCAAGTAACTCTGTAAAGTTTACTGAACAAGGTGAGATTGTAGTTTCAATAGAGTTGGAAAGTAAAAGTAAGGATAAAGTACATCTTAAGTTCTCTGTCAAGGATTCCGGAATTGGTATGACAGAAGAACAATTAGCCAAACTATTTCAAGCCTTCAGCCAGGCGGATACCTCTACAACAAGGAAATTTGGCGGCACAGGACTCGGACTTACTATCAGTAAACGACTTGTGGAAATGATGGGTGGAGATATACATGCTGAGAGTGTTTATGGAGAAGGGACAACGTTTTATTTCACAGCAGAATTTGGAATACAGACAGATGTGAAACCAAGGAGTTATAAACCATCTATTGATACAAGAGGAATGCGTGTGCTGGTTGTTGATGACAATGAAGCTGCGCGAGAAACATTGCAGAGTCTTCTTGAAGCTTTCACCTTCAAAGTAACAACGGTTTCCTCTGGCAAAGAAGCTATTGCAGAACTTAGAAACGCTCTTACAACGGGAACAAAACCGTACGACCTGGTTTTGATGGACTGGAAAATGCCGGGATTGAACGGGGTTGAGGCAACTGAAATAATAAAGAACGATCCCGAGATTCCTGATTTGCCCGCGATTATTATGGTTACCGCATACGGTAGAGAAGAGGTGATGCAACAGGCGGATGAGGTAGGAATGGATGGCTTCCTGATTAAACCGGTGACTCAGTCCGTTTTGTTTGATACCATCATGGAATCTTTCGGTAAAGAATTAAAGAAAGATTTAGATCATAAAAAGAGCAAGCAGGCAGAAACAATTAAAACATCTTTCAATGGCGCAATGGTTCTGCTGGTTGAAGACAACGAGATAAATCAACAAGTGGCATCTGAATTGTTGCAGAATGAGGGGATAGTGATTTCCATTGCCAACAACGGTTTGGAAGCTGTTCAAATGGTGACTGAAACCAATCCGGGATTTGAAACTGTACTGATGGATCTACAAATGCCCGAAATGGATGGGTACGAAGCAACAAAACGGATTCGTAAGGAATCACGATTCGATAAACTGCCGATAATTGCTATGACCGCTGATGCTATGGTTGGCGTACAGGAAGAGTGCCTGGCTGTCGGGATGAATGACTATGTAACAAAACCGATTGATCCGAATGCACTGTTTAAAACACTGGAAAAATGGATCAAACCTCGATTAGGAACCGAAGCAAAATCAGAAAAAAAAGTATCTCCCCAAAAGAAAGAGGAGATACCCGAGATACCTGAAATGGTCAATATAGATGTTAAGGAGGGATTGACCAGGATAGGTGGAAACAAGAAGCTGTACTGGTCGCTATTGGAGAAGTATGTTGCTGAGTTTCAAAATTCTTATAGTAATCTCTTGAAACTTGTTGAAGACAAAATGTTTGAAGACGCCACTCGCTTAGCGCACACAATAAAGGGTGTCTCAGGGAATATCGGCGCTAAAGATGTTTTCGTGATTGCAGAAAAGGTTGAAGCAGCGCTTAAGAATGAAGATATAGAATTGTTCAATTCATTAAATGATGATTTCGAGTCAAAATTAAATGTTGTTATTAACGAAATAAAACCGGTTCTGGCATTATATAATCAAGCTGATTCAGAGGAAGAAAAAGAAACGGGAAGTTTGGGAGAACTGAAAGAATTTCTTATTGAGCTAAAAGATAAAGTCAAAACCAGAAAACCAAAACAATGTGAACCTGTTATGTCTGAGTTGAAAAGTAAAGAATGGTCGTCTAAGGTAAATCCTCAAATTGAGAAAATCGGTAAATTACTAAAAAAATATCAATTTAAGAAAATCGATGTGATCATTGACGAAATTATTGATTCAATAGCTTGATAGGGAGAGGGAATGTTATTTGATTTAACAAAACAAAACGTACTGATTGTCGATGACACTGAGACTAATATTGATATATTAGTTGATGCTTTAGACGGATTGTATGAGATCAGTGTCGCTATAGATGGCGAATCAGCCCTGGAAACGGTTGAGGAAGAAAAACCGGATTTAATCCTACTGGACATCATGATGCCTGGAATGGATGGTTATGAAGTCTGCCAGAAATTAAAAGAAAGCGCTGAAACTAAAGATATCCCGGTGATATTTCTTACTGCAGCAGCTAATATCGAGAGTAAAAACAGGGGTTTTGAACTCGGAGCTGTTGATTATATAACCAAACCTTTTGAGGTATCGGAAGTAAAAGCCCGGGTAAGTACGCATTTGACGCTGAAAATCGCCAGGGAATCATTAGAACGTCAGAACGAAATTCTGGAAGAGAAAGTCAGGGAAAGAACAAAAGAAATAGCCAGGACGCAGGAGGTTACCATACAAAGCCTGACTTCACTTGCTGAAACAAGAGATAATGAAACAGGCGGTCACATCAGAAGAACAAAAAACTATGTGAAAATCCTTGCTGGTGAATTAATTAATCATCCCAAATTCAGAGATCAGGTTGACAATAATTCAGTCGAAATGATGTGGAAATCGGCTCCCCTTCATGATATAGGAAAAGTTGGTATTAGAGACCATATCCTGCTTAAACCTGGGAAACTGGACGAGGCAGAATTTGATGAGATGAAAAAGCATACAATATTAGGCATGATTGCCTTGGAAAATGCCGAAAAAGACCTTGGATCAAATTCGTTTCTTCGATTTGCCAAAGAAATTGCTTACACGCACCAGGAGAAATGGGATGGTTCAGGATATCCGAAAGGTCTTCGAGGAGAACAAATTCCGTTGTCAGGACGAATAATGGCTATAGCTGATGTTTATGATGCATTAATCAGCGCACGGGTTTATAAGCCACCGTTTACTCACACAAAGGCTGTATCGATCATTGTTGAAGGTAAAGGGAAGCATTTCGATGCTGACCTGGTCGAAATATTTCAGGGTATATCTGAAGGATTTAGAGAGATCGCTCTAAAATATGCTGACAGTAATGATCAGAGGAAAGCTTTGGAACAGTGAGTTCCAAATATGATTTTTTGATGAGGAGTGGTAGTGAATAGTGAAGTCAAGCATACTGTACTGGTAGTGGATGATACTGAATCGAATATTGATATTCTTGTTGATGCATTGGGAGATATGTATGATGTCAGCGTCGCAATAGATGGCGAGAGTGCTCTTGAAATCGCCCGTGAAGATCGTCCTGACCTGATATTGCTTGATATCATGATGCCGGGTATTGATGGATACCAGGTATGTACTGAACTAAAAAATGAACGTTCAACAAAGAATATCCCAATCATTTTTTTAACGGCGATGACTGAAATCAAGGATAAAGCAAAAGGATTTGAACTTGGCGCTGTTGATTATATAACTAAACCCTTCGAAGTTGTCGAGGTGCAGGCGAGGGTGAAAACACATCTCGCGCTTAGAATCCTGACCAGGTCGCTAAAGCAGGAGCATAAAAGATCAGAGTCTTTGTTACATAATATTCTACCTGAAGAAATCGCTGAGCGTTTAAAGAACAGCAATGAAGCTATTGCAGATCGTTATGACAATGTCTCGGTTCTATTTGCTGACATGGTTAACTTTACACCATTAGCTCAAAAACTGGACCCAACTGTACTCGTAACCCTCCTGAACAAGTTCTTTTCATATTTTGATGATCTTACTGAAAAGTATGGTCTGGAGAAAATTAAAACTATTGGTGACAGCTACATGGTTGCATCAGGATTACCCATACCCCGCGAGGATCATGCAGTAGCTATTATGAATATGGCAATCGATATGCTGAAGTTTGTTGAAACGCATGAAAGCAGTCAAGATGAGAAGCTCCAGTTGAGAATAGGTATTCACTCCGGTTCGGTAGTGGCTGGTGTGATAGGCAAAATAAAATTCATCTATGACCTTTGGGGCGACGTGGTAAATACAGCTTCACGCCTCGAATCTCACGGAATTCCTGGCAATATTCACATCTCAGAGGAAACATATGAATTACTGAAAAAAGATTTTATATTTAAACCGCGTGGTGAAATAGAGGTAAAGGGAAAAGGGAAGATGAAAACATATTTCCTGAAAAAAGAACCACCGGATTACGAAAGTTTAATATGATGATTATTCTGGACAATCAACTTAATGGTCAGTGAACTCATGAAAGATTTGTCAGAGAGCAATATTCTCGTTGTAGATGACACAGAAGCAAATATTGATATCCTTGTTGAATCGCTTGGAGATAAATATGAACTCAGCGTTGCGTTAGACGGTGAGACAGCATTAGAGATTGTTGATGAAAGTCCACCGGATCTTATTTTGCTTGATATTATGATGCCAGAGATGGATGGTTATGACGTATGTGCAGCGTTGAAATTAAATGCAGACACTAGGGATATCCCAGTAATATTTCTGACTGCTGCAGTAAATATTGAGAGTAAGACTAAGGGCTTTAAGCTCGGAGCAGTTGATTATATTACAAAGCCTTTTGAAATTCGTGAAGTGGAGGCACGGGTAATAACCCATCTTAGCCTGAAGTATGCCAAAGAAAAACTTGAGGCTCAACATCACGAACTTCAGAATAGCTATGATGCACTTAGGGTTGCTGAAAATGCACGTGATTCTTTGATGCATATGATTGTGCATGATATGAGGACGCCCTTGACCGGTATCAAAGGGTCTCTTGATGTTTTTAAAATTTTACGTAAGGAACATTTGGATGAAAATGAAGCAAAGCTGCTTTCTTCTGCACAATCAGGTTCAGCGAAACTGATTGAAATGGTTAGTTCTTTACTTGATCTTAACAGGCTTGAGTCCGGTCAAATGCCACTGGATATAATTGAATCTGATATGGTTGCTACAATACAGGAAGCTATAAAAATAGTAGGCGAACCGGTCAATGATGTAAACCTTATTTTCAATCCAACAGAAGCAGTTTTGCCGGGTAAATATGATAAGGATATCGTGAGAAGAATTGTCACAAATCTTATGTCGAATGCTATCAAATTCTCAGAAGCTAACGATGATATCAATATTGACATTCGGAGAGATGAAGATAAGATAGTTTTTTCAATAAAAGATTCCGGACCAGGAATTCCTGCTGAGTTGCATGAAAAAATCTTCGAAAAATTTGGTCAAGCTGAGATAAAGAAAGAGCATCGTGGTTATTCAAGCGGTATTGGTTTAGCTTTTTGTAAACTTGCGGTTGAAGCGCATGGAGGGGAAATAAGGGTGGAAAGCGAAGTAGGCAAGGGAAGTTGTTTCATTTTTAATCTACCTGAGGCAAATTAATCGCCAAGATGAGACAAAAAAATTGAGGATGAAATTGTGGCAACAGATAAAACCGAAGAAAAACAGACAAATCAAAACAAAACTATTTTGATTGTAGATGATGAACTTGAAATTCATACCTCCATGGAAATACTTTAAAAAAAAATGGATATAGAGTCATCACAGCCAGAGATGGGTATGAGGGAGTCCGGCTTGCTCGACACAATAAACCTGGGCTGATTCTGCTTGACATTGATATGCCAAAAATGGATGGATTAACAACATTGCGGTTGCTTCGAGATTTTCCTGAAACGAAGAATGCTTCAATAATTATGCTGACTGGACGTGCTGACCTTGATTCAGTAAAAGAAGCTATGAAGTATTCAATTGAGGGATATACTCGCAAACCTTATGATCCCATTGAATTATTAGAACGGGTAAAACAGACTTTAGATCAGAATTAGATAAGGATGAAATTTAGGACACTAGACCATAAATAACGATTACTAATCATTATAAACCACAATAAAAGAAATTTGGTTAACCCTTAAAAATATAGTTGTTAGTTGTTGTAAATAGTTGTCATTTATAGTATAAATAAGATTCCTAATCAAGCAATTATAAATCGTTTGATTTATGGATCGAGCTGGTCAGTGATGAGATGTTCTTTTAATAATTAGAGGGATGTGAATATCAGGTTATATCCGGGGAAATTGACAAAATCACTTTTAAAAAGCGTTATATAAGAAAGAACAAGGATATTATCTGGGTAAATTTGACAACTACGATGTTCAAGGATGAAGAGGGTGAATCTCAATATTTCCTGACTATGGTTGAAGACATTACAGAACGCAAGTAAACGGTTGAGGATCATGGCACCGGTGTTCACGAAGATATTCGCGAACGAAAATTTGATCCGTTCTTTACAACCAAAGCCAGGGCAATAGGAACTGGTCTATGTTTATCAATATCCTACGTGATTATTGAGATCACCTGGGCGAAATGCATGTTGAGACTGAGCCGTGGAAGTACACACGGTTTCATGTTGATCTTAGAGTAAATAACGGCTGAACAATGGACGGGATTCATGAAGAAGATATCAAGGAAGGCAAAGTATAATGGCTCGTATCCTGGTTGTTGATGACGAGAAAAGTATCAGAATTACTCTTCAAGCGTTTCTAGAAGACGACGGTCACGACGTTCAAGTCGCTGAAGACGCGATAACGGCTGTTGAATTGCTGAAGAATGAAGATTTCGATGTGGTAGTGACAGACATCATTATGCCAAAGATGTCCGGGGTAAAACTTCTCAAAGCAATTCGTGATGTGTCAGAACATGTACAGGTGATAATGGTAACCGGTGAACCGACTATCGTAACTGCGTCCGATGCGCTGCGTCTCGGCGCATTCGATTACCTGGCGAAACCGGTAACCAAGGAAGCAATAGTAAAAACCGTAAATAATGCAGTGAATACTAAATTGCTCATCGATGAAAAACTGCTGCTTGAAGAAGAGAACCGGAGGTATCAGGAAGACCTGGAATTAATGGTGGAGGAACGTACAAAAGCTCTACGTAATAGCGAGCAGAAGTTTAAAGATATGAGTGAGCTTCTCCCGGAAATGATCTATGAAATGGATTTAGAAGGTAATATCACTTATATCAATAAAGTAACTTTAACAAAAACAGGCTATTCAAAGGAAGATTTTAATAATGGAATAAGTGTATCTCAATTACTTGTGCCTGAAGACACAGAGAGGGCGAGGAAAGATATTTCGAGGATAATGAAAGGAGAAAACATAAGAGAAAACGAATACTCTATAATGAGAAAAGACGGCTCCATAT
>JAVCCM010000106.1 GCA_030765455.1 Candidatus Electryonea clarkiae | reverse complement strand
TCAAGAATTGCAATTGAATCTGAGGGAGGTTTCAGCAGGAAACTTTACCTTCTTCCGATCTCGAGCGGAGGTTTTTACCTTGCCTCTATGTTCGGCGGCGCAAAATGCTACCTTCAACGAGTTAATGCTGATGGAAGCTGGCCATGGAGCATTCGAGGACGATTAGGACAAACGCAACGAATATTATCCAGCGCTTATATATCAAGACCGATTCTGATGGCGGACACAAGTGTAGCTATAGTCATAGCCGGTGTCCAAAACAGAGGCTCCCATTTGATCAGGTTGCAGCCTAACGGAGATAATTATTTCGAGAATTATTCCATTCAACTTGGTGGTGACTTTCCAAGCAGCAGTGGCCCGCCTCCAATGTGTCTTGCAACCATAGATTCGACTAATATATATGCCTTTCATGCATGGAAAAGACGAGCTCATGGATTTCCTGGACCTAGCGAAATAGATATCCGCGCATATATGATTAATTCTCAGGGAGACGATCTCTGGGCACCAGATACTGTTCTGATTCCAGGTCCGGACCCTGATGAATTCTACGCAGTTAACAAAATTAGAGCTACTTTATCTATAGAGGACGAAGTAATATTTGGTTCACGATGGTGTGATATTTATACCGGGACCGCTGAGTTACGCTTATTCAAATTAACGCCTGACGGAAATATTTCGGGAGCAGACGGCGTGACAGGAGAAAAAACTCCGGCAAATCCATCTGAGCTTTCCATCACCGGAGCCTATCCAAATCCGTTTAATAAAAACATAAAAATACAATTTACTGCAAAGCGTCCGGGTTTAGTCTCGTTTATTATTTGTAATTTAAACGGTCAAAAGGTTGCGCGTTTCAAACATAATGCTTCGACAGGACAAAATAGTACCACATGGAAAGCAGACGAACATTTATCATCCGGTGTATATTTTATGCGACTAATTCAAAGAGGCTGGATATCAGAAAGCAGAAAAATAGTTTTTTTAAGATAGTATCGTTTTTTGTCATTAAGCATCCCCGCTAAAACAAAAAAGGAGTAGCATCATGGAAAGGCATTTTTCCCGCATTAGTTTAACTGAAAGATTGATCATCCTGTTCGTCATTCTATCTGTTTTGAATGGTTTAGCATTATCAAGACCACTTGATTCGCCCTTGGGTCTTTGGGTAATTTGGGGTCCGGACGAATGGACACCTGCATATCAAAATGATTTGATTGTCAGTGAATATGTAAAAATGAATAATACAAATGCAACATATATGAGTGGAAATATAGCAAACAACACAAAACACATTACGGATTATGGTGGTGATTTATCAGTCGGCATCTTCGCTGATCAGGTTCATCCTGATGACAATAGCGTTGCCTATCCAACTACTATTGTTGGCGACGACACATTCAACTTTGATTTCCACAAGGTACTCTCAAGATATGCACAGTTGCAAAACTATCAAGATGCTGAAGATTTATTAGATGAAATTATTGAGGATTTGCAAAACTATCATATGCTTGATGAAGGATTTCTCGGTTACGATCTCTTAGACGAGGGATTTAGTGATTTTGGAAGCTCGACTATCAATAGCAGGTATGAAGCTCTTGTTTCTCATGCGATTGCAAAAATAAGAGAACGAGATCAGATACGACCGATAATCATTAACCATAATTTTCACGATATATATAACAGTTCAGGAACTCCCCAGGTTGACCGTGATTTTGCGCGTGATTTATTTCTTGGAATAGAAGCCCCGGGTTGGAATATTTTTGAGCACTTCGATTATAATCTGAAGTTCACTACCGAGGAAGATCCCAGTCAACAGGAAATTGATGATTCCTATTTTGGTTCAATATATCACAGGATTCTGTGGATCAACCAAAATCGACATTTAAGAGATCTATCTCATAAAATGGAAAAATACACTGATTCACAATTAAATAGTGAAAATGAGCATTTCAATGAGGATTTCGCGGGACCTGATCCCGAGTGGTGGTGGATTATACAAGCTCGACGAAGAACTGTGGCAGATGGTCAGGACATGGTTCTTGAACTTGGGAAAAGAAGACCTACGGAGCCGGAGTATGGAATGCAAGCTTATGTGGGTCTTGCTGCCGGTGCAAAAGGAATAGGAGAATATAGATACAACAGTAAAGATGAATTCTATCACGGCTTAATATCGTGGGACATTTCCAATCCAACTCCGGGAAATTACCGCCCTCTATTCGGTGAAGGTGGTGTTCCTGATGCAATAGCAGATAACGAGCCCTTGGATTTTGATGAGCCGTATGATGCAATATCTTCTCTTTACGGACATCTCACTGAACTTTTGCCAATTATGCGAGAACTACGCTGGTGGTGGCTGGCGGATGGAGTTGATGATAGCTTTACGGATCCAAATAGACCATCATACATCCATAGTAGTCTGGTTTCTACTGCTGTTGCAGACAGTGAACGGCATGACGGACTGGAGATAGGTGAAAGATTCCACCTTTGGCAGATTCTGGATGACGTGGACACTTTTGTCGGGCCATCACGAGGCGGAGGTGTAACAAATGAGGATTGGTACAGTGATATTGTTGTTGGACTTTTCGATAAACCGGGGATTGATGATGCAGAATATTATCTGCTTGTAAACACACAGAGTAATCAGTGGGAAAATGGATATGTAATAGATGAAACTTTTGAATGGTTTCGTCTCCGTTTTGGAGGATTAACTGAAGAGCCGGTAATCTCCACAGTATGGTCTCCCCAGGGAGTAACATACGCTTATACAGATAATTTCATTTGGGAACCAGACGAAGCGGAGGGAGAAGCAACTATTCAAGTATATCTTGACCCCGGACAAGCAATTTTGCTAAAACTCGAGCCAGAAAATGAAAATCAACAAACAGTGATAACCCAGGATATTACGGGATTCGCGAGATACACTAATCCTGTAACGATTAATAATGCGAACGAGGTAGATTTTGATGGACACTTCATTTTTGAAGATGGTTTAACTGTTACAGCTGACGCTGAATTGACAATCAGTGCAGGAAGTACCATTGAATTCGGAACCGAACAAACTTTATTCATTGAAGATGGGGCTGAATTAGTTGTGAATGGAACAGACGGCTCAGAAGTCATATTTGATCATATTGAAGACGGTACCGATGATTTGTGGGGAGGTATTTATCCCTGCGATGACTATGGTGAGATTGATATTAATTATGCAATAATCAGAAACGGTTCCATGGGTGTTCGTGTCGAGGGAACTGGCGACGATGAAGAAACAGTCACGCTTACTCACACTGAAATAGCTTATTGCGAAAATGCTGCCTATGCCTGGAATGCTTATAGATTCATAATCGAATATGGGTATATTCATCATAGTAGAAAAGGATTCTTCGGTTCCCATCCCTCTGCCGGACACAGTTGGTATGCTATGAAAGCAACAACATTTGAAAATATAGATGAGATAGGTGTTGAATTCAGCAACATATATAGAGGTTATGTGATTGCCTCTACCTTCCAAAATATAGGTATCCATGCCATTAAATCTAATAATCTGGAGTTGTATATAAACGGTGAGGATAACTCTCCAAACTTCCCATACCCAACAGTTATTCGCTATTGTGGATTGGACGATGATGAAACTTTTGCGTCTGCAATTTGGCTTGATAATACGGATGTTCAAGAATTAAATCATATTGATTTATATGAAAACGCCCAACAGGCAATTGTTTTCATAAACAATTCACAGGAAATTGCTTCTCCCACAAATAATCGAAGGAATCTAATCGCAAACAATACTCTGAAAATTGATCCACAGGGGGGGGCAAAATGGCAAGTGATAATTGGCGCGGGTTGTGATTTTGATTTTCCCTCTGGCTATTATGATATGTTCTATGATTGGGATGATGGTGGTATTGACGATCCAAAGCTTTTTTGTCTTGCAAATGGTGGGACACTTGATATTACTGGAAATTGGTGGAAAACTTTGACAACTGTGCAACAGGTTAAAGAAAATATTTATAATGCAAGTAGTGCCACTATTACAGTGAGTCCAATCCTGGAAAATCCCTATCATGATGGCGATGACTACTGGAATATTATGGAAGATGGACTGAGCCCTGAAGCCAGTGCACTTATAAGAGCTTATGCCTTAATAGATACAAATGCCACAGAAGATGATATTGAGAGGGCTTCAGCAATCTTTACAGAATTGGCAGAAAATAACTACGCACCTGCAATCCACGGGCTCAGCAGTGTTGCACGCTTACAACGAGAACGACCTCAAGACAGGATTTATGATTTAAATGAAATTTACCATCGAGAGGTGGATTCAGATTTTGAGAGATTCAAAGATTTCCATCTGGGAACAATCTGGCTAAAAGATGGAGAGTATGATGAATCTATTGATTATTTTGAAGAGCTTGCTGAAGGTTTAGATAATGAAATGGATTCACTCATTGCAGAGCTTGAGATACAAGAAGCTATACGACTAAGATCCATTGCACACATGAACAACAGACTTCAACGTGGTCCTCAATCAGCAGGTATTGAAGAGGCAACTATTGCTCTTGTCAATTCAAATATTAAGAATATTAAGAAAGAGATGGCAAATATTCTTAATAATAATTCCAATGGAGAGAATCAGCAAATTCCCACTGAGTTTAACCTGGGAGTAGCGTATCCCAATCCATTTAATCCAACAACTACAGTTCCCTTTACGCTTCCAGCAGATTCAAAAGTAAAGATTTCGATCTTTAATATCCTGGGGCAGAATGTGGAAACCTTGATTAATAAAAGGATGGATGCCGGATACCACCATGTAACATGGGATGGAACAAGTCAACATAACATTCCAGTTTCTTCAGGAATATATTTCATTAACATGGAAGCAGGGAGTTTCGTGAAGACTCAGAAGATTGTTATGTTGAAATAAATTTGATTCTTTTCGTCTGAGCGGCTTTGCGCGAGAAAATTTCGTGGGAACCCGTCTGCATATGTATATTAATTACCGGAATATTTCTGTCATTGTGATCAGTCGGCTGACTGATGGCAATGGCGGAATATTCCGGTTTAGTAGTTTAGCGAGTAGAATGATTGATTTCCTGACTTGCTGATCAGGTTTACATTGAAATCCGATTCTTTCCGGATTAATCCATTTATAGCTGTTTCGGATTTGTCGCTTGACCATTCTTCTGAAAATGTTACGGTCAAAGTCAGCCCTTCGAGGTTCTGATCACCGGCTGATACTAATATTTGCACCTTGTTATCAGTCTGCCATATCGAAACGTTCGCATTTTCTTTCATCTTCCAGAAATTTGCGACTGTTGACAGGTCAGTAATCCAGGCATTATCAGAAACAGCTTTTTCGATCAGCGTTTTAACCGGTTCCAGGGTAACCTCGGACTCACCTTCAAACTCCGGATCCCCAATCTGGACCATAAGCCCACCTTGTGGAAGGAATATTTCATTCCATGAATCTAATAAAAACTTACGGTACATGGCGGCTTCTTGAATTTTATAACCGGACACATCGCCGTAGAATGACCAGTCGTCACGATATATCGGTCCCAATTCCATTAGATTTAACGACCAACTGCCATCTTGCTCAGAGAGCATAAGATTTACCGGATAAATGCTACCTCCGTAATAATCCTGATGGTTTACCGGAAGGCTGCTGTCATAAGTATAACCTGATTGATTGATGTACTGTAAAATCTGATGCGATCTTGATAATCTTGGAAAGCGAAAACCCTTTATTGAAGTATCACCGGCTGGCAGCCAATGAATCGTTTCCTTGGCAAGCTGAGTATCAATCCGGTCCAGTTTTTCGTTTGACTTACTCAGTGAGGCTATTTCAATATTATTCAACAAATCTTCCGGAAGTCGTTGGGAAAGAATTTCAGGTTGATTTGAAAAAATCGTAATTGAGGGAGCATCCTCAAGCAATGACCGTATCGTTCGCTCAAGGTTTTCTTCCTCCCCGGTACAGTTCAGTGTAACCGCCAGTGCAGCAGGGTGGTTTTCAAACCAGGGTGAAACAGAAATCCTGGGATTTAACGATTCTTTCGCTGTCCCGGAAGAAATATCAGCAAGATATTTGTAAAAATTTTCTATTTCATCCGGAGTTGATAGACCACCGTCCAGACTTGGATGCAGAAGTCTAAAGGTTGTGAAATAGAGCATCCGTCCCGAACCATAGGAGTTTTCCCATACCGCCGGGATTTTTTTGTCGATTTCCCGCCATTCTCCAAGAACCCTTACACCGGTAGTATTAACATCAACTGCAGGGACAAGAATCCACTCAGGCTTATCAAAAGAATACTTCTCTTTTTCTTTCCATATTTTGGGGTTGGTTGCCTCGGAATTCATGTGAAGGCTATAACCATCAAGATTTTTCTCTATCAATGGTACTCCAACTGCATTACCAAGTATCCAGTACTCTGAATTCAGCTCTGGTGTATCTACAAGACGGTCATGCCCGCTGCGGGTATTCCTGCCAAAATTTTCTCCAGCGACAAGTACACCTCCCTCATGTATCCAATTACTGAGTAAATCCAGTTGATCATCATCTATAAATGTCAGCGAGAAACGTTGGTCGGCATCATGATACCCAAAAAGAGTGGAAGCAATCAGGATGTTGTATTGATCGAGTCTTGATTTATTACTGAGGATAGTGCGATCACATATACAAGTAGTAATTCCTGCACGGTTCAACGCTTCGTATGCAAGTACCACGCCGTCACTGAAAGTCCCCAATCCATCACCATCACTTGTAGCGAGAATAGCTGCTTTTGGCAAGACTTTATCCGGATTGCGAGCGGGTAGTTTATTCTTAATGCCATTTTCAATGGATGGCGATGAACAACCGGAGTATAGCATTAGACATAATAACAGAAGACAAGTAATGGCACATCGATTAAACTGAAATAGTGTACTTCTCATAATAATCCTATCCCTCTTGCGATAGTCTTTGAATGATAATCTCGCTGCCTGGATCAGCATCAAAATTAATATATCCTGTACGGTTATGATAAACACCATCGTGTTCAGAACCCTCGATAGAAATCCATTCCCAGGGTGTTGTCAGTTTCACTGTCAGGGGTGGATAATCCTCATTATTTTCATTGTCGATTCTCAATGTCAGTACATAACTGTCCTGATGTTCTGAAAATTCAAGTGTTGTGGCTTTGTAAGCATCAAGGTAATCACCGATTTCCCTTATAGGATATACACTCAGGTTCCTGTTTCGAAGAAGACGTACCTGTCGTTCAAAGTTTCTCGGAGTGACATTATATTTTTCTTCTACATCATGATCTGCGAGCTGGCTGTATTCACGTGCGTCTTTAGGGAAAAGATGATGATATTGCAGTATAGTCCATTTCCCCCTGTTTTCATCAAGCGTATTGACATAAGACCAGGGATCCGGATTTTGATCGTCTATAATAACATGGCTGTATAGTTTTGTTTTTACTAAATCGCTGGGATTATTTGATTGGTTTCCGCTTATCCTTCCATACCTGAATCCGAGGTCGGTAAGAATTTCCACACCGGCAGATGTTAAGGAAGAATACGGGTACGCGACTGTAACCGCCTGCTCCCCTGTCCACTCTGAAATCAGGGTCTGGCTTTCAGCAAAAGTAGATTTTATCCAGTGTTCGGTAACCATGTCATTCATTGAACGATGCTCATGCCCATGGCTTCCGATCTCGTGACCTGCTCGATGCAATTCACGTATTTCCGGTATTGAAAGCCTTCGGGTGATTAAGCCTTCAGCTTCTCCCGTTATCAAAGGGCTGTGACCAGCCCAGCCGGTAACGATAAAAAATGTACCATACATTCCGTACTTTTCAAGAAGTTTCTTACCATAACGATACTGGTAAGAACTCCCGTCGTCAAAAGAAATCGAAACCCCTTCCTCTTTACCATCTTGCCATTGGGAAAGCTCAGCTTGTGGTTCGGAGGAAAACTCTTCAGCAGGATTTGTCGATACTGTGATTGCTCGAAAAGCATCTGCAACCAGGGAGGCACCTTCTTTCAAACGAGAGGTATATTCAGGAACCTCCCACTTGTCCCAACTGAATTTAATTCCACGCTCAAAATCATCAGGCATCGCATCAACCAGCTGTGGATTGTCGTAAGGACTTTTTACAGCTAATAGATAAAACATAAAGCCAGGTGTAACTGCTATATCCAACTCATCTGTATCCTGATGATTGTCAAGCACACTCCTTGATGAAGGATCAGTCACATTCAGTAAAGCCCAGGGGATGCGCAGTTCGATATGTTTCCCATCTTCACTTTGAAAGATGTCAGCGAGGGAATTATGTTCCGGCATTTCAGGATTCGCAGTTGCCCAGAGTAGATTACTCCGGGTGAGATAGACTTCCGGGAATAATTCTCCGTAAAGTGTTTCACGCATTCTGTTGGTGAGGAGACGTTGCTCGTGGTAGATGCCATTACTGTTTGACACCGAGGTATAACCCGGAACTTCATGTTTGAAATAATCCGTATAAATATCATAGGGATCATCGACCAATATTCGCGACTTTCCAGGACCTGCGATTTCAACGACAAACTCAAGTCCATTTGGTACGGAAAAGGACTTCCCCGGGAAGTACATATCGCCTTTATCTTTCTGATGGGTATCTATTCCAATCCAGATGGCATGATCTTTCCAATCAGTTCCGGTAATCGCATTATCGAAATCTACCCTCAGATAAACACATGAAGCGTCAGATGTCGCCCATAATGAAGTTAAATCACCTATGCCTGCCTCGATATCACCATCCGGATCTGCTGCAATTTTGTCTGTATCTTTCCAGTCCTCCAGGTTACCATCAATAACAATATTCTTCGATTCCATCGCCAGGACGCCGAAATTCTGCTCTGGGTCTTCAAGGTTGTGCCACAGCTTGTTTCGCTCTTCAGGCAGTTCAAAATCCATCAATAACCAGTTATGTTTGAACCACTCATCAATCCAGGCAAACAGGATTGCGCCTGCTGCACCTGATTCATTTATATCACTGATAAGATGAGCGTTAATCCTGCCCTGTTCTTCCTCAGAATGTCCACCCTGGTTCATTCCGCCCGGTTCAAAGTGCGAGGCGCTTCGGCTGGAGGGAACTCCAAATTCAGCTATAACTACCGGCATACCCGGATGTGCCTGTACCAGGTCCTGAAGATAACCATAATATGTACATCGCCCGTGTGAACATTCAGCCTGCCTGTACTTTGGATCGTTATACACAAAATCGGGATAGTATGGATATGCATGATAACTTGCAAAATACCCTGCTTTGAACAATGGCGAGTCATGAATTTTTCCGGGATCAATAGTTTCAAGGTCGTTGTCGTATTCCCTCACTTCATCCCATTCGATCCATTCGCTGTCATGATACATTGGATCAAGGGGCAGCCAGTTCACAAAAGATAGAGCGTGCTGGAATTTATATGCTGATGTTTCGTATTTCGCAGCATAATCAAGGGTTTCAGCGATCCAGCATTCCATCGGTTGACCGTCAGGCACCGAGAAAAACACCCCCTGGTATGAGTTCCGTTCCGGAAACTGCCATTTCATATCACTGACTGTATTCGGCTCCCATTCACGTCCAAGGATAATTGAAGTAGTATGTTGGCTGACGTCTGCATTATAAACACCATGAGCGTGACCGGGTCTGGCGTTAATAACTGCGTTGCCGTGAATGACATTTATTACATCCCTGATCTCAGAATGGAAGTCTTCTATATAGCTCGAATCGCCATAACTGCCCTCTTCCAGCACATAAGCCCACACTCCCTGAACCAAATAGACGGGTTGATTACTATTGTTGAAATTATATCTTTTCATCGCCTCATAAAATTCCGGAGGCAGGATAGTATATACCCTGACAACATTTGCGCCCAGGTCACCCATTTGTTCAAGCCATTCATAATATTGGTCTTTTGTAGCTTTAAATTCAGATGGAAAACAACCTGGCAAAGCTGCGCCAAGGTTAAATCCTTTCATGAACATGGATTCCCACGATATTTCATCCAGGCTTAAATCCTGTTTTCGTCTCGTTGTTCTTATCTGGATTTGATCGCTAACCACGCGAGTGAAATATCTGCTTCCGGCAGCAAGTGATTTCCACTCATTTATTGTAAGATTTGGAATGGTTTGTTTTGCGGATGCCTTGTTGGGGCTTACAATTTCTTCCGCAATATTTCGCATTGCCTGGAAAACAGGTCTGTCCATGAATTTCAACATTAAGGACACTGTCCAGGCGAGAATGACTAAGAGGAGGGTGATAACAAGAAACTTACCCTTCAAAACAGCCCTCCAGCCGCAAGTGAGATTTTCCAAAGCAGCATACGGTAATTGGTGTCGGTCTCGAAATATGAAACACCGGCATTGATCCGGTAATCCTTGATGATATTGATGCCAAATGATCCATTAAAATGAATAAATCGATCTTTTTCAGTATTAACGGCATATGCTCCATATCCGGATATATGAATGACGTTATTCAGACTCCTCTCAAGCTGGACACCGGCGCCATCGTATCGCAATTCATTCGGAGTCCAGTATCCAATCAAATTCTCTTTGAAATCCAGGTATCTTGAACTTGCAAGGAGCGTGATTCCAAATTGTTTAAGAATATTAACCTGGAGATTCGCCGATGCCTGGGTTTTTTCATTTTTATCTGACAGAGACCACTTACCAGCACCTGCTGACAGCGATAAAAAACGATGCGGTTTAAGTGAGAGTTCCCCCCAACCTCCTCTTGAATATGTTTCAGACCATATCTCATAAAGCCTGCTTTCATATAATACCGAACTCTCAATCCAATTCAATCTACCTCTTCCACGCCATTTCCCTTGAATTTGAAGTGCATCCATTCTTCCGGACAAAACATCTAATTCAGCTTCAGGTCTAATAGTGAAGCCGGGAGCAGTATGAATCACAGCATTCAATCCCATATTCCGGCGATAATTCCAGACATCATTTCTAAATGAACTGTAAGCGGAAAACTTACCTCCTACCTGAAAAGTGTCATTTATCCTTTTTCCTGTAGAGAAAGACAGTTTTTCATGCTCCGTAATGAGACCATCGTCATCTTCCACCCAATAAGTGTATCCTGGTTCGTGGTTCCCCCCCACCTCTTTTTCTACCCTGGGTATTATTTCATTGACGTACTGATTATTATTATCAAGTTTCTCAGCTTTCCTGTAATACTCAAGCGCATGGTAAGGGCGGTCAGTCCAGTACCAGGTATTTCCCAGACCAGTTAATGCTTTGGAAGATGTGGAATCTAATTCCAGAATTTTACCATAAGTTTTTCGTGCTTCAGTAGATCTATCCTGCCAAGCGAGGACTTCAGCTAATCCGAGCAAACCACGAGTATTCCCCGGGTTGTAAAATAGCGCTCTTTTATATGCTTTTTCTGAATCATCGAGATCATCCTGCCAGGCATAGCTTCGCCCTATTCCCAACCAGGCTTCAACATCAGTTGAATCACTATTGAGAATTTCTGAGTACATAATGATAGATTTGCCAGTCTCTCCTTTCAGAGCGAAAATTGCACCCAATGCAAGCTTGGCATCGTAATCATCCTGACGGAGGTTCAGCACATGTTGATAAGCCGAAACAGATTCATCCAGGGAATCTAACATTCTGAAAGAATATCCAAGCAGACGCCATGCTTCAAGATTTGTATTTTCTTCCAGGGTGGCTATTCTCAGCAGATTGACAGCTCGAGAAAAATCTGAAATTGAGACAGCTTCACGCCCCTGTATAAATGCCTTTCCTCCCTCAGCTGCAAATGTCAGCATCAGCATTGCCGAAAAGGCGTAGATCGTCCTTTCAATGAGTTGAGTTTTCCAAACCATCATCTATCTACCACCATAGTAACCATATTGGACAGATTATTATTCCCGGAGGTATCATAAACCTTGCAGATCAGGGTATGATTTTCTATCGTCAGCAGATCAGTATCCAGTTGAAACAGGTACGGTGCAGAGGAAAGAGTAGCATGTTCTGAACCGTCAACAATCAGAACAACCCGGTCAATACCATAATTATCATGGGCTTCGGCAATCACTTCAATCTGTCCCTGCACCACTGCCCAGTCAGCGGGACGAGTTATCCGTACAACAGGAAGTTCGGAATCACTGTCAGCTTCAACGAAAACTGTTACAAGTGGAGATGTCCCGGACTGATTTCCACTCCAGGACTTCACAAACAGGGTATGTGAATTTGCGGAACCGGGAACTGTCCATTGAAATTGAAACGGTGCGGAATCGTCAACATCAAAGCGTAAACCGTTAATGTAAAGTGTAAGGCTGTCCACTTCAGTCGAGGTGGTTTCCTCAGTTAAAACAGTGACAGTATTTTCTACAGTGCTGAAATTAGCCGGTGATGTTATTATTGGCGATAACTCAGGAGGAACGGCAACACTAACAGTCAACAGATCAGAGTCTGCAACTTCTTCATCCGAAAATGCTCTTGCGAAGATGGTGTGCGAGCCGGTTAAACCGTTAACGTCCCATGAAAAAGCGAAGGGAGAAATAGAGTCAACACTCTCCGCCTGACCATCAATGAGTAAACTTACCGAATCAATCTCTCCTGCAGGACCAGCCTCAATCCGCACTTCTTCAATGCCTGTCACAGTTCCCCACTGTGCGGGATAATTGATCCATATCCAGATATCGCTTACGACATCGCCTCCAACAGGATCATTGCTGTCCGAATCACTGTCAAAACAGCCGGTAAATATCGCGGTTACAAGAAATATAACTAACAATATTAATCTATGAAGTCTCATGAAATCCTTTCCTTTCAAATTTATCCCAGGACTTTACACCCTTAAGAAAATCCCAAATCCCCCTTAACTGCCAGAACATGCGGATAAAGGCAAATGTAAAGTCCCCAAGTATTGACATTCCAAGGAGCATAATCCAGTCCGGGTCATTTTTGTACCTGAGTGCGGATACATTCACCTGCGAGTATTTTCTACCCCAGTTCTCAACAATGACCGTGATAATCCCTATGAAAATTACTGTTACGATAGTGATCGACAGTAATAATAAAACCATTACCATTCGATTGACCAATCCTAAAACCAGCAATGCTCCGATAAATATGAGTGCCAACAATTTAATGATTGGCGAAACAGCTTCGAAAATCAGGTAATATGGCATTGCTATGAGTCCCAGTGAACCGTAGAAGGGTTCAAGAACCAAAGTTTTGTGAAAGTGAATTGTCTCCAACAGTCCTCTATGCCAGCGGTTTCGTTGACGCGAGAGGTTTCTTGCATTGTCCGGAACCTCAGTCCAGCAGATTGGGCGTGGAAGAAATACGGTTTTTGATGGCTTTTTTTGTTCCTTCAGATATCTTCTGAGCCTTACCACTACCTCCAGATCTTCACAGACAGTATGACGTCCGTCAATTCCAAGTTTCTTTATATATGGGTGATTATTTTGCGGGGAAAGAAAACCGCCGGCTTCCATCAGGGTTTCACGCCGGAACAGAGTGAACGCACCAGACAATATCAGCAATGCATGTATCTTTGAAAGACCGGTACGGCTAACCAGGAACGATCGCAGGTACTCAATAACCTGGAAAATCACCCAGGGATTACGTGGAAATTTGCCATCCTTGAGGCGGTTGTTAACGAGCCGGGTTTCATTTGCAACTGCAAGCGCTCCCCCGACCATTACAACTTTACTGCCATCATGAGCCAGGAATGGCGCCGCTACCTGTTTCAACGCCTGGGGGTCAAGAATGGAATCTGCATCAATAGTACAAACATACGGATATTCAGCAAGATTCAACCCGACATTTAGTGCATCTGCTTTGCCGCCGTTGGGCTTGTCAATTACCGTTAAACGAGAATTTTGAGGGCTTTCGTAAATTTTATTTAATCCGGAAGTGCCAAAGTTATCAACAATTTCTCGTGTGACTTCATGAAGCGAATAACGATCTGTCAGTTTTTGGAGGGTGGAATCGGTGCAACCATCGGCGACAACGATAATCTCAAATTCAGGATAGTCTGATTCTCCAAGCATTTCTACTACATCAACAATGGTCAGTTCCTCATTATATGCCGGGACGATAATACTTATACCCTGATCTTTTCCTGCAGGTTCCAATGTTGTAGATGAATAACCTGAAGATGACCGCCAGACAAAGAAAAAGATCAGAATCATTGACAATTCTATTAAGAAATACATCGAGAAATATATAATCAGCAGGCTCTCGATTATATGTACGATTAACATGAGATTCATGTCGTTCTACTTTTCCTGTTCAATTCCGGTCTGTGTTTCAAATGATGGATTAGATAGTTTTCGTTGAGCATAAAATACACTTAACCATTTTGTAATAACACCCTAATGGACTAAAACAAATTTTGCTGTTTTTTCAAAGTTTGATTGTCTTACTCGAAAAAAATAGGTGCCGGAACCGTAGTATTGGTGTGAAGCTTCGCTGCTCCAGATAATATTATGCCTTCCAACACTAATACGGTCAAAACTTCTTTGAAATATACGCTGTCCCAGGATATTGTAAATCTCAACAATTGCCCAGCTTTCTTCAACGACCGGAAAGTTAATATGAGCAATATTATTGAATGGATTCGGATAGATTTGTATATATAACTTTTCCTCACTATCAATAATTTCAGGATTACTGCTGTATTCGAACATACCAATATCGACATAAGTGATTTCGCCGCTTCCACTATTCGCAGAACCGGGATCATCAACTCTTGGTGCAAAATTATAGTCTTTTAATGGATAATCGGTTCCCCAACCGGCGTCGATCAAAGCAGAAAATGAGTTTAGTCTGAAATCGCCGCTATGTGGGGAATTTGCATATAATCCTGAAGATATATTTCCCTCTCCCGGCAGGGGTGAGGTTTCACTATAGCAGTGGCTGACATCAAGGTGCATTCCGGGAATATTATCCAGATCGCTAATATTTTCCCAAAAAATGCAGTTTTTGACATAAACCTTTCCATCTTCTATGCTGAGAGGATTTTCCCTGCGAATACCATACCGATTATTTTCAAGCACGTTGTTGTAAATATCCGCAGAAGCTCCTCTCTTTACATTTACACCAGCGCCATTACAGCGGGAGATGAAATTATTGTATATCAACACTTTTGATGTAGTATCACCAATGGAAATCCCATGATCACCCATTCCGGTTATATGATTTCTTTGAATAATTATGGTGCCGTAATTGCCATCCAGGTCTATAGCATCGTCCAATCCGAAATAGAAATTGCAATTGGATATTTCGACTTCGCCATATGTTGACGAGATATCAATCATATCTGAATGATCTGTATCAGTTGCGCTATTGATAAAATTACAGGACCGAATAACTATTGAATTACCGCCAATAGCCATGATCACGGCGCTTGAAAAATCGGAAACTTGAACATTTTCCAAATGGATATTTGAACTTATGAACAGGAAAGCTTTTCCTTCGAGGTAAGCATTACTTATCCTGCAATCATTCATTGAAAAATCAACCCAACTTGGTTGAAACACCCGGTTCTCAAATTCTCCATCCGGACCTTTGCCACCATTCAGGAAAACAGAATGAGAGAATGTCACCGAATCAGTAGATTCTTTCGGATTAATAGAACCCCAAAACGTACCGGGTTCTAATGGGATGAATTGAACAGAATCCTGTTCTATCCCTGAAACATTTAATCCTCCCAGGACCCAGATTGATCGTTCTGAACCAATCCCCACTGTTACACCTTTTTCAATACGCAACACCCTGTTTGGTGGGATGATTAATCCTTCGGGGAGCCGGTATGGACTCCCTGATTTTGTCCAGGTTTGATTTGTTGACAGCACCGGGGGCACCAGTGTTCCTGTCCAATAATCTTCCGGAATTGTGAATGTCTTGAAGTATGATATTGATCTGACACGTCGTCCACTGGATGATATTGCATTAACATACCAGTAGAATTTCCCCGGCTCAAAATCTTCAAGTACTAATCGATTGAGACCGAGGTTACTGATAACCTTTACGTCAGAGTCAAAAGTTGATTCGGGGCTGATAATTAATTCCCAGTAAAAATCTTCGCCGTTTTCAACATAGGTATCATACCATTCTAAATTGATTCCACCAGGCGTCAATTTCGCTTCATCCAGATCAAATGGTAATGGATCTTCTCTTAGCCTGGTTTCAACGCTGTTCCTTCTCGCAATTATTCTCTCCCTGAGTCCCTGTAATCCGTCAGTAAACTCTTCAGTAGAGTAATTTTTATAAGTGTCTTCATCAACCGCTTGAAAAAGAAGATCATGCAAAGAATCGGTCATGGTGATAAAATATTCATCATTAATGAATGATTCTTTCAGCCATTGAATATCATTCTTTATTGATGTGCGTATTTGGGGGTGCAGCCAGCAGCGAGCTACCAGCTTGTTGACATTTTCAAACAGTTGGTGTCCGCTGCGATAATATTGCGGATTTTGGTAATAGTGCCAGAATGAAAACGTCTTATCCAGATCCCACGGCAGCCAATGCCATAGCCCGGTATCATAATCATGAACCAGGTAATAATTATGATAATATGTAGATTGATTACCGATAATAGCGTTCAAGGCGATCATACGAGTCAATAAGGTCAGGTCGAATCGTTCGGACAGCCCATTTACTAATAACGAATCAGGCACATACGCAAGCCATTTTATTAGATTGATCAGGTCGTCAAAACCATCATCCTCTTTAAGTTTTTTCTCCCATGCATTATTAAAATCATCGTCTAATCGCATGAAACAACCGTTATTTGCGGCTTTGTAGATAGCGGAATTAGAACTAAAATCCTGCCTGTAATCGAGAAATTGATCATCAATTTGTTCAACATCAAGATATAAACCCATATATTCACCGTTTATATAGAGACGCGCATATAATGCTTCAGGAGCGGGGATTCCTGCTTTTCGATACAAATCATAGGCAAGAAATTCCCGGGCGAAAGTTGGATCAGTCCATTCAGAAATCAGGTTGATCTTGTCGCGTCCGAAAAATCTGTTCCCGGAGCGAAAATTTACTTTAAACGATTTCTTGGGATACTCCCTGCTGGATTCTCCACGAATTCGAATGCTTGTGTCATCAAACTCATAATCTGCGTAACGAAAGGTGCAATCAATATATCTTTCAATCTCAGGACGGTCGATTAGCCCCTGAAACTCATCAGTATTACATGTTATATAATAACTGCGAATTTCCTGAGCGTGTGAAAAGTTGCAGGAAATAAAGAAGAAAATGAAAGCGATCTTACGCAATGATGATTGCATCCTCACCTCAACCTTTTCCAGTAAGGACGTTAAAAACAGCTTTTATCTGGATGTAGCATCTAAAGTTGTTCCTTGCCGTTGTTCCAATACCTTTAGTATTCAAGGTTGAAAAATAGGCGATTCCTGATAAGACGCTTATCTCATTATTTGGAGAATATTCGATTTTAAAATCGATTTCATTTCCTATTTGCAGACTTTCCCTGTCACTTGAATTGGTAGCAAACTCAATATTTTGCATCCAGTCGAAACGATGCAATGCAATTTGCATTTCTAAGTCTTTCAGAGGATTAACTTCAATTTGAATGAATCTGTCACGAAGACCATTATTAAAAACAGACTTGGTGAACATATCAAGATCACCGAATCTTGCATGTCGATCATAATACAGATTATCGAATGCTTCCTCAGAATGAGTATTTGGATCATCACCACTGCTGATATCTATCCCGGCGCTAATTTTCGGCTGCAATCTCACTGAACTATTGTAAGCAACTGTGGCAGAATATTGATAGGCAGATATCGTCCGGTCTTGCTGGAGAATGCGATAATCTTTTTTTAAACCTGTTTGTAATGCACCTCGAGCGGAAACATCTAATTTGTTATAGTTCTCAAGCGAATACAGAACACCGAATGTTTGACGGCGTTCGATACGTCGCCACTTGTTTACTGTGGGATTAGCTGAGTTGAGCGATACCAGGAAAAAGGATTCAATAGCTATTGGGGAATACCCTGCCCAAATTCCAGCGAAATAATCCTCTTTTGCACTCTCATCACTTTGAGGATTGTTTCTTTGAGATTGTTTTGTAATGAACATATCAGCCCATAAACTATCATTCCCTGATTGCATTAATAATCCGTCAAATACTCGTTCTCTCTCATTCCAGGGTTCGCTTCCAATCAGTTTGCCGTCACCATAGTTCATGGAAAATCGTCCAGCTTTTAAGCTCAATGAGTTGGACAAAAGATTCTGTATTTCAATCCATGAAGAATTGATTTCCAGTATCGGATCGCCAGATGTTATCCTGGAATCGGTACCCATCCTGTATGGCACCTGGAATTGAACGTAGCTATGTAAATACTCAGATTTCAGTAGAGTTCCCCAGGTCAGCCGCAGGTCGGAATATTTTTCATAAGAGTCATCTGAATACTCGCCGGCAATTTCGCTTCGTCCGCGAAAATCAAGGTTAGAAACAGTTGATACCGGTGCAGCTATAACTTGGGATATCAGTGAAATTGAAAGGAGAATACAAACCGCTATGCGTTTTAGGTAGGATATTATACGTATATGATTGATAAACATATCCATAATCTACTGGAGAATTAGTTCAAGGTAGGTTTTAATCTGAATATAATAAAACCAGGGATTTCCGGTTCCTTCATCATTCCAGTCTGTGAAACTATAGAAGTGATTCATTCCAATTTCTGCTTCAATCTCAGGAATTGGCTTATATAGTGCTATTAAATCTATTTCGTTTCCAAGATAAAGCGGCGATGAACTAAACAATCCATCCCTGACGAAGGATTGTGCAGATCTGAATAAATGGTATTCTATTGAAACTTTGCTGTTCGATTTTGGAAGAATATCTGCACCAAGAAAAACATCCATCAACCCGAAATCATAACCGTCTTTGAAGATATCTAATGCCCCGTTATACCTGTGATAATCATGATAGAGGTTATCAAAGTTTTCTCTTCTTTCTTCTGTAATGATATCATCACCTGAAGTGATATCAATTCCACCTTTTATATTGGAAATATAAAGAATATCAGGTGAATACATCAGGGTAAGCCTTACAAGGTATGCAGAAATAGCTGATTTTTGATCTCCTGAACTTGAAAGTTCCGATTCTTTTTCATAACCGAATTGATATGCTATATCCGTTTGTATTTTCATATCATTCAAAACCTGGAGAGAATAATTAGAACCTGCCGTGAATTGTTGTAAATACTGCCGCCATTTCCTCTCAGGAGTTTTTAAATATAAATTGTTTACCAGGAAGAAAAATTCAAATTCGCGATCCTTGTTTCCTCCCCAAATACCATAAAAATAATCCTCTGGAGCTGATTCAGGCCAGCTTGAGAAAGATCGCTCGGACTGGGATGAGAAAAACATATCTGCCCATAACGAATTCGTTTGGTATTGCAGCCGGATACAGTCAAAAACCCGACCGTAATTACTCCAATCCACAGGGCTTACTAATCGTTCATCAGAATACCTTAATTCCATTCTGCCGAGTGAAAGTAACCATGAATTGTTATTTGCCAGATTAATACCAATCCATGCCTGGTGTAAATCAACGGTAGATTTCTCGTCAAAGTTATGAGAATCCCAACCCAGGACATGAGGATATTGTATCTGGAGATATAGACGAGTAGATGACCGATGTATTTGGAGGCTATTTCGTGCTCGTAACAATGCATAAGTAAAAGATTTAGCATCTTCTGAAAAATCACGCTTCTCATTCAATTCGCGTATTCTGAATTCCCAGTCAGATCCAATACCTGTACTGTCGCTTTTGCCGCCCGAAGCTTCCAACCAAAAAGGGAGCATTAACAATATGCCGACAATAAATTTGATCAATCTAAATGACACTGTACTTGCGTCTTTCTATGAAAAATTTAATTTTGAAAACTCCCTATTGGCTTATATAGCAAAGCCACCATTATGAGAGACAAAGTAGTTTTTACAAGGAACAAAGCAATCTCCCGGTTCAAGGTAAAAAGTCTCTTATCAAAACACTGTCTTGACAAAATACCTTTTCTGGTCGTCAAAAGGTACATAATTATGCAAGAAAGATATATTGGCGGGATGGAGAGAACTGATATTTTTGGCAAAGATTTTGAGTGATTTAAGTAAAATTATATGCCAAACCGCTGTGGTTCAACAACGACATGTGGATGGCTTTTGAAGAAGAAACCTATCATGAGTCACGAGTCGCCTTCTCTTTCTAATTAAAGGAAATCGATGATTCTCTCTATGCTTTCATCCGCATTATTTCTCTTCAGGGGACAGCTTCCTGCACCCTCAGCGCCACCTCCGGCGAAAAGTGACATCAAGTGCCCCAAGTGTGTTTCACAGCTATGGTCAAATACACTTTTACTAACGGAAACCAATACCTGGTGCTTTTTCCCGATATTATCTATTCTAAGAAATACATTACCCTTCGGATATTTTTGGAATGCAAGAAAACGATTGCCTCGGGGCGGTTTATCATGACCACGAAAATCTGAAACTATAACTTTACCATGCATTTCTGTATGATCTACAAGCTCCGCCTCAAATTCCTTATTGGACTTATAATAGCGTATCGCTTTCTCTGCAATCACCGGAATATCAAGGATTTGATCGGCTGTTTTTCCATCGCAAATGTACTTAATGATCTTTTCACCCAGGTCAATATCCTGTGGTAAATGAGGATCAAGTGAGCAATACAGCAGCATCCATCCACTTGGATCGAGAATGTCCTCTTCTGTGATTTCTGCACTATAGATTCTATTAACTTCATCAAGGATTGGTTTATGTTGCTCGAAGTCAGGGGAATCGTAATAATCATATACAAGTTGAGCAGTGCTTTTTGCCTGCCCCCATTTGCCTTTTACTCTTCGCATCAATTCATCGTCAAGTAGTTCATAATCATGATGATGAAACCAGAGCCCTGCATCCGGATGGAATGGAAGGTGAGCGATACAGTCATTTTGTTCAATATCAATGAAACGTTCTTCAATCTGTTTCGGAGTAGCAAACCTGATGGATGAAATTAATTGTTTCTTATAAATCATCGCGGCACAAAGTAATCCATCAATATCTAATCTGGTGATTAGTTTCATGATATCCTCTTTATAAAGTTTGTTTCCAAGAGCAAAGTAATTGTATTAAAATACTGAATAATAAAGAAAGAACTGGGGAATTAACTATGCATGAATCTCTGAAGCAAGTATTTAAAATTGTTCTCAGATCAAAACAGTCAATGCAATAATCAAGACAATCTGTTGATTAAAAGTAACCAACTTCTATTCAAAAATTATTGTAACGGCAAAATACATTATCTGTTGGTTAAAAGGTACATAAATTTTAAGAAATTCTAAATTTAAGACAAAGGAGAGAACTTATACCATTAGTATAAATTAATGTGAATTTGACATGCTTAAGGTTATATGCAGTGTGCCCCGGATCAGTCGGCTGACTAAATGTCCGGGAAATGATCGATCGATGTAAATATGTAATAACAAAGTAAATGAAATTTATTAAACTCCGCGGTTTCATATTAATTATGTATTTTTTATTTGAAATCCAGATTATAAGTTGTATATTATTTGTGCACCCCCGCATGAAAATTCTACGGAATTCTACCATGGAGTATGTCATGCAGCTAAAAGCTTCAATACTGATTTCCCCGCTATTACTTTTCATTGGGTTGATTGCTCACCCTGTTTTTGCTCAAGACGATGAGATATCTATCGGTCCGGCATCGCAGTTCCTGTATTACTCTGAGACCGAGCTTACCCGGTTGAATGAAAGATTGCCTTTTGATCTCGCTGCAGGTGTACGCAATCCATTTGTCAACGGTAAAGTCCTTACTGCTGATCAATTAATTCTCAATATGGAAGGACCGGTCTTCTATGATACTGTGCTCGTGTCCCACTGTGACCTGGCTCCTTATGACAGCCTGTTTGATGCGCCTTATTTCCAGAATTTACCAAATACTTTTATTGAACCGCCCAATGCTTTGATTAGTGCCGCTGGCGGAGGTGGAACATATTTTTCAAATGTTGGGGGAAATTATCAGAGCAGGTTGCAAGGTTCAAACGGTGGATGTTTTTTACAGCAGTGGCGAACCGGAATACCTTATGATTCCACTCGTATCGATAATTCACGAAATATACCATACGGTAATAATGTTGCAATTTATTTTGAGGGAGATTTACAGCTTGCCGCTTCAATGGGCACTCATCCCAGTGGTTTCGGTGGGATAAACGGCGTTGTAAACGGATCATGTACTATCGGATGCTCGGGAAACCTGGAAATCTGGGATAATGTGATATATTCTTCATACTCTGCATATACTATTCCGGATTCTTTTCCCTTGAATTATGCCGATAAACTAGGACTTGTAAGTGAACAAAACATAATTATCAAAGATGTTGATCCAAACGGAAGGGGGAACGGATTGAATCAGCCCGGTGGTCATTCTCGGAAACATATTGTCATTACTGCCGCTCTGTTAGCTTACGGCTCATTCACTTTTGAACATCAGAACAACGATGGTGACGGTTATGTCTGGTGTGATCCGGATGGTGAACATGCCGGGGAGACGGATGAACGGGGCTCGATATGGCTGAGAGGCAGCCTTGCCCAGGGAAGACGGGGATATCTGCATAACGATAATTGCGAAGGCACCGGTTATCAAAAAGATTTCTCTTATGATCAACGGTTTCGCACTACCTCACCTCCACATTTCCCGGAAATTATGGCGGAAAACACCATTTTTGGAGATTTCCGCGGTGAGACTGTTCACATTTACGGCGCTACTCATGTCTGGCCCGGTAAACGTCTCGAATTGGGAGCGGGAACTACATTACGTTTTCACAGGCTGGGAATGGAGCTTGGAAAACTGGTACTTGACGGATCAGATCTCCTGATCAACGGTACTGAACGAAATCCTGTAAGAATATTTGCCAATTTCACCTCAGCATCGCCCATCCCGCTTATTGAAGACAAGACAACCGGGCAGGATGACGGAATCCAGGCAGATTCCTCCTGGGATTTCCTTGAAGTAACTGGCTATTCCTATGCGCTGCCTCAACCGGACTATATTCGGAACTCAAAGTTTCATGTGACAGGGGACAGCGGTGTTTGTAGCTTTTACCGGCCTGATGTAGATCTTGATCATAAATCCATATCCGAATGCTGGTTTGAGGGAGCATTCGCTTTCGATGAACGAGGTCATTTTCCTGTCTCAATGGATTTCCGGCGCAATGTAGTCGAAGGACGTATCGATTTAGGAATTCCGGAGAACACATTCTATGCAAACGTGACAAATTGTACCTTCCGCGCTTTCGAAAACGATTACGACCAACCCGCCATCACCGGCGCTGATAACATCCGCAACAGCTTCTTCCACGGTGCCTACAGCTCAATCGAAGCGGACTTGATTGAGTATTCAGGAACCTATAACGTCCTTTCCGAAAATCCTTTCGTCGGAAACACCGGCGAAGGACTACTAATCGATGTTGATCCCCTGTTCGAGGATGCACAAAGACACAACTATCGCCTCCAGGAGGACAGCCCCCTGATAAATGCCGGTTCTCCAAATTCACCTCTCGACCCCGACAACACCCGCGCTGACATCGGCGCATTAATCTACGACGGTCCCCATAACCCGGTTCAGCATCCCCCTACAGAAAAAATCCCCGAGAAGTTCTCTATCACAGAACCATATCCCAATCCATTCAATTCAAAAACAAAAATAACAGTTTCACTCCCGCAGTCAGCAAATCTTAATCTCATGATCTATAACACCCTGGGACAAAATGTAGCCGTCCTCACCAGCGGAAGTCATCCCGCCGGAATTCACAATTTCACATTGGAAAGCTCAACTCTATCCAGTGGAATCTACTTCATCCATGCAAGTGTAACTAGAAATATAGATGAAACTATAAAGGTTGTGTTAATACGATGATCTGATTGCATGCCACACAATTTGAAAGGAAAGACAGATGCGTGTGAAATTTGAGAGTGTTGGAGTTCTTCTAATATTAATCATATCCGTTTCTACCTGCTATTCGCAGGAAGAGTTTACCTCTCATCAGATAACGGATAACTACAAAGGTGTATGGTTCGTGGAACATGCTGATCTGGATTCTGATGGTGACATGGATTTAATTACATCCGCAGATGATAGTTACAGCAACGATCGATTTCGCTGGTGGGAAAACACGGGAAATTCTGTTTTAGTATCTCATGTAATAAGTCGAAATTATGCTGCCAGGTCAGTAATAGTTGATGATTTTGATGGAGATGGTGATATCGATTTACTCAGTTCCGGTGGAGATCGGATGGATCGGGATGTGACTTCATGGTGGGAAAACAACGGTAGCGAACAATTTACACAGCATTCATTGCAAGACAGTGTTCATCAAAATCTTATTTATCTTAAAAATATAGATATGGATGAAGATGGTGACAGGGATATTTTGAGCACTTCTATGAGGTTGATAATATGGTGGGAGAATGAAGGGGATTTAAGCTTCAATGAACACACCATTCCTCTAGGATTTCGCAACGCAGTCGTAGAAGCAGTTGATTTGGATGGAGATGATGATATTGATATTATTGCGGGAATGCATCCACAAGCTCGGGAACCGGATTCACTGGTATGGTTTGAGAATGATGGAAATCAAGAATATACTGAACATACTTTGGTTAACAACATAAGCTACGTTGGTTCTATCGATGCTTGTGACATCGAAGATGACAACGATATCGATTTATTATTTGCAGATACTGGTGCTAATAGAATTATCTGTTTGGAAAATGATGGGAATTTAAATTTCACTGAACAAGTACTCATAACAAACTTTAGACAGGCTCGAATTCGAAAATGCATTGACATTGATGGCGATGATTTTATAGATATCCTGGCTTCATCAATATATCGAGGATTGTATCTATTTGTAAATAATGGCAATGGTGATTTCGATGAACATATTATTAATGATAATTATAAGTCTTGCAACTACGCTTGTGTGGCAGATATTGATGGTGATCGGAATGTAGACATTGTAGTAACAGCCGAGGATGATGACACTTTTACATGGTGGGAAAACCTGGGAAACTTTGAGTTTGTTGCACATAATCTGGCAGGTTCTATCATAGGTGCCACCTCACTACGCAATTCGGATATTGATGGAGATGAAGATATTGATTTAGTCTGCACCTCATTAGGATCTCATTCTGTGTCTTGGTTGGAACAAGTTAATGACCAGCAATTCATCCGCCATTACCTTGGTTACTTTCCTCATGCAAAATCATGTTACGCAATGGATATGGATTGTGATGATGATATTGATATCGTTGCCTCCAGAGGGGTAATAAACCAAGGAGAAGGTGGAGTATCCTGGTGGGAAAATGATGGCACTCAAAACTTCATCGAACATACTGTCGGTCTTGGGCATACTAATTCGATTTCTGCTGCTGATATAGATGGTGATTTCGATGTAGATATCATTTGTAATAGACCATCAGCATATGAAGCAAGATTAGGCTGGTACGAAAATAATGGAAATATGGCTTTTGCTCTTCAAGATTTTGGTATAAATCCGGCTATTCCTCACTCATATACTTCTCCATATTCAGCAATTGTAATGGATTTTGATGAGGATGAGGATATTGATATTCTTTATGTTTCAAATACTCAGAATGACTTCATATCATGGTTAGAAAATGATGGAAACATGGAATTTACTCATTCTACCATCTCAGATTCTTTTAATCATGCACCATATTTATGTGCCTCAGATATTGATCAAGATGATGATCTTGATGTTTTGAGCGCATCCCACAGCAATAATGAAATAGCTATTTTTGAAAATAATGGAGAAGAAGAATTTATTCTCAATCAATCGATTCAACTGACACGCGCTCAATTCGTGTTCGTTGCAGATATGGATGGAGACAGCGATAATGACATAATTAGCAGTTATTATCGAGATTACCGACAAAATGTTTGCTGGTGGGAAAATGATGGCGAGTTGGAGTTTTCTCAACATGAACTCGATAGAAATAGTTCTCCAGTCACAACTCTAAGTAGTCCAATTGACATAGATGATGATGGCGACTACGATCTATTCAACTCGCATGGATCTGACATCTATTGGCTCGAGAACCATTATTCTCCCGAGCCTCCGGATCTTTTCAGGTTATTTTCACCCCCTGATGGGGATACTTTAGTAGAAAATACTCAACGTCTTAGATGGCAACGAACGACTGACCCTAATCCGGATGATAGACCGCATTATGATGTCTGGTTGGATTTCAATCGTGACCTTTCTACAGCCTGGCAGATTGGCGACAGCTTAGATGCCACTGAGGTTCGTTTATATGATCTCCTGACCTCTACCTACTACTGGACAGTCAGAGCTACTGATGGCAATACTGAAGGAACATGGGCGAACGAAACTTGGTCATTTCAAGTTGAATATGAAGATCGTGTCGAGGATGCCAAGATAACGGGATTGCCAACGGAATATTCTGTGGTTTCCACATACCCGAATCCTTTCAATCCAACGACAACCATTTCAGTAGGTTTACCAATATCATCAGAATTGAAAATCAGCGTTTATAACATAACAGGTCAGAAAATAGCAGCTCTTGCGGATGAACACTATTCAGTTGGTTACCATCAATTCACTTTCAACGCCGATGAACTTTCAAGCGGAATCTACTTCATCCACGCCAGTGTACCGGGGAAGATGGATGAAATAAGAAAGGTTGTGTTGTTAAGATGAAGTTATCCGAATTTCTTATATTATCATTTTTCGCGATAGTTGTAATGAGTAATATTGCTCTCGCTGAAACCTACAACTTTGAGCAATTTAGCGAAATTCTTTTCTGTGATGGCGCCTATGGTATTGAAACACAGGATGACTTTGTTTTTCTCTCTGGAAAAAATGGGATTACAATTATCGACATTTCTGATCCACCCAATTTTGAAGTAATTCGGAATCTTCATTTTTCTAACATTCATGCTATCTCTATTGAAAACGATATCCTGGTTATGGGCATTCGTAATGATGGTGTTCGACTTTTTAATATTTCAGAACCCGACTCATTTACAGCTCTGTCCACAATAACAGGAGATGATCCAGCAGCGATATTACTGGACGACGGTTATCTCTACATGATCATGGATCATTCATTCTGGATATATGATATTTCAAATCCTGAAGATCCAGAATTTGTTAGCTTAATTGACCGTATGTGGAGTAATCGTTTTGATAAACAGGGTGATTTGCTCACACTGGCTGATGGAGATGGATTGATTATCCTTGATGTTTCAGATCCCTCGGATCCTCAAATATACGCTAATTTGAGTACTGAAAGAGAGGAACTTCGCTATTTTTGCGCAAATCTGTCAGGAAATCACCTATATACAGGTGGATTTGGTGGGATGAGGATATATGATATCGAAGATCCTGGCGAACCTCTGTTTCTTGGTCAGCACTATTTTGATGGCTACACCTTTAACCTGCTTGTAATTGAAAATACCGCATACCTTGTCCATCAATGGGAATTAGAAGTCGTAGATATAACTGATCCGGAAAACACTGAGAGAATAGGTTGGATTCATCCTCCTTATCTTAATGAGGACCTTGCTGTATATGATGATTATATCATGCTCAGCGATGGTATCGAGGGTATGATTTTGTTAGACATATCAGATCCTGAAAATATTATCGAAACAGGTCGTCCACAGCCCATTGGATATGGCGGCAATGTTATTCTACATAATGATTACATATATCTTCATAACACTGAGAAGAAACTGTACACATTTGATATCAGCAATCCCAATCAACCGGAAATTGTCAATGATTTAGATATAAATCATGATGCTTCATTTATGTGGGAAAATAGAGGTGCGCTCTATATAATTTATACCTGGTTGAGCGGTGGTTGGAGTAGAAGTTACACATCACTGGTTACCTACGATTTGTCTGATCCGGCAGCACCGTCAGAAGTTGACAGGGTCGTGATGAACCACAAAACTCGAGATGCTTATTTGGTGGATGATAAAATCTTTTTGATTACTGGTCGAAACGTGGCTTACACCACATACGAGGATCAACTTACAATTATTGATATTTCTGAACCGCTTGAGCCTAACAACATTTCCACAACCGAACTTGAATTAAGCAGCGCTAAGGTTGCGGTAACCAATTCAACTTTGATAATATCCGCAACCGATACTGCCAGGAGCCCTTTAGCTTTATATATTTATGATATAACTGATCCGGAAGACGTTGTTCTTGAGAACATTTTTGAATTCGATTCAACAGTTGTCAATCGTGATCTTTTCTTGGGTGATATGGCAATATTTGGTGAGTACGTGTATATCAGCGCATTTGATTCTACCATTGGAATATTTCAATTGGAAGACAATGAACTGTCTTTTCGTGGAATTATGGAACTCGATTATTATGCGGGCAAACTAATAGCTGATAGAAATTATCTCTTTACGAAAGGTGGGAAGGTTTATTTTAATAGGGGGTATTCTTCTGCTGTTAGCAAATCAATTCATGTTTATGACCTTACAAATCCACAAAATCCTGTTGAAACAGGGCAATATGATAATCAGGTATCAATCACGGATATTTCCCAGGCAGACAATCTGCTAACGTGTACAGATGGTTTTTCATTAAAATTATTCGATATCTGTGGGACAATGGCTGTAAAATCTTCTCCTGACGTTCCACTTCCTTCCGGTTTTTACCTTGGTCAATTTTATCCCAATCCGTTTAATCCACGTTCGATCATTAGCCTTGGACTGCCTTCTGACGCTGAAATTAATGTATCTGTTTATAATATAATCGGCCAGAAAGTCACTCAACTCGCTACAGGAAGATACAATGCCGGGAATCATGAAATTGTTTTCGATGGTTCAGAATTTTCAAGCGGAATCTACTTCATCCACGCCAGTGTACCGGGGAAGATGGATGAGGTGAGGAAGGTTGTGTTGGTTCGATAATTATAATGGGGACAAGCTTATGAAAAATTTACTTTTAAGATTCTCCGTATTTCTATTGTTATTTTTACCTCAGTCAATGCTTGCAAGGGACAGCCTGAACGTCCGAAGCCTGGCGAAACTTTGTTTGAACTGGGGCGGGGCAAGTAATGTAGTAGTTGAAGACAACTATGCATTCGTCATGGCTGATAATGCAGGGCACCGTATTGTCGATATTTCCAACCTTGAGAATCCTGTTGAAGAAGGTTATTTCAGGTCCCAGGAACATGCGACACTGGAATATTACGCTACGGATATTGCTTTGGATGGTAACATTGCTTATGCCGTTCATCACATCTGGCATGGGTGGTATGCTGCAAGCAGTATAAATGTTCTTGATCTCACTAATCCTGAATATCCTGAAGTGCTTGCTAATATCGATTTTGATGGCGGAATAACCGATCTGCAGATTGTTGATTCTCTGCTGTTTCTCACTGATCGTGGAAGTTTTGAGGTTTATGGCCCAAGTTTTCTAAGGATTTTTGACATTTCTAATCCTGCGGAACTCGAAGAAATAGGGATGTGCAGTACAGGAGTTGACCTGCACAGAATAATTGTCTCAGGAGAGTATGCATATATCTGTGGACACGGTTTATTGATAATTGATATTTCCGATCCAGAAAATCCGATAGAGGTCTGCGAATGGAGACAAGGAGGGTATCGTAATGATATAGCGATAAGTGGAAATTATGCATTTGTCGTCGGTATTAATGAACAAGGTAAAACTCTTGACATCTCTGATCCTGAAAATCCCGTTGAAATAGATACATTTGAAATCGGACGAAATCCTCTAATATATATTGACGGAGATTATGCTTATGTAACACATGAAGGTCAAAATCTGCTGAAAATATTTGATATCAGTGATCCGCAAGATGTCCAAGAAATTGCATGTTTGGAAATGCCATATCGTTTATGGAAAATCCAGGTGATTGATGGAATTCTATTTGCTCCGGCTGGTGGTTTGGGCTTAAGGATACTGGATATCTCTTCGCCTGATAGCCTCGTTGAGATTGGATATTTAAGTAAATCCGGATATGCATCTGACATAAAGTTCTATGATAACATGATATATACGGCAAATAGTCTTAACGGTCTCAGGGTTTTCGATGTATTTGATCCTGAAATTCCAATCGATATTGGATTCAGAGACACTGATGCTATAGTCTATCATGTGGAGGTTGGTGATCGAATGCTCTTTACAATTGGAAGATCATCTCCGAATTCATTAATAACCTTCAGAATCATTGATATTTCTGATACTCTGGATATAAATGAAATCAGTTCTACAGAAGTGGGCAACCATGAATATCCGCCTTTCACAAAATTTGATATACTGGATAACTACGCATTTATCGCAAATTCGAATGAATTGATTATTCTCAATATCGAGGATTATAATAATCCAATTGTTGTTTCAGAGACGGAAAATTCTGGTTGGCAGAGTTTCAGCGATATTGCGGTTCAGGGAAATTATGCATTCATAACCGGTGATAGATTTGGTTATGATGGTTATGATGGTTTATATGTTGTAGATTTTTCGAACATGCACCAACCTGAAATTGTTGGTTTCTGCCAGTTCAATTCGGATGAAACGAGCATCTTTGTGACAGAAGACTATGCTTTTATAGCTAACCTGTTGTGGTATTCTTTTATTGAGGAAGAGAGCAGTTTTAAGATAATAGATATAAACGATCCTTCTGAACCATTTATTCTGAGTTCAGTTGAGACTTTAGGCTGGCCCCAGGATATTGTTGTTGAGGGAGACTATGCATTTTTAACAGAACAAAGCGGTTCAACCAGAAATGATTATTACGAAGGAGGATTACTCGTTTTCGACATTTCTGATCCTGAGGAACCGGAATTAGTCGGACATTATGAAACAAATGGTGATGCTCAGGCGATAGATATTGACAACAACACTATTTATCTCGCTGACGGTTACTTCGTTGAAATACTTGAATTCGATCCTGAAATGAATACTGCTGAAATTGTAGCTGAAGTTCCTGATGAATATCTTCTCTTAGATCCTTATCCTAATCCATTTAACTCCATTACAGTTATCAATTTAATTCTCCCGCAACAATCAAATCTTAACATTAGCATCTATAACATAGTCGGGCAAAAAGTAGTTAATCTCGTTTCAGGGAATTACACTCCCGGCAACCACAAGTTCGGGTTTGATGCTTCAGAATTTTCAAGCGGAATCTACTTCATCCACGCAAGTGTGCCGGGGAAGTTGGATGAGGTGAGGAAGGTTGTTCTGGTCCGATAAACATTCAAGGAGAAAGAAAATGAGACATTTAACATTCATCATTATCAGCATGGCAATTGCTGGCATACACGCATCAGCCCAACCACCCGATACGTTATGGACAAGGACATTCGGAGGATCTATGCCTGAACATGGTCGTTGTGTCCAACAAACGAGTGATGGTGGATATATAATTGTTGGAATGACACAATCTTTCACTGCTGCTGGTGTATGGCTTATAAAAGCAGATTCAAATGGTGAAGAAGAATGGAACCAGTCTTTCGGTGAGAGGAATAATCCCAGTGCCGGACATTGCGTCAAACAGACAAATGATGGCGGATATATAATTGCCGGGGAAATCATGAGAGATGATATTTGGGGTAATTTTGATGTAAAGCTGATTAAAACAGATTCGAATGGTGAAGAAGAGTGGAATCAGGCTTTTAGTGGAATTGGTAGAGATATGGCTTTCAGTGTCATTCAGATAAATGACGGAGGATATATAATTGTAGGCAAAACCAGCCCGACAGTTTTCATTGCAACTGATGTGTGGCTGATTAAAATCGACTCAACCGGGAATGAAGAATGGGATCGGACATTCGGTGGAGATCGCGATGATATTGGCAGGTGTGTCCAACAGACAAGTGATGGTGGATTTATCATTACTGGATTTACCAAGTCTTTCGGTGGAGGCCATGAGAACATATGGTTAATTAAAACAGATTCAAATGGCGATGAAGAATGGAACCAGACTTTCGGGGGAAATGCATATGATGTTGGCTATAGTGTCCAACAGACAAGTGATGGTGGATTTATCATTACCGGAGAAACTGAATCTTACGAATCCGACAATTCCGATGTATGTTTGATTAAAACAGATTCAGTCGGGAATGAAGAATGGAACCGGACTTTTGGTGGAGCTGATTGGGATTCGGGTCGCGAAGTTCAAGAAACATTCAATGGTGGATATATCATTGTAGGATCGACTGGATCTTTCGGTGCTGGTGGTTCAGATGTGTGGCTGATTAAAACAGATGCTGAAGGTGGTGAAGAATGGAACCAGACCTTTGGAGGAATTAATGCTGATTATGGTTACAGTGTCAAACAGACAAATGATGAAGGATATGTAATTGCTGGAGAGACCAGGTCTTTCGGTATCTATAACAACTTTGATGTGTGGCTTATCCGCATAGCAGCAGAAGAAAATGAAATAATTGAAACAACAGCATCCAGTCCAAGAGATTATATTCTGGAAGAAGTATATCCTAATCCTTTCAACGCAACTACCACTATTGCATTTGGATTGCCAGCACCATCCGAATTAAAACTAAGTGTTTATAACATAACTGGTAAGGAAGTTGCAGTTCTTGCCAATGAACGCTATACAGTTGGTTACCATCAATTCACTTTCAACGCCGATGAACTTTCCAGCGGAATCTACTTCATCCACGCCAGTGTGCCGGGGAAGATGGATGAAATAAGAAAGGTTGTGTTATTAAGATGAAGTTATCCGAATTTCTTATATTATCATTTTTCGCAATAGTTGTGAAGTGTTCTTTGTCCAGACGTATCGTCCCGGCGAACGTTGTCAGTCAGACTTTACTCATTTGAACTCTCTTGATATAACGATTGCAGGCAAACCTTTTTCCCATATGCTTTACCATTTTGTTCTTCCATATTCCAATTGGGAGACTGGTACAATCTGTTATTCAGAGAGTTTTGAAAGCTTGAGTGAAGGGTCGCAGAATGCTTTCTGGGGGCTGGGTGGTATTCCCCGTTACCACCAGACAGACAGTCTCAGCACAGCGGTTCATAAAGCCGATCATCCTGAGACCTTCACTCATTGTTACCGGTCCCGTTTACCGCAGAAGGTCAATACTTTTGTCAGTGTTTTACTGGAAGGCAACTTTACAGAAAGGAGCGAGAATGTTCTGGCGTTCGGGAATCCCGGCAGTGGAAAGACTCATCTGTTATGTGCCATAGGTCAGGAGTTGATACACCTGGG
>JAVCCM010000114.1 GCA_030765455.1 Candidatus Electryonea clarkiae | reverse complement strand
CTTCAATATAGCACGCCAAAAGTGATAATTGGAGCTATTGCCGCAGGAATGCGAATTGTCCAAAAAATATGGACTATTCGCATTGAAAAACTGGACGAGAAAGGTACTCGTGAAATATCCGGGTTAGTTCTGTTCAAAGATCAGATGCTATTATTCATTAATATAATAATCAACGATCCATTCATATCCAAATCTGCCAGGTTTGGTTCTGATGTTCAGCGTGCTTTCATGCGGGTTGACAGACTCATAGATTTTCTTTGACGTCTCTATTTTCTCATACTCTTTGCCCTCCCGCCAGGATTCCACTTTGACTTTATAATCCGTATTGTTCTTATTGGTCTCTGTTTTCTTTGAAACTACAATCGTGGAATAAGATGTCGATATGCTCTCGTCAAGGTAGCCGTTAAGGAACAATTCGCCTCCGAAGCCCGCTAAAAAGAATGAGAATAGTGAAATAAAGAAAATCGCAGTAAACTCATGGTGCGAAGATGATCTGCCCTTGATCATCCAAATCGTCTGCCACAAAAAAACTGCCTGGGCGGGGACACTATATTTGAGTGAATCAAGGAGTAGAAATCCAGTGTCTAAAGGTTCGAATTTCATCAATCCTGCAATCATGGCGACAACACCTGTTAATCCCAACAGGGTGGGAATAATAAATGCCGCCGCGCGTTTTGTTTTCCAACCGGTTTCAACGTTGACTTCGGGGACTACGTCGGGAATATCTTTTGAGAGGATAATCAACTGCTTTACGATTCCTTCAATCATGCTCTCAGTGATTTCTTTTTTTTTCTTCGGCTTGACCTGTTTAGCTTCTATAAACTTGCGTTTTAATGTGATTTCACGGAAACCAGAATTAAAAATTTCAGTCGCTGCCTCTCGTTTTTCCTTTGAACCGAGATAAGCTGCGGTAAAGTTATCATCATCAGTCGTTATGTAGAAAAGATCGTCAAATTCCTTATCACCAGTCTTTATTTCCCTGCTAAGACCCATTTTTTCCCAGAACACATCGAAAGCTGTCTGTTTCGCCAGCTTCAGCGATCCCTCGGCGGCACATTCGATAGTTATCTTCAATGTTGCAGGGCTGTACTGACTTCCTGAGCTGTACTGGTATTTATACTCAACATCATCATAAACACCATTGCCCTTGCTTCTCATTTTAAAATTGTCTTTGTCACTCATGGATTTCTCTTTTTTGTGCTAATTCAACAACGATTGTAGCTGCCAAAATGATAGAACGAACCATGTTTACGAGCAACATGGCACCTGCCCGCATAATGATGGGCTAACCTCTCATTATTGAAACTACCTGATCTCATTTAACATTGCTCGTACTGCTTCTTCTGTCAAAAGTCGAGGATTATTACGGACTCGATCCGGATTGAATCCATTCTCAATTATTAATTCAATGTCCTCATCCGAGTCAATTCCAAGTTTGCTTAGCCTGGTTTCCAGTCCCGCATTCTTCATAAGTTTCTGAAGTGAGCTTCTTGCTCCAACAAGATCTGTTTCGCCAAGCATCTCCACAATTTCCCTAATCGTGTCGCGAACGTATGAAGCGCCTCGTGAACCGGAAACATCCGCTGAAGTGACCAATCCGTTGAATTCAAGCATTGAAGGCAGAATAAGCCCGACAGCATGTCCGTGGGCTACGTTGAAATATGCGGTTATCGGATATGAGATTGCATGTGGAGCAGTCGTTTTTGTAATGTTGATTGCTTTTCCGGCAAAGTGAGCCGCTTCAGCCATTGCCAGGCGTGCTGCCGGATTTGGCGCAACAACCGATTGTACAAGATTCGGCAGAACCAGTTCGATGGCACGTCTTGAATAGGTTTTTGATTCATCGTCTGAATGGATACTCCAGTAGGATTCAATTGCCTGGCAAAGCGCGTCCAATCCAGAAGCCGCAGATATATAGGGCGGTTGTGAGGATGAGAGGTTGGGGTCAATGATTGCGACATCAGGCAAAATGGTCTCATGTGCTGCCGAATGTTTTACTCTTCCGACATAAAAGACGGCGAAATGGGTTGCCTCGCTGCCAGAACCGGACGTGGTTGGAATAGCGATTAACAATTTCCCTTCCCTCACAGAACTGGAATCAGCAATCGTGTAATTATGAAAACCGAGATCATTTGCAGAGAAATAGTTGATCAATTTGGCCATGTCTATCACGCTGCCACCGCCGACAGCAATTACACAATCACTATCATTCTGCTTAAACAGTTGAACGCCACGTGCTACGTCTTTAAGTTGTGGATTAACTTCAAAATCTGAAAACTTAATGACCTGGTACTTTTCTCGTAACCACCTGAGTTTGACATTTGCTCTGCATGCTGTGAAAGACCGCTTACCTGATACAAGAAACACTCGTTTTACAGCATTTTGAGAAAGAATTGTTCTCAGTTCTTCAATACTGTTGTGATTAACAAATGCGACTTGCTCCATTATCTCAAGTGCTCCATGAAACGTTCTTTGTTTTCTCTCGGTCCAATCGAGGGGCGTCCGAGGTCAGCTCGCGAACCATTTTTAACCTTGATTTCGAGCAAGACAGGACCTTCACACGATTTTAGTTTCGGCATTATCTTGTGCAGCTCATCATAAGTTTCAACACTCCAGGTCTCTTTATAGCCGCAACCGGAGGCGATCTCGCAAAATGACACATCATACCCTGCAGTTGGTTGACCACCAACAGATTCATGAGAACCATTGTTCAATATAATATGTTTATAGTTTTTCAAACCGGAAGTTCCAATCGTTGACATTGCTCCCAGATGCATTAACGCTGCACCATCGCCATCCATACAAATAACCAGACGTGACGGCTTGTCCAAGGCAATGCCCATAGCAATCAACGACGCATGTCCCATTGATCCAACGGTCAAAAAATCCCGGTCATGATTTCCATCCACTGAATCTCTATATTCGTATAGTTCACGCGAGCATTTACCGGTTGTGGAAACGATGATATCCTCCTCACCGAGTTCATTGGCGACTAATTTCACGGCTTCTTCACGTGACATGCTGAAAGAGGAGTCCGGAATATTCTGCAGGCTGTAATCGTCGAATGTGCCTTTTTCAACAACTAATGCAACTGGACGACGTAAACTCAGGCTTTCTTGGAGCAATTCATCCACAATTGCACAAAATTCCGAATCGGATTTTGAAAGAACTCGATAGGGAATTCCCATGACCTCCAACATACCCAGAGTTACTTTACCCTGTTTAACATGCTGGGGTTCATCCTTCACATTTGGCATTCCACGCCAACCGATTAGCAGCAACATCGGAATTCCATATACTTCAGGATCAGCGAGGGATATCAGAGGATTAACAGAATTACCTAATCCTGAATTCTGCATATATACAAGCGCTGGATTACCGGTAGCCAGATAATGCCCGCTTGCAAGCGCAATTGCTCCACCTTCGTTGGCGGCTGTTATATGTCTGTCTTCCGAAGTGTGGTCAGAAATGTACGAGCAAATGTTCTTTAACAGCGAATCGGGCACACCTGTATAAAAATCGATATTCCTGTCTGTAAGATGATTGTAAAATACACTGCACTCTATCATCGAATAATACTCCTTTAGCTCAGTACTGTTTGTTAGGGAATCAGCGAGATTATCTCCTTGATCGGAAGGCAGAACTCATCAGCTTCCTTTGCTCGTTCATTTTCCAGAATACTCTCTACAGTCTTAACCATTGCCGGATATGCACTGCGTAGCATATGATTGGCATAAATGACTACAGCTACACCTGCATCAGCAAGTTCTTTTTCAGTGATTTGTGAATATGAGCCAGGCACCGCAACCAGCGGAACCTGCTTCTCAAATTCACTGAACTTCTGACAGAAAGCTAAGATCTCATCCGGTTCTTTTTCCCGGCTATGGATCATGATACCATCTGCACCGGCATTGATGTAAGCCCTGGCTCGTTTCAGGGCATCATCCATACCAGCTTTTAAGATCAGACTCTCAATCCTGGCAATAACCATAAAATCATCGGTGATCTGAGCTTGCTTTCCCTTAGTAATCTTGTGGGAAAATCCTTCGATAGTATCCTGTTGCTGATCTACCTCTGTTCCAAAGAGTGAATTCTTTTTAAGACCGATCTTATCCTCGATAATCACAGCAGACACACCCAATCGTTCAAGAGAGCGAACTGTAAAGATGAAGTGTTCGGGGATTCCACCTGTATCACCATCGTATATAATTGGTTTAGTAGAGACTTCGAGAATGTCATTAACCGTGCTAAGACGAGAAGTAAGGTCAACAAATTCTATATCAGGCTTTCCTTTGGCTGTTGAATCGGTTAGACTACTGAGCCAGATACCATCGAATTCTCTCACCTGACCATTCTTTTCGATTGACGTATTTTCGACGATCAAACCACCTAATCCATTGTGCGCTTCGATAATCCTTACGATAGGCTTTGCAGCAAGTAAACGCCTCAAACGTTTCATCCTGATCTCAGGTGTAGTGCCGACTTCTTTAATCATTCGGTTTATCTGAGTGGACGAAATTCCGGGAGTATAATCCGGTTCGACCAACTCGCCACCCCAATCATGCAAAGCATCAATAACTCTCTGACGAGTTTCACGCTGTACACCTGTTTTCCAATCATCACCATGAACAACATAGTCAGGTTTTAGTTTGCGCAGGTTCGGAACGTAATCAAGGGTATCCTGAGGTATAACCCTGGATACACCAACCAGATTTTCAACAATTACTTTACGCTGATCAAAAGAGAAATATGGTAATCGTTTGTAACTGGAAATTGCTTCATCTGTCAAAAGACCAATAACGACTTTTCCAAGTTTTCTGGCCTCAGATATAATATTTAAGTGACCAGTATGGATAATATCAGCGCTCATCGCCACATATACGGTTTTCATTATTTATCCCTCAAATTCGTTTATCTTAAATGTTAATCTTATTGCGTTGACATGCTATACACGATCACAATCATTAAGAACTGATTACTATGTTTAATCAGTTCTGCCACAGCTGGTAAAACGGTTTGAACCTATTGCTGTCTTTTCTTTTGGTTTCTGCAATTTACTATTATTATTAGTTTTCTCAAAGATGGTATTTGCAATTCGGCACTGCTTAACAGATCCTATCGATACCTGATTGAATCAGCAAATTATTCCGAAATACACTGGCTTTGAACAGTAATTCACTTTTTATTTTTGGGAATTGAACATATATTATCCGAGCAATAATGATCTCAGTAGAGGTATTACTCAAATTTTTGGTTGATTTAAAAACACCATCCACAGATTGATTCAACTATGAAAATTCGGCGCAGAAAGAGTACCAGGGTAAAACCAGCAAAAGTCTCAAACAAAATGAGACTGAAATGGATGAACGATGCCATTGCAATCTTCGCAATGTACCTGGTGACTCTTGTGCTTTTCTGGCCATTAATCATTGAAGATACGCGATTTACTACATCTGGTGACGCAGCCAGTGCAAGAGCCTGGATTGAATCTGGTGAAGAGATCGGGGAAACAGAAAATGTTACTCCAGTATGGACTCCGTATGCCTTTCTCGGTTTTCCTACCTACGGCGCTTTAGCTTACTACCCCGGTTCATGGCTCAATCCGATGGAACATATCATATCGGTAGGTAAATATATCTTTGGCCCTTACTTCTTAAACAAAGCAATCTTTCACTACTTCTTAAGCGGGCTTTTAATGTACCTCTTTGCAAGGGGGGTTGGGTTGCCAATCTGGGGTGCATTGATTGCGGGTATGGCGTTCCTCCTGAACCCATATAATATCTCCTTGTCAGAAGCTGGTCATGCCGGTAAACACTGGACCATCACTATGATGCCCCTGGTCTTCCTGACCGCCTATCGAGCTATCAAGAAACAGAGGCTTCTGGATATTTCGCTTCTGGGTCTCGCTGTTGCAGCTCAGATGTTATCATTGCACTTTCAGATAGTCTATTACACACTCCTCGTGATTGGTGGTTATGCAATCGTCTGGTTTGTTAAAAATATATTGAAAGATAAAATTGTAGCTCTTAAAGGAATCGGTTGTTTTTCCGCAGGTGGAATTCTTGGGCTGGGGCTCTCCTTTTTTCTCTTTTTGCCAGTCTATATTTTTATGAAATTTTCGATTAGAGGCGCTCCGCCATTAAAAGGGATTGCCTCTGATTCAGGTGGTCTTGACTGGACTTATGCGACTAACTGGTCACTTCATCCACTGGAAACACTTCAGTTTCTTGTCCCCGGACTGTTCGGTCTTGGCGGTAGTGCTCCAGCCGGACGAGGATTATCTGAAGCAACAGCTTTAAATGCTAATCTCTACTGGGGTTGGATGCCTTTTACAATGAGTTCACTCTATATGGGGATTATTCCACTCATTCTGGCCATTATTGCAGTATTTCTCCTCTGGAAAAAGAACGGGATCGTCCGTTGGATGGCGATCTCCGGTTTCCTTGCAGTTATTGTCTCGTTCGGAAGGTTCTTGCCTGTTCTCTATGGCCCAATGTATCACTACCTCCCTTTCTTCGCGAAATTCAGAGTACCATCAATGGCTCTTGTCGTAACCGCAGCAGCAGTTCCGATATTAGCAGGATTTGGGTTAGCAGAAGTATTGTCTAAAATAGAAGTGATCAGAGAAAACGAGTCGCTAAGAAAAGTATGGAGTAGAATATTTCTAATAATTTCCTATATCACAGGTTTCGCTGTGTTGTTTGCCCTCTTCTATGGAAAAGGCCCTGATGCAGAAAGCTCCATGTTTATTAAAGGTGGCGAGTTACAGAGTTACGATCCTCAGACACTCGAGATGCTTGTTAGATATCGTTGGGTGATTTTCACAAAAAGCCTTCTGCACACATCGCTTTTCCTCCAGGGATTTAGTATCTCTGGCTGGGCTTTGGTAAATTGGAAACACTCGTTAAAATTTTCAATTATTGCATTTGCCGGCATTGCAGTTCTTCTTACAATTATAGATCTAAATCTGGTAGATAAACGCTTTATACATCCGGTTTCCGCCAGAGAGTTCAATCGTGCGATGGCTGCTACTCCGGCAGTTCAGTTTTTAAAGGATATGACAGAATCAAGCGAAGAGGTGTTCAGAGTATATCCACTGGGGAGCGAGCTTGAGTCGAATAACCTGATGTATCATCGAGTACAATCAATCGGAGGGAATTCCGCAGCCAAACTAAGGATTTATCAGGATTTTCTGGATTATGCCCTCGGTCAAGGTAAACAGGGGCAGAAGCAGAATTTAAAAATAGCTGGAATGATGAATGCTAAATACCTGATGGTTCGTGGAATAATGCCGGAAGAGTTTGAAGAGGTCTTCGCAGATACATCCACACGTCAGATGATATACAAAAATCCTTATGCCTTACCAAGAGCGTGGTTTGTGAATGAGGTCAGGTTTATAGAGGACCCGGAAGCCCTCATGGATGAGTTGATTCAGCCAGATTTTGATCCATCGAAGGTTGCACTACTCAGCGAAGAACCCGATTTTGTTTTGAACAATACAGACACAACTAACCTTGCTATTGTTCCCACAGAAACTTACGGTGCCCATAAATTTGTGATAAACACAACCACCAGTGAAGAGTCGTTCATGGTTGTTAGCGAGATATACTATCCTGGTGGTTGGAGAGCTTTCGTAGATGGCAAAGAAACGAAGATCTGGCGAACTGATTATGGGCTCCGAGGCGTAGTCGTTCCCGCTGGTGAGCATATTGTCAGCATGGAGTTCGAACTTCCTGAGCTCAGAAGCGGTAATGCTATCAGTGTAACTGCACTGATCATAATTCTCGTATTAATTGGGATACACTATCTCTTATTGAGCAGGAAAAATGTTTTGACGCGTAGAATCTGACAATGAGAGAAAACAGGTCATCTGTATTCCGAATCTACGACGAGGCGAAGCGTCTGTTTGAGGATGGCGATCAAGGACGGGAACTGGCTAAAGGTATGGCTGGTGGTTTTCTGCTCAAGGGAGCCGCAATCGTTCTTGGTCTGGGTCTGAATATTCTCCTGTCAAGAGTGCTTGGGGCATCAAAATACGGCACATACATATATGCTGTTTCCACTATTCTACTTCTTCTTGTTCCAGCTCTGTTAGGTTTTGATCGTCTCCTCGTAAGGGATATTTCAGCCTACTCAACAAAATCTGAATGGGGACTTTTTCGCGGAATTTTAAGAAGATCTCACCAGATCGTTTTCCTTTTTTCAATACTTTTAGCTTTTCTTACCTCACTCATCTTTTTTCTTATTGAGCCTTATCTCGACTCGTTTGATTCAAATATGCTTACCGTCCTGTGGGTAGCAATGCCCATACTTCCTGTCTTCGCATTTCTTAGACTTCGTCAATCAATTTTACAGGGATTGGGACGAATTTCGCTGAGTCATGCAGGGGAGATGCTCTTTTACCCACTTTTGCTTTTGATCTTTATCATAGTTTTTCTTAACGCTGGAAACAGACCTCTCACCGCTGAAATTGCTCTGCTATTGAACTTGATCGCCCTTGCGCTAATATTAATATATATATGGATAAAATCACACTTTTCTATTCCGAACGAAGTTTTGACAGCAACCCCAAGGATGCTTTCAAAGCGGTGGATGAAAGTTGCTTTACCGATGCTGGCTGTAGTGAGTATTCAAGTGATTAATGCTCGAGTTGATATCCTGATGATCGGGGCGATGAAAGGTGCAAAGATTGCAGGTATTTACTCAGCTGCCAATCGCGGCGCGGTTCTTGTATTGATCGTTCTTTTCGCTGCAAATGCGGCATTTGCTCCAATTATTGCAAAGCATTGGGCCACAGGTGAGCTAAAGCGTTTACAGAGCATTGTAAAAAAAGTTACAAGAATCGGTATAATCGTTGCTTTTCCAATTGCTTTAGCTTTAACTTTTTTTGGGAAGTACTATCTATTGCTGTTTGGTCCCGAATTTATTGTCGGTTATGAATCACTGATTATTATGACTATAGGTCAATTGGTAGTTGTAGCATTCGGTTCAGGAAACATTATCTTACAAATGTCTGGCAATGAACGAGCTGCTGCAATCGGAACAGGAATAAGTGCCCTGGTAAATATTGCTATGAATTTGATACTGATCCCTCGTTACGGGATGGCAGGTGCTGCAACTGCATTAGTTACAGGTCAGGTGGTTTCGGGATTGATTATTCTCGTGATGGTTAAGAAAAAGACTGGAATTTCAATGATGCAATTTAAGTTTTAATACATTGGAATATTGATGACAAAAATCCTTTTTTATGCATTGAAGAACTTTCACCTTCCTCACCTCGAGCCAATTGCGAGGTGGATGAACAGTTATGGAAAAAATGTGGAGATTCGTTTCTCCTCGCCAGATAATGGTCTAAAGGAACCCGATCTTAAAGATCTTTCAGAAAATGGGTACATATGGATCAGTGAAGATGATGTAAAGGTATGGAAGCCTGATATATCAATTTTGGCAGAAGCAGATTACAGGAATGTTGTCTGGGGTGGGAAAAAAGTAAATGTAACTCATGGACTCGTAAGCAAAGGTTTTTTCTATACTAAATCTCGATTCATGAAGCGTGACAACGCTTCTGATCTTGTCTGCGTGCCGGGGGAATATCACGCCGAACTTTTAAATTCTGTTTTAAATACTGCTGTTGTTGCGACAGGATGGGTTAAATTTGACGATTTTATAAGTGGGAAAATCAGTCGCAGTGAGATTCGTGATTCCTTCAATATTCCGCAGGATGCGGAGGTTATTACTTTCGCACCAACATTTAATATAGAACTCTCAGCAGTACCGGTAGTAACGGATAAAATAAGAAAATTGGTAGAAAATGACCGATATCTTCTGATTAAGCTTCACGAAGTATCGTCTGAAAAATGGTTCAAAATGTACCGACTCCTGGCTAAACTCGAGGAGAGGGTAACCTTCATTGAAGGAAACGATATAACCACAGCTTTAATAGCTGCTGACGTTGTTATATCCGATGTCTCTACTGCCTTTATGGAGGCGATAGCACTTGGCAAGCCTGTAGTTCTGATCGATAGCCCGTATCAGAAAAAATTCTACAACTATAACAAAAATGATATAGAATATATTTGGCGAGATGTTGCGCTACGAGTAGAAACTCTGGACGAATTGATTGAAGCTGTTGACAGAAGTTTCAGAGATCCGAACGAAAAAAAGCAACTCCGTGACCAATATGGCCCTCGAATGGTGGGAGAGATGGATGGAGATGCTGCAAAAAGAGCTGCCGAGGCGATTTTAAATCTAATGGATTAACCAGAGTATATCGGAAGTGGCATGAATTCTAACAGTGATATGAGTAGAGAAGATATGGAGCGAGAGCTCAGCCTGCTCTCTGAAGAGATAACCAGGGAGACCAGGTTGGCAATTGTAACAGGAACTCCACACAGAATATTAAGAAAACTGCTCAAATGGCTTGAAGGTCTTGGATTATTTGAAGGGATAATCAAGTCGAGAGTTGATGCTGACAAACACATTCTATAGCAACCTTAAGGGTTGTGACACTCTTATTATTATGTGTACAAATTTGCTTGTAATTAAATATATAATCAACTATATTTTGGGATTACAATTGTATGTTATTAAGAATTATCAAAAATTCTTTGTTTAGGAGTCTGAAGTGAAATTTTGGTCGGCATTTTTTCCTGGATTGTATATTATCCTTTTGCTCGTGGGATGTTCAAAATCATCATCAGATGACCAGCCAGGACAAGTCTTTTCCCCTGATGGAATCTTGATGGGAAGTGAAATGACCACGGAGGAGTTAAAGCAGAAGTTGCGTGACGAAATTGATGATTTAGGTATTTACCATGTCATTGTTACTGATGTAGATGGTTGGGATATTCGTTTGCGTGAAGCTCGCAATCGTACCAACAGGGATGTAGTTACGTATAGAGGTTCCATGGCATATTACTCTGGTCCAAACTACTACGAAGGAACTGCCGCAGGTGTCTGGGATTATGAAAACAACATTTTCAGTTGTACCTGCCTGGACTCATCCTGGAGAGGTGGACATATTAATTATGTTATGCCTTTTGTGGGATATTCTGATCTGGGTTACGCAACGTTCAACGGTCCCTATTATTATATGGAAGAACCCCACCGAGTGGACAGGATAAATGCATGGGTTTATGAAGGAGAATTCCGTTACCTTGACCCAGATTTGTCAAGTGATAAGGCACGTCCCCGAAGAAGCACCGAGGAAATTGTTGAATATTTGTCCAGGGATAGAGAAGTTGGACTTAAGACATTCGATGATTAATAGTTAAAGTTTCATATAAAATTACGAAGAGTCTGACACAGGATAATATTTCTGTATCAGACTCTTTTTATTTTTACCGCATTAAAACCAGTTCGGGACATCAAATCGTGTGTAGGATTTACTTTATTGATTTTACCGCAGAGAACACAATGCAGGCGCTAAGTTCGCTAAGAAGTTCTTTGAGTCCTTTGTGGATTCCCTGCGATCTTTGTGGTTTTTCTTTTTTTCACCGATAGACCAGATATTTCCATGGTTCATGATTTCTTGACGATGCATAGCTTTCAAGAAACCCTCCAAACATCTCATAATACAATAGTAGTACCATAAACCAAGTTTGACATGCAAAAATGGGCGTTCGCCACCTTCATACAACTTAAACGAGGCATGAACTTCCGGGTCCTAGTAGTGCTAACAAATAAGTTCGCATGACTATAAGGATTATCATTTGATACATGTTAATGTAGCGACTGTATTCATAGTCAAGCGTCTTAGTTGATAGCTGGCTCGTTCCAGTGTGTGTTGGTTTTAGCCATAATATTTAGAATAATCAACAATTTACGCGAGCATGCAGTCATAACAACTTTATGTTCTTTACCCTTTTTTGTTAAACGTTCATAGTAGTTATGGATAGTGGGATTGAATCGTCTTGCAGCATTAGTTGCCATGTAGAGAGCTTTTCTGACGGAGGAGCGTCCCCCATGTATCTTTCTTTTACCGGACCAATTTCCGGTATCGTCATTATAGGGCGCTACTCCAACCAGACTTGCAATTTCTCGCCTATTCAATTGACCCAATTCGGGTAATTCTGCAATTAATGTAGATGATGTTACGGGTCCAATGCCCTTAACGCTTTGTAAAAGATCATCTTTTTCTTTCCATATCGGACTATTCTTAATAAGTTGATCAATTGAGTCTGGCTCATTTCAGTTGAGATTACCTCATGCTGCATAGAGCCGTTGTTTTTCACAGTCAATATGGTATTTCCAATAGTTATCCCAGTCACCGTTTCTTTTCAATGCACGCAGATCGAGT
>JAVCCM010000056.1 GCA_030765455.1 Candidatus Electryonea clarkiae | reverse complement strand
ATCGTCGTATGGGAAAACTACCGAGCAAGTTGAAGCAGGATCATACCTGGCGAACTCGTGAAGATCCTTTCCAGGATGTTTGGGATGGTATCGAATCGAAATTGTCGTTGAACTCCGGGCTTGAGGCAAAAACCCTTTTCGAAGATCTTCAACGTCGCTTTCCCGGTCGTTTTTCAGACGGTCAACTACGGACCCTTCAGCGTCGTCTGAAGGTATGGCGTGCTTTTGAAGGTCATCACAAGGAAGTGTTCTTTGACCAGACGTATCGTCCAGGTGAACGTTGAACAATCGTATCTTATTGATTAGCAACAAGTGGGTGATACTGGAGTCGAACCAGTGACCTTTGGCATGTTGAGGACAAGGGCATGAAGCATGTTTATATCAAACCAGGATCCCCACAACTTAATGGAAAATTCGAGCGGTCTCACCGTACTGATAAAGATGAGTTTTACCAGCTTTTGACTTATACAGACGATATCGATCTAAACCAGAAGCTGAAGGAATGGGAAACGTTTTACAACTTGAATCGACCACATGGAGCTTTTGAAGGAAAAACGCCTTATGAGGTGTTGAAATACAAACTAACTGAAGTACCTTAACTGTCCAACAGGGTATGGAGTATCACACTTGCTAATTCCAATTGATTTTTTATTATCTCTTCTACCATTGCAGAGGCAATTGATATCGCAGGGAAAAATCCCAAGTCTCAAGTGCGCTATCTTCGCCTGAATGACTCAAATCAATATGACCACCTAAACGAATGCTGATGTTTCGGATAGGTTGGGATTCTATTCGGATCTTCATGTACCGGTTAGTTTTGACATCACCACTGGGAAAAGATGTCTTAATATAACTGCTGTAGCCGGTATAAGGATGATTCGACAATGGATTATCACCCCATCGTATTTGACCGGTTTTTAGTTCTAATAACACCGGCATTGAGAACACGAATCTAATACCTAAAGCAATGTCATCAGCATCGTTACCCGCAAGATGTCCAATCAATTCTCCTCGACTGATCAGGTTCGCAAAACCGTAAGAATGCTGCATGGTGTAAGTACCAATCCTGACATTGTATCCAAATACTGTAAGTCCGACCGGACTACGCACCGGCGTCCAAGCAAATCGACTGAAAAAACCAAGGGCGTCGGCAACTCCTTCTTCGCGGTCCTTAACATCAATCTGAAATTCATCTACTGCAAATGAACCCGACAACCTTAGTGAAGGCAGCAACAAATAATCCATGTTTAAGAATAAAATATTATTGGAATGATTACCCGTCTCATCATTTTCACGATTGTTCTGCTCAATTTCAAGATGTACTGATAGTGGATTCAGGAAAGCCCAGTCCAACATTCGATCAGGCCCGGCTATTACCGATACTTCTCCTAAACTCAGGATCAGGTTATGTCCATTCTTGTACTCCAATGCACGACCAGCGAGGTAACGATTTAAGTTGACACCATCTGAATATATCGCTTCAAGAAAACCGTAAAACCAACGATAGGTCATCCGTTTGTAGTTCACCTGGATCATTACTCTTTCCCAGGCAGGTGAATTTCCGGCGAGAAGAAGATTATTTTCTGCCATCGGTCCCCAAATTTCACGGCTGCGACCGTATTCCACAGTTGCCCACTCATTCCGATAACCAATTACCGATTGGTCAATCTCACCGGTAGTCAAACCGGCACGGGAAATTTCCTGGGCCATCCCAGTATAATGTGACAAACTGGCAGCTTCATTGGTAGAGCGAACAAGCAAACGAGCGTACCAATTATTACGAAAATGCGCTGTCGTCCACAAATGTGTCTGCATCGCTGTATAATTAGAGTCAGATTCTTTGCCGGTTTGACCGGCAACCCCGATACCAGGGACAATCATTACGCTGATACCGTCTTGAGATTTATTTCGAAGTTTCCTTACTGATTTGGAATAATTATTCAGATGGCGATACACCCATTGAAATGCTTCTGGCTGTAAACCATCAGTAGTATCGGTGTCCGATGACACACAAACGAGTGGGTGAAAGGTTGAATTGTCTGCCCACATTAATCCTGCATCAATAAGGATATTGGTATTTCTTGAGTAATCATAATCCTGGGGGAAAGTTTGAGCCGATAAAGGAGCGACTGTCTGAAGAACGAGGAGTAGAATGATCGATATTCTCATCATCATACCAAGCTAAGAAGTTTCTCTCGTACTTGTCGAAGAGTGTCCATCTTTTTACAGTAAGTAAACCTTACCTGGTTTTTGCCTTTGGAACCGTTAGCGTAAAAAGATGTTCCCGGGACTGTTGCTACACCAGTTTTCTCAATAAGTTTTCTGCTGAACGTGAAATCATCGTATGCGGATAACTGCTCCATAAGATCATCGATATCAACCATGATATAGTAAGCTCCCCTGGGCAGGAAAGGTTTGAATCCAACTTCCTTCAAAGTATGGAATAAAAACTCCCGTGCAGCATAGTAACCCGATGCCAATTGTTCATAATAACTTTCAGGCATTGCGAGGGCTGTAAGACCTGCATGTTGAAAAGGTGTCGGTCCTCCAACGGTTAGAAAGTCATGCACCTTGCGAATTCGCTGGGTAATCCTTTCGGAAGCTATTGCCCAACCGATCCGCCAACCCGTTACCGAATAAGTTTTTGTAAGTCCGTTAATAGTTATGGTTCGATCTTCCATGCCGTGAAGCGATCCTAGGGAGACATGTTTAGCATCATCATACAGGATATGCTCATAAATCTCATCGGTGATTGCATAACAGTCATGCTTCATACATAATTCTGCTATCTCCTCCAGTTCATGCTTAGTGAAGACTTTACCGGTCGGATTATTGGGAGTATTTATTATAATAGCTTTTGTCTTGTCGTTAAAAGCAGCAGCTAATTCATCCTTGTCGTAATTCCAATCAGGAGGGTAAAGGGTTACATAACGAGGAGTAGCACCGGATAAAATCGAATCCGGTCCATAATTCTCATAATACGGTTCGAATATAATTATCTCATCACTCGGATTTATTAATGCCATCAGGGTGGACATCATCGCTTCGGTAGCTCCACATGTTACCGTAATATCAGTAGCTGGATCACAAGTGATTTTATTATAATCTTGAACTTTCTTTGCGATTGCCTCTCTGAATTCCGGCTCACCGAAAGTTACAGGGTACTGGTTGAAACCGTTCCTGATAGCATCAATGGCTGCCTTCTTGATCTCTTCGGGAGCATCAAAGTCGGGAAAACCCTGAGACAAATTCAATCCCCCGACATCATCGCAAATTCTCGTCATCTCCCGGATAACAGATTCTGTAAAACTTTCAGTTTTGTATGACAGGTCTTTCATTACAATTCGTTTCTTCTCATTTGATGAAGAATTTCTTCACCGTATCAATGACATACTCGACTTCATCATCGGACATTTCAACATTCAATGGCAGCGATATCACCTCGTTGGAGATTGCTTCGGTTACAGGAAAGCCTTTATCCTCCAAACCTAAAGCTTCGTGGTGATAAAATGGTTTGCGCCAGTGAACTAAGGTTTCTACACCATTCTCTGTCAGGAAATCGAACATTTCTTCACGTTGCCTTGTCCTGACAACATAGTTCTGATAAATATGGTGAACATCAGGATTATCGCAAATTGGTAATGATAAATCTCCAACATTTGCAAGTCCAGCGTGATACATCCCTGCAATTTGACGACGTCTGATTATCCAATCCGGCAGATGTTTTAGCTTCACATCCAGGAAAGCCGCCTGGAGGTTATCAAGCAGGCAGGTGTAGCCATGCCCGCAATATTCACCACTTTCGCGATCTTCACCATTATATCTTAAGCGCGATGCCAATAATGCCACATCCTTATCATTCGTGGTGATCGCGCCTCCATCGCCGTATCCGCCCAAAATCTTAAACGGGTAAAAACTCCAGCAACCGGTCAATCCCCAGGATCCAGCTCTCTTGCCTTTGAACATCCCTCCCAGAGTCTGGCAGGCGTCTTCAATTACCATCAGGTTATGTCGCTCAGCAATATCCATCACACATTCCATATCACAGATCAAACCGTTCAGATGTACCGGCATAATTCCCCTGGTTTTGTCGGTGATCACATCTTCGATTTGATCTAAATCAATGTTGGAGTCATCCGCAACATCAACCAGGACCGGTGTAGCTCCGGCATTCACTATTGCAGAAACTGAAGCGACAAAGGTGTGTGCAGGAACAATAACCTCATCTCCAGGACCTAAACCCGCACAAATTACAGAAAGATGCAAAGCATCATAACCGCTGTTTACACCGACGGCATATTTTGTCCCAACAAATTCTGCCAGATTATTCTCGAAACTGTTCAACTGACCACGAAGAATCAGATCACCTTTTGACATGACCTCAAAATAGGCGTTATCGATCTCATCCTTAATCAGGTTGTAGTTTTTTACCGGGTCAACAAATTTTACTTTATAACTCACAATTACATCCTTATTGCTGTAACTAATTCTTAATCAAACTTTTAACTGCACTGATAATACTTCCCTCATCAGGATAGTAACTTTTCTCAAGGTCCGCGCTTGCCGGTGCAGGAATATCCGGGAGGGTTACCCTGACCGCCGGTTGTTTCAGGTGGTCAAAGATATTTTCATTAACCAATGCTATGATTTCAGCAGCAAATCCTCCGGTTTTCCAACTACCATCAGCAATAACCAACCTGCCGGTTTTTTTTACAGAATTGAATATTATTTCAGTGTCGAGGGGCTTGACAGTACGCAAGTCGATCATCTCCACATCTATTCCCTCTTTTTCCAGGGAGTTTGCAGCTTTGTGAGCGATATGAGCCATGTATGAAACAGCCACGAGAGTCACATCATTCCCCGGTTTGCGTATAATACCCTCACCAATGGGAACAGAATACAACTCCTCCGGTACCTCGTCTTCTACACCATATAACCAGCGATCATCAATGAACACTACCGGATTATTATCCTGTATAGCGGCTACCATTAGTCCTTTTGCATCATAGGGAGTGGCAGGCATAACCACTTTCAGACCGGGAATATGGCTGAATAAGGCGTGAAAAGCTTGAGAATGTTGAGCTGCTTGCTCACCACCCCGGTTAACAACGCCCCATATAACCACCGGCACGCTGGAGGTTCCTCCAGACATATAATGCCAGTTAGCAGCTTGATTGATGATCGGATCAAAAGCGTAGAGCATGAAATCCATTCTTGGATGCATAACAACCGGTCTCATGCCAGCGATAGCAGCTCCAACCGCCGCTCCTGTAACACCGTTCTCGGAAACAGGAGTATCTATGACCCGTTCTGCCCCAAACCTTTTAATTAGACCATCAGCAGTTTTTCCGACATACCAGGGACTTTTAACACCCTGCCCTATCAGAAATACCGATTCATCGCTCTCCATCATTTGATGAAAAGCTTCATTTATTGCCAAACTATACTGTAGCTTTCTATTTGCTGAAGACATATTTTTCTAACTCGCTTTTTGGTGGTAATTGACTATCATTTGTGAAGACGTAGGCTTCATTGATTTCCTGCTGAATTTCTCGTTCGATCAAATCTAACTCTTCTACATCTGCTACGCCGTTCTCTAAAAGATACTTTTTTAGTCTTTCAATAGGATCTTTTTGACGCCAGTCTTCAACTTCTGCAGCGGGTCTGATGTCAGTGTGTGTGCCCTGGATATTATCGTCAGGACCGACATGTCCCCGCATTCGATAGGTCAATGTTTCGATAAAAACAGGTCCGTTGTTGTTTCTACATTGCTCCACAGCTTTTTCTGCGGCTTCATAAACTTCCAGCACATCGTTGCCATCTACTCTGAAACTTGTTATTCCAAACGGTTCGGCAATTTTATAAATCTCATCATTGGGTCGAATTTCACTTATGTGAAGATGAGTCGAATACAGGTTGTTTTCACACACGAATATTACAGGCAGCTTTCTGAGTGCTGCTAAGTTTAGAGATTCATAAAGCACACCTTCACCAACGGCACCATCGCCGAAGAAGCTGACAGCTACAGTACCATCCTTTCTTATTGATGAAGCCATACCTGCGCCTACAGCTAACGAAATTGTACCTGCAACAATCGGTGCAGCACCAAGAAATCCTTTATCGGGAGCGTACAAATGCATTGATCCGCCTCTTCCCTTAGAACATCCGGTAGATTTCCCGTGAATCTCTGCAATCATTTCCTTCACACTGCCACCTTTGACAAGATAATGACCGTGGGAACGATGAGTACCGAAAGCAGAATCCTTTTCGTTTAATACCGCTCCTATGCCTGCAGCGACTGCTTCCTGACCTGAATACAGGTGTACAGGACATTTAACATCCCCACTCAGTATAGGTTCAACAAGACTTTCTTCGCTCAACCTCACCAGAATCATATCTGCGTAGAGTTTTTTTAACACTTCTTCTGAATACATATATTCCTATCCGTTATTTTCTTTTTGCTAATGATTTTTAAAATTAAATATTCAACTTATGAGAATATGTACAATTCTTCATCTAAAACGGTGTAATTTAATCAAGGATTATACTTTAATGCTACTGTTTGTGAATTAACCCAGCTGGCGGAGAGAAAAAACAACTTTAAAAGCTAATCGATTAACAGGCGATATCTTTAGAATCATTTTGTCAATAGTGCGAAGCATCCAATATAATACTTTAAAGCCGGGCAACTTCCTGAATGGGTAACTCACCAACACTAACAAATCGAAGTACAGAACACTGGTTACTTTGAAGTATTTCCGGGCTAAAATAATATCCTTGAACTTCAATATATGATCATAATGAAACTGTTGACGTTTTCCAGCCTTTATGTACTTTCGACGGTTCATGTTAAGGACAGGATTATGTCCCAGTGTGTCGATTATGACAATGAATCCATCATTTTTTAATACCCTTGACAGCTCAGCGTAAGTCCGGTCGAGGTCCAGGTAAGAAAGAGAACTGTAACTCAGGATTATATCGAAAGATTTATCCTGAAAATCCAGGTTCTCCGCGTCCATTGCCTGGAAATTTGTCCTGTCGGAAACTTTCCAATAGTCAGCTCGAGCATTTGCAATTTCTATGGATTTATCCGAAATATCAATTCCTTCAACCCGGGCGCCCCGGAGTGCAGGCAAGATTGAGAATTCACCTTTACCACAGCAATAATCGAGTATTTTCTTTCCAGCGATATCGTTCAGAAACTTTTTATTGATATACCGGTAGGGAGCAGATAGAATTTGATTATCCTTACCAATACCATAATTCCACTTGTCTGGATTATTCTCTGTGAAGAATGAATTGGAGGATTTATTGTAATAATCTTTTTCAAACTCTTTCCGACTTTCCGGCATAATATATTATCTTTCTTTATTGAACCTTTGAAACCACTGCCAAAATAGTTTTACAAATTATAATAATGTCTATAACGATGTTATTATTATGAACATATTTGAGCTGCAATCTAAGTTTCTCCGGGCGTATATAGATCGCATATGCCTCATCGGCATCAGGGTACTCATCCTTATGAAGATCAAGTATTTCATCTTCATTAGGAAACTGCAAAGATGACCAGTCCGTGATCCCGGGACGCACGGTGAGGATCGCTTTCTCCTCTTCGGTATATTGATCAACAAATTTCTGAACTTCCGGGCGCGGACCGACAAAGCTCATCTCCCCGATGAGGACATTGATGATTTGTGGTAATTCGTCTATTTTGAACCGTCGCATAAAACTGCCGACATTGGTAATCCTCGGATCATCACCAGAGGTCGAGGAAGGACCAATTTTCTCAGCTTTCTCCACCATACTTCGAAACTTGTATATCCGGAACTGTTTACCATATAGTCCAATCCTCTGTCCTCTGTAAAAAACCGGCCCTTTTGAATCAAGCTTGATCCTGATCGCAAAGATCATAAGTATCGGAGAAATGATAACAAGACCAATCAACGACACAACAAAATCAAACAAACGTTTTATAATCACTTTAATCATTATGAAGTTGGAGATATTTTGTCTTTCTTAAACAGCTTATACAAGGCATAAAAAGATCCGAGCCCATATATGAAATGCAAATTAAAAAATGCTAAAGGTAGTGAGATTACAAAGCGAAAATCCTTCTTGACTACTGCTACTTTAAAGCTGTAATACAATGTTATCAAGATATAAATAGCTGCTAAAATCAATAAAATGTATAAAAATATTGCCCTTATAATAGACAAACCTACCAAAATAAAAATTGACGTTGTGAACAGAAGCGGAATCATGTGTCTTAATTTCAACGGTTTCTTAGTGTACTTTATTGGCAGGATGCTCCAGATCCCATTACGAAAGTTGTGTTTGGTAAAAGAAATCAAATCTGAACGAGAATAGTAATCGGTAACGATAGAAGGAACGAGAAGTATTTTGCCACCAGCTTTCTGCAATCGAATATTGAAATCAATATCTTGAGAACTAATGAGATTCTCATTAAAATATCCGATTTTGTCGAATACCTCTCTTCTATAACATCCTCCAAAAACTGTATCCACCCATTGGGGTTCATCGGAGCCTGTCCTAAAGGTTGAATTACCAACACCAAATGGATGTGAAATAGCAAGCGCGATTGTGTTTCCAGTAAGCGTATTGGTTCTACTGATCGTCCGCATGGAACCACCTACATTATCAGCGTTGTACTCATGTAAAAAATGGATACTTTGTGATATGTAATCTTTAGCGTAAGAAGAATGTGCTCCCATAATCATAATTATATTACCTCGTGCATTCTTAACGCCAAGATTAAATGCAATGGGTGTATAACGATCAGGATTGTCGATTAAACGTATTATACTGCTATGAGTTATGATATATTTATTTATAATTTTGCGAGTGTTATCTTCACTCATTCCGTCAACGACAAGTATCTCTAATTTGTCATTTGGGTAATCGTTTGCGAAAATCGAGTCCAAACAACCTGCTATTCGCTGCTCTTCGTTAAAACAAGGAATAATAACGGATACAAAATCCGATCTACTCATTACTAGTGTCCCCAAAGGAATTGTAATTAAATGTAGCGTTGATCAGAATAGAACCCTACAATACTATTTACTACAAAAATAGCTTGATCATCTGATAATTCGGGATATATTGGCAAAGCCAAAGTTTCATTTGCAGCGGCTTCACTTTCGGGGAATTCATCCTTTTGATTCAAGTATGCGAAACACTCTTGTGAATGGAAAGGAACTGGATAATATACTTCTGTTCCTATCTTCTTTTCTTTAAGATACGCTTGTAAATCATTACGTTTCTCAGCCCGAATCACAAATTGGTTATATATATGTCGGTTAGCAACTTCCACAGGAAGAGATATTACTCCGTTGTCAATTAATCCTTTCTCTTCAATTAGTTGACGATACCGGTCTGCGTTATGCTTGCGAACATCAGACCATGAATCTAAATGTGGGAGTTTTGCCAGCACTACTGCCGCATGTAGTGTATCTAAACGGAAATTGCCACCGATAAATTTGTGATAATACTTAGGTTTAGAACCATGATTACGGAATATCATCAGCATTTCACTTCGTTTGGGATCATTAGTTACCACAATCCCACCGTCACCTGAAGTGCCTAAATTTTTTGATGGAAAAAAACTGAAACAACCATAATGACCAATAGAGCCGGCACGTCTACCTTTATATTCAGCTCCGATTGCCTGAGCACCGTCTTCAATCACTGTCAGGTTATACTCTTCTGCAATCTCCATAATCGGGTCCATATCGGCTACCTGGCCATAAAGATGTACTGGAATAATTGCTTTCGTATCGGAAGTAATTTTAGAACGAATTTGATCCGGGTCTATGTTGTAACTAATCGGATCAATATCAACAAAGACAGGTTTTGCGCCAGTTCGTGCTACAGATCCAGCTGTGGCAAAGAAAGAAAAATCGGTTGTAATAACTTCATCACCAGCGCCAATGCCTTCTACCATTAGTGCGATTAGAAGAGCATCTGTTCCAGACGAAACTCCCACTGCATCACTAGTATTACAGTAATTGGAGATTGCCTTTTCACACTGTTTCACTTGTGGCCCATTGATAAAATATTGTGATTCGAATACCTCAGCGACCGCAGAATCAATGTCTGTTTTGATTGAATTATATTGTGCTTTAAGGTCTAACAATGGAACTATCATCTTTATATCTCTTCCAACAATAAATTTGTTAAGTCAACTCTGGTTTCGAAAACAACTTTCCGCTCATGTAGGATGAACTAAACTATCATAATATACTTTACCTTCTCGCATAGATTCTGGCAAAGATTCCTCTTCGTCCAGATCAAGACATTTTAGAACGTTTGGTTTAAGTTCTTTATAACGCAATCCACTTTCAGGGCAAGTATAGATACCTTCTTCATCAGGATTCTTTAACGGTAAGCCATGACGACTAATCCAACCTATCCGCCGGGCTGGTACTCCAATCATCATAGCATAATCAGGGACATCCTTAGCCACAACTGCGCCAGCCCCGACGAAGGCATAGCGTCCAATTGTGATTCCGCAGACGATAGTCGCATTAGCTCCAATTGACGCGCCCCTTTTTAGCAAAGTTTTTTCATAGAGGGAATGACGAACGACCTGAGAGCGAGGATTAGTAACGTTAGTCAAAACGCAGGAAGGACCGAGAAAAACATCGTCTTCTATTTTTACACCTGTATAGATTGACACATTGTTCTGAACTTTGACATTATTGCCAATAACTGTATTCGCGTCAATGTTGACATTCTGACCGAAGATACAACGTTCGCCAATTTTCGCCCCTTTCATTACATGCGAGAAATGCCATATTTTTGTCCCGGCACCAATATCACACGGTTCATCAACGACTGCAGTTTCGTGGACGAAATATGCTTTCTCCTCAATTTCTTCTTTGGTTTCATTATCGTAGCTATTTCCATCCATTGATTTCTGGCATTCGTTAAGAATCTTGAGAACTCTCAGCCCTTCATCGCCATCAGTCAAAGGACGCGTACGGTTTTCAATACAGGAAATAAAATGTTCACATTCGCTTCGTAACGGTTCTGCAACTGGTAATTCTACAACTTCTGATTCAGCTTTGATTGCCGTTGGGATTCTATTCTTCCATTCCACCTTATGAGGATATATTTTCAGTTTTTCGCTAATTGTATCGTCAAAAACTGCCATTTTATCTGAGCCTATCACGACAAGTCGTTGTTCTTTAAAAGGATGCAACCAGCTTACATGGATATGAGCTTGAACTCCACTGGGAAAGAGAAATTGACTCATTGTCACATCAGCGATATCTTTATTTAGATATGCCCCACCAGTGCAAGTGATTTCGCACGGTTCCTCATTGAGCAGTCCAAGAATTACTGAAATATCATGCGGAGCAAAGCTCCATAAGATATTCTCTTCCGTTCTAATTTTACCGATACTCAAACGATTGGAATAGATGTATTGAATTCTCCCAAGCGTTCCTTCATTAATTAGCTCTTTCAACTTAATTATCGCCGGGTGATAATGTAATATGTGTCCTACCATTAATATCTGTTGTTTGCGAGCCGCAATTAACATTAATTCCTTACCTTCAGCGACATTTAAGGCTAAAGGCTTTTCAACAAAAACATCTTTACCAGCTTCGAGAGCTTGTTTAGTCATTTTCAAATGTGTTATGGCAGGCGTAGCTATTACGATCGCTTGAATAGAATCATCATCGAGCACTGCCTGATAATCTTGCCTAAATTCAATTCCGGGATACTTTTCGCTAATCGTTACTTGACGAGACGAATTAGAATCGCATATCACCTTTAAATTACCCATCTCATAGAAGTTCCGGACCAGATTCTTGCCCCAGTATCCCATGCCAACGACTGCGACACGAATGTTCATACTATATTTCCTTTTAGTTTTTGGTTTTCACGGTACGTATTCAAGGTTTTTAGATAACTTCTAAAGTTTATTTTAAGTTGTCAAAGGTTCCTTAAGAACTGTTTCATAGAGATCCACAACATTTGGTGCAAAACTTCGATGATCCAATTCTGAGATTGCCTTTTGTCGTGCGTTTTCGCTCATTAACTTTATTTTCTTAGGATTTTGAGCCAAGTTGCACAGTGCTCGACTCAGGGTTGAAACATCCTTAGGAGGTAAAAGATAACCTGTGACACCATCGTCTACAAGTTCTGGTACTCCACCAACATTGCTACCGATAATTGCCTTGCCTGAAGCTAATGCTTCATGTCCGATGTTGGGTAGTCCTTCCCTCAAACTAGGAAGAACTATAACATCCGATGCTCGCATCCGATTATCGGTTCGATTACAGCACGTCGTTTTCGCCATCGTTTCTGACTGCGGGTCAGACGTTTTCCACCTCTACCGACAATATTAATTTGTGTATTGCCTTCGTAACCGTGACCTCGGTATCCCAGGTCAACATAAGCATCTTTTGCAATCCAACCTGTCAAAGCTTCCATCTGTTTCAATGATGCTTCCAGTGTATGACCATCGTAGGGATTACCATGAAAAGCCGTTGCCTCAATCACCCAACTGTCGCGACTGGTAGTCAATATCCCTACTTTACAGCCAAACTCATATTTCTTAGGTACCTTACCTTTTGCGATACATTCAACATCTTGTTCATGAATACTGTAAAGCTTGTTCTTGTCTTTACGTTGTTGTGTTATAAGCCAATCTGCCAGGGAAAGAAGCCTTAACAGTTCTAAGTCCGGATCTTCACCAAACTTGCGGCGGATGTCACGCATCACACGTCCCAACATAGTCTTCAACTTCTTCATCTGCTTCCTGGCACGTTTCATCTGGCTGGTATGGGTGTAACCACCTTGTTTTCTTAAGGCTCTTTTGCTGACACGGACACGCAATGGAATCCCGGATATCTTTGACTGGGAAACCAAATGTTCAAGCATACGGTGATACAAACGGGCATCAGTCGAAAAACATATTGCCTTCTCTTGAACTGTAGTGTCTATATTCACCTTGGCAAGATGGCGTTTGGTCAATGTGCCGGAACACTTCGCTGACATAAGTGTCTGCTTTAAAAGGAACTCCATCCCATCGTTACCAATCCGTTTGCGCCAGCGTACAAGGCTGCTCGGGTCAAGTGGGAAACTGTGCTGGAAATATTCATAACCACAAAAATACTGCCAACAGGGATTATCAAGCCACATCTCTATAACCATCCGTCGCTCAAATCATAAATACGACTCAAGTAGGTCAAGCCAGCCATCAAACGGATCGGAAGACCTGGACGACCTCGCTTCTCTGAATACAAAGAACCAAAACGATCTTCAAATGTTGTCCAGTCAATCGTGTCTGCCAAAACAACCAAAGGACGGGACATATTTAAAATTTGATCCAAACGGGAACGAAACAAATCAGGATCAGTTACCTTCACATTTGCATGCATAAATCACCAGCTTTTCTATCATTATTAGCGTTTTACTGGCAATATAAGTACCATAATACTCTCTGTAAATACTTGTTACTCAACTCGTTGGAGCCTTTTTCAGAGACGCCTAGAATACTAAGATTTTAGAGCTTGGTCTTCTTCTGTCTCGTTCTCTACATAATCGTAATATTGTCGATTGTAGTAATATCCGCTATAATATGAATATGGTTTATAATAATGATAGGAATAATAATACATACGATTAAATCGGAATTCTATCTGATTGATGATGAAACCTAAAATGTTATTATCCAAGGTGTTGAGTGATTCCAAAGCATGATCCAAAGCTTTTTTTCTAGTGGATTCCACTTTTGCGATCATTATGATACCATCAGTCGTATCCGCTAAAATTCTCGAATCTGAACACACTAATACCGGTGGAGTATCAATTAAAATGATATCATATTGAGTTCTAAAAGTTTCTATCAAATCTCTCATCTTTTGTGACGCTAACAATTCTGCTGGATTTGTTGAAGAACTACCTGAAGTAATTAGGGACAGGTTGTTAATCCCAGAATCTCTAATAATATCTTTCAATTCCACTTCATCATACATGTAATTTGTCAATCCTGGTTTTCTTTCAATGTTGAAGTATTTGTGTATAACGCTCTTACGCAAATCACAATCTATTATAAGAATTCGATGCCCTCCCTGTGCGAAGGAAATCGCCAGATTAGATGTTGTTAATGACTTTCCCTCAGACATAGATGGGCTTGATATTACAAATGTATTTAATGACTTATCTTTTGCTAAGAATTGGATTGCAATTTTGGCTGACCGATAAGCTTCCGCTAAAGGTGATTTTTCTGAATAATTCGTTATTAACCTATTCTGCATTGATGAATCTTCATTTTTAGCTCTTCCACGCTTCTTCTTCAATTTGATGTGTTTGGCAGATGTATTGCTTGTAGCCAGAGACTCTATTGATGGGATTGTACCTAATACTGGTAATCCAAAATTGTCTTGAATATCTGCATCATCTTTAATTGCATCGTCAAATCTATCTATCATTATACATATTACAATACCAATAGCAAATGAAGCGATAATTCCAAGAATCAACTTTTTCCATCTCTCTCGAGCAAGCTGTTCTATACGTGGCTCATCAATTACTCTGATTCCACCCATCTCTGACTCGACCCGTATCCGGACTTCCTCTTGTTTCTCTAATAGAATATCAAGTGTTTTCTGCAATATCCCTTCGGATCGAATAAGATTGGCATACTCTAAAACATCATTAGAAAGATTTGGGTGCACAGCCTTGAAATGGTCAATTTGCTGTTCATAATACAGAACTTGATTTTGCGCTCCCGTTTGTTCTAGCATGGCTTCTTCTAATTTATTTTCGAGTTTTTGCAAAGAAATACTTGCGTCCTGATTATTGCTACTGCCATTGGTCGCAATGTTTGCTACCAAATTAATCAGTTCGGTTCGCACTCGCTCTCTTTCGTCTTTTAAGGTTTGAATGTTTGATTGATTTAAATTCAGGGATTCAAAATTGTGAAGAGTCTCTCGTATTTCTGCTAATCTGCCTTTCAATCTGATAATCTCAATATCATTATTGAGATTAGACTCATTTGCTATATTATCGAACAATTCACTTATTTGCTTCTCAAATGATAATATATTAAGTTTTATCATTTCTAAATTTGCATCAGCCTCTGCAAAAAATTGCTCGAGTTGAATCAACTCATGAGTAATTCCGGACTCATCATCGATAATATTAATGTTTTTAACAGCGAGAAATGACTGAAGCTGCCTTTCCGCTTCTTCAAGTTTTTTTGAAGTGTTCATAACCTGTTTATCTATGAATTCGGAAATATGAATTGCATCTTTTCGTTCCAATTCAATAGATCGAAATATAAAAACATCTAATGCGATTTGAGCTAGAATGAGTGATAATTCCTCTGATTGAGATTTAGCATAAATATTTATGAAGCCCGGTTCGCGACTATTAGTAATGTAACCGATGTTGGTTTTGACAATTCCCGAAATTGAATTTTCATTAAACTCTGGATATTCATCAACAATATTCGCAACAATTTCATCATCATAATTTTTGCTATCAAGAATTGATGTGTAATATTTTTCAGTCTTTATGTCTGATCGTCTTCCTTCAACTAACGAAATTGCATCCATTACGGAGGTTTCTCTTATTGATACCATTATGACAGATGATGACCTATAAACTGTTTTCACTTTTGATAGCTGAAATACCAAAGGAATTATTATTATCAAAAATGTTCCAACTAAAATCCAGGGGCGCTTGACAATAGCAAGAAGCAACACAAGTAAGTTGATTCCTTCAGATGACGTATTGAGGTGTCTATTAAATTGCGATGGATTTTGCATTCTTTCTTCAGAGATATCGTTCACGTTATCGTTCCTGTTTAATATGATCTTCCTTACCAAGGGAAAGCCCTAAAAATAAAAGACTCAAAGTTTTACATTACAGTCTTGAAAGAATTACTATTGATGATAGCAATAATGCGGTATCCCTGAATAAATATAGCCATGATGACATTTTCTGCCATTCCTTATATTCACTCACAACTACTATATCGCCTGGCTGAACCAGAGGGATTTGATCAGTTAGACCTTTATTGAGTAAGGCTTTTAATTTAATCAATTCCGATTTACTGTCACTCGCCTGTATTGATATATATATGACATGATTAAGATTACCGCTGGATGATACTCCTCCGGCAATATTGATCATGTCGATGATATTTTGATCTTTAGTTGGGATATAAGATCCAGGCGCATTTACAGCCCCAATTACTCTCACAGTAGAAGTCGAGGATATTATCGGTACGAAAATAATATCCCCTTCGTTAATATCCGGAATTGGGAAATTTTCTTTATCTAAGAAGAATTGATACATATCGACAGTAATTTCCTTTTGCTTAAAAGAGGTTTGCCTACTAATCGAAATATTTCTCAAATCTGCTTCTCTTGTAGTTCCACCGGCAATGGATAATACTCCCTGGAGATTGATGGGTCCTTTAACGGTATAACGTCCAGGGTTTCGAACCTGACCCTCGATTAAAACCTCAATCTGAATCTCTTCAGCAAGATTGATAAAGAGCTTAGGTCGCTCAACATTCCGGGCTAATATTGGTAGTAACACGTCTTGAAGTTGACGGATTGTCATTCCATCGATTGGAATATTACTTAACAAAGGATAATTAGTGCTACCATCCTGACGAACCAGTACCGCACTAGATAACTCTGGGTAGCCTAGTACGGTGATATGAACGATATTACCTGGTTTTATAAGGACTTCAGCGCTATATGCAGTAGAAATGATGGAAACGCTGATCATGTAGACAAGGATGGGAAATATAAGTTCTTTTAGAACTTTTATCGTAATTACTTTCCCAAGATAACAACTTATGCTATGCATTATCTTTTAACCTCAATGTGATAATAATGGTACAGGTGGTATAGACTTTCTACATCTTGGGTGGAGAGTGAACTACCCCGAAGCAAGCTACAGGTATCAAATTCGCAGCTATGTCCGATGAGTGATTTATACTTACTACCTGATGTTTTGGTTATTTAAATAGTGTTCATCTTTGTTTCGTCACCTTGATGATCTAATGTTGAGATGTAATAGCCATTGTCTAGAATTCTCCATCCTACAGTTGTATCTTGATTAAAGCTACTCGGATGAATATATCTTTCGGGCTATTTTACTATTTATAAACGAACGATCTTTATCGAGCTTTAACTCGTGACAGACTGAACTAAAAAGTGGATACGGTACGTTCTAACCCTTTCTCTACAAAGTAGATCTCGTAGCGATTAGATATCGCATGACATGCATCAAGCAAAACTGAATCCACCCAGTTATCAATCACAGCTCTTCGATATTTCAGGGGACAAACAATATGCTAGAAAAGAACATAAACATTTAGTTGTCTGCCTTTGGATACTTTCACTTACACACCAACGTTAGAGCAAAGTGCTAATCGAAGCAAGCTTTGAGAAAGTAGAATGCCTTCTAAGGTAAAATATTGTACTCACAATTGTCAATATTAGATTACTGATGAAACCTCTGGGGTGCAACTTACAAATTGTTAAAGGTGGCCCCCATGTAGTGTTTCACATAAAGTGAGACAAATACCCGATTTACATAAATAGCGTTTTCCCTCCGTAAGTGTTAAATTGATTTAGGACAGTGTGCTAGCCCGGATATTTCATGAGATTATACGGCGAAGCTCCATGAGTTTCTTATATTAACTGTCCAACCAATGGGGTCCACCTCTTTGAGAACAATTTGAGCAGCTAACATGGAATTAACTTTACATCTTTTTAGTACATCATCGCCTATCAAATAACCACGCTATTTCAAACGGTAATTCTTAGCCAGTGTATTTTAAAGATTCATGTAAAAGCTTCATAACACTATACGAATACATCTTTATCGCTACCAACTTTTTTACTCCATTGTTAATATTATATTTTGGTAGAGCTACAAATTGATTGAAATATTCGATAGACTGTTGTTTGAGTGTCAACAAATATTTATTATATACCTGAATCTTGCATTTGATTCACTAGAGTCTGGCTCATTTCAGTTGAGATTACCTCATGCTGCATAGAGCCGTTGTTTTTCACAGTCAATATGGTATTTCCAATAGTTATCCCAGTCGCCGTTTCTTTTTAGCGAGCGCAAGTCGAGTACTGCCTGCACACCTTTTTTTGTCCAGCGCATACCTGAACAGTCGGTTCGTTCTTTGACCAGTGAACCGCAGGCTCCTTCAATTACGCCGGTTGCAATGGGGTATCCTGCTTTTAGAAACACATCATAACGCATCATGT
>JAVCCM010000151.1 GCA_030765455.1 Candidatus Electryonea clarkiae | reverse complement strand
CTTCAATATAGCACGCCAAAAGTGATAATTGGAGCTATTGCCGCAGGAATGCAAATTGTCCAAAAAATATGGACTATTCGCATTGAAAAACTGGACGAGAAAGGTACTCGTGAAATATCCGGGCTAGCAAGCCTATTCTTCATATTCATGGGTCGCATCCATCAGAAATTAATAAGGTCTCAACATGGCGATGTTGGTCACGCAGTGATTGTCAAGACGAATTGTTGGGGCTTTTTGTCCCGCCAGTTGCATTTACAGGATGGGACATTTACAAAAGACCAATATTTGGCACGAATGCTAGGTCTCGGATTCGTCAACTATCCATTTCTGAATTGGATGTTAACTCAATCGAAAACCACGATATCTACATTGTAAATTATTCTGAAATTTATAGTGAACTAAAAAACTTATTCGAACGATGTAAAAAAGATGCCGATGTGTGTGGTCGTTTCCCCAATGGTGTTTATAGAATAGAAATGCTCAATTCTACACTTAAACGTGCAAAATTCTTCATGCGATTCTGGAGTTGGCATATTCAGGAAGTTTTAATAAGAGGAGATATAATTCCAGAAAGGATACTAAATATTCATCTTAATGAATTAGAAAATAAATTTATGGGTCGATTTATTGAAAGCATCGATCCTGTTTGGACAAAAGGCACTCAAATTACTCATTCTGATCTACTCAAAAGTTGGAGTCACCCATTCTGTAGTATTGGCAAAGATGGTGGCTGGGATACTTCAATTGGAATAATTGTCGACTAGATTGTTTTGGTATTCTAATCTTTGGAGAAATTTATGAAGCATCTTTACTACTTTTTAGTTGGTGGGTGCACTGTTGCAGCCGCTTTGTGGTTATCAGAAAAAATTGGTGGTAAGGTAGGAGGTATAATTTCGACAGCACCAACTGTCGTTCTTGTCGCCTATATAATCTTTAGCTTGCAAAAGGGCGTAGAAGAATCATCGTCTTTTGCTTATGGATCAGTTCGAGGCATATTAGCAACAGGAATATTCATGCTGATTCTTGGATTTCTTCCAAGTAGTATATCGCTTACATTTCGCCTTCTTATCTCAGGATTTGTGTGGACTATTATCGCCATTCTACTTGCTATAAAAATTTGATTAATGGAGTTTTCCAGATTTTGTGGATAGAAAAGTGAGGACAATTCGATATCCGTTTGATTGGAAATCATTAGATCTATGTTTTCCCTGTCGCAAGGTATGTCGCATAGTCCCATTTTTCTCGTTCCCTTGTCCCTGGTCAAAATACCATCCGCCCCGTCATTATTGAGGCAATTTGGGGGACAGGGCAATTTGGGGGACAGTATCCCGATTTCACATTGTAACCACTTCAATGAAAATAGCCGTTCCGATACTTCGGAATCGGGACATACATCCCTTTTGGATCATATGCAATTCTCTATTTTCATCGGATTGCTGTGAATTAGGGGGACAGTATATCTATTATATTATTGAATGGTATTGATATTTGCTTATACACATCATAATAGATTTACTGTCCCCCTAATTCGTCCCCCTAATTCCGGCCTGATCCATCTTATGCTGCTTTTCTACTTGAAAAATACGGATATGTTTGTAATAATTGTTCTCTTATTCCAGTAAGTATTTTCTCTTATTTCATCGTCTTCAACTTCGGTACTATAGTTGGAAAAAAGAACTGCTGTATTGACATTGAAATACATGGTTTCCAAACCACATCCAAGAGAAACCTGTTTAGTTGTTACAGCCGAGTAGGAAGGTTCTACAAATTCAAATAATTTTGCGTCGCAGTCGAGTTTTGGCAAAGTGCTGTAGCCTATGCGCAGCGGAACATGGCGTGTTTGCCAGGGAACTCGATACTCGAATCCTGCCCGAACCTGGTTCAGGTCAACCTCAGCGGCTGATATGGCTGCTTCCGATGATACCGTATCTCCATCTGGAGTTAATATAAAATCTCTGTCGCTGTACATTCTCGTTTCATAATCAGCAGTGATAGTGACATCTTTTCCCAGTTTCAAAGACACTCCAGCTCCCAACATCATGGGCATCTCTATTTTGACATCACCATTTAAATAACCATACTCGGAGTTTACCAAATCGTGGTAGTCGAACTGGAAATCTCCTGTCAAATCGAAAGGTGTGCGAATCATTGCTCCTGCCTTCAACGGCAGATTGATATCCATGCTGTCAAAGTCAATTGACAGTCCGGCTGTCAGGTTATTTCCACTGAATGAATAGTCATAGCTTTCGTTGAAATACATCGTCGTCTTATATATATCATCATAATAGTTAATATTTAATTGATGAGTACCCCTCCAGAAATTGCCTGTAACACCTATTGAGAGGGATGGAAGAATCTCGACACCGATTCCGGGAGTAATTGAGTAGGCGCCTCCTTCGGAGTTGTGTGTATTGAAGACATAACTGTAATTGCAATAAAAATCCAATTGACGCTGGTATGCTATGGCTAAGACGACACGGCGATTGAGGCTGTTGATTGGGTAAGCATATCCCGCCAGCGATGAATATATATTCTTATAATCACTTGTGTTGTTTATTGTATAGCCATAATTCTTCATATAAAAATTTGGCTCATGTTCCCGGGAATTTGAAATGTAATCAAACACTGCTTCCGGGTGATCAATTTTCACCAACCCGGCGGGATTCCAGAAAAGCGCTGAGACGTCATTCGCTTCGCCGATATAAGCGCCTCCCATCCCAAGCGCCCTCGCACCGGTTGTGACTATCTCCAGGTCCTGAGAAAAGCTCCTGCTGAAAATCAAAAGTAAAAAGATTCCGGCTAATCCAATCCGATGCCTCATGATATTCCCCTCCCAAAGGAATCAATCTTTAACATAAGTATTGAATGTTCTTTTCTTACTCAAGATAAAAGTATATAAAATATCTATTTAAATGATGATGTTTCTCGCTCTCTCTTTTGATCAAAACGAATGTCTTGTCTTGGTTACGCACAGCCTTCGCCAAGATAGTACTCTTTTGTACTGTTGATATTTTTTTCTTTAACTTCATTGAGTTATCGAATCAGCACCACTTTTCGTAATTGATTTACCTTCCCCGGCACGTGAAAATTCAGGAAATAAATCCCGCTTGCTAAATCCTCAGCATTAAGGGCAATTGAGTGTCTGCCTGCGGCAAATTCCCGTTTCGATATAGTGCCTACCTCTTCGCCGATAATATTAAACAGGGAAATAATAACCAGTGCGTTTTCAGGCAATTCAAAATTAATCTCAGCCGTACTGTTAAACGGATTCGGATAAATAGAAGCTATCGAAAATTCTGACGGAATTTCTGAATCTGCATTGACGATAGAAGCATAATATTCCCATTCTATTTCGACAGTGCTGGTCTCAGATAATCCCTCGTCATATAACGCTGTTACGATGTAACTGAAAGTATAGGTTCCGGATTCTTCCGGCTGTGGTATAGTGTCAATGTATGTTAATTCGGTCGTTCTTCCCACTTCGTCACGTTCACGATAAACAATAAATTCTATAAATTCATCGAGTTGAGCTTCAGTTTCATGTTCCCATGATAATGTGACAATACCCATCTCATCGTCAATTAATTCACCCTCCAGGTTGTAAGGAGCGTTAACCGGGATTACATAAACATCGGATTCCAGCGAAGGAACAAGTTCAACATTCCCTTCATCCAACCCGATGACACCCTCAACAACAATCCAATCTCCTGATTGATAATCGTCAAGATTGATCCCGGTATTTTCACAGATCCTGACACCGACAGCACCAGTTCCGTCATCGAGCATGATAGTATAATTAGCTTCATCAGGGGGATCTTGCGCGAGTGCAGCGTTAATCTTTCCCAGGGAACCTTCCATCTCTTGATTATTTGCCATTTCGTCAGTTGATATATATATCGGGTCCGGTAATGGCGAGTCACGATCTAAAATCTCGAGGTAGAAGTTTATGAGATAAGTTAAACCATCCAATTCCTGAAGCTGTCCGGTAATTTCTATTTCAAAACCACGTTCAATTTCCAGTCCCAGTGAATCAGCCGGTAATTCATCGTAAACACGAATTCCATATCCCGTCTCATCCTGAATGTAAAACTCTGTGTATTCGATTGTTGTGCTGTTTACAGGTAAGGTCACGACACCAGTTGTACGAATCCAGGTTTCAAGATCGACTTGGGTTTGAAGTTCTTCGATTGAATATTCTTCGATTGGAACAAGCTGGAAGTTAACTTCTGTATCTTCAGCGATTAGAATTTCAACATCTTCTACTGTATAAGGCTCGTAATCTTCAGCTACAACAGTGATCCAGTAAGTTCCTATTGATAATCCTTCGACAAGATAACCGCCCTCTTCATCAGTCTCGAATTCCGCAACAACTTCCTCTTCCTCTGGATCAATCACCTCACCATGAACGCCAATAATGGGTTCGCCGGTTTCTGAATCGGTCACTCCACCCATCAGATTCCCGGCTCGGGTCATACCTTCCCAGATGTCCACTTGCATCAGGGCGTTGCCCTGTGCCAGTGTGGCAATATCCCAACGGCTTGCATTATATCCATTGGTAATGCACATACCATATCCGGCAGGATCATCCTGTCCGTAAATCTCTACCGGGTCTTCCTCCGAATATTCTTCCGTGTCGGGATTGAATTTGTATAAATACGCTACACCTTCGTCCTCACTGTTCCCCATAATCCAGATAGTGTATCCATCTTCATCAAGAGGCATATAGGAAATTCCGTAAACACCTCCCATCGCATCATTTCCACCGAGGTTTTCCACGTCACCATTGGAAGCATCCATCCGGGATAATCCTGTGTTTGTGTCATATGCATAGACAAAATCATTGTCCCAATCATAGCCGCAAGACCAGACTAAGAATCCGAAAGTTCCGATATTTTCGACTTCTTCCATATCTGGTGTAAACTTGAAAACATTGCCTTCCCAATTCCCTCCGTACAGATATTCACCGTCCCAACCAACATCCATCGGACCGAACATTTCCATTGCAATCATATCTGGATCGTAAGGAACCGTATCCTCTTCTTCGCCGTCATGGGAGAGTAAAACTAACTGATTCCCCATCAGGTCGGTGAGCATTATGTACTCATCGGATACAGCGACGCCCACATACATTCCATCGAATCCAAGTTCAGTAAGATTAAGGCTGACAAGGTTGTCCCATAGATCATCCAGCTCTCCGCCATTATGCTGTTGATTGATGACTTTGGGTGAAGTTCCCTGTGAATGGGATTGACTGGATATTTCGCCGGAAGGATTTATCAGTAATTCAATTATCTCAGCTTTACTGAATTCTCCCGATTGTATTTTACTTTTAATCAACTGGAGATCACCGTTGAATGCAAAAGACAAATCAATGCTGAATGAACAAAACAGGATCAGAACAAGGAAAGTCCTGAGCGATTTTTCTGCGCTTTTAGAAATCATGATCATTACCTCATGTTTGGTCTTTAAAACAGATCATCGTTTATGCAAATAAGCATTATTGGTGTTGTTCACATAAAATTATTCTGCAATTCATACGTTTCTCTCACGCTAAACAGCAGAAAGTCAAATAGAAAACCCTGTATATCCTAAATATCCTTATGTCTTGTAATCTTTTATTATTTGAGAAGAACAATTTTCTTCGTTTCATGCAACGGTCCCGCGTTGAATTGAAGGAAATACATCCCGCTCGCCATCCCTGATCCGTCGAAGGGAAGAGCATATCTTCCTGCTGCCATTGGCAAATCAGCTAACTCCGCAACCTCCTGACCGAGGAGGTTGTATATCTTCATCCTGACTATCGCTGTCTCTTTCAAAGCAAACCGGACGGTCAACGTTTGGTTGAAAGGATTGGGATAAGCGCCGTCGAAGGACCATTCAAGCGGTTGTTCTATAGAAGGATCATTGATTTCTTCTGTAGTGTCGGGAAGTGTCATTGTTATTGAGATGTAATTATTTTCTTCCTCACACGCATTGTTTTCAAAGCCAACAAAAAATGAGTAAGATCCGGATGGAAGTCCGGTGGAGTTAAACATGAATTCAATAATATTTTCTTCACCACCATTCACTGTTCCGTCGGGATTATTTATTGAGAAAAATATTTCGTTGTCATTGAAATACCAGACCTGCACATAACTCTCTTCGGTTTGATTTATTACCGCAGAAAAAACATGAACAAGTGGATTCCAGGTACTTGAGAAGTCAACTCCAGTCAATGCCCATCTTCCCGCGATGTACGGTATGGTATGAATCAGATCGGATTCACCGGATTCAGGATTCATATTTACCACCTGAATATCGCTCCTCGAGGACAATTGGGTGAAAAAATAAAGACTTCTGCCGGACTCATCAGTGGGATTCCATGCTGCACCACGTGGGATGAATTCTCTTTCAAATCGTTGGATAACTTCACCATCACGGTTGATTCCATAGATATCGCTGTTATAATCTCCCATCCAGAAGAGGTCATTCAACGGATCCCATTCAAGGAAATGAGCAGCCTCCAGGGGTGCTTCCCATGAATCAGCAAGGATAATAGTATCGGGCTGAATTTCCATCTGGTAGATTACTTCATCATCTACACCGTAAAGATATTCTCCGTCCCAGGCTAATCCGAGCATACCCGATGCGGTTCGATCTTCTTCCTCAACAGGCTGATCATAGGTTTCCAGCAGATTTCTGCCAAGGTTATCGTACCTGTAAATCTTATTGGGACCTACCGGATCAAGGTTGTTGGCGCCACTTATGAAAAAGTCACCTTTTGCATAAACCAGACCGAAGTAACGAGTTTCATCCGGGCTGAGGTCAAATGCATAAAGGTTATTCCAGGAAGTATCGATCCTGTCGGGACGTTCACGCGGATCGTCTAAAAAAACCTGTGCGGAGTATTCAAGCATACCATTGCCATTATTGCTCAAGGTGGTTTCTACCGTTTCTTCGGTGTCGTGTACAAGTTCATGGTCGATATCAGCAGGTTCAAAATCTATTTCAGGATGTCGCAATCTGACATTTACAGTTGTAGTATCCTCTTCTTCAACAATAATACTGTCTAAATAAGAAGTGTTATAACAATCATTTACATAATAAAATTCATATTCACCGATAGGCATGTTTTCAAATTGATAATTTCCCAACTCATCAGTATAGGTGAGATAAAGTGAATCCTCAGTAAATATGGAAACACTCTCAAGAGGTTCTTCGGTTCTCAAATCTGTAACAGTTCCACTGATTGTTCCGAAAATGGAATAGTAATTTGTTGAAAACAATATGACGCTATCATCACGTATCCTGGCAGCACCGGGTGAATAATCATTCCAATATGCTATCAGCAAACCGTCTGTTTGTGTTCCATTCTCGATTCCTGTTGTCCAGTAGGGGATATCATATTGCATACTGTTGCCGGATGAGTTGAAATCATCATACTGAAAAATAAAATCGTTGTCACCGGAATAGGTTGGACGGGACTGCCGATTAAAAAAAATCACTTCAAAGCGGTTGTAACCCTGTGTCCCTGCCCTTAGATTATACCACTCGACAATAAATTTTCCATTTGGCTCATCGTAATATGTGAATATCCCAGAGTTTTCGATTGTCCGCATATCATCCCAGTTTACAGCGATCATATAGTTCGGTCCAAGTGGAGATGGGATTGACCAGTTCCTTGCAAGCTGCATATCACCCTGGTTGCCCATTGCTATCCAACCGTTTGAGCAAACAGTTGCTGAATCAAATACTTCGCTGTAGTATTGAATGCTGAATGGAAGCTCAATCACTACAGATTCATCCCGGTTTTCTGATGGATCATCTATATCTAATTCAGTTCCTTCAAAATCGAAGTCATCTATGTCCGGATTGATCTCAATCCAGTCAAATTCCGGCACAAATTCAGACCATGAGGTATCCGTTTCATCAAACGCATAGTATCCGTAACTGTCCGGACCTACCGGATCGGATGATTCCTTTTCACCAAGATTTATTACAAAGGAAACCGTATCGGTCTGTCCCGATTCTGTTGTCACAATGAGGGACAGATCAGCGGGATATCCCGGAATTGCCAATGGGTGCATTTGTATTTCAAAAAGACCGTCTGCAGTATCACCAACCGCCATCTCATCAAACTCAGCTTCACCCTCAGTAATAAGTGCAAAGTAATCATTGCTTATCAGTACACTATTGGAAGCACCCGCGTCACTGCCACCAGTATTAGTCAGGGATAGTTCGAGATCGCTGAAATCACCGGGGTTAAAATCTTCATCTAACGTAATATTGACAACCTGGTATTGCGGTGCTGCAACAGTCATAGCGAGTATATCATCATATTCACCACCGTCATTTGTTGTCGCTTCCAGATCAATATGCATAATCCAGTCGTGCTGCGCTTCCGGCTCTATTTCCACAAGGATCAAACCATTACCCCAGCCTGTCTGTCCCTGAAGTAATGTGTTTATTGTAACTTCACCGTCTATATCACCTAACCATTCCTCATCGCTTCTCCCGGTAAATTCGATTCCGGTTTCAGTATCATCCCCGAAGTTTTTCGCCTGGATCCTGATCCCTATAGTTTCACCTGCTTCAGGGACTCCATTACTATTGCCCTCAGTTCCATTATTTCCATCGTCGATAAATTGGACACCAACATACCCAATCCTGGAATCTGGTGAACTTATCTCTACTTCAATACGTGTAGGGGCATAATGCTGTTTTGACACGGTAAGCATCGCCTCACCAGCATAACGGATTGGTATATCAAGAATGATCTCACCGTTCGAATCTGTTACACCCTTGACGATTATCTCTTCATTGTCATCAACTTTGTAAAGAGTTACCCAAACTTCTTCTACCGGCTCGCCGGTTTCCTCATCTTCGACAGTAACGCTGTATGAATTAGTTCCCAGTACAAACTCATTTTCTGCCGTAACATCAAAAACCTGCGGAACACTTGTCCAGATCCAGACCAGTGGATCACCCATCAGGTTGAACCAGGTGTTGCCTTGATTCATGCGACCGGGATTATTGCTGGAAAGATTATTCCAGCCAGTTATTTTAGCTCCCGTAGTCATATCGCCGAAACAAGGCAGACGGAGTTGAAGCATCGCCCAGGCTGCTCCTCCCAAGTAGCTATTATTCAAATCAGGGCTCGAGCTGGTTGTTGCCATGCCAAATGCGCCTATAGCGCCTCGAGGTGTTTCGGGTGTTCCGGCAAGCATGTAGTATTCATTGATACCATTATTGCTTGACCAACTCCCAGTGTAAGTAGTTACATCAAGGACTACTGGCGTCATTAAGTCATTCTGAAGATTCCTAATTTGGCCAGCATTCAAACCTGAGCTAATATAGCCCCTATGACAGTATAGGCTTACGCCATCTTCAATTTTCTCAATAGCTAAAGCATTACCTGGAGTAAAAGATGTATCAACCTGGGTATAACCAATATCGAACATACATCTGCGGACATAGCGCAAAGTCTGGACTTTGGAATTTCCAGGATGATTGTCTGATTTATTAAGCATTCCACGAAGATACCAATCGGTGTTATCGAGATCGGGATCACGTTCATAAGCGAGAACCTTGTTGATATATGTTACAAGTTGCGAATCGACTTGAACAGATATCCGTCCCAATCCAACATCTACCAGGTTATCATTACCCGCAACACAGCTATAGGGATGGTCACCCTGGTTGGTTCCTGTGCCTGAACCCGGCGGAGTAGAATAATCACCCTGATCATCACCGATAACGACCACGTAATCATATTTTATCTCAGATGCATCCCAGCGATCTTGTAGTTCCTCACGAATATCAATGTTGTTCCAGTCAACATCTGAGTCAGTCAGAAGTTCAAGGTCCCATCCCTTTTGAAGTTTCCATTCGAACCAGGGCTGCATCAATTCCATTAAATCATCATCATCTCTCATCACAACTTGTACTCCACCACGGTAGAGAGTGTATTCATCCAGTTCGGATTCATCCCAGTCGAGGAGCTGCCGGTAGAAAGGCAGGAAAGCTTCGCTTATACTGGTTGGTTGTGCGGGAAGAGTATTGCGGTCATCGCCATCCTCGAGCCGGATGCGCACCTTCAGGTTGGAGGCTACACGAGCTTCTTGCCTTGCGGGATTGACCTGCACCGGAAATGTGGTCATTGTTGCTACCCGGAAATCATGCATGATTGACGGTTCACCGACTTCAGCCCAACTCCCCGGATACCACTCATCTAATGGTTTTACGACCGGTCCCAATACGTTTTGATCCGGCTGACTGTCCAGATCATCTTCTATCCCAAGGAAAGCAGCAACGTCAATGCCTTCAATGGTTTCGTACTCGACTTCGATGATCTCAACAAATGGCTTGCCTCCTGCGGGCAGACGGAAAAGCCTTCCTGCGGTGGGTACTTGAGGTTTTCCTGGCTTTGAAAGCAGTCCTCCATTTGGCAACTCAGCAGTCCAGAGTTGTCGAACAGATCCCTCTACTTCATACCACACAGGCTGAACGACATCCAATGAGAGCGAGAACCCATCCGGCTTGTCTTCAAGGTTCTTAACCTGCAAAGGCTGCCATTGATCGACAGCAATATCCCGTGCCGGTGCAACACCGGATACAACAACAGTTATACAGGCAAGTAAGATGAACAAAACGAGATTTTTCATAATGCCTCATGAATGTTGTAACAAGTTAAGATACTAATAAATAATCCTGTTAACCCTGAATATTCTTATTTCCTGAATTTTTATTTAAGTAGAACAATCTTCCTTGTTTCATGCAATGGTCCGGCGTTAAATTTCAGGAAGTACATCCCGCTCGACAGTTCTGAACCATTGAAGGGCAGCGCATATCTTCCGGCTGACATTGGCAAATCAGCCAGCTCCGCAACCTCCTGACCGAGCAGGTTGTAAATTTTCACCCTGATTATCGCTGTTTCTAATAATGAAAACCGAACAGTCAACGTCTGGTTGAATGGATTGGGATAAGCGCCGTCGAAAGACCACTCGAGAGGCTGCACGACATCAGGATCACTGATGTCATCCGTGGTGTCGGGCAGCGTCATTGTTATTGAAACATAATTATTCTCATCCTCACAGGCGT
>JAVCCM010000031.1 GCA_030765455.1 Candidatus Electryonea clarkiae | reverse complement strand
GAAGAAACAGGCAAACACCACTTAACAAATGTTCAGTTCTCCCCATGGGGAGAACTGCCTTAAACAAACAAAACAAAAACGGGAACTCTAATTGTCGTTGGAGGGAAATTATAGTTGACGTTGAACAAACAACATTGCTGATTTTATACTTTAGCTGTGTGAAGGGTACCCTCGTGCATCTAAGCTTCAAATTCTGACGCATAATTAGCTCCCGTGATAACGTGCTTTTATCATCGGGTGTCAATCCCTCCAGAACTTAACAAAGTCTTGTATGCAGGCTCCTATGGAGACTTTTTTTCGTTAAGTCAGAGTTAAATGGACTTAAGGGTTCTTATATCAGGCATAACCGCTTCAGGCTGATTGGTGTTTGCTTATTCAGGATTCAAAATCATTGGGAGGGATAAGAGTTTTGTTAAAAGAAGTAATATGATGGTGCATACACACGATTGGGTACGATTTATAGGGCTATTTCCCGATAAAAAAATAATAATATCACCGGGCGGGGGCTACCGGGACGTAACGGTACTTTCCCTACCCCAAGGTTAGGTCCGGCAAGAGATACCGGCACTGGATCCTGTGGAGATTAAGGGTGGTTTTAAAGAGACTCCTTTTCTATAGTATTTGAATCGACAGGTTTGGAGAACACGGGCGATCCCAAGCTAAAAGTGATCTGGTTAGCGAGTTAGCTTCAAACAGCATTAACAATAGCTTTTATGAATCTTGATTTCCAACCGACTTAGTTGCAGACGACAATGTGTCCCAAAACTGGTTCTGAATCACATTTAGACAGCATAGGAACGACGATCTTCTAAAATTGGACCCCCCCCCGAATGTTGGCTAGCAATGATCACCTCTTAGGGAAGATAATTTTGGGATAAAAAAGTGCAGAATGTAGTCTTTTTGCATTTCTTACCACATTCCTACCACATCAAGTGTTCATTAGACATGTCACTACTTAGTATTCTTACCATACTTCTTACCACATTTGATCATTCTTACTGCATCTTTACCATACTATCTACCCTATTATCAAATGATTAATAAATAACCTTCTGAACAAGAAAAGGGTCTTACAGCAACACTGTAAGCCCTTTATATACAAGTACCCGCGGCGCGATTCGAACGCGCGACCTTCTGCTCCGGAGGCAGACACTCTATCCAACTGAGCTACGCGGGCAATAAAATTGTCAGTCGAATATAGCGGGGAAGAGCAGTGTTGTCAACGATAAGAATTTATCGTGAAGAATCCCAATCTGAGTATGTTTATTTACAGAACACAGTTATATATCAATCAGCATGAATACGAATGGAACCGTCTTCCACCCTGGCTCTAATTTTTGCGCTTCCGCCTGGGAGGCGATATAGTGCATTATCATCGTCTTCTTCCAACAGCTCGAATTTTGATGAAGCACGAACATGACCATCATCCATCCTCACTTGAAATTCGCCCCCCCCACTTGTAACGTTGAAATAAATCCGTCCATCCTCCGCGTTTAAACGGTAAACACCTTCTGACGAAAGAGATGTTTCTATGTCGAGAGTGCCGTCCTCACAACTGGCATCGATGTCACTGAATTTTCCATTCTCGACAGTAAGTTTTCCATCCTCGATAAAAACATCAAGCATGCCTGAGCCACTGTCCATCTCAACGTTTCCGTCTTCAATCTCAATATTGAATTGTTCGCCATTACACTGCTTGAGTCGCGCTCTACCATCTTCTATCCTCAAGGAGATGTTTCCATTTACATTTTCGATCAGGTAATTATCATCTTCTCCTCGAAGTTTCAGGCTGACTCCTGTAGGTATATCAATGCTAATTTCGTACTCCTCACGCATTATTGTCATGATACCAACCGTGTTGAATATTCCGCCAACCTCTCGCATGATAATATTACCATCATCTTCTTCAATATCCATTTCGAACGGTTCGTTTTCATGAGCAACGAACAATCCGGAAATGTTATACTCTTTTCTGACTACAATATGAACATCAGTGCGATCCGAGCCCTTAATTACTATTTCTGCATCCTCGCTGATTAACGATAATATGCCGTCAGGGGAAATTGAATAGACTCCATCAAGTTTATAAGTGTATGGTTTTGATTGCACTGATCCAATGGCAATAAATACCACAAAAAATGATAAACAGATAACAATAACTGAATTAAGAATATGTTTCTTCATCGTGGATTTCCTTTCTTTGATACATGTTAGACAGTTGCTATCATAGTTTGGTTTCAGTTGTCTCTCAACAACCTTGTTCAAGTTCATAAGTTGATGATTTTGAAAATATTTTGGTCATTAAAGCAGCTGGTCTGGGCTGTCCAAAGCAGAAATTATTACAGAGATCACAAGGTTATCAGGATATTCTATTCGATAAAATTGTTAGTTCACTGAAATGGTGTTCACGGTAGTTATCAACCAATGTAAATATTGGATTGTTTGGCAATGTTATATTATCTTGTCATAACGAGCTGAAAGCCGGATGTAATAAAGGGGTATGAGAGGAAAGTCATGAATAATATCACAAGACAGTTACTACTAACGTTAATGATATCATTTTGTTTTGGGTTATCATCAATCGCCTCCGGTCAATACCTCTGGCAGCTCGAGAAAGAAAAAAGCCAGTGGGGGTTTGAACTTTCCGGAATATTCAACTCAGCCCGTCTTGATATGGGGGCAGTTAAACATGATCAGAGAGTAATATTTGAACCATATTATACATATAATGATACCGTATCTAATCCAGACGAAAGATATACTTTTGATAATATGGATGAATTTGAAAGTTCCCTGCTTAGAGATCTAAAATTAGGTATTCGCTATAATTTTGATGATCAACCCTGGAATATCATACCGTGGAACTTTCATTTGCTGGTAGGATTTAGTTATAGCCAAAAAACTGAAGCGATAAGGAATATTGGTGCAGAAGTCTCCTTGAATTCTGATAATCCCCCATTCTCATACTCGGATCAAAGATCGTACACTGCCTCTGCAACTGCTAAGGAATTTTTACTCTTTGTGGGATATATTCAACCAATATTTCCTTGGCTTGAAATAGGTGTAATTGGTTCGATCGGACCAGCTTCTGCTGAAGCACGAAAGACAATTCAGATCTCCGAACAACGTTATTTGTCCTTCACTAATCCGCCTATAGATTCTGATATAAATCGAAAGTATGACCACGAATTAAAAGCTGATTACACATCAAGACGAATCGAGGGACGAATTCGAATCAATGTTACTCGCTATGTATGTATGGATATGGGTGTTGGATACAGGGAAAGTAAAGTGAATAATATGAGAGGAGAACAGATAGACTCTTGGAACAACAATCGTAATGGTAATATTGATACCGGGAGTTGGCCAACTCCAGATGCAATTGCCACAATAGGTGATGATTACCCGGGTGCTCAAGAGTTATTGTTCGATTATTCCGGAATTTTCTATGGTGCTGGTATTACGTTGAAGAATCCTTTTGAAAAGAGAAATCTGGAGGAAGATTAAAGTAGATCCCTTTCGTTGAAAGGGATTTGAAATAGTAAACGGAAGAAAATTTATATTATCCAACTGAAATCCCTTTCAACGAAAGGGATCTACTTCTCTGTCAAGACGTAAACTCTATCCCAATCATCACGAGGTGGTTTCAGTATAAAATTTGCACAGCGATCAAGATATGTTTTTGATGGTCCGTCATCAGGGTCGATTTCAAGAGCTTTCTCAAATGTTTTATGTCCTTCGGCAAAATTCATGTTACGATAAAACTCAAGACCCTCATCATAAATCTTTAATACTTCAAGCTTTTCAGGAGTTAATTCTTCAACTTTTTCAGCAACCAGTTCATAGACTCGAACGGGTTCATTTTTACCTTTTACCTGGATATCATCAAGCATCCGGGTAACGAATTTATCTTTAACATCCTCGTAAGTATCCATCCCGATCATGATTGTCGATTCGTATGATTTATTTGCACCCTCAAGTCTGCTGGCAAGGTTGACAGCATCACCCATAACCGTATAATCAAAAACCTCGAGGCATCCCATATTGCCAACAATCATCTCGCCGGTGTTAATTCCAACCCTGCTGTAGAGGATAGGTTCTCCCGTCTCTTTCCATTTTTCCCTAAGTTCTGCGAGACGGTTTTGCATTTTCAATGCAGCACAGCAGGCTTTGTAAGCGTGATCCTCAAAGAACACTGGTGCGCCCCATTCTGCCATTATAAGATCGCCTTCATATTTATCTATGATGCCATCATGGTCAAGGATAATTTTTGACATTTCTGAGAGGTAAACATTCAGCAGACCAACAAGCTCATCCGGTGTCAATTTTTCTGATACCGTGGTGAATCCCGCCACATCAGTAAACAGGGCAGTCATTCGGCGTCTTTCCCCGCCAAGTTTCAGCATATGAGGATTATTGACAATTTCATTAACAACAGATTGAGGTACATACTGCGAGAACATCCCCCTTATCATAGTTTTTTCTTTTTCCTCAGCAAGGTATTTGTAACTCATAGCAGCAACAGCAGTTAAAATCGTGGCTATTCCCGGTAGAACCATTTGATTTGCAATTCTATAAACATCGTACAAATATATGGAAACGAAAAAATGAACAATTCCCAGCAGTAAAATAGACACAATCGCCCATTTCACTCTTAGAACTCCAACACTCATGGATGCAAACAATGTCATGAATATGACAACCAGGAACGAGATCAGAACCGGGGCATGTTTCATGGGATCGCCTACCACGAGATTATGGAGGGCGGTAGCATGAATCTCTACTCCCGGAAATGCCGGATGAATCGGGGTGGGTTTCAGATCTGCCAGACCGGTAAATGATGTTCCAACAAGGACTATTTTATCTTGAAAAAAACTTGGTGGGATTCGTTCTGTAACTGCTTCATAAAAAGACACATATCTGAAGGTTTGAAAAGGTCCACGATAATGGAGTAATAATTTGCCCTGACCATCAAGTGGAAGTTTTGTTATTTCTCCTTCATAGTCGGTTACAGAGAACTCATCATCTGAAATCGCAATAGTTGACAGATCCCAACCCATAAGTGCAGAAGAAATAATCAGTGAGAACGATGGGTAATATTCTCCCCTGAAATCTACTACCAGGGGTGTTCTTCTAATAACGCCATCGTCATCCTGTACGTTATTGACAAAACCGGTGAGAGCAGCTTTGTTGTAAAAATCATTTACGCCAAATTCCATTCTTTCACGTTTCCAGGCGTGTTTTATAGGATTTTTCGATTTAATAGTTCGCCCCTCATTTATAAATCCTTCGGGCGGTTTGTCCATTGCATAGAGAAAACTATTTGAATCAGCCATTGAAAAATCCAGGGCAAGGCATACGCGCCCATATTCCTGAATTGCCGATGCAAATGACGAATCAGCGTGATAGTCGTCATCAGGATCAAAGAGGATATCAAATGCAACCATCGCCGCTCCTCCTTTATCCATAACTTTTAATAATTGTCCGTATAATTCACGAGACCATTGACTGAACCGTCCAAGCTTATAAATGCTGCGCCCATCAATGTCAATGATTACAACTTCTTCTATTTTTTCTACAACATCTTCGGTTGTTAAATATGCCCGTAAATCATAAGTTTTATCCTCGAAAGTGGTTATTACTTTTCCGAATGGTGAATGCATTACAAGGAACCAGAGCAGCAAACCAATAACCAATCCAATGCCGGCAAAAACTAATGTCCGAACTATGTTCTTACTTTGCTTCGACATTATTTTATCTCTGAATCACGACTCATATTCCATCCAACCCAATTGTCTTCTTTGTCCTGATCAAGATCAAAGGCTTCGTGTGAATACATGCCATCTGAACGAAGATTTAGCTTCATGCCTGCCGTAATCTGAAGCCACTCGCTAAGTGTGACCTGATATGGACCGGGGACAGGACGTCTATCGGGAGGCTGCACAGGCACCGGAGGACCACCGGGAACCGGTGTTTGCTGAGGAGGTTGTAGCTGTTTCTCTTCTTCATGCTGAAGATTTGAAAGTTGATTGACGTCAACCTGTCCTTCATATACCCAGAGACTCAGACTCGAATCAATTGCCGCGTCAGCTCTAAATGTAGTGCCGCGGATAGCCATGACTGCATTCGGACTTTTCACCTTAACACCATCAGCGCCAAGTTTTTTCATCTTGGACCACATCTTGCCAAATGGCAGCTTTGTTTCACCAGATAAACTGCCATCTTTCATTTTGAGATTTTCAACCTCAAAAATTGCGTTTTCACCAATACGGATCACACTCTTGTCAGCCAATGTCAGCTCCACCCGGCTTTCTTTGCCAGCGCGGATAGAATAGCCGTTATATACATCATGATTAAGGCTGGCTTTATCCCATGTCTTTTGACCAATTGGACGTACCCTGATGTCACCGATAAAAAACGTGATCTTACCGACAGGAGATTTCGCAGCGCCCAAAAATAGTATGGCTGTCAACATTACCATAGACAGGAAAAACAGGATTGTTGTCTTTCGCCAAATTCTCATCATGTTTTTTACTCCCTTACAGGTTTCTTATTTACCAACTAGACTATATTTTAAGGTTCGACCTTACATCCCAGGATGTTGTCGCGTCCTGGTTGCTTTTATTCTGCAAGCAGCTTGCGAACTACTTTATCTGCTTCGATTTCATCACCGGGTTTATATCCTCGGTGTATATATTGGATAACGCCTTTTTTGTCAAGAATGACAAGCGTGGGAATAGTAGAAACACCATATCGTTCAACTGAAGTTGCTTTATAGGGATCCATGAAAATCGGAAGGTTAGTTTTATTCTGAAGCTTCCATTTGTCTATATCTTTTATCTTATTACCAACCGAGATCAACAGCACCGATACCTCATTGCCCCATTCACCGGCGAGACGTTCAAGCTCAGGAATCTCCTTTTTACAGGGTACGCAATAACTTGCAAAGAAGGATAAGACAACAAGCCTGCGCGGTTCATTGGGTCGTGTCGGTCTTGGTTCACCACAGTAATCACGCAAGGCGCCGTATTTGCCGCGTTGACCATAAATTGGAAGCATGAAGGGTTCCAAAATATCACCCTCCGAAACTTTCATCTCAGCTGTTGAATCTTCTGCGAAAACACAATTTGATGAATATAAAATACTTAAAGTGAGTACTCCAAACACAATGAGCGGGTAATAAAAGATTTTCATGCTGACCCCTGTAATATTCTTTCATGGAATTACCATGAAAAATGTTGTGGATTAAGAGTGATAGACACGTAAATATTTCCGGTAATATGGTTCACCCTGAGAAATATATCACGAACGGAATGTAACTCGCTTTTCCATGTAACGCAAAACTTCCCTTATTTATCTGCAAAGAATAAACACATAAAAAACCCGGACAGAACACATCCGGGTGGCTAAGTAAATTTGTGTCAGCACAACTACGTTCGAAATTATTTCATCATATCAAATTTTGTCTGCAATTGAACGAATCCCCATACTCCGCTATCTGCATCTCTTGTTCCTGTAGTGCTGCCTGGATCAGCAATCTGTTGCCAATCTGCGGCTGGCATGAAATAACCAAGACCGACTAATGCGTTAAGGTTATCATTCAAAGGGTGCGCAACGACAATATCGATCTCACTGCCAAGCGCATCAGTAGAACTGCCATCTTTGGCTGAAGGGTATTTTTCATTCGTTGCAAAGCTATGGAATTTAACTACAGCTTTAAGATCAGGTCTGGGTTCAAATTTGGCATATAAGAATACATCCCGCAATCCTGTAGATTGATCAGCTACAAAATAATCCATATATCCGCGGAATTTGTGCGCAGTGTAGTAGCCATTTGTATATCCCTCGTATATTTTAGCGCTACTGGTATCGTCACCAGTTGTAAGATCAATACCACCACCAATCTTCGGCATTAATTCATTGTCAACTTTATAGCTTATATCAAGTAGAAGCATCCATGCGGCAATATCTATTTCAGTTGACGGCACGAATATCTTCTGTTTTCCCATCTGATTGGCAAAATCAAAAGTAACACCAATCTTCGATTCATATTCATTTTTATAATGAACTCCAATTGTGTTAACGGCTAAATCCTTTTGCATAGTACCATATGCATTAGGATTGGCAGTGGAATATGACAGGAAGAATGCTTGCAGCTTTAATGGTTTATATTCACCCCAAAGTCCGATAAAATCATCATCAGGTACCTCTGCTGCTCCGAGTGTCCCGGCGTACCGCTCAACTTGATTAGTATAGAACAGATCTGCCCACCATGTCTCAGTTTCGTTTCTAATTACAATACCTTCAAACACTCTCCCGACATTGCTCCAACCTACTGCACCAATAATACGTTCGTCACCGTATTTCATCTCCATTCGCCCGATTTTCACAGACACACCATCACGAATGAAGTTATTAACTTTCATGTATGCCTGATGAAAATCACCGCCTTGTGTAGCCAAAGCGCTGGAATTCCATCCAAGTTGAGTAGGTAGCTGGAATTGAAGAAAACCGCACACATCGCCTTGTTTTAATCCCATCCCAAGACGAGACCGCAGTACACTGAAATTTCCAGGACCGGTATCGCTGTTAAAGTCTCTTCCATCCAACTCAGCGCGCCACCGGAAATCACCTTTTACCATAAATCCATCTTCCATCTCTCCCGCAAATAGTGAGACCGGGATGAACAGGAATGACAGGACAAAAAGTGAATACAAACTGATTCTAAAAACTACTTTCATGATATTCTCCTTTAATCAAAAGTTTTGTCTTACAGGATACTATTTTTGATGAACAGAATCTTGACCAATATCAAAATTCAAACAATAACTCTTGCAAATGTATTTCCGTTTATCGGTTTGAAAATAGATAATAAGATCGGATTTCGATATCCTTACAGGTTTGAGGTAGCAAATGCACTGGTGGTAATTCTATTGAACAATAACATCAATAATTTAAATTATGCCGATTCCATAATATTTTTTTCTATCATTTCTTTTATCTTACTCAGTAATTGTGTAAACCGAAATGGTTTTTCAAGATATGCATCAGGAGGATTTGTTGATTGAGTCTGGAGTTGTTCCATATAGGCATTCGAATAACCGGTTATGAGCATAAACGGAGTTCCGGGTTTGATACTTTTTGTAAGATTCAGTAACTCAATCCCGGTCATGTTCGGCATATGAACATCGCTGATAACAGCATCAATACTCTCCGAATGGTCCTGAAACCTTTCCCATCCTTCTTGTCCGTCAAAAGCCTCAATAACTTCAGCGCCTTTCATTTCCAAGCCGCTTACAAGAACCTCCCGTACGCCAGGATCATCATCTACTATTAATAAACATAATCCTTCAAGACTATTTGCTTCTCTAATCATGATAAATATACGCCCGAAATTTTACAGAAAAGTTATCTACAACGTTGCTGACTTTGGATGCGGACTATCTCAGTCCTGAAAAGAAGAAGTAATACCCATCCCAAGGCAAATTGGATTTTTGCTTTCGATATATAATTGCACCCATTCGGGCTCGAAATATTATACCCGAAAATTAATTCGCCAATATAGGTAGGAGTACTGAACACAACAACAATAATCAAGAAAAATATAAATATTTTTACTATTGTCTCTGAGGACTCCAATTCAAGCGAGATTGAAGATCGAGATCAAAATTATCCGAAGGAAATAGGATTGATTCTTTTCGACTGGAATGTAGATAAGACTGATTTTGGAAGATTATTTGTTCAAAATAAGGATCGATTTGAGACATACCTCAATATTAACACTGAATGTATAATCATGTATTATATACAATTATACATACAAATATTAAATACCGCTTCTATCATAGATTGTCTATGATATTATATGTGTGCCCAGCATGGAGTGGACGCCTGATTTTATTAATACACCCCGATCTGGGGGAAGTAAAACCGATTGGCAAGGGCGTTGCTGGCAACGGCAGGGTCTGAAGGCAGCCATAGGCAGCATACG
>JAVCCM010000037.1 GCA_030765455.1 Candidatus Electryonea clarkiae | reverse complement strand
TGAAAACAGGGTGTTCTGTCTGAAATATCAAGGGAAAGTAAACAGGAGCCGTATACGTGAACCGTACGTACGGTTCTGTGAGAGGGATGAGGCGAAGTAGATCACTCCGCCTCACCCTACTCGATTAATAAATTAGAAATGCATCAAATTAGAAACAGTATATATCTCTGCCTTCTTTCAATCATCCTGGCTTCACCTGCAACCGGTTTTACCCAGTTTGTTCCCCATGAAGGTAAACCTCCTCACCAGGAAACACGGGTTTACATTCTCTACACGAAAGAAGCTATATGTGTTGCTTTCCACTGCCTGGATTCAGCTCCGGACAGTATTTCCGGGCGTGTTCAAAGACGTGACAAGGAAGATGGTTCGGATATTGTTTATATAAGTTTTGATACTTTCCATGACATGCGAAATGCATACTTTTTCGGGTTGACCGCGGCTGGAGTGCAGCTTGACGGCACTTTTACGAATGAAGTCCAATCTAATATGATATGGGATGGAGTCTGGGAATCCGCTGTGTCTCGTCAGGATGATGGCTGGGTTGCAGAGATGAGGATTCCATTCAGCAGCTTTCGTCATGGAGGAGCGCATCCAGATGGTTGGGGTATGATAATCACCCGCCAGATCAACCGGTACAATGAATGGGTTACATGGCAGCCGGCTTCAAGGCAGCGTGGGTTACGGGTGAATGAATTTGGTGTGCTGGATGGACTCGAAGGTATTGAAAGCTCCATGACTTTTGAGGTGCTGCCCCATGTTATAGGACGTTGGGATCAACCTGCCGCCGGGGAATGGGGGTCACGAAATGAATGGGAAAATTTGGGGATTGATCTGAAAATTATTCCCTCGTCAACATGGACAGTGGATCTTACTTATGAACCCGATTTTGCCCAGGTGGATGTTGATGAAGAAGTGATTAACCTTAGTGATTATCCTGTTTACTTGTCTGAAAAACGCCCATTCTTCATGGAAGGACTGGGATTATTCGGTGGTTCACAATACCGAATGCTTTACACGAGGAAAATCACTGATCCCCAGGTAGGAATTAAAGTTACAGGGCAGGGAGGAGCTGCCCGGATGAGTGGAATATCAGCAAAGAACATTACGGATGAGGACGAAGTCCAGGCAATCAACGCCGGTCGTATTACGTGGAACCTCGGACGAAGCACCGTAGGATATACCGGGACCAGCCTTGTTGAAGATCATTACCATGCCAACACTTCCGCTGTCGATACACGTATTCGCTGGGGTAAATCGAACAATATGAACCTGATGTTAGCGGGTCTGGATCGAACTGATTCAGAAAAGCAGCCGGTTGGTGCAGGATGGGAATTGTATCTCGAAAGTGATCATCTACGCGGTAGTTTCGGAGGACGTTACAAAGGTGAGGATTTTGATATAAATGATCTTGGTTTTGATTCCTATTCGAAAGTCGTGAACAATTGGAACTGGATGCAATATTCGATGTATCCCGAAGGCGGCAAGATTGAAGTCGCCCGATTAGACTTGAATTTTTACCATGAAGCGATGCCGAACTGGTCACACTATGAAAAATCTTTCAGTTTCAACGGCAGCGCCCATACCCGGAGTAACCTGGATTTTGGCGGTGGTATGAACTGGGGGACAGGATTTTACAGGAACCGTCCCGATGATGACGAAGAATATACCGATGCAGATTATCCATTCCATGATAATTTCGATGTGTTCCGCACTGATAAAATGGCTTGGTACAGCCGTTGGCTCTGGTTCGGTTCGGATGAAAGAAAACCGGTCGATATCGATTTGGAATTTAACCAGGGCACACACCGTGAAGGGCATACTCACGGCGGTGAAGCGGAAATCGAGTACAGACCTTTTACCAACCTGGAATTAGCTGCGGAAGTTGATTGGAAAAGGATCTACGGCACGGGCGAAATCAATGACGGCGCATTAACCGATTATATTATCAACCGTTTCCGTACACGCTGGTCGCCAACGCTGAATATCTCCATCCGTGGGACCGTCCAGTTCGATAAGGATGAAGAGATGTTCGCCTCAAATCTCCTGTTCGCCTGGAACTGGAACCCCGGAAGCTGGTTCTACATAGTCTATGACGAATCCCGCAACACCGATTTCCGCCTCGACCGCACCCACTGGCACCCCGACGACCGCACCATCAGAATGAAATGGACCTATTTCTTTACCGTCGGACTCTAAAGAAATAACTTCACACCATTGCGCGAGAAAATGCGAATAAAAACCTCAATTCCTAATTCATAATATCTAATTCCTAATTGAAGCATTTTCTCGCTTTGAAGGTATTCTTATCAACAATTAATTATAAACAAAAATTTGTTGATACTAATGATACATCATTGTATATTAACTTGGAATATATTAGACTGTGTAGATTAGTAAGGAAGAACTTATAATGATAAAGCGTTGGTTAAAGGACAAAGAGGTTGATCCTTCTCCATATGTTTTCAGATTGATAAATTTTTCTGAGAAAACTCCACCCGATAGCGATATTAAGACATTTCTAGGTAAAGAGGTTCTCGACTTATTCAGGAATTTAGGATTTTTAAAAGAACATTTTCAAACTGAACCACGTGAGAAATTATTAAAATATCTCAAAGAACAAGTTTTCCCTTCTGCAAATAATCTAATCGACAAAAATGTTTTTCAAGGTGATTTTGGCGAAATACTCGCAAGTGTAATTGAATCATCTTTTTACGATCTGATAGTCCCGCTACGAAAACTTAGGTGGAAGTTCAATAAGAATCGATCTACCTTCTGTACCGATATGATCGCTCATGATGATATTTCAAATATTTCGGAAATATATTATTATGAAATAAAAACAAGAATTCTAATCAGAAAAGAAAAAGGAAATTATATTACAGTTAATGCCCATGATAGTTTACTAAAAGATGAACAAACACCTGGTGAGGGAATAGCAGATTTCTTATCCAGATACCACTATGAAAAAGGAGAATACGCTGAATCTTCTATGTATATGGATATTGTTAAAAACCCCCAAAATTACGATAGAAAGTTTGAACTTTTTTTCATAATTGAAAAATCTGAATTTAAAAAAGTAATACTCACAGAATTGGAAAACCTTCCTCCCACTTTGGAACCCTTGGGAATAACCATAGTTTTAGTTGATCATTTGAAACAATTAATCAAAGAAATAAGAAATTACGCAATTTCAAATGCGCAAGAGTATATCAGTGGTGAATCATGAATAAAAAACAATACATAGAGAAATTGGAAAGAAATATAGAAGAAATTCTTGATAATCCAATGTTCATAAATCATAAGAATCAAATATTAGCATGGAGAATTAGTGAAACCTTCTCCCCCACTTATAAAGAGGATTTTCTATGGAAGCAGTCTTTGTCGATTTCAACTAACGGATGTATTCTCCTTCTTGAAGATGTGAACAATAAATTAGCGATTAGATCATTGAAGGAGTGCGCAGAGGTCTATGAATATTTAAGTGAGATTAGTGAAGAGTATGATAAAGAATATTTGATGATACTTTCCTCGATTTGCTATGATATTGCAGGATATCAGGCGAATGCATATTGCATTGCAAGGTCTATCGATGAATATAATTTAGTAAGCAAAGATAATGATATTGATTTATCTGTTGATAATCATATCATTTTTCATATAACTCAAATATTACTAAAGAAAATCCCGTATTCCAGCTCGAAAGTTCAGAATGATCATAGCTTTGATGTAGGTAATAACCTATTCAACAAATGCGTAAAAAGCTTTTACGACAATATATTAAAAGGAACAGATTATGATATTCAACGAGAGATTCAAAAAGTATATATATATTTTATGAATGAATCTAATTTACCAATATCACATCTATTATTTCTACTCAAAACGAGGATATACCTTTATTTACAAAGATCAATCTGGAAAAATCTTTTAAGGCATGAAAATATAAAAGATAACCCTACCTGGAATAAATACATAAGACTCCTTACAAATGATCTTTATTCTGATAATCAGATAAAGGCTCATGATAAAAGATTGTCAAAATTTGAATTTTGGATTTCTCAATTACGTGCAATAGAACATGGGCTACTAAGTAAAAATAAAAATTTCGTGATTCAAATGCCAACGAGCACTGGCAAGACATTCATAGCAGAATTATCAATAATTGATCAACTCATAAAAAATCCCAATAAAAAGTGTATCTATATAGCTCCATTTAGAGCCTTAACAAATGAAATTGAAAGAGAACTATCAAAATGTATTTCAAAGTTAGGTTTTTCAGTTTCAACTCTGTCTGGCAGTTATGAAATTGACGAATTCCAACAGATTATCTTGGAGGATACGGATGTCCTTGTAGCAACTCCAGAAAAAACTGATCTTCTTCTGAGATTGAATCCTGATTTCTTTAACGAAGTATCATTGCTGGTTGTCGATGAGGGGCACATTGTCGGAGATATTAGCCCAAGATCAAGTCTACTTGAATTTCTAATAATTCGATTAAGAATAAAAGTTCCTTTAATTAGAATCCTTTTCTTATCTGCTGTTATGCCTCCTGCTAATGCTGATGAATATTCTCAATGGTTAAATGATCAAAAAGAAAAGGTCATACGTTCACTATTATATAAAGATAGTCCTCCGGATGAGTTATGGGAGCCAACAAGAAAACTTATTGGCAAATTTGAATGGAAAGGAAACAACGGACGAATAACATATAAAGATGTCAAAACCGAAAATAAAAAGAGAAGACAAGTCTCTGCTTTTGTACCCTCTTTAATTCGAGTGAAACAATATGCAGATAAATACCCTACAAAATCAGTGAAAGCTCAAACAGCAGCAAGTCTTGGTTTTGAACTAGTTAAGGATGGAAGTTGTTTAATATTTTGCTCTCAACCAAAATTTGTGGAAAGTGTAGGCAATTATTTAATCAAGATCATTGATGTTCTTGAAAATAAGAACAAAAAGATTCCAAAATATTTAGAGGATAATCAAGAAAGGGAATCATACTATTATGCAAAAAAATGGTTTGGTAATGAATCCTTTATCACAAAATGCCTTCGAAGAGGGATCGGAATTCACTTTGGAGATTTGCCGGAACCTGTTAGACGATCAGTTGAGTCTGAATTTAATTCTGGAAAATTACAAATTCTGATCTCCACTTCAACAGTTGGTCAGGGCTTGAATTTCCCAATTAAACATTTAATTGTTCATTCAATTATGATTAATTATATCAATAAACCAATTCTTATAAAAGTGCGAGATTTCTGGAATATTATCGGAAGAGCGGGAAGAGCAGGTAAAGAAACAGAAGGACAAGTGATTTTTATTATTAATAGTACTACGGATGAGGGATATTATCGAAAATATACTAATTACAATGAAATCGAACCAGCATATAGTATGTTCTATAATGTGCTTAATGCACTGATTAAAAAGAGAATAGACAACGATACTCAGGAAAAATATGTTCAAATATTATCTGAACCATATTTATTAAACCTATTAATTGAAGAGTCTATTGGCACAGTTGACGAAAATATTATAGAAGAAATAATAAATAATAGTCTTTTTAAAATACAAGCTGAAAGTAAGAATATTGATTTGGAGCCAATTAGGAAATCGCTAATAAATACCATCTCAAAAATAAGAGAAAAAGTGCCTGATAGAGAATTACTAAAAGTATATGGTGAAACTGGTTTTTGTCTTGAGAGTAATCAAGCTATAGAGAGATTTATTGTAAAGAATAGAGATGCAATTGAAGCAATAATCGATGACAATAAATACTTAGAATTTATCAAGTGTTTTCTAAAATTATTAGACAGGAAAGAAATTGATGAAGCCACATCATATAAATTAGACAAAATAAATTCCAATCCGTCAATTTGGTATGAAATTATTAAAATGTGGGTAGAGGGAAAAGATATTGCAGAAATACAGGTAAAATGGCTGAGAATTGGGGAGAAAATAGAAATTCTAAATTTACTTATATCAGATGGTTTTTACTACAGATACTCATGGACAATTACTTCTTTTATAACAATTCTCTTGCACAAATTTAACTTAGAAAGGGAGGATCTTCCTGAAAATATTAGAAATCTGCCGAGTTATATGAAATTTGGACTAAACAATTCAACTGCATGTTTGGCTAGATCAATAGGTATTAAAAACAGAGATATAGCACTTCTTTTATATGAAAAATCTGGATCTCTGACTGGCAAAAAATTTATTCGATGGTTAGCAAATTTAACAGAAGAAGATATCAATACCTTACAAGTTAATCATTATGATATGCAAAATATAATAGAAACAGCAGTGAAACTTAACCCTAATCGATATTTTGATATCCCCAAAGAATTCACTTTCTTCATAAAAGGTATCCCTTATGATGAAATCAGGATTCAAAACTCACTATTGGTGAAAAAAGGTGATCATTTGTTATATCAAAGGGATATTGAGAACAAATATGATCCATTCGCAATTAAGCTATATTATAATGATATTGAGCTTGGCTTTATTCCAAGGGAATATTCAAAACTGATTTCTACTGAGATAGATTTAAACATTGTTGAGTATGAGATTGTTGTCGTAAAGGCTAAGAGAATTAGAAATTATAGAAACATTGGTGTTAAAATGAGAGTCGCGTAGCCCAACGAGTGGCCATGTTTGATTCCATCTTCGCCAAGGCTGTCAACAGACAGGTTCAAACATGGTTTGATCTACAAATCCTGGATTAAAACTATTGAATAAGCATGTAAACACTTTGGCTTGTCCGACCTTTAGCGGAATCATCCAAAGTGTAATCCCCGTATCTGAGATTGAATCATCACAAAAACAATGAATCCACGTTGGGCGAGCCAACGTGGGCATAATGCTTTTATATTAGAGAAATAATGCAACGATATATCTATATAAGCGCAAATAAATCAGTATTAAATGTAATTATTGCCTCAATCTTTGCTCTAGCTGGATGCGAATTTGATAGCAAGAATCCGACTCAACCTGCTGAAGAAAACACTTCTCTCGTATCTAAACCTATACCTTCAGACGAGGAGGAGAATGTTTCAATATATGATGTTGGCTTAAATTGGACTTTCAAAAGTACATCAAATGACACCGTGAATTTTGATGTGTATTTCGGAACAGATTCACATCCTCCATTGTTAAAACCGGGTTTAGCTGACACAATATGTCCACTCTATGATTTAAGACCAAATATAACTTATTACTGGAAATTAGTTGTCAATGTTAAAGATGACAGCCTCTTTGCAAGTCCAACGTGGTCGTTTACAACAACCTCAAATCCTGTGGTGTATTCATGGATTAAAACAATAGGAGGTACTGGAAACGATGCTGCTTATTGCATACGAGCCAGGCCAGATGGAGGATATATTTTTTCTGGCATGACGGAAAACTTTGGAAATGGTGGATCCGATCTTTGGCTGGTTGCGATTGACTATCAGGGAAATATTGAATGGGATAAGACTTTTGGAACAAATAATGACGAGCAAATTGGAAGTGAATTCGATTTGACTAATGATGGCGGTTATATTTTAGCTGGATATACAAAAATTGATAATGAAAACACCGAAACCCTTGTAGTGAAAACGGATGCCTCTGGAATTGAGGAATGGTCTAAATCATTTGAAAGAAAAAATCAAAAGTATCTAAATAATGTAAAAAGTTGTGATGACGGAGGTTATATCATCTTAGAAAATATAGAATCAGATAATGACATTTATAATTCTGCACGGTTAATAAAATTGGAGTCAAATGGCTCAATAGAATGGGAAAAAATAGTTCCGAATGATTCCATCTCATCCGAACTATATGTGATGGATATTATTGATTTGTATGATGATTACTTACTGTTAATGAACTTATCGGAAGGTTGGGCTAATGCTTGGTTTATGATGGCAAATAGTAGAGGGGAAGTTACCTGGAGACGTGAAATTGGATTCTTATTTTTTACAGGTTTGAAAATCTTAAAGACTTTCGATGGAAATATTTTAACTATAGGTTATTATAGAACTGATGATCAGCATTATTCCCCCAGAGCAAAAATAATAATGACAAATATTTTGGGAGATATAAATTGGACCAAATATCTATATGGAACTGAGGTTGGCAATATTGGTTACGGTGTTACTGAGACATTTGATTCAGAAATTATAGCAACTGGATCAACAAATTATGATGGCAATTATAGTAATTTAGATCTTTTCCTGAAAAAAATTGATAGTGAAGGTAATGATTTGTGGTGCCGAACCTTTGGAGGAGATAGATTTGATGAGGGGCGCGATGTAATCCAGACCGTCGATGGTGGATACCTGATAGTTGGCGCAACTGAGTCGTATGGTTCTGGTAGTTATGATTGTTACATTATAAAGACAGATGAATTTGGAAATGTCGATCTTTCAAAGTCTAAACTTAAAGAGAATATGATATGTGCTCCTTCTTCGGCTTACAATTACAATGAATAGCTGAGTTGGTAGCCCGGATTCTTGAATCCGGGTGTTCAACGTCAACTATAATTTCCCTCCAACGACAATTAGAGTTCCCGTTTTTGTTTTGTTTGTTTAAGGCAGTTCTCCCCATGGGGAGAACTGAACATTTGTTAAGTGGTGTTTGCCTGTTTCTT
>JAVCCM010000161.1 GCA_030765455.1 Candidatus Electryonea clarkiae | reverse complement strand
TACTGAACCGGAGATCGTGCATGTATAGCATTGCTCGGAAGTAAGTTCGCATGTTGTAGGAACAGGATTTATCCGCCCGTGATTGAGTCAATTGGACTGGGCGGATAAATCCTGCCCCTACATTCACATGTATCAAATGATAATCCTTATAGTCATGCGAACTTATTTGTTAGCACTGCTATATGTGTTTTATATTAACGAGGTAAAAAATTTCAAGAAATATTATAATAAACATTTATTCATTTCGGACATAAAAAAGGCGGAGAGAATTCTCCGCCAATATATAAATTTAACTGTAGTTACAATTACTTCAGCATGATCACGCTTCTGGCAATATTTACTCCATCGGCTTCAAGACGGTAGAAATACGGACCGGAAGCTACAACACTGCCATTACTGCTGGTTCCATCCCAGGTAACAGTATGTTTTCCTGCAATAAGGCGTTTGTTCACAAGTTGATTTACCCTGCGTCCCAGGATATCATAAATAATCAATTTAACTGCTGCACCCTGTCCAACGGTAAAGCTGATCTTGGTTGAAGGATTAAACGGGTTTGGATAGGCTGATTCAAGCTCCCAGTGACGAGCGACAGCTGAATTGTCATCGCCGACACTATTACCAAAATCATCAATAACTCGCTGCGAATAGATATTGTAAAGGAATTCCTTACCGGTACTCCTCAAATCTTCCCACGCAGCGATAAATCCACCGTGTGCATCTCCGATCATGGTAAGGTTAATCTGTTGATGATATGCGTCGCAGAGAAGCAATCCGTTCTCAGTCTCATACATAGCATCCACGGGATTACCCTCCTCATCCAGATGGGTGTAACGCAGGTTGACATGGAAATCTCCTGTTCCGTCTTCCCAGATGATATAAGTATCCTGATCAGTTCCAACAACAAGCCTTGGGTTGTTCTGATCATGATCAGTTATACTAACGACAACTCCTGAGTCAGGCTCAAGCAATGGATTACCATCCCAGTCAAATCTTTGCGCATAAATATCAGGATCAGTTGCATCACGTGAATCCTGCCATGAGAGCCAGAAGGAGTTTGGATCGTTGGTACGCACACCGACAGCGATATTCTCCTGCTGATTACTTGCCACAATTAACGGTGCACCGTTCGCTTCCCAACTCACAGATCCGTCGGCTGAAATAACCTGACCATAGACGTCTTTAATAGGGGCACCACGTCTCTGATCCTCCCACACTATAAGAACGCCATCATCCGGAACATTTACAAGTTTCGCCCGGTTCTGTATGGTGGTATCCTCTTCTATAGCACATATCTCTACAGGTTCATCCCACATCAATGCGCCATCTACACTGATACGTTGTGCAAGAATATCATAATTGGTCGGTGATACCGTACGGTTAAATACGACAAGAATCGACCCATCATCAAAGAATGTCATCCCCTCAACAACATGATCAAAAAGTTCGTCTGTAACCACAAGCGCATTATGATCATTTTCCGTCCATTGAGGCTCACCATCAGAACTCATGCGTTGAATCAGGATATTCTGGTAGAAATCTACCGTGTACTTGACGAATCCGACATAAAGTCCTCCGTCATCCGCCGGCAATAGTTTCGGTCTGCTTTGATCACGTGATCCCATCGCTCCTTCAGGTGGGGCAACAATAGCGCCACGATTTCCCCAGAGGAGGTTCCCTTCGCTGTCAACTTTCTGCGAAGCTACGACATAATAATAGGATTCACGGTTGTCATGCCAGGCGCTGAAAACATCACCATCATTATTAATAGTAAAGGTTACCGAATCCATCCTTACCCGGACGGTATCTTCGTCATTGTATGGATAACCGGGAGTCAACATCAGTCCATTTTCTTCGAAATACCTCTCACCTGTCTCAAAATCAACCTTCTGCAGGTAAGCATATTTTCCTAATCCTCCCAACCTGTTATCCTCGAAACCGACATAAACATTTTCGCCATCATAAAGCGGCTGTGCCTTAAAAGCGTTAAAGTCGATCCCGAAAATTAACTCAATTCCATTCTCTTCCAGGAGAACGTTTCCAGCGTCAACATCTACAGTCTGGTAAAATAATCCAGGACTACCCTTCCGGAAATCCTGCCATACTAATGTATAAACATCATCATTCAGGATACGTCCGATATTTCCAGTTTGTTGAAGTTCCGCATCGCAGATCAGCAATCCATTCTCATCGCCCCAGTATTTTTCGCCATCTGAATCGATATACTGTGCATACAAATCTTCATCGGGGAATTCAGAAAATCTTTCATCTGTCCAGGATATTAGCGCTCCGCCATTACCATCCGCAGAGATCCTGGCTTCAAACTGGTTTTGGTCAGCATCACAAAGGATCAAGCCGTCATTTTCCTGACCAACCTCTCCCCAGTTGAGTACCAATCCGTCATCTCCGCTAAGTTTCTGCATCCGCAGATCGGATGTATAGAAGTCTTCTCTTTGGTCTTCCCAGAGTATAATTGCTTCACCGGGCGCGCTGTTTACGATACGAAGTTTGGTTTGTACCGCATCAGCAAGGACGACTTCAGCTCCATTCTCAGTCCAAAGAATGTTGCCTTCCGCATCAACTCGCTGACCATATATATCATTATTGAAATCTTCCCGCGGATCTTTCCAGATAAAGAAAGCACCGCTTTCACCATCAGGACAAAGCTTCAGGTTATCCTGCTCATCAGCCCAGAGACAAATTGGCAGTCCACGATATGCCCTGGCAGAATCGGGGGTTTCCGGATCAACATCCCACATCCGTTCTCCATCGACGCTGATACGCTGAGCATAAAGATTTTGATTGTTGGGATCTCTTGCATCTTTCCAGCCTACAATTATTCCACCGGCACCATCAGTGTCAGCAGTATATCCGCCTTCAAGTGTACCCTGGGCTTCGGGCCCACCGGCAACCATCAGGTTTCCTGGCTGATAAGTACCGTATGTAGTATCGTCAATTGCAAAATCTGCATCTCTCTCTATCCAACCCTGAGGCGCTTCTCCGTTGGAATTGACACGCTGGCAATAGATGTCGGCGGAACCATTGCGAGCATCCGCCCACACGGCAACTCCACCACCATCACCATCGTCGAAAGTCTGGACTGCAATTTGTTTTCCCTGAAAACGTGCAATGGGGATTCCCCAGCTATTAGGTTCTTCTTCGTATCGCCATTGAGGTTCACCATCAGAATTCAGTTTTTGCATCCACACATCGCCGATATCCTCAATCGCCACATCAAAGCGGTAATCAATCCATGTCAGGATCCACCCACCATCACTTGTAGCCATTATATGCGGATCTTCCTGACGTGAAAGTCCATTACCCAACATCAGACCGCCTTCACCCCAGACCTCACCGTTTTCCGGTGTAATAACCTGACCATAAATATCTCGTCCACCAGCCCTGGTGTCCGACCAGGTGACACACATTTCACCCTGATCATTCCAGCTCAAGCTGCGGAACCATTCAATATGGTAACCTGAACGGATTCCAACACCGTTGTAGGGTTCCCACAATCGATTATTCTCATCACGCGCAGAAACTATCGATACTAACATCAGCATTAGCGTTGATACGGCTAATGTGCGCAACAGAGCGCTCTTCATCACTGCCTCCTGTTTCAATTTCTCAGTATTTATCTAAAGTAAATCTCTTAAAATCTTTCTTAAAATCTCAGAATCTTTATTGTAGTATTATTCAGGTTTTCAATGCAAGACTTCATTGATTGACTCCAGATCATCATGAACAATGGAACTGCCGTCAACTGAATATATTACTATCTGTGAATTTTTGTTTTCTCCCGGATATTTTTTTGGATCCGTCCATCTTGTCTTTTGGTCGGGATCATAAGTCCTCACTATCACCCCGGGTGAGACTGTCCGTAACAATCTTTTTCTCATTTCACCGTAATTATCACCTGAAATTATATCAATGATAAGCGGCTTGTGTACCAATCGTTTCAGAGCAGTCATATAGACTGCATTCTGCAGCTTGAAACTCTCTGCTGCAGGTTTTAATAATTCAACGAGATGTTTTGCTCTCGATAGCCATTTTTCATCTTCAATCAAATATCCCAGTTCAACACAAACCATTAACCACAGGCTGTTATCTATAAAGGGCATATATTTTATTTTTAACGCGCCAAACTCCTCTTCCGCAGTTACAAAGTCATAACATCCAGGCCCCTCGTCATCTCCCAGTAATTCAACCGTTGACTCCGCAATTTGTACCGCTCTTTCAAGGTCTTTCCCGCGCCCGGCAACTTTATACAGTCCCAGTAATCCCAAAATGACCTCGCAAAAGTCGGCAAGGTAAATGGTTGAGTTGTCTTCATCTAAAATGTGCTTAAGACCACCATCATCCCAACGCCCTTTTTCCCATAGCATATCGGCTATTTCGAAAGACCGTTGCAGCAACCTCGGTTTCTCAGTATGTATTGAAGCCGCTGCGAGGGGAGCAAGTGTTTTCCCCAAAGCTGAACTCAAATAATTTGTATCAATTCCCGGCTCCTGTCGAGCTTTCCTGATCTCAAGCAGAGAATGTAATCCATTATCAATGATTCGATGAACCAGAGATTCTTCCAACCCCAATCTTAATGCTGTCTGCTCGATTGTAATACGTTTTTCAGGTGCGCATTCACCCTTACTTCCCGGTATGGCAGCCAGATCTGAAATACCAAAATGCAATATTATTGCTTCAGCCACAGTCTCATCAAGTTTCTCTCGTAATTCCGACTCGGACCATCCATAATAGCTGGTTTTATCACCCGGTATGCTGTCAGAATCGAAAGCAGCATAAAAAAGACCGTCCTCTTCGTCCCCTAATACCTCAGTCATGAAATTCAGGATTCCCGAAACGGTTTTGAAGAATTCTTCATTACCAGTAAGTCTTCCTGCTTCCAGGTAAAGTGAAAGGAAAGCTGCGTTGTCAAAAAGCGTTTTTTCAAAACTTGGTATTCTCCAGGCTTCATCTTCACAGAATCTGAAAAATCCACCCCCGATATGATCATGAAGAGCGCTGTCCTGCATTCTACTTAAAGATTGAATTGCAAGATTTACATACTTCTCCTCTGATGACTCGAGCAGGAATTTAAGCAGATCGATTCTTGGATATTTAGGCGCCCTCTCGAAACCATCGTGTCGAAAATCGTAGAATGTATCTACATCCTTCAATATTGTGCCTAACGGCAAATCATCAATCTGACCGGAAACATCTCTTCCTCTTAACAACGGGAGAGAAGGTTCACCGGCTTCTAAGATTTTTTGAAGGATTTCCTCCTTATGATCCCTATAATAATCTGCAGTCTGTTCCAGTATCGAAAGCAAGACAGAGCGATTCATTGCTGTCCTGCCCAACAATAGCTCACCCGTTGGAGTTAGTATGCAAATAGAAGGCCATCCTCCACGATTATACCTGCTGAAAATTTCAGGACGGTGGTGGACATCAACCTTAATGGGGACAAATTGATCTTCAATAATCTGTACTATATCCGAATCCTGAAGGACATTGTTTTCAAAATATTGAACTGTATGTCCCCAATTACTTGTTAGATACAGTAAAACTGGCTTGTCATCATCTATTGCTTGATCAAAGTTTTCCTGCTTCCAGTCAAGCCATTTGACTCTCGGGGAATCATATCTTTTTTCTTTTTTCATCTCAGGAATATTCTTTCTTTATAAACACCGCAAATTATGCATTGTATTGCATTTCAATGCACCTGAAAAGGGAGGAGTTTTTCTGGATTGACTCTACTAAATGAGCAATATCCCCGACTACAAATCAGGCTTACCACAATAATAAAAGATTCCACCTATATATCAAACCTAATTCGATTAGAGGAGTCAGGAGTCTTTTTATACATTCCAATCTGAAATAAAATATTATCAGCCCTGTTGATACGGTATTAGATCAGTTTGCTGTAAAAATGGCTGAGGCAAAGCTGACCATTTGATCTTTCTCATTTGAAACAGCCTGCTGGTAATCGCAAATAAACCCTTTGGATCCTTTAACAAGCTCAAGGAAGAGATAGGTAGCATAAAAACCGCAAACACGCCGCTCATTGTCGTCTTTCAGAATTGATTCCCACCACTTCCTTGCATCAGTATTCCTCAATGCTTCAAGAGCTTCCAGGTCACGCCTGGCAATTTGTGAAAGAAAAGATTTTTCAACCGGGTCTATATCGCCGAATCGTGGACCTACATGCGCAAAATCCACACTTGCAACCCAGAGGACATTCCCATCATGACTATTTTCAATTTGCTGTAACGTTTCAATAGTATTTTTAACTTCATTATTATCAGCAGGGTTCCCTGATTTTCCAGCAGAGAACGAGCCTGCAAGAATTGGCAGAAAAGTCACCTCCCGGTCTTTGAGAATATGTTGAAGCCATATAATTTGCAGCTCGATGGAATGTTCATTTTTATGAACCCATAGTTCATCAAATGGTTTGTCACCGAGTCTCGCATGTGCAAGAGCTTTTGCTCTTCCGTCCAGCATGAACCTGCCAAATGGAGTATCAAAATCTTTATCAGCTATTACAATTGGTGAAAGCGCCCCACCGTGCGCGACACCGATTATCACAATCAGAAGGGGCTTTTCATCAAAAGCACCTGTTAGCTTGCTGAATTCCCGGTAACACCGCCCGTAAGATGGACCTCCACGAACTAAATCTATATGTGGAAGCAATAAACCTGTCGGCAAAGACTTTTCAGGTTTTTCCGGCTCGAAATCTTCAGGATCGGGAGAATTGAGATAGTGCTCAAGTAATTCCTTCAATGCTGGAACTTCCGCAGGATAGCCGTTACCCGCCATAACCGGCTGACGAATTTTGCTGAGCCGGAACCTCTCCTGTAACTCCTTCTGCTCCTTAAAAAAGCTTTTGCTCATCAGGAAAAGAGCATCTTCCATTGTATCAGCGAGCTGTTTCAGGTTTTCAGCGGGGAAAGGCTCGCCGATGGCTTTGCTGATCTCCTCAGCCATCTCATCAAGGCTATGTTGACCGTCAAACAGTGCAAGTATTGGAAGGACTTCCGGTGAAACTGCGAGAACCTTTTCCGAGAAACCGGATGGATCTCTCAGAAGAATGTAATCCTTACCGTTATCTGTTATAGGAATCGTCTCTATATTTCGAAGTGCCGGGACAGGTTGTTGATTCAATTATTGCTCCGATCCGGAGTCTATAACCGGCAATGCAATATTATTATGTGCAAATCCTATCAATTCTTTTATTTCATCAGAATCTGATGGGAACATTGCAATTCCATAGGGGATTTGAACCCAGCCTGCCTCGAACAGAAGAGTGTCGAACCGTGTTCTTAGAGCGTTATTTTCCTTATCTCTTTCCGCTCCCGGCAAAATAAGAATCAAATAGTCCTCGGTCCATTGTAAAATGAGGTCATATTCACGTAACCGCAATTCTTTGCCTAAAGAATTTAACCATTTACGAAACAGGCTGACATTTTTATCCTTAACATGAAAAAGGAGTATTGCAATCGAGTAATTCAGTCTCTTGGCACGTTTCAGTTCAAGCTCAAGAACATCCGGCGCTACCTCAATTTCCGCAGACATAAGTTTCTTTTTCTTAATAGAAAAGAAAAGAATCAATGCGACAGTTGTTCCGACTAGCAAACCAGTGATAAATTCCTGAATTCCTATTCCATCCATTTTTTTTATCCCAGCAATGTGACAAGAATTGCCTTTTGAGCGTGAAGGCGGTTTTCAGCCTGGTCAAAAACTACCGACTGATCTCCATCAATGACTTCATCGGTGATTTCACGTCCACGTTCAGCCGGCAGACAGTGCATAACTATAGCTTTTGGATTGGCTTGCGCCATAAGCGCAGAATTCACCTGGAATGCCTTCAAAAGATTTGCCCGCTCTTCTGCTTCTTGTTTTTCACCCATCGATGCGAATACGTCGGTATAGACAACATGAGCACCGGCTATGGCTTCTGCAGCATCGTGAATTACTTCAACGTCCGCTCCTTCAGTTTTAGCTATATCAACCAACTCACCAGGGTGCCTGTCCGGAACTGTGCCGATTCGAACTTTTATCGGCAAACGTCGGGCAGCGTTAATCCAGCTTCGCGCCATATTATTACCATCACCCAGGTAAGTGATCGTGCAGCCTTCATAGGTTCCAAGGTGTTCCTCGATGGTCATTAAATCCGAGATCACCTGGCACGGGTGCGTAAAATCTGTAAGAGCGTTGATCACCGGAACCGAAGCGTATTCAGCTAATTCCTCTACATCCTTATGGGAAAAAGTTCTGATTACTATTCCATCAAGATAACGGGATAGCACCTGTGCCGCATCCGCAATGGTTTCACGGACACCCAGGTCAATCTCGTTCTTTGTGATATATAAACTGTGACCGCCAAGTTGTGAAATACCCACTTCGAAACTGATTCTTGTCCTCAAGCTGGGTTTATGAAAAATACATCCAAGACTGAGCCCTTCCAATGGTTTCGGGCACCGCCCCTCTTTGGTCAGGCGTTTTATCTCCTTGGCGAGGTGAAAAATCTCCCTGAGTTCCGCAGAATTGAAATCTGTAATCTGCAAAAAATCTTGTTTAGTCATAAGAATTCTCCGGTAAAATAAGTATAAATAAAAACCAGCGGGGTGTTCGCTTATCTTCTTTTCGAAGACTATAAACTTTTAAAAGTAAGTCATTAAAATATTGCTGGCAATACTCAAGAACGTACTCTTGCCTGATCCAGTGTTCTTTCATTTTCTCCTGCTCTTCATTTTGATTTATGTCAGATACTACGTATTATATATAAATTATCACTACTGTCCGGTTTATTAGAAGAGTAATTCCAATTGGTTAAGATCTTTCTCAACTCTGTTTCTGTAGTCATGATTATTAAACAATTGTAATATATCAACTTTTTCAAACAGACTTATGCTTAAAATCTGTAATATTATGTAGAGTGATTGTTCTAATCCAAGTTTCTTTTTCAGGATTGCAACCAAGACATAAGTCGTAACAGCTATCCAAATTTGTGTTTTGACAGCATTCTCAGAGGTGCCGTAAAATGATTTGATCTTTAAATGTTGTTTGATCCATTTGAAAAACAATTCTACCTGCCATCTGTTTTTGTATATATTTGCAACGGTCAGGTCAGGAATTTTAAAATTATTCGTTAAGAACTCAAGGTGATTATCATATTCTTGGTCATGATAACGTACTCTTCGCAAATGTTGAGGATATAGAAGAGACGTCTTGATTCCAGTTAATACAATAGTTTGGTCGCAGATTATTCCGCTTGAACGGTCAACAGGGTGCGAATAAACGCGATGGAACTTCATGTTCTTTTTAGCTCTGATGACAAAGAAAACAGCATTTTGTGATAGTGTATAAAGTCGCTTGAAATCCAAGTAAGCTTTGTCAATGACAATAAATGCACCTGGCTCAATGGCCAAACGGTCAAGCATATTGACATCATGCACATTCGCAGCTGTAATTTCAATAAAAGCAGGAATAGAACCCTGCAGATCAAGTAAGGTATGCATTTTTACTGCTGATTTTGTCTTTCTGAATGTCGCCCAAGGAAAAAGAGTCAAGCATAAGTCAATGGTGCTGGAATCAAAAGCATAGACTGTTTTATCCAGATCTAATCCCAAATCTTCACTGGCATACAGAGGACGTGCGATATCAATCAAATGATAGGCAAAATCACGATAAATCCGATAATCACGGTTATTGTTTGCATCCGCAATAGTGGATCTGGCGACATTACCGTTAATACCAATATGGTACAATTTGTGCCGCTGAGCACCGAGGCAGACTTCAATATCACGCAAACTTCGGCGAGAAGTCAATTGCGCAAAAGCCATACACAAGAATTGGCTGTAACAAGTAAAAGAACGAACGCCCTTGTTTCCATTATAAAGATCAACACATTTTTGAAAATGGTAATATGGTATAATATCCATTAATTGGGAAAACACCGTGCGACCTTTGTTCATTATAATCCCTTAGATTGAATCTTTTAAGGGGAGTATAATGCCAAAACACGGAGTTCAAATCAAAAAATTCAAAGAGCATAGTTTATTCTTTGTTTATAAGTCATTTAAAACATATTTAAAAAATTAAACCAGACAGTAGTGATAAATTATGTATATTTCAGTTAGAATCTATGAAGAGTATTCTTAATGAGTGAAAGAAATTACATTGTTGTTGAAGGAGTTATTGGAGCGGGAAAATCCAGTCTTTCTGAAAAGCTGGCGGAAGCCCTTGAAGCGCGCCGTATTGTCGAAAATCATGAAGAGAATCCATTCCTTGCGGAATTTTACAGAGATCCTGCTCGTTATGCTTTCCAGACTGAACTGTTTTTTCTCCTAAGTCGTTACCGGATTCAAACCGAACAATTCTCCCAACCAGACCTGTTTCAAAAATACCTGATTTCCGATTACCTTTTTGCCAAGAACAGGATTTTTGCTCATATTACGCTTGAAGAACGTGAACTGGCGCTTTTTGAGCTGGTGTATTCCATGCTGGAGAAGAACATTAAAACCCCGGATCTTGTAATTTATCTTCAATCAAGTACACAGCGTTTGATGCAAAACATTCGTATCCGTGACCGTGAATATGAAAGAAATATTAATCCGGCCTATGTGGAATCATTAGTAGAAGCCTATAATCATTATTTTTTTCATTACGAACAATCATCACTTCTTATTATAAATGCAACCAACCTCGATTTCATAAAACATCCCGACCAGTTTCAAGATCTTTTTGAAAGGATATTGAATGCTCCGGAGGGAACGAGTTACTATAACCCGTCTGAAGGATTCGCCTGATGAAATGGCTTCTTTTGCTGGCTGTTTACTTTTTTATCCTTTGGGTCTGGCGGAAATTATCCGGATTTCTTAAGCAAATTATTGATAGAAGCAATCCTGTCAATGTAAATCAGGACAAGGTGAACAAGAAAAAAAGTAATATTGATACGGGCAATATTGAGGACGCTCACTACACAGAAATAAACAATGATGAGTAGTTTACTTTCTCGAATTGACGGCTGATAACAATAAAACGCCCGGGTAAACCCGGGCGAATTTAATTTGTACTTTATACAAAAAGTTTATTTCATGTAAACGAGTTTCCTTGTATCACTCCATCCTGATTCAGTTGATATTTTCAGGAAATAAACTCCGGAGGGTCCATCAGCTCTCCAGTTCATCCGGTGAAATCCCGCCTGTACCTGTCCATCAACAAGCGTAATCACCGAACGTCCGAGAATGTCGAATACTTCAGCTTTTACTTTGCTTGTTTGTGGGACAGCTAAAACCACGTGTACAGCAGGGTTGAACGGATTTGGATAAGCTGAAGCGATAGCCCATTCAGATGGGATACTTGATGATATCGGCTGATCTTCAACACTGTCCATACCCCACCAGACTTCCATTGGCACGGTACCTTCAGTTTCACCTTCATGATAGACTGCTGCGACAGAGTATTCATATACACCCACCTCTGTCAGTGTGTCTGTGAACGTCGTTCGACGTAAACCTTCGCCAACCATCTCGCCATCACGGTAAACATTAAATGTCGTCCATTCATCAAGTTCACCTTCAGAACCATCTGAACCGATTTCTTCAAATGCACCGTCCGCATATTGAACAACCGAACGGATGAAGTAACTTTCAGTCCATGGGGACCATACCTCACCATTATAATCCCAGGCACACTCGTTGTCATAAGTGCTGGTAGCAAGTTGTATTGTATTATCAACTGATCCAAAACCTGCGATAAAGTCACCGGTAATATTTACATTCTCATCGGAAATGATCACGTCATACCAACCCTGGTATGCTTCAGTGACTTCAACCGGATACTCAATATACTGGAAGTTGCCTGGTTGAGCGCTGTCAGGATTCCAGTGAAATATATTAATGTTGAAGTTTCCAGGTCCTTCAGCCAGCAGGTACAATTTCAGTGCGACTAAGCGGCTGTCACCCTTTGGACTGAAATGCACACCCATAGTGTGACCGGGCCAGGGGTAGTAAGCGGCTGGAGGTCCACCGTCATAAGAGAGGTAGTCTAATACACCCAGACCGGTATGATCCCACGAAAAGGTAACTAATGCCTGTGTGGTATCACCTTCAAGCGCATCAGCACCAATCCTTGTGAAGGCTGGAGCATCCATAGGAGTGCGTGTAATGTCCGCCTGCAATGCCGGTACTATCTGAACCACATTCTCATAAAGACTGATAATACCATCAAACATCAGCCAATCGTCCTGCTCCCATTCCAGGAGGTCAATACCAGTACTTTCGATGATACGAACATTACAATCTCCGGAACCATCGTTAGCAATCAGGGTATAGCTTCCCTGTTCTGCTGGATCATTTTGAATAAATCCTTCAATATGAGCCCAGGTACCTTCCATCTCCTGCATGTTCGACATTGTACCGGTATTCATATCCAGAGGATCAGGTACTTCATTATCAGTTGTTATTACCTCCCAGAGGTAGATATCGTTTACCTCTGTAACATTGTCGTATTCGTCGAGACGTCCGACAATCCTCACTTCATCCCCACGATTCAAATCACCAAATGCCTCAGCATCCCAGGCATCATCACCGTAAATATGGATACCATATTGAGTGTCATCCTGGATGTAGAATGAAGTATGTTCAATATCTGTCGTATTTGTTGGGATTGTAACTAAACCTGTTACATCCACCCAAGTATTGAGCGGAACTTCAGTTTGAAGCGCTTCAATATCTGTTACGAGGAACGGAATAAAAGTAATGTTCTGCTCGATATTATCCGGCGGCATTCCCTCGAGATCGTCTATCCTCTGCCCGACATAGAAATCTTTATCGTAAAGTGCATAGTGCATTGCACCTTCAAGCAGGTAATGAGTGCACTCATAATATCCCATTGAATCCGAAAAATCTTCACTCATAAGAGTCTCAGCATCAGCATCATAAAGACTGATTGAAACATCTAAAACCGGTTGGCCCGTAGTAGCGTTGGTAATCGTACCATACAGCAACGAACCGCGAACATAGCTCAACGCATTTGAAACCATCTGTGTCAGTAATTCCAAATCGTCCGGATACGTGTTATAGTAATAAATGTATGCGGACATGCCAATATAAATGAACTCGCCGCGGTTGTTGACCTGATGTACACCAAACATGGACATTCCAGCAGTATTTTCCGCAACCGTTTCAAATTCTTCATCATCTATATCATACCAGTTACGCCCATTATACATATACACAGCTTGATCATCCGGAAGCTCCTCTGCCAGTACATGAGTGTCATCCACTAATTCGAAACCACCAGCATAATCATAGCGATACTGTCCATCTATTTCGAAGTCATCCTGTAATGATTGAACCCATGTCTGATCATTACCGGTACCTCCGTTCCAGATGATTTTCCCACCTGCTGCCCCGTACTCATATAAGTCATCCATCACACCGGCATCAGTATAGCCGTAATACATATTCACGATAACCGTTTCATAATTTTCTAAATCATCATAATTCCACTGGGCCTGGTAGTAGTTTATGACATGATCAAACTCTACATCAAGTTCGGTCATTACCCTATCCATGACGGTAGTACCCGGACCATAGGTGTCTAATACCAGAACGTCCTGTGCGTACGAGACGCTTACTGCGAATAAAGACGCCAGAATTAAAACCAACACAATTTTACGCATGGGAAAATCTCCTGTTTATCTATCTGTTTTTGCTCAAAATCTTATGATTCTATTTGCCACAATAAAAATATTGTGTCATCAGATCTTGTGAACCACAAGATCTGATGCTCTACCTCTAAGTGGATTGTTTATCACTAACCTGAAACTCAAACCGCAATTTATGTCCGAGAATTCAGTCAGCAGCATAAAACTATCTCATGTAAACCAGCTTGCGAACGTCACTCCATCCGGTTGATGAAGTTATTTTCATAAAATATGTACCGGATGGACCATTAGCATGCCAGTTCAAATCATGATATCCGGGTTGAAGTTGTCCAAGGTCTAATATTGCAACATTCCGACCGAGAATATCAAAAATCTCCGCCTGGACATTACTTACTGACGGCACTGCCAAAACAACATTAACAACCGGGTTGAACGGGTTCGGGTAAATAGCCGTAATAGCCCATTCGACCGGAATAACCGATGAGGCTTGGGATTCGCCTACATCCATGCTTGACCAAACAACCAGCTCAACGTCAGAATGCCTTGTTTCGCCTTCATGGTATGTAGCAGTTATCGTATATTCATACTCACCAAGCTCAGGAAGCGTATCGGTGTATGAGTCTTGATAAGTATTGCCAATCGGAGCACCATCACGATATACAGTGAACTGCTGCCATTCATCAAGTTCATTGCCGTTAGGATCACCTTGTTCAATTTCGCCGACTGCGCCATTATCATACTGTACAACAGCACGGATATAATATGAGTAAACCCATGGGCGCCAGGAATCGCCGTTCCAATCCCATGCACGTCCGTTATCAAACATATTCATACCAAGCCGAACGTTGTTGTCGTAAGAATCAAATCCAATAACGAAATCGCCTTCAAGGACAATATCTTCGTCAGAAAGAATGATTTCATGCCAACCCTGGAATTGGTTCAGTTCGACTTCTATATCTCTGAATGGTTCTGCTTCAGGCGCTCCCAATTCAGTATTGAACTGGAATATTTGAGCATTAAAACTGCCCGGTTCTTCTGTCCAGACATAATATCTAATCGCGATCAGCCGACAGGATTCTTTCGGACTCACTCTTGTAGCCATCTTGTTGCCGGGCCATGAATAATAGCCTGAAGGTGGACCATGATCATAACCAAGCTTGTCAAGTGTACCATACGTAGTGTGATCCCATCGAAGGGATACAACGCCAGTGGAGTCCTCGAGTGTTGAACGACCATAGTCAGGAACAATCATCGGTGTCCGGTAAACGTCTATCTCAAGGGAAGGAAGAAGCTGCACTTCATTTTCAAAGAGGCTGATTATACCATTGACCATCAACCAGTCACCTTGTTCCCAATCAGTCAAATCAATATTGGTAGCAGCCTGGATGCGAACATTGCAATCGCCGGAACCGTCGTTGAGAATAATCGAATAACTACCCATTTGAGCAGGATCATTCTGCAGGTAACCAACTATATGCGCCCATGTCCCTTCCATCTCCTGCATATTGGACATCGTGCCGCTATTCATTGTTAAAGGATCATAAACGGCATTATCTGTCGAAAGTACTTCCCATAAATAAAGATCGTTAATCTCTGTAATACCTTCATATTCATCAAGTCTTCCTACAATTCGTACTTCATCTCCGCGATTCAAATCACCGTGAGCTTCAGCATCCCAGGGATCATCAGAATAGATATGGACACCATACTGCGTTTCATCCTGAATGTAGAAAGAGGCGTGCTCCAAATCTGTGGTATTAGTCGGTACAGTAATTATACCTGTAACGTCAACCCAAGTATTTCTGGGCACTTCAGTTTGAATTGCTTCAAGGTCTGTTTGAAGGAAAGGCACGAAAGTCACATTGTGTTCAATGTTATCGGGTGGAATACCTTCAAGTTCATCAACCATTTGTCCGACATATAACGGTTTGTTGTAGGTTGCATAATACTGCATACCTTCAAGGAGGTAGTGGCTGCATCCATAATAACCCATGGAATCTGAAAAATCTTCGCTCGCAAGGGTTTCAGCAACGGCATCATAAAGGCAGATTGAAACATCATAAACCGGCTGGTGTGTAGTAGCGTTGGTAATCGTACCATAAAGCAAAGAGCCACGGACATAGCTTAAAGCGTTAGTCATCATCTGTTCTAACACTTCAACATCGGCTGGATACTGTGCCCAGTAACCCTGATAGGTTTGTACACCTATGAAAACAAACTCGCCGGTGCCAACCTGATGTACACCGAACATGGGCATGCTCATGCTATTTATAGCAACGGTTTCAAACTCTTCGTCATCTATATTAAGCCAGATACGTCCATTGTACTGGTACATATTGTGATCTTCCGGAAGCCCTTCTGCCAGTACATGTGTGTCATCCACCAATTCGAAACCACCAGTGTAAGCGTATTGGTAATTGCAGTCTATTTCGAAGTCATCTTGCAACGACTGAATCCATGTCTGGTCATTACCAGTACCTCCGAGCCAGATGATTTTGCCTCCTGCCGATGCAAACTCATATAAGTCTTCCATCACGCCGGCATCGGTATAACCGAAATACATAGCTACAATAACAGTACTATAATTGGACAAATCATCATAATTCCACTGGTTCTGGTTGTAATTCCATGCAAAGTCATACTCTACATCGAGTGACCTCATTAAATCATCCATGTAGGTAGTATTCACATCATAAGTGTCCAAAACCAGGACGTCCTGTGCAATTGAGGCATTTAGGGTGAGAAGCAATCCCAACATCAATAACAATGCAATTTTACGCATAAGTATGTCTCCTGTTAGTCATTCTATTTTTTTTAAACTTTTTTCTGACTTTCAGTCTACTGACAAAAACCTATGCATTTCACATTCTGAGACTGTTAAAGAAATTTTATCACTACTATCGATCAGTACTATCAAATAGTATTTACGGGCTAAAACTCGGCGATTATATAATTTAGAATAAAATTATGCTCGAATCAAATGGCTCAAGAGTGATTTTTTTTATTTAATGTTTTGCGAGGCAGGTTAGTCTCTCACCAGATATTTAAACATTTCACAAATAATCAAATGTTAAGACCAATAATAACAAATACTAACGACAATGATTATTATAGTTATAAATTTGAATCCCGAAAATAAGCCTTACACCATTGAGAGGGAGAGGCCAGTGAAATCTTTTGTGCTCTTAATATCCTTGGCGTATCTCTTTTGCATTTCTTTGTGTGCTCCCTCACCAGTTGATGCTTCTAAATCGATTGGATTAAACGGGCTCAAATTTTCTCCGATTGGAGTAGTGAAGGGCAATGGGAAGGGAGATAATGCACTTGCAAATTGGATAATACAAGCATGAGAAGCAAGCCCGCCCGCTTTTTCCGGGTCATTATGAAACCTTGTCAATTCGGAAAGTTCCCTCGCAATATTCCAGTTATCCAAAACGAATGCTCCTACTTCCGCATGATCGACACCTATCAAGTCTTGCTCAAGATATCTGGACCAAATTCCATCCTCTTCAACTATCATTAAAGCAACCGAAATTAATTCCGGAGCTACATGATCCAGTACCATCCAGCCAATATCATGAAACAAACCGGCAAGGAAAAAGTTAACCGCTCCATATATTTTTTCGCGCTTTGCTATCCTGTCTGCCAGGTAAGCAGTGCTGATGGAATGCTTCCAAAGCATTTCCAATTCAAGGTTGCTCTCCTCCCAATGACTGAAACTTTGAATAATACTGATGCTGGTGCAAATGCCGGCGAGATGATTAAGACCAATGGTGAAAATTGCATCTTCAATGGTCTTTGCAGGATGCGCTTTGCCATAGTAAGCAGAATTTGCGGTTTTCAGCACCTTGGCAGCGATAGGTGGATCAGACTGAATCAGCTTGCTGAATTTTTTGTAATCCGCGTCAGGATCCATTGTCATTTGAATTATCTGCTGAGCTATTGCAGGCAATGTTGGTAAATCTTCTACATTTATCAGGTTTTGAAGAAATTCGGTATTATCGGAATCATTGGGCGCCATCTTGAATCCTCTCATTTTTCATTAATGGAATAAAAGATTAAGATATTAATTTAATGAAACACAATCAATACAATTGCAGGCAGAAAAATAGCATATACAGAGATTCCTAAATAAGGAACCAGGCCATAGAGAGGCATCTAAGCGTAATTAACTAACAATATTAAGCACTGATTTAAATTGAGGTTTTCTTTCGGAAGTCGTGTTTATCTCTCCCTGGAGCCAATTATTGACTGCATCAAGAAGGAATTATTTACAGGCTGTTTCTCGACTCCACACACAAATTTCATCTGTTAAGACATCACTTGTAATTATTCAACCAGGATGTAACTTCTTCAGGCTTTTTAAAGGACGAGAATCTTGATTTTTCTGTTCCATCCGACCCGAGGATCAATACGGTCGGTAATCCGGCAATTCCATGTTTTTCACGTAGTTTTTCCAGCTCCCTATTGGAACGGGTGAAGTCGAGTTTTAATGCTATATAGTCATTACTCGCTGATATTACATCCGGTTTGTTCCACACTTTATGGTCCAGTTCGACACATACTCCGCACCAGTCTGCATAAAAATCGATAAGAACCGGCTTACCGCTTTCAGCGGCATCCGCCATGACCGCATCATAATCATTAACTCTCCATGGGACATGTTCTTCAATCACACCTTTTTCATCAGTCATTGTTGCAACAAATCCACTCCCCCTCGTCACAACGGGTAATTCGTGCATCTTTGCAAGACCGAGAAGTATGTAAAATGAACCAGCCAGCATAATAATGATGCCAATCCCTTTCCAGTATTTTCCGCCTGTAGATAAATCATCCCATTTCGCTAAAGCTCCGAGAAACATTCCAACAAGCAGAATAAAAGATCCCATGATTATTGTATGCAGGACTTGAGGAATAAGCATGTTCAAATAATAAAGAGCTACTATAAAAATTAAAATCCCCAAGCCCTTCTTGATTTTATCCATCCAGGCTCCGGCTTGAGGCAACGCTGTCATAGCTCCGGCAAAAGTTCCTATAAAGATAAACAATACACCTATGCCGAGGGCAAATACTCCCATCAGGAAGAATCCAAGTACAAGGTTTCCTGTTTTCCCGATCCAGCCAAGAAGAACGATCAATGGTGGTCCGGCACATGGTGCGGCAATAATACCTGTGACGCCACCCATCAATATAGCACCAATTACACCCTTTCTCTGACCAGACATCAATTTGCCCTGAACCGAAGCCGGGAGAGCAATATCGAAGGCACCAAGCATTGATATTCCAAGCGTAATAAATATGGCAACAATGCCCCAAAGGACTATCGGATTTGACAATAATGCTCCAAACAATGCACCGGTTGCTCCTGCTACGACACCAAGGATTGCGTATGTTAATGCAAGCCCTGTAACAAAAAATATGGAAAGAAAAAATCCCTTTGTTTTACTACCGCCGGCACTGGAACCAACAAAACCGATAATGATAGGGATCATCGGGTAAACACATGGTGTGAATGAGACAAGGATACCTGCCACGAAAACGAGAAGAAAAGCGATAATACTCCCCCGTTCCAAAGCGCTTGTCAATCGATCTTCCAGCGTTTGGTCTGCAATTGCTTCAGCTTTCATTGGGATATTATCAGTTGCCTCAGCAGCCCCGGCAAATAAGGGATGCCCGGAAGGAAGTGGAGTAGCGCCTGGATCAAGAACGATAAGTTTTAGCTTTCCTTCACCGCCATTCGGCATATAACAGGTTTTGGGATCGATGTCCCTGCAAATCTGGTAATAATAGGAAAATGATAATTCATGTATTCCGGGTACTATTTCGCTTGATGCACGCAATGTGTATCGTATTGCGGCGTCTCCCCGGTAAACTTCCTCTTCGTTTTCAATTTCACCGTGTGGCCAGGCAGTGTCACTGACAGTAATTCCATCCGGAAATTTAATATCAAATCCATACAATCCGTGGGAATGATCAGTGATATGATGGTCTTCAGGAACTTTGAATAATGCTGCTAATGTTATTTCACCCCCTGGGGCAATACCTGACAGCGAAAAAACAGGCTCAAACAGAACAGGCGGCTCACTTGATCCCTGCGCAAATACCTTCAATGGACTGAAGAGAACAATTGATATTAAAATTGTCAGAACAATTAATAAAGATAGATCTGTTTTTTTCACTGTTTTTCCCTGGTTTTGGTACTTTGAAAGGAATAAAATTGCAACACCGGAAGAATTTATATGTCGGAGATTCAATTCCGAAAGATGTAAAGTATTATATTATTCATTTATTATATCATTATCGACAATATACGCATCCCAGTAACCGGCATATCTAACTTCCTTCAATACACCTGTTGCTTCCTCTTCCATAGAAAATTCGCCCACGCGAACTTTATATGCTTTTGTGCTTTGAAATACCTGCGCACCCATACCCAACGACGCCTGTGCGTTTTTTGCAATATCGTTGGCGGATGAAATTGGGCTGTCGAACAACGCCATAATCTGGATACGGAATCCATTACGCCCATTGCCGATGCGTATTTTGGTGATGGTTCGGTGTGGTGTTATTTCTGCGAAATGCTCTAATTCCGGTTCGGGGAAATCCAATTCAGGAGCCACTTTTTCAATTATTCTTTCTTCAGATTCATCGGTCAATATCCTGCATTCGACGATCCAGGCATTTTCAAATCCGATCTGTCTGAGGAAATCTCTGAATTTGGCAGCATCAAACTGTTCCTCAAAGCTGCCTACCTGCACCTTGTAGTTCCCGCCCCGGTATAATGTGGAAATCTCTACATTCATCATATTCCGCAGACTATCGACATAGGCGTCCGCTTTAAGTTCTTCATCGAACGAATTAAGCTCCACACGCCATCCTCGGCACTGTTCCATAAAATCAACATCCAGACTGGCACCGGAAAGTGATGCTGTACTGGATTTCGATTTTGAGGCAAGGCTTATACTTCCAAGCATTATGAAACCTGCAAGCCCAACCAGAAAAAATAAACCCGGAATAAATTTCGACCTGTAAGATGTTTTGCGTGACCGGGATTTTTCCTGGACAATAGTAGAATAATCCAGGTTCAAGTGATTGGAATTATTTTGAGATATCTTATTACAGGTAAGGGGGAACGGATTGGACCGGCTCCGACCTCTATAAACAGGAGAAACCGTTAACGGAAGCGGATTGAATTTTTTCGTGTTCTTTCGCAGAAAGACTGCCACGATAAATTACTCATCGGGTTTGTTGATGTAACTCTTTATTAGGAAGGCGTCTCGAAAGCCTGCTCTACGTACCTGTTTAAGCGCATTTTCGGCATCTTCTCTTGCTTCGAAATCACCCATCCTGATTTTATGTGATTTTACGCCACTGGAGACATAGGTTGCAAGTCCTAATTGTGCCTGAGCGTTTTTTGCAACTGCCTCGGCATCTTCTACCGGCTGATAATATAGAGACATTATCTGAATACGCCAACCGTTTCCAGGCGCTTTAGTCGGGTCGTATGATGTAGCTGCAACTTTCGGATAAGATTTTGGAGCAGGGGTATCGGGCTTTTTCTCTTGCTTCTGCACTACCTTGACAGGTTCTGCCAAATTATCAGATTTTGAAGCTACATAAACGGTCTCAGGAACCGCACTGCCTACGAAAACTGTCTCAATCAATGCATCAACCATCGTTGGTGACACTATTTGCGGCGACCTAAGCTCTATTTTGCTCGCATCCCTTGCTCCTGAACGCACTCGAGCAGCAACAACCCATGCATCAGGAAAGCCCATCTTGCGCAGCCTGTCCCTGTATTTCTCCGCATCCTGGCGCTTAACAAAATTGCCAATTTGAATTTTATAGCTGTTGTCACGGAAGAGAGTCTGGATTTCAGATTTCATGAGCGTTTGAAGGCTGTCCGCAAAACGCATGGCAGCAGCCTCATTGCTGACTGAAACCAGTTGAATGCGCCATCCCTTGATCAACTCGAAAGGCGCTAAACCCCTGTCAGGAGCTTCATTCGAGGTGACAGAGGTCTCTTCTTCCTGCCTCTTCTGCTCTACTTCCTGCTGCGAAAATGCTACTGACTGTAGCAGGAAAAAGCACAAAACCAGTATAACCACCGGGAAAAATCTTTCTCTGAGCCTGCTATTCAATTAAGCCATCCTTAACCGTAAATCTTTAAATACACACTATTAAGCGTGAAAGTGATGAGTAAATCGTCTTCGGCTTTAATCGTTTTGCAACTTTTATGCCCGTTAAATAATTATTTACTAATATCGTATTATCTATGGAACAGGTCAAGAGTCTCCAAAGTTCCAAAAGCAATTTAGCGAGAAGGCTATTGAATTTATCACCGGATAAGCATTTATAATTCCTCATAAATAGAGTGGTTACAAAAGATCGTAGATAATCTCAAATGGTAGAAATGGATTTCAAATCATAACATGAGAATTCTTCTCTTCGACAGTTGGATAGCTGAAATCGAGCAACTTATTGTTATTTTCCATTTAGAATTCTTTTGCTTACCTTCACACAACATAGAGCACTATAATTCATATATAATGAATTTGGCTTGATTATTACTGCTAAAGATACTCTCAACGGAGTTAAGATGATAATAGGAATACCCAGGGAAAGATTTGTCGATGAACGTCGTGTGGCGTTAAGTCCTGCTGGTGTCAGGACATTGGTGGAATCCGGTGCGACAGTTTATGTGGAAAATGATGCCGGATTTGAAGCAGGCTGGAAAGATTCAGAATATGAGCAAGACGGGGCAGTTATAGCATATAACGAGGGAGAGGCTTTTCAACGTGCGGATCTCCTGCTGAAAGTGCTGCCTCCATGTTTTGAAGAGAGAGAAATGTTCAGGGAGGAACAGATAGTAATGAGTTATCTGCAACTTCCACTGGCAAGGCGTGAGATTTTCGATAGCATGGTAAAGCAGCGAGTTACTGCGATTGGTCTTGAGAACATCGAAAATGAGAGTGGGCATCCGGTGCGAAAAGCCATGAGCGAGATCGCCGGGACACTTGCGGTGCATAATGCAGTTCAATACATGCTTGCTGAGAAAGGAGGACGGGGCATCCTGATGTGCGGCGCTCCCGGTGTTCCGCCGGCGAGTGTAGGAATTATTGGCGCCGGTGTTGTGGGTACGGCGGCAGCGGAGGCGGCGCTGAATATGGGTGCTCATGTGATCCTTGTGGATCAATGGATTTATCCATTGCGTTCCGCCCTGCAACGATTTGGGAACAGACTGCAAACCGCTGTTTTCAGTGAGCACTATCTTGAGAAACTCTGCGGTTTTGTTGACGTACTGATTGGCGCTGTTCTCCTTGAGGACAATCCCGCACCGCACATGATCTCCAGGGAAACAATCCGCTCCATGAAACATCGAGCCGTTTTTGTTGATGTATCAATTGATCAGGGAGGGATTTCAGAGACCAGCAGACCCAGCACTATCTCCAATCCTGTGTATAAAGATGAAGGTGTGATACATTTTACTGTTCCCAATATGCCTGCACAGGTTCCCCGCACCTCCACCCGGGCATTCCAGGCACAGGTTCTCCCATTTATAAAACAGATAATGAACCTCGGCATAAAAGACGCATTAAAATCTCATCCCTATATGGCGACAGGTTTGAACCTCTTCGACGGAACAGTCACCCGCAAGCAGGTAGGGCATGAATTTGACGTTGACTGGACTCCTATTGAGGAGGTGCTGAGATGAGATGGCTGGACAATTACCACGGAAAACGCATTTCTGCAGATGAAGCAGTAAAAGCAATAAATAGCGGTAACCGGGTTTATATTCACCCCGGATGCGCCAGCCCTATTTTCCTGATTGAAGCAATGGTTGGCAGGTCAACCGAATTGCAGGATGTTGATGTAATACACGTACTTACAATGGGAGATGCGCCATATACCGATTCGAAATATGAAGGCATTTTCAGACATACTGCATTGTTTATTGGACATAATACACGTCAGGCGGTTAACGAGGGCAGAGCTGACGCCATGCCTATCTTCTTGTACGATATCCCTGGCTTGTTCAAGGAAAGAATTATCCCAATTGATGTCGCTTTGATCCATGTCGGTCCCCCGGATGAACATGGCTTTTGTAGTTATGGGGTTGGCATAGATGTGACAAAAGCGGCGGCGGAATCCGCCAAGATCGTGATTGCCCAGATTAATCCAAAAATGCCGAGAGCGCTGGGCGACAGTTTTATCCATGTTAACAAGATCACGCACGTTGTCGAGCATGAAGCGGACATTCTTGAAATGCCCCAATTTACTTTCGATCCCGGTGATCCGGCGACCCGTGTACCTCTTCAAATCGGTGAACATACGGCAGATTTGATCGGAGATGGTTCTACCCTGCAAATGGGCATCGGCACTATTCCTGACGCAATTTTGTACCACCTCCAGGATAAAAAGGATCTTGGAATTCATACTGAGATGTTTTCGGATGGTGTGGTCGATCTTGTTGAAGACGGTGTAATAACCAATGAGAAAAAGACAATTCACACTGGAAAAATGGTAGCAGGGTTTGTACTGGGGACTAAAAAGACTTATGATTTTATTGATAATAATCCAGTTATAGAGTTCAGACCTACGGAATATGTCAACGACGTCCTGGTGATTGCCCGGCATGATAAAATGGTGGCGATTAATTCAGCCATTGAAGTCGATCTGACAGGGCAGGTTTGTGCCGATAGTATCGGGACAAGGCTTTTCAGTGGTTTTGGTGGTCAGGTGGATTTTATTCGAGGGGCGGCAAGAAGCAAAGGTGGCGTACCTATTATTGCGTTACCCTCAACAGTAAAAAACGATTCTTTCAGCCGAATAGTACCGCAATTAAAACCGGGTGCCGGCGTGGTTACGAGTCGCGCGGATGTTCACTGGGTAGTTACAGAATACGGAGCAGTTAATTTGCATGGAAAGACATTCCGCGAACGAGCAAAATTATTAATTTCAATAGCACATCCTAAATTCAAGGATGAGCTTGAGAAGTATGTCAAGGATCAGCATCTTGCATAATATTTAAGTGTCTGTTGAGTGTGGATAATAATTACAGGATTTCTAAACTCGCAAAAATAGCAATGTATTCTGATCTGCTAAACTTGTTGTAATAATGTTGGGAGGTGATAATGGACGTTCTTTCAAAAAAAACCATAACTGTAATTGTTGTTGTTGTATTATTGCTTGTTGCGTACCGTCTGTTTATTTACAGATCAGCACGCTCGAGGATGGACGAGGACGGGACGTATCACAACCTTACAGATAATTACTCCATAAAGGTACCTCGTGGGTGGGAGGATGTTCATTCCAGACGGGTAAGCGCCGCCTTCATGGGACAGTCAATCGATGGAGCTTACTTTATTGATAGCCATTACAATATGGTCATCAACCGCTGGCGTGATCTTCACAGTATGACCCTGAAGGAACTGATGGAAAGCAATATTGATGATCTGCGGGACGGTGTTGCCGAATTGGTTATCCTGGATTCAGGTCCCCAGACTATTAACGGAAACAAATCCGGTTGGCTGAAGTTTGAAATGGCTGGAAGAGGGATCAGGATAATCGTGTTGCAATTCACCGTTATTAGCGGGGATAAGTGGATAGCGATGAATATGAATGTCGAGGCAGACCTTTTCAACAGCGATATCGAGGATGATTTCTGGAAATATTTGAGTTCTTTTACTGTAGAGTAAATGAGCGGCGTCTATTCAGAAACGGTTGTCACGTAATTAACCGGCCTCGAACACTTTGATTAATAGAAGGTTAAAAAATAATCAGTTCTCTTTTGAATTATCAGGAATAGGAACAACCCCGAATCCCCGATCATGAATTTCGGTCCGCAGATTGCTTATCGTTGAGATCATCCGGTCAGCAATAGCGTTGAAAGTACTGCGCCCTTCCTCTTGTTCATACAAGTCCTTCATATCGATAGGATCCCCGACAATTACTGTCATAGCCTTACCGGTACGAAGTTGATTTTTTCCAATAGGTAATATTGCCTGGGTGCCCTCATGGTAGCAGGGTACTATATTTGCTTTTGTCTGGTAGGCAAGCCTGGCAACACCCACTTTTCCTTTGCCAATTTCACCGTTACGGGAACGGGTTCCTTCAGGATAGATATGAATAATATTTTCGCCATTCAGCAATTCCTTCAATCGCATCATTCCTGGCTGAAACACACCCTTGCCTCTTGTGAGTGGAACACAACGCAGTCTTTTCATCGCCCAGGTTAGGATTGGTCCCAGGAAAAAATTCTGCTCCTCCGGCGCATGCCAGGGGAAATATTTCATCTTCCGGAAAGCAGAAGGAAGAAAAACAAGACCGCCGAGCAAGAAGTCATCAATCATTGTAAGATGATTTGAAATAAAAATATAAGGAGGTTTGATTGACTCCACCTTATGTCTGTCTATCACCTTGACCTTATTAAGTACTCTTAGAAATATGACTCCCAAAATGGCTGATGATGTCTGCAGAATCCATGAAAATATGGTATTAAAAGGACCACTCGTCCACGACCGCATCTCTTTAAGGCGCTTCTGTGCTTCTTCTGCTGTTTGAATAGAAGCCCTTTTTATGTTTTTACCTTTAATTGTCTTAACCTCAAAAATATTTAACTGCTGTTTATTTAAAGTGTTGTGTAACAACTGACACTACTATTTTTTTATAAGTTCTGTCCCGGGATAATAATGGCTTAACAGTTTTTCCCATTTCCAGCCTTTTGCCGCCAACGCAGCGGAACCAAGCTGGCACATCCCGACGCCGTGTCCCCATCCAAGACCTTCAAACATAAAGACGCCATCGTCCTGACGCTCAATAGTGAAAGCTGACGAAGGAAAATGGCTGTGTGATAAAAGCCTGCGAATCTGTAATTCTTTTCCGACCGTGACGCTACCATTTTCTCCTATAACGCGCAGGTAACGTATCCGTCCGGATTTGCCTCGCTCCAAAATTTCCAAGCTGTTAATATAACCTAATGAACGACCAGTTCGTAGCTCAATCAACTCCGCAAGCTCCGCTCCGGGAATCACCATTTTCCACCGAAACAATTTCTCCATTTCCTTTGAAGACTGAGGATAAGGATACAATGCAGGATTACACGCCGCCTTAATTGGTTGATCAACAAGTGCCCGCTCGAATGAGTCGTTTTCAGACCAATCGATATTCAGTGATACCTTCTCATCTTTTGAATCGGAGTAAACACACTGGATTGTTTTCAGATACGGTATATTCCAATCGTCCCAGGCAGTATTGTAATCCTCAGACAGACCGCCACAGCTTTTTGAATATCTTGTATCAGCTACGTGTCCGTCATATTCAAGGATGGCATTCCGTGTGAGGTCGAGAGCATTCCTTGATACTTCGCTTTCCCGGGTCACCCCCTGGTAACACTGGCAGTGGTCATCATGACATAAATCAAAAGCTTCGCCGAAATGATGTCTTCCTCGTGTAGCGAGAACGGTTGAACGTGCCGCAACCGCCTGTGCTGCGAGCGCATTGATATGCCAGTCCTGTCTCATCTCGCTCCCAAGAAGGCTGGCTAAATAGTCAGCAAGAGTAACTTCATTAATTACTGTGAGACAGTCTCCGTCAACAGTTATTTCCAATATTCCCTTAAAACTCAATGATTCAACATGATCCCAATGGAAATCGATACCAAGACGTACTTCCGGCAGCTCAAAACAATCTTCCGGATTTTCAGGAATCAGCCGCACCGTGGAAGAGATTTTCCAAGCTTCTCCATTATCGTTGACAATCTCCAGCACACCCCCTTCAGGAGGTGCTGACCGGATAGAATTTACCTTGAAAAGCTGGTCAGGATATTTGATGAAACCAAGTTTTGTCATTAATGGGGTGATTTCAGCAACCACACCGGCATTATTGGTTTCAGGGTCATATCCTCCCCCGAGTGTCACAGCCCATGTTCGAGCGTCAAGTTTTCTGCCAAGCCACTCAACTTCACTTCCCATCTGCCGTAATTCAGGATTAAATCCAAATTTTCGGAAGACGCCGATAAATTTTTGTGCCATTGCCGAAGTTTTAAAGGAGATGACCCGTGAACTCCAGAGTGGTCGAGAGCCTTCTTCAATTACATTCGCTTTGTATTCGCCAGGCAAAAGATTCGAGACAACTGATCCGGAAGAATCATTAATTTTGTATGAAGAATTAATACGGAAATTAATATTTTTACTGCGGACGGCTAATCCTACTCGAACAGTCTCTTGAATGTCATTCACTTTCAGTCTTTTCCGAATAATGTTATACGGTTAAATCTACCCTGGTGCCGCTGTCTCCACTAGGACCATGCCCCCCCAAACCAAATTCTTCAGACAATATAAACAGTTTTCTCAACCCGTAAAACAAACCGGCAAGAGACAAAATAATCCACCAGGGAGCAACATGGGTTCCCGTTATGTACCACTCAGGATCATGCCCCTCATTTATGTTGGCTGCAATCAGGGCAAGTCCATTATTAGTACCATGAACGATGACTGAAGGTATAATCGATTCAGTACGCCAGGCTATGGCTCCAAGAATCGTTGCCATTAACAGGATAGGAATAAGCAGGTAGAGATTGGAGTGATAAAAAGCAAATATTGCAGAAGCGGCAAGAACTCCCGAGGTGACTCCTCTTTTTCGCTCGAACCATCTCTGTGTAAATCCCCTGAATACAGCTTCTTCCACAAACGGAGCAATTATTAATACTGTCAATCCAATTGTCATCACATCAAAAACGCTTCTTATGGATAGCGCAATCCTGATTGCTTCAAGCTGTTCCGCGGGGATAGGGACAATCATATCCATCAGGCGAGCGAGTTCATCACCCACAACGGCAATACACAATCCTATGAGTATTGCATAAGGGAATAATTGTGAAGGAACACTTCGAATTCTCAGATGAATAAAAGTGGCGTATTTCTTTCTTCTAAGATATAACCAGGCTGGAAGAATCAGGGCTGCCTGCGTAATCATCAACATCAATTTAATTGAAGCCGGAGGATTAAGAAGCAGATCATTAATCCATTCGGCAAGAGTTGCTTCATCCGGGATACCCTCCGTGCTCATCCGCTCTGCAAGATTAATGCTATAAGGTAAGGAAAAACCAAATATCATCACCAGGAGTGTGAGCACCAGGACCCAGAAAACAGCTCTGCCCGAAATTTCTTCGATTCCGGGAGGGGTTATTTCCAAATCGTTCGAGTTGTTCATCTCAGGCTTTTGTAACTGTTAAGTTTACTTTACAGGCACATGATAATCGGTCATTCTGAACGAAGTGAAGAATCTGGGTTTATTGTAAATTCATCACTTGAGATTCTTCACTTCGTTCAGAATGACAGCAAATTATACGCGCACAAAGTTATTAAATCATTGACGTAACATACGATCAAGCAACACTGTTCCAGCCATTGCAACATTCAGTGAATCTATCCGGCCGATACCGGGAATTGCAACTCTTTTATCAGCAAGTTGAAGTAACCCTGAAGACAAACCATGCGCCTCATTACCCAGTATCAGGATTGTACTCTTATGAGGCTCCTTCAAGAATTCAGGCTCTGAACCGTCCTCAATAACAGCAGCAATAATTCTCGATCCGGATTCTTTAGCCACAGGGAGTATAGCGCCAAGATCAACATCCGGACATACTTTTATTACCAGCTGAGCAGTCATTGCAGCTCTCAGGGTCTTGGGGTTAAATAGTTCAGCAGTCTCCCTGCCCAACCATACCTCTAATGCGCCAAAGTAAGCCGCTGACCGGATTAAGCTGCCGACATTCCCGGGATTATTCACCCGGTCAAGCGCCAGAACTAATCCTGGAGGTAATGGTAAATCCGGGCGAGAATCCTCCGGTTTACTTACGACAGCAATCATTGACGGTGTCGTATCCAGTCCACTCATCATTTTTAAATCATCAGGTTCGACAGTCCTGGTCGGGATATTATTACCTGTGATATTATCCAATGCCTCATTGAAAGATTTCTTATCCTTCCCCCGGTGGTCATATACAACGAGTTGAACAGGAGCACCCATTTTTACAGCATCAACCACGGCTGAGACGCCTTCGAGAAGGTAACAACCTGCCTGCTGGCGAAACTTCTTCTTACCCAACTTGCGCAGAGTCTTCAGGCTGATTTGGATTTCTGAAAATTCTTTGGATTGATTAGTCATTGTGGAATTTGATTCTTTCTTCATAAAATCAAGTGGTTTGTGTATTGGAATTTTTATCAACTGGAAAGTAACAACATTTTGCCAAAGGGGAGTTACTTCTATTTCTTTATTCAAGAGCAACAGAGTATTAGAACATTTATCATAAAAGAAACCCCCGCGGGGGATGCAGACGGGGGTTTTTTTATCGGTCGCAATAAACTCGTTTCATTTTACAATTTCAGCGATCCCGATCTACCTGAATATACTGAAAAAAAAATGAAAAGTTCCACTTATTGATGATTATTACAATTTTTTCTGTCAAGCCGCTCCTTTGGAGTCAATCTGCAATATCTCGACTTTCGGTTTAGCGACACTGGCAATATCACGTCCCCTCTGCTTTGCCCAAACCATTGCCATTGTTCGATATAACATATGCGCAAATTTTGTGTATGGCATGTACCACAACAGGACGAAAACAAGCGAAATGTGAGCATAATATACCAGGTATGCGATTATATTTATCGCCGCCCCTCCACCAATTCCCATACTGTAGAGTCTTAAGCCCCAGCTCAACATTCCGGTAAGTCCCGTCCAAAAAACGATATGAAGGAATAATTGATCGGGATATGCATTGGCACCAACATCGTCAAGGTTATTATTCCTGCGTGAAGCCATCATAATCCCGCCAACAAAAATCATGCTGCCCCCGGCGGTACCCATCACTTTAGTTGTAATTCCGACAAAAATATGGAAAGTGTTAGTATATGTCCATGGATCAATGGGAGTTGCTATTCCAAACGGCATTGGAAACCAATGGTGAAAAATCACGCCAAAGGTAAAGCTCAGTGCGGTAGTTATTAATGTTGCGACGAAACCGTAAAAAACGAGCAGATGCGCTAACTGTCTTGGTTTATTCTGTTGACATGTTCCAAAATGTTTGTGCAGCATTATCTCTTTTACTGTTTCCCATAGTGCGTCAACAAAGCTCATTTTCTTTTCTGTTGCAGCATCATGAGTTAATCCATCCCAAAACTTTTTTAATCCGGAAAAGGCGATAATGAAAATGAGAATATTACCTAAAATAAAAAACATTTCCGTATAGCCAGCGGGAATGAACTGAGTCAATAAGGCTGTTTCAGAAGAGAGGAAATATTCAAAATCAAGATCGTTTACCTGCATGTTGACCCCGATCAATACGGCAATAATAAGGACTGGAATTAAAAACAACACTGGAAGAGCTGCTGGGTTTGATACTGCTTTTCCCATAAATCGTGGGAAAGTAAAGCATTCATAAATGTATGATCTCACAGCTGCCAGGACATCACCCGGACGCGCACCTCTGGGACAGTGAGTTGTACAATCATTGCACTGATGACAAAGCCATACATCCGGATCCTGCATCAACTTGTCTTTCATGCCCCATTGCGCCCAGAGCATCTCTTTCCTTGGGAATGGGTTGTCATCAGGTGACAGATCACAAACCACACTGCACGTAGCGCATTGATAACATTTGTTCAGGTCATCACCGCCGACTTCCTGTATTCGACGAATGAAAGCAAGATCTGGCTCTACTACTAACCGTTCAGCCATCTGATTCCTCCAGATTAATATTGATGAGGATTTAAAGCTTAATTCCATCTCTGGTAAATATCCCGGTCATTCAGGGAAATTCACAAGATGAAAAATATCAACAAAAGATAGATTTTGGGAAATATATAACAAAGTAGTATGATATTCAACTTCCCGATGCCGTTCCGAATTATATAAAATCTTCTATATAGCTCCTTGCTCTGAACAGTGTTCTAAAAGGTTATTTGTCTCGCATAGTGCATTAGGCAAGAGCTGATTTTTATATTGTACTCCTCGGATAGATACCTGTGTAACTCCACGATTTTTTATTTTAATACTCAATCGTCCTTTCATGTAGAATCCAATTGAGTATATTCTGAAATCACAAGAAAATTGCTTAATCGCAGATTTTTATTATTCGGAAGGAAATCAGTAATGTCCTCGTCTTACCGGGATGACCTCGTTGAACTATTTGAAAGAAGATTCGCATCTGATCCGGAAGTGGGTTCCGGAAAAATGATGGGACACCCGGGTTTCAAAACAATCAGTAACGGTAATTTTTTTTGTTCATCTATGAAGATGGAATCAGCCTTAAATTACCACCTGACAGATATGAAAGTGTTCTTGATAGAGGAGATGTTGTTCCATTCCAGCCCATGAGAGATCGTAAGCCTATGGCAACATGGGTAGTCTGGAGCATGCCTGAACCGGAAGAATATGAAGCAGAGTGGGACCTCATTGAAATGGCTCGAAGCTTTGTAATGGCAGAACCCCCTAATCCGAAAAAGAAAAAGAAATGATAATATCTTTAAACGTTATGTTATTTGTTCAGCTCATTATAATGTATGGAGTTATTCTCTCAAATTCAGGTAGCAAAACGGCTCTTTGCACGTCTACGGTTAATAACCACAGGGATAAAAATATTTCATGCACTAATTCCCAATATGGCAATTTTTAGATCATCAATATTGTCTACATTAGTAATACTATTTCATTCTTTACTTTGCAGTCGGAGTGTCAGATGAAAGAAAGACATTTGAAACGTTTCAAGATTACCGGATATCTAATATCGATACTTTCATTATGGACTATCGTCGTTGGAGTATCTTTATTCTGGAACTATTACATACACAATGAGGAAATCCAGAATGTGGCTCGAATCGAAGCACACACATCAATTAAAAAAGACATACTTTACAGATATTGGAATACCATGCAGGGCGGCATATATGTACCGGTTACTGAACAAACTCCTCCAAATCCCTACCTCGATTTTATTGAGGAACGGGATATAACCACTCCCAACGGAAAAAAGTTAACACTGATGAATCCTTCCTATATGACGCGACAGATTCACGAGATAGGCGGAGAAAAATTCAATTTGCATGGACATATTACAAGCCTTGATCCAATTCGTCCGGCTAACGCTCCGGATGTGTGGGAGACAGAAGCATTAACTGCATTTGAGGAAGGTGTTGATGAATATAGTTCTGTTGAGGATATGGATGGATCGCAGTATCTGCGGTTAATGATTCCACTCATTACGGAAGAAAAGTGCTTGACCTGTCACAGCATTCAGGGATACGAGGTCGGTGATGTGCGAGGTGGGATCAGTGTTTCAGTTCCTCTAGTTCCATTCCAGGAGGCCAGTCAATCGCAAATGTATTCCATAACAATTGGACATTTCCTGGCGTGGCTACTTGGTATATTTGGATTAATAATTGGTGCAAGATATCTAAAGCAGAGATTTACGGAAAGGGAAAAGTCAGAAGAAGCAGTCATCAAAAGTGAAAGAAAGTTCCGAGGAATTCTGGAATCAGCTCCATTGGGAATTTTGATCATGGATTCAGCCGGTAAGATTCAGATGGTGAATGATCAAACCAGAAATTTCTTCAATTATGATCCTGAAGAATTGATTGGCAAGCATATCGAATGCTTGATTCCCCGGCGTTTTGAAAATCATTCCGAATTCAGAGAAAAGTATCTGGCAAATCCAGAATTCCGTCCCATGGGAAAGAACCTGGATTTATATGCACTACGCAAGGATGGAACTGAATTTCCGGTTGAAGTCAGCTTGAGTCCTCTTGAGATAGATGAAGACGTGAACGTAATCATAGGTGTTGTGGATATCTCGAATCGTAAAATAGCTGAATTAAAACTTATCGAAAGCGAGACAAGTCTCACCAAAGCACAGGAAATTGCGCATATAGGTAATTGGGAATTATCAGTTAAAGACAATAAATCTATCTGGTCAAAAGAGATGTACAGGATTCATGGAATCCCTGAAGATGAAAAACCATCCTTTAAAACTTTAAAGAAGAGAATACACCCTGATGATGTAAAGATTTTTGATGATGCTATCAGAAGAGGTTTTGCCGGTGCTGCACCGGAAGCATTTGAATATAGAATTTATCTTGATAATGAAGAGATTCGTTTTATCCAGGCAAAAAACGAATCGTTTTTCGATGATTCCGGCAATTTGAGCAGAATGATCGGAACGTTGCAGGATATCACTGAGCGAAAACAGGCGGAACAAAAACTTAACGATACGCTCGATCAGCTACAGCGACACAATAGACTGATGACAGGCCGTGAAGAACGGGTTATGAAGCTAAAAAGCGAAATTAACAACTTGCTTAAAGAATTTGGTCGTGATATAAAATATGGTGCGCCAATTGATACACCTGATGAAATAATGGCATATGATCTATCTGATATTTTACAACAACCCAAGCAAGAGAAGCATATAATCAAACATCGATCTCCTGCCACGATAAATATTTTAGCCGCCGAAGAAGCGGGTCTTGAAAAAACAATACTGGATATCAGTTTTATCCCAACCATCTGTACTGCGCCGCTGCTATATGCTCATAGCCACGGTTATTTTGCGGAGAATGGAATAGATGTAAATTTAAAATCTGCACTTGGATGGAGTGGATTAAAAGAATTGATGGTACATGGAAGGGTAGATGCAGCACATATGCTCGCACCGATGCCGTTTGCCTGCAGCCTGGGGATAGATGGTAAACAGACAGATATTCGCCTGGCAGCCATCCAGAATGTTAATGGGCAAGCTTTAACTCTGTCAAAAAGACTTTCGGAAATATCCGATGTTAAAGAGATGAAGGGCTTGACATTTGGTGTTCCCTATCGTTTTTCCATGCAATATTACCTGCTGAATCACTTCCTGGCGGAAAATGGAGTGGATCCGTTAAATGATGTGAGAATTATAGAAGTCGCTCCCCCAAGAATGCCTTACTATCTTGAAAAAGGATGGGTGGATGGCATATTTGCCCCTGAGCCCTTTAATCTGATCCCTGTTAATGAGGGCACAGGGTTTATTTTTGTTCTCTCCAAGGATATCTGGAACGGTCATCCTTGTTGCAGTTTGGCTGTAAAAAAGGAATTCATCGACCTATATCCAAATACATACAATGCTATGCTAGAGAGTGTTCTTCTTGCAGAAAAAAATATAAACTCGGCATCTTCCGAAGAGAAAAAATTAATAGCCAGAGAAATATCAACTCCGGAATACTTAAACCGCGAAGATACAACTCCAGTTGAACAGGCACTTTCAGGACACTTCCACGATGGTCAGGAAGAGGAGCATACTATCCCTGACTATGTAAAATTTGAACCATATCCTCGTGAAGATTTTGGAATATGGATGTTGTCACAAATGCAAAGATGGGGACAGCTTGCGGGAGAAATTGACTACAAGAATACTGTAAACAATACCATGCAAAGTGAGACATTTGATCTGGCTGAAAAAATTGGTTTCAAAAGTATGACAGAGCCGAAAGTGGATGAATTTATCTCCTTTGCCGGTAATGATCCTTTTTCATTTATGTTGAAACAACCTTTCTGCGCATACCGTGAAGAACCGGAAACACTTGATCATTACGAGCTTAGCAAACCATTAAAACAACGGCTGTCGGAGATTATTTCACACCTTGTTGATTTTATCAGCGGCGAAAGACTGAATATGATAGAGCAGAAAAGTTCTGGAGAAATTGGGTATATCGAACAGTTAATAAATGAGAACCTGATAAACATGGTATTTACGAAGGAAGAAGTTCAGGAACAGAAAGAAAAACTGGAAATAAGGGTAGCCAAGCGGACGGAGGAAGTACAAAACAGCGAAAAAATGACGCTGAATTTGCTTGAGGATGCAGATGATGCTCGGCAGCAGACCGAATTAACTAATCGACATCTCCAGGAAGCAATCAACGAGGCAAATCAATGGGCGAAGGAAGCCGTAGATGCGAATGCGTCAAAGAGTGAATTCCTGGCAAACATGAGCCACGAGATTCGAACACCCATGAATGGAGTTCTTGGGATGACCGGCTTAATTCTTGACACAAATTTATCTTCGGAACAACGTGAATTTGCAGAGATTATCAAGAACAGTGGTAATGCGCTATTAGCCATCATAAACGACATCCTTGATTTTTCTAAAATTGAAGCTGGGAAAATGGATCTGGAAATACTGGATTTTGATTTACGTACTACTATTGAAGATTTGAATGATCTGCTGGCTGTTCAATCTCAAGCAAAAGGTTTGGAGTTGATATCGTTGTTTGAACCTGATGTCCCCTCAAGACTCAGAGGTGATCCTGGACGAATCCGTCAAATCATCACGAATTTGATTGGAAATTCCATAAAATTCACGCAGGAAGGTGAAGTCGTATTACATATATCAGAATTAGAAGAAAAGGATAGTGATGAAGTAGTTTTACGTTTTTCTATTAAAGATACGGGTATTGGAATCCCTGAGGATAAACTTGATGTACTTTTTGATGCCTTTACACAGGCTGATGGATCCACCACCAGGAAATTTGGCGGCACAGGTCTTGGGCTTTCAATTTCTAAGAAACTTGTTGAAATGATGGGTGGAAAAATTGGAGTTGAAAGTGAATTCGGGAAATGGACAAAATTCTGGTTTACAGCACGTTTCACATTACAAGCCGATACGGTTGAAAAAGGTTTCAGGGAAACATCTGAGTCTGAATCAACCCTCAAGGATATTCGAATTCTTGCAGTAGATGATAACGCAACGAACAGGCGGGTGCTCGAAGTGTTGTTGTCCACCTGGGGATGCCGTCATGATGAAGCAGTTGATGCCGAGAACGCCATTCGAAAACTTCGAGAGGCGGTTGAGGAGAATGATCCTTTCCGAATAGCCATTCTTGATATGTTAATGCCGGGAACTGATGGTGAGACATTAGGCAAAATGATAAAGGAAGATTCATTATTGAAAGACACTAAATTGGTGATGCTGACTTCTGCCGGGAAAAGGGGCGATGCAGAACACTTCAAGAAAATCGGTTTTTCAGCTTATATGACTAAACCCGTGAGACAAGAACAGTTATATAATTGCCTGAAATCAGTGCTGATGCAAACGGAGTCAGGGGAACAATCGCAGGATAAACTGATCACAAAACATACCCTCTCTGAAAAGATAAAACATGATACCCGTATTCTTCTTGCTGAGGATAACATTACCAATCAGAAAGTTGCTATTGCCTATCTCGACAAACTCGGGTACAAGGCTGATGTGGTTGCAAATGGTCTTGAAGCAGTGAAAGCGCTTGAATTTGTTCCGTATGACCTGGTATTAATGGACGTTCAAATGCCGGAAATGGATGGAATTGAGGCTACCGGAACAATCAGGGATGGCAAATCAGATGTTATTGATCACGATATTCCTATTATAGCCATGACAGCTCATGCGATGGAGGGAGACAGGGAAAAATGCCTTGAAGCGGGAATGAACGATTACCTGTCAAAACCAATCCAACCGGAAAAACTTGCGGAAGCAATAATGAAATGGAGACCGGAAGAAGAAATCGAAATCAGTGATATAGAACCAAAGCTGGACAATGAAAAGCAGATAGAGCCGGTGATTTTTAACAAAGACAGTTTACTGAATAATCTTGGAGGAAACGAGGAAGTTTTCAAAGAGATTTTAGCAATATTTTTTGATGACATGCCTGAACATATAAGTGAATTGCAGAAAGCAATAACTGAGGTAAATACAAAACAGATAATCCATCACGCTCACACCATAAAAGGCGCTGCCGGAAATATAGGCGGATTTGCAGTTCAGGAAGCATCATTACACGTGGAGTTGGCAGGCAAGGCTGACAATCTAGAGCAAGTGGAATCAATGTTTCATAATCTCGAAGAAGAAATGGAAAAGCTGAAAAATGTAATTGAAGAATCCGGTTATTTATAAATTCGCTTAAGTCTTTTTAAATATGTTTTAATGAAAGCGAATAATATTTCCCATGCCTGATATTCAAGCATTCTCTGGAAAATCCCAAAAATCCCAAATTATGCTTGTAGGTATAAGACAAATAGCCTACGTTTGATTTCAATTAACCGAGACAGCTTGCAAAGTTCTTATTAACTATTAAAATTCATATTATCAACGTTCAGGACCATATCAAAGTGATCTATGCTGTCCATCAACCTCATTACTTGCCTTATCCGGGATATCTTTCCAAGGTAGATGCTGCGGATACTTTTGTGTTTCTTGAGAATGTTCAGTACGTGCGGCGGGAATGGCAGAACAGAAACCGCATCAAGGGACCTGATGGTTTGCAGTGGTTGACTGTTCCGGTGAAGGGTGAATACAAAGCGCGAATTAGCGAAATGCAGATCGATTACAGCGTTTCGTGGCAGGAAAAGCATATCAATACCCTGCATAGATTTTATTCCCGGTCTTCATTCCTGCATGAACTTGAATTATTTGCGAAAATCATTGAACATGAATACAAAGCCTTATCAGATTTAACAATAAGTACAACAAAATTCTTTTTACAGCAATTCGGTATTGAAACTACGTTGAAGAACCAGGCAAGTTTCGCTGATCTGCCGGAGGATCCAAATAAGCGTATTATCGAAATCGGTAAACGGTTGGGAGCTGACGCATACCTTTCCGGTGCAGGAGGGCGGAATTATATGGATATTGGGGAATTTGAGCGTGCCGGTATTGAAGTGATATTTCAAGAATATGAAGCTTTCCCCTATACGCAATTCCATGGTGATTTCGTACCAAACCTGGGATCTATTGACCTGTTGTTGTGTGCAGGTCCTGATGGATTTATGAAAAACATTAATAACGAAAATTCTGAAATTCAGGGAGCAAAATCGTGAGCAAAAATATTCCCCGGAGAATTCTTGCCCTGGGAGCACATCCCGATGATATTGAGATCGGATGCGGCGGTACGTTGATGCGTTATGCAGATTTAGGATCAGAGGTATATCTTTATATTGCTACCAAAGGCGAAAAAGGTGGAGATCCTATGGTGCGGGCACGAGAGGCTGAACGTTCTGCCGACAGAATGGGTGCCAATGATGTTATATGGGGAGGTTTCATAGATTGTGAAATTCCCTGGGGATTGCTGCTTATCCAGAATATTGAAAAAGCAGTAAAACGATTTGATCCGGATATGGTTTTTGTTCATTATTCTAATGATACTCATCAGGATCATCGTGGAGTTGCAATGGCTGCACAATCAGCGGCGCGACGAGTTCCGGATTTTCTTTTCTATGAAAGTCCGACAACCCAGGAATTCATTCCCACAGTCTATTGTGACATTCAACCGACAATAACTAAGAAAGTTGAGCTGCTTGAATGTCATTTTTCTCAAGTAGCACGTACAAATATCGAAGGGCTGCCCATAATGGATATCGCTCGTTCTTCTGCAATGAGACGTGGTATGGAAATTCATAAGCGATATGCAGAAGGATTCAAAACAACCCGGTTTTTACTCTTATAGTCCCTGGAGAGGATGTTGGAAACGAGCGCTGAAAATAATCAAAGCGAAAACAAGAACTCATCTTTTCAGTGGAAAGGTGAGAAACCACATATTTTCTGGATAATATTTCCGTCCATATTGCTTTTATGTGCGCTGTTTCTCCCTGTACACGAAAAACTAACTCAACTCCACCTTAAATGGGTTTATCCATTAATATATGCCTGGTCAATCGGGAGCATCCTCACACCATTGGCAATACAACTATCCTTCTGGCTTGGCTGGCTTGATATTCCGGCAGGACGAAAAGCTCATGTCCGTCCCACTCCAATCCTTGGCGGTTTTGCGATAATAGGTGCTTTCGGGATCGCACTTCTGCTGACATTTGATTTCTCCCTGCAGATGAAAGGTGTAGGGATTGGCGGCTTATTGATTTGGCTGGTAGGCGTTGTGGATGATAAATATGAATTACGAGCTTCCCTAAAATTGTTTGTCCAGCTGATCGCGGTCGGGATTCTTTTATATGCCGAGGTACATGTTTCATTCTTGCCGGACGTTTGGTGGGGCACGATAGGAGAGTATTTAATTACAGCTTTTTGGGTACTTGGGATTACGAACGCTGTAAACTTTTTAGACGGTATGGATGGTCTCGCAACTGGAATGAGCGCCCTGATCGCAATATTTGTCGCCATAGTAGCTGTCCAGACAAATCAAATCTATTTTTCTTATGTCGCAATCGCTCTTTTCGCCTCTTGTCTGGCATTTCTCCCATACAACTTTAGAAAAACCAGGAGTGCAGCAATATTTCTTGGCGACAATGGTGCCACCTTTCTTGGATTCACTTTAGCAGCAACCGTTGTTATGGGAGACTGGGCGGAAAGCAATACTGCCTCACTTGTAGTTCCATTACTCTTGATGGGCGTTCCCATTTTTGACATGACGTTGACAACTGTTATGCGGTTTTATCACGGCCAGGTAAAAACCTTCGGCGAATGGCTGGCTTATGCCGGACGAGATCATTTTCATCACCGTCTTGCTGCACTTGGAATTGGCAGATACTTGGCAGTTCTCATGATTTGGGGAATTACTTTTACTCTGGGAATTTCAGCAGTCGTACTCAAGCAAGCGCGTGGATTCGACGCATTACTACTCCTTTTACAGGAATTGTTGATTTTTCTAATGATTTCATTTTTTATGATTTATGTTCGTTCCAATCAAATAAAAATCTTCATAGAGACACAAAACAGCGGTAGCGAAACGAAAGCGCTTAACGCTGATGATTTGGAACGTGCGTTAACAACCACAGACAAACCGGTTGATAGCGAAGTGGATTAACACTCGGCAAACTTACCAGGCACATCATGTCCACTTCAAACCTAAGAACTTTTATCCACCGACTATCCTTACCCATTCTCCTGTTTATTGTTATTCTCAGTCGGCTTCCATTTCAATCTCAAGAACCATTCGGTTGGGATTCCTGTAACTATATCCTCGCTATTGAATCTTACAGACCATTGGAAGATATGCCTCATTTCCCGGGATACTTCTATCCGGTCATGGCTGTTAAGGCGTTAAATATTTTCGTAAATAATCCTCATAAGTCATTATTGCTTTATACATTACTGATGAGCGTTATTGTTGTATTGCTGCTGTACTACTTTGCCAGATCCAAAATTGCACCCCTATTGGGATTGGGGCACGGTGACGCCTCAAATTTTGCTTTTGCGGCGGCATTATTGACTACCTTCAACCCTTTTACGTGGTTCTTTGGAGAAATATCGCTGTTGTATATCAATGGCGCTGCAGCGGGAATCGTGGCTGTGTGGGCAATACTCTCTGAAAAGCGAACAATGTGGAAATGGGTTTTTTCAGCAGGATTGATCGCATTCCTTTCAGGTATCCGACTTGAGGCAGTTTTCCTGATTTTCCTTTGGTTTCGTGAGGCAATAAGGCACCGACTTCCTATACGCTTCTGGTTGTTTTCAGTTATAGCAGCTGTTGCCGGAATTTCCTTGTGGATTGTACCAACTGCGATTTTAGCGGGATCATGGGAAATATGGCTGGAAAGAGGATTTTACACCTTATCGGAAATTCGCCAGAAAGTAATCAATGAACAAGGCGGCACGGTTCTCTTCCTCTTAAAGAGCTTACTTAGAATGTTTTACTGGATTGTCCTGGCGACCGGAGCGGGAATTCTTCTAATAGTTTTTCGATCAGGCACAACGATAGTAACATTGAAAACACTCCCTGCAAGATTCAAACAGATAATCCTTTGGTGGGTAGTGCCGGTAATTGTGATTGTGCTTGCCGGACACCCACGTGCAGGATACCTGATGATAATCCAACCAGCACTCTCCCTGGTTATTGCAGCGATCTTGATTAAAGCACAATCCGGACTATTAAGTGTTCGTAAAGGATTGCCGGTGATTATTGTATTATCAATATTATATTTTATTGTTCCTGTTGTAGCAGGAAATAACCTGTTGCAGAGGATCCCCTATACAGCGAGTCGGATTCAACAAAATGACAATCACTTATTCAGCATCCGGCAGCAGGTACAGGAGCATATCTCAAATTTTACTACTGCTTTGATTTTTTATGATGGAACGACATACCTGTGGCGTGCAGCAATGCTTGATTTCCCTGAAATACCGGTGTACCAAGTCTGGTCAGTAGGAGAAAAACGGGCTGTAGTATTGGGAGTAAACCGAAAGGAACGTGACCTTGTCCCAATAAACGCTCAAGAAGGATTAGTATCGTTTCAGGAAAATATTGAGCAGCTAATTATTTTTGGGGAATGTAAACTTTCACAGTTTCAAGAGGATTTTCCGGGCTTTGTGAAGAAAGCTGAGTTTTTAACAGAGTATGGCAGTTATTTCACAGCAGGAAAAAGGTAACTCGTTAATTTGGGTTTAACTTCATGCTGGAAGCTTGCAGCTTATTAATAATCTGATCGTATTCTTCGTCAGTAATAACTTTTTCGTTATGAAGAAACTGGAACTTACGTACTTCTTTTCGAGGATCATTCGAGAAGTCTATGTCACCGAGCATCAATTTTAATTGTTCTTTACGCCGGCTGAAAATAGTGTCGATTATATTGTCATGTTCTTTATTATTGAGAACAAATATTCCTCCCTTTTCAGATTCGAGAATGGTGAATTTTGTCCCTGAAAAACCATAAATAATGAAACAGATTACTCCAAGGGTTAACCAGAGCGAACCTCCAAATGAACCACCTTCAATGAGCCTGTAAACAATCTGAACGACTCCAATCAAGACCCAGAAGATACCAACATTCCTGAACCAGTTGCTCCGCTCTTCCAACTCGCTTTTTTCAGTCGAGATAGAAGTGTAGGGCACCGAGAATGTACGCTTGCCGGCGCTATCCTTCATTGTGTATTTGAGTTTTTCATCCTCGAACTCAAATTGTGTCCAGGTGGTTAATTTTCTCTGTGAAATTTCCATTTTGCTCACCTCTGACAACAATACTCAATTCCTCGATTAGTATGTTTGCTTTTTGGGTGGAGTGTGCTTCTCTTATTGTTATAAACTATTTTAGCGCAAAATCATTTAATTTCAGGCTCTAAGCAAAAATCTGCTTTAGAGATTTAAGCAGACGTTGATTTTCTTCAGGACGACCTACGCTGATACGCAATCCCTTTTCATTTCCGAAGGGTCCCAGGGGTCTGGCTATTATCCCTTTTTTTATCAACTCATCGAACATTTTTTCGCTTTCGCCTTGCTTACTGAATTCCATGAAAACAAAGTTTCCATGAGGGAAAACGGCGTTTATACCCATATCAATAAGCCCGTTATACAGAATAGCGCGCTCCCTGGAATTGACTGCAACACATTTCTCTAAATATTCAGTATCATCCAACGCTGCCAATGCGGCAACCGAGGCGAGATCGCTGATCGAGAATGGTGTCCGGTGCTTCATCAGTGATTGAATGACATCCGGATGGGCTATTGCATAGCCGATACGGAGACCAGCAAGGCCGTAGATCTTTGAGAAAGTGCGAAAGATTATCAGGTTTGGAAATTCTTTTAATAACTCAAATGAATCCGGATAGTCGGTATCAGTAATATACTCGGCATAAGCTTCATCGCAAACTACATACATATCAGACGGCACAGATTGAAGAAATTTTTTCATTTCATCATGTGTTACCATTGTGCTGGTAGGATTATTTGGATTGGCAATAAATACTACTTTAGTCTTTTCATCACAGGTAGAAAGCAAATTATCCAGGCTTATTTTATAATCGACCATTTTGGAGAATTTAATACTTCTTCTATTAGTTCCGGCAATTATTTTATAACCCGGAAATGTTACCTCCGCTGTAACGATATTTTCATCAAATCCAACAAAAGCTTTTACTGACATGTCCATTAATGCTACCGAACCTGCCGAAATAACGATATTATCAAATGAGACGCTGTATTTCTCAGCTAACTTGTGTTTTAATTCTGTATGAAGGACGTCAGGATAACGAAAAATGGAAAGGATGTTTTCTTTAACAGCTTCTAATGCAAGCGGAGATGCTCCAAGGGCATTTTCGTTTTGTGATAGTTTTATTATTTTTGCAAACTTCTCTGATTCACCATTCACAATCTCGAACATGAATAATACTGCCTCTTTTATTAGTTATTCGAATATACTCTTACTTATATTGAAAAGCACCTCTTCACGATACCAAGCAGAAGCACGAATATCGGAAATTGGCGAGGCATATTCCAGTATTTTCGTAGCAAATTCTTCTGATTCTGATGAGCCAATTTCTGAAAATCTTTTGCCTGTTAAATATTCACATGCTGAACTGGCAAATTTTATCGTTGGCGCGACAGACCCGATTGCGATACCAGCGAGGGTAATTATATCATCGGCAGTGATTTGAATATGATATGCCAGGGAAACCACTGAACATTCCATTGACCGTCTGACACCTACCTTTATGAAACCCGAGTGTACTTTCTCGCCGCTATTGTTTACCGGGATCTGAACTGAACGCAAAATTTCATTTTCCTTGAGATCGGTTTTTCGGACACCTGTGAAAAAATCTTCTATTGGTACAACCCTGACTTTTCCATTTGCTGATAGAATTTCGCATTCGGCTTTCAGGGCGACTAATGCACAAGCCATATCACCCGCGGGTGATGCAGTACAGAGGTTTCCGCCTATTGTTGCCACTTGCCGTATTTGCCCTGAAGCAAGCTGATTTGCCGCTTCGTATAAAACCGGAAGCCGCTCCTGTATGGTTAGGTCTGAAGTAATTCTGTTTGCGGTAACGAGCGCACCTATCCTGACTGAACCATCGTTATTCTCTATAGAATTAAATTGCGGATCATTCAGGTATCCCAGATTTATTACTGTCAAATCTTTTTCAGGCTGCTTCTTCAGCTCTATCAGTAAATCGGTGCAACCGGCGCCAAACCTGAAGTTCCTGCCCTGATTTGCAGCGATTACCTCAAATAGTTCTTCGTTTGTTTCGGGACTTGCTACATTGAAATTCATAATATCAGCTCTTTTTCTCACACAAAACGTATAAACACAAAGTAAATACCTGCAAATTCTTTAGCCAAACCATGTCTCTCAGCTTTTATTACTTAAGGCCTGTAATACCTTTTCCGGTGTTATTGGAAGAGAATCTATCTCAACGCCAATAGCATTCGAGACAGCGTTTGCTATCGCTGCGGCGGTAGGAATAAGCGGCGCTTCGCCTACTCCTTTGGCTCCATAAGGTCCCGCTTCATCAATTGTCTCGATAGGATAAAAATGTATCTCGGGAATATCACAGGCAGTGGGCAATTTGTATTCATGGAAACTTGGATTCAATATATATCCATTATCCACTTTCAACTCTTCGGTCAGTGCATAGCCCATTCCCATTACGACACCACCCTCTATTTGTCCACCCAATCCCAATGGATTCAAGACCTTACCAACATCCTGAGCCATATGAATATTCAGAACCCTGACATTTCCGGTGTAAGTATCCACTTCAACCTCAATCGCCTGCGCCGCAAATGCATAGGCTCCGGAAATATTGCCTTTGAAATTCTTATCTGCGAACTTGCTGCCCGGCTCATAATAGTGTGACACGGTTAATAAATCATTAGGTCCTTTGAAATGAATCTGCCTGGCTACTTTGTCAATCTTGATGGATTCACCGGTTTTAATAGACTTAACCGTTCCACCGTCATATTCCAGGTCATCTTCATCTGTTTTCAGCATTTCAGCAGCTTTGGGAGACAGCTTGGTCTTTAACTCTTTTATAGCTCCTAACAGGGAATTTCCCGCGACAAAACTCGTTCTGGATGCATGCACTCCAACATCCCACGGTTTGATATCCGTATCAGTGTTGATCACGCGGATCTTTTCGATACCAATCCCCAATTCCTCCGCAGCCATCATGCCAAGTACCGTTTCCGAACCCTGCCCGATCTCGCTTGAACCTGTGATAATGGTCAGATAACCGTAATCGTCCATCTTCAGGATAGTGCCGCAACCGTCTGATGGATAGATTTTAGCTCCTCCACCAACATGTAACATTGAAGCGAATCCGATACCCTTTTTATACCTTTTTTGATCTTTATCATTCTCTTTTCGCGTCTTACCAACACCATCAATGACCATCTCCAGTGCATCTTTATGTCCGCATGTATTAAATTCCAGTTCCTGTCCGGTGAATTCTCCCCTGAAATTGGCATTGAGCAGACGTATCTCCGCTTTATCCATTCCCAGTTTTTCCGCTAAAAGATCAATGTTTCTCTCAACCGCAAACGTTGCCTGGGGGTTGCCGTATCCTCGAAATGATCCGGCATATACGTTGTTGGTATATACAGCGTCAGCGTCAAAAACACAGGCAGGCATTTGGTACATTGACGAAAAGGTCTGCATCATCACAAATGGAGTAGTCGCTCCCCAGGAAGTATATGCCCCGTTATCCATGATGATTTTTGCTACCCTGAAGGTGAACTTGCCTTTCTCATCCACCCCGCTGGTCAGATCGATCACCATCTTCTGCCTGGTTGGAGAAGCTATGAATTCCTCTTCTCTATCGAATGTTATCTGAACCGGACGTCCACTTTTCATCGCAAGCAGGGCGCAGATCGGTTCGTAAGGATACATATCTAGTTTACTTCCGAATCCGCCGCCAATAACTGTCTGGATGACCCTGATTCTGGACGGCTCCATCTTGAGGACGTGAGCCATATCCCGCTGGTAAAGGAAAGGCACTTGTGTGACGCTGTACAGTGTCAGACGGTTGTCAATATTTGAATAATCTGCGGTAATGGCACAAGGTGCGAGGCATGCGTGAGTCATACGCGGCAGGAAGTAACGGCTGGTTACAATGTGAGCACTCTTATCCTTCTGCTGCTGGAGGTCGCCATGTTCATAGTGAAACGGGTGAGAGATGTTTTTATTTTTCTCATGAGAAGAGAATTCATTGATCTGCGGAGCATCATCTTTCAACGCTTCAAACGGATCAAAGACACCCTCTTGCACATTATACTTAACCTCTATCAGTTTCAACGCTTCCCGGGCGATTGCCGGGGTTTCGGCAGCTACGGCAGCGATCTCATCACGGATACAATTGACCCTGCCTTTTTTCAGGGCGGGATGATCCCGGCGGTAGCTGATGTTATTGACATCCACGTCATCAGCAGTAATGATACTAACAACGCCTGCAAGTTGCTCCGCTTTTGAAGTGTCAATTGACACCAACTCCGCAACCGGATATTCAGTACGTAGTATAGCGCCGTACAACATGTCCGGCAACACAACATCCTGACCATAGACAGCTTTACCGGAAACTTTTATTCCCGCATCTAATTTCGGCATCGGTTTGCCGATTACTTTAAGTTCTTTTTGCATTTATTCCCCCTCGAACAATGACTCAACCGCATCGATAATTTTCGTGTAACCCGTACAACGACAAAGGTTTCCTTCTATCGCCTTTTTTATTTCCTCCCTGCCGGGTACAAACCGGTTCGCCTCACAATGTTCTTGAAATGCTTTGATCGACATGACCATTCCCGGCGTGCAGTATCCACATTGAACGCCGCCATGCTGGATCATTGCTTCCTGAACCGGATCAAAAGGCGCGTTCCGATCATCCGTTGATAATCCTTCAATAGTTGTTATTTCTTTACCGTTTACATTTACAGCGAGATACAAACATGAACTGATAGCATCACCGTTGATCAGAACAGTACATGCGCCACACTCACCCTCAAGACAGCCGGGCTTAGTTCCTTTAAGGGAGAGTTCTTCACGTATCAGGTCAATCAGTAGTAAAGAAGGAGATATAGTCCGCTCCATCTTTCTGCCGTTAATAGTAAATGTGATTTTGTGGGTATCAGTAGGCATGATATATAAACTCTTTTGCATGATAAATGGAATTTCTTTGACCAGTCAATTTAAACAATTCCTGCCCATTTTGAAAGTCAAAATTTCGGATTATTTGGTCAGATTATTGTTGGATATTGAAGAAGCCCAAAATCACTCTTTAGAGTCGTAATATTGCCTGGCTTTTTCTGTAAGAGGAACGATGAAATCAGCTTTGCCTTCAGTATATGCGATCCTGTTATTTGGGTATTTTTTGGAAAGAGAATGCTTTAATTCCTGGTAACGTCCGGTTTTTTCAGGAAACTCTTTCAGATAATCCCTGAAATAGAGCCTGTCCCATAGCTTTGAATCTGCTTCAACCATGTGTATATGATGAGTACGTTTTCCCCTGGTATTGCGCTTTATGAACCAGGCATAATACTCTTCAGGTTTGGAAGTTTCATTAAACGGTGGACGCCAGAAATATTCATATCCTTCTGACTCGAGTAATGGTACGATCTGCTCTTTTGTCTCCTCGAGGCTACTGACCTCTACGAGAATATCAATAATTGGTTTGGCTGATAATCCCGGTATAGCTGTACTTCCAAAGTGTTCAATCCTGAGAACAATTGATCCTGGTAATGTACAAAGAAGAAATTCTGCCTCATTATCAAACATATTTTGCCATTCAGGATTATATGGGACAATTGATATCTCCTCTCGAATAATCTCATCTATACGCTGTTCCAGACTCTTTTCCAGCCTCTTATCTCCTTCTATAGCCTGCTATCTTGAACTCATTCAGTCAATGTATTCCGGATTCTTGAATCCGGAAAAGATGGAGTGTACTAATAAATTACGATGTTAAGCAGGATTATTACAAATCTTCCTATTTGCATGATATTTCTGTAATCAAGATTCAAGGCAACAGATACTTTCAATCCCTGGCTGGGCGCTTATATATTCAATACGCATCCCTATTTCACAAAAACTATTTTCCGCATTTCATTCATTTTCCCAGGAGCATAAACACGCAGGAAAAAGATTCCGCTTGCAAATCCTTCAGCGCTGAAATCAAACTGTCTGTAGCCACTTTCGACAGTTCGATCAAGTATAATCGCCGTCTCTCGTCCTAACAGGTCATAAATACTTATCCACAGATCAGTTCGCTCTGGTAGTCCGACAATTATGGTCAACTTTGAATTGAATGGATTGGGATATGCTCCGATAAATTCCCATTCGTTGGGTATCTCATCGCTTCCATGACCTTTTATTGCAGTGAAATGGAATTCACGAGTTTCAGTGGAATATGTACGGTGATAGACATGATCCTCGGCATAAACACGCCAGAAATATGCATTCTCAAAGTCGAAATCTTCCACTACAAGATAAGTATCGAGTCCGGTGTGGAATACCCGACTGCTGTCAAAAGTATCGTCCATCGCTATCTCAAGGGTATAATTTACGGTATCGCCGGGTGTCGGGTCTTCGGCGCTCTGCCAGGTGAAAAGCACCGGAAGTTCATTACGCACTTCGAAATCATCCGGCTCGCCAAGATCGAAAGAGTCAGGAGCGATTCCATCGCTGAAGATGAATTTTAACGTGTCCTCTGAAATTACCGGCGGCATGTTATCACCTTCGGCTATTACCCGCCAGTAATAGAAGTTTTCAAAATCTTCTATTTCGATTGAAATAAACGTATCTGCTCCAGCGTCATATTGCACGGCATCATCAAAACCCAGGGAGTCAAGATCGTTGTAAGAATTGAATATTTCAAGCGAGTATTGGAATACGCTGTCGCCAGTCAGATAATCGACAGGCGGATTCCAGGTGAAAAGTACCGGTGACTCATTAACCTCAGCGCAATTATCGGGTGTTGCCAGTTTGTAAACTGCTGAAATCGGCTGCCTGGAAAAAGGCATAAAATCCTCTTCATCCATATCACAATCAACTGAATCGCCTAATCCATCAGGATTCTCAATTGCATGAAACGGACCCGAAGGATCGCCCCAGTAACAATTTAACGCAGTGATTGTGCCTTGATTAGTTTCCCTGCTATAGCCAACAGCGGCCGGAAGATTACCTGAAAAATCGCAATTGGAAATATAAATTTGACCACGACTAAATGTATGAGCTGCAGAGATGAAAGGAATAAAATCATCCTCAGGAAGATTATTCAGGAAAATATTATTATAGCAGTAAATTACCGGATTCGTTCCATTTACAGAGCTGGTTGAAAAAATAGAACCTCTTTGTGAGTTATTGTTCTTGAAAGTGTTATCGAAGAGATCACAACTTGTCGTGATAAGTAAAGCTCCTCCCTGTGGCGACCGGTTTTCTTCAAATTTGTTACCGGAAATTTCAACTTCTGCGAAAAAAGCCTCAACACTTAATCCACCGCCCATACTTCCGGCTGTGTTTTCGACAAATACATTATCCCGAATTAGTACTAAGCCTTGTGGGTCGTCATCGTGATTCGTGCCATACAGATATAAACCACCACCATTACCTGCATCAGTATGAGCTGTATTCCCTCTGAATACGTTATTTACTATGATATGGCTTCCAAAGGATAGTTCTAAACCACCACCTACCCTTGCTATGTTTCCTTCAAACAAGTTGTTTCTGATACAAAGGTTTCCTGAATGTCCTTTCAATCCGCCTGACAGGGAATTAGAATGATTGTTTATAAACCGGTTCGCTTCAATGAGCATTTGACAATTGACAAATTGAAATCCACCAGTTGAGGATTCGGCAATATTTTCAATGATAAGGTTATTTCTAATATTTCCACTGCAGTTCTCTAATTGTCCTCCTGCGTCGTAAAGCGCATAATTATTACGAATGATATTGCTGATTAGATTGATTCGTGTACCATTACATATTATTCCTGCTCCTGTGTCTGTAGGGTGGAGATTCATGCCATTCGCTATAGTCAGCCCGATAATACTCACTGAATCTTCACCGAGGGAATCAATTCTAATAACCCTGAAATTATTACTTCCGGAGAGAATCGTCTCCTGTATAATGGTAGTATCTTCATCAAATAAGTATTCACTGGCGAGAGTTAAACCATGATCCTCGATTTCCAGGCTGACTTCATATTCTCCCGGTGCGATGAGTATGGTATCGCCCGATTCGGAATCGTCAATTGCATCTTGTATGGAATTGTTGTCTTCGGGGATTCGGATAATGTCGGCGAAGGATAAGACACAGAAAAAACATGATCCAAATAAGATAACCGGTAAATATATTTTCCCAATGAATTTCATGTATCTTCCCTTTTAAAGTGAGAGCATACCTTCCCTCTTTCCTTGATTACAAAAATCAGGGAAACGGTTAAAATCAATATAACAAATAATTCCCGATTAAATATAAAAATACTTACTTTAGGAATTATATTGTATTAAAATCAAATTCAGCTTCGTCACCATTCACGCCATTATTTGCTGATTCGAAAATGACCGTGATGTTATTACCTGAATACCAGTCAATATCACCCCACGCTTCATCGCCCATAAAATCATGTGAAACCTCCTCGTTTGGTGGCCTAAAGAGATGTCTTTCTTCGTGCAGAACTGAGCCAGTAAATAGACGGATTCTTCCTAATAGATCATTCCAATCACCAATACAAGTACTCATGTCAATGCTTGAAGTGCAGCGAGCTCCTACTCCTTGACTTGGATAGAATCCACCACTGGTCCATGTATCATCTTCACCTTCATCAGTCGGTGATGCAGGGTGAGTCCGATGGATGGCTGTACTCATAAGCGAAGATGATAACAATACGAAGAACAAAACGGTTAAAGTTAGCAGTCTAAGGGGGGGGGGCTTAATGACGTTTTCATGATTTTCTCCAAAATTTAATGAAAAGTTAATATAATATAAGAAAGAATTATCACAAGCGCAATAACTGTTAAGATTTTTATTGGCGGTTATAAGTATGATCTGTCTTTTAAGCCAAGTGGACTTGTTTATCCTAATCCGGCAAAATTATTATAACTGACAGATATCATCGTACTAATCTGCCCAGTTTTTTGCCCTCTCGACCGCTTTGTGCCATTTGGCAATGCTGTCCCGGGTGTTGACCGACTCGCTTGATGGGTTACATTTTATCATCATCAGCCATCGCTCTTTCCATGACCGCAGGCTGTGTTTTCCAGAATTCTTCCGAATCATGCTCTACACACCAGGACGGGGAAAATGCTGGGTGAATTCACTCGTGCGGAGGAATGTATCGTGCCTTTGTTGTCGATCAATAGTGCACGCGAACTGGTGGTTTCCTGGTCAATTGCATAGATGTATTTCTTCATTCTGAACCTCTGATGGTATGACTTCACATGCAAGTCATGCTTCAGGAATCCAAATATTACAAATATCTATATGAGGTTGGGAAGCGATGAAACAACATGTATTTCCGGTAGATAATTATATAAAAAGAATGCAACAAAACTTGAACTCAAGAGAGAAAAGTTACTACACTGTGATATATGAATCATTCTTCAGGAATTTTCAAATTACTTTGATGATGTACATAGAATATATTGACATCTCTTGTTTCAAAACTTGTTAAAGGATTTTGTCTTTCAGATTACAAATAAGATTGCAAGGCGTACTTTACAGGAAAAACGAACTAAAGGTTATTTATGGCATCAAAATTCGATTTATTTGACAAGGATTTTGACTGGCGTTCCAAGCAGGTTGAGTGGCCTGTTACTACACCAACATCGCAGGGATTATCAGGTGTTATCGCCTCAGAGACGAAAGTAGCATGGGCTAATCCCAATACGGGCGAGCTTTTCTACCGCGGAATACCTGTCCAGGAACTGGCAGATAGTGCTACTTTTGAAGAGGTAGCATATTTACTCGTAGAAGGGAAACACTGGACCAAATATCCTGAAGAATTCCAGTCCTTCTGCTTCAGACTACACCGTGTCAGACAAATGCCGGTTGAGATTCTGAATCTAATTGCCGCACAGCCGGCTGATACTCATCCAACCAGGCTGCTTCGCGCGGCTGTATCCGCACTTGGATGTTTCGATATTATTCCACATGACAATCTAAAGGCTCATCACCATTGGGAAGATGTATGGATTATCAGCCAGGTGGAGGCGCTTGTAGGTCATATCGCACGCTATCGAAAAGGTCTTAAACCACTCATCTCCGATTTCCGCCAGTCGCTTGCTAAAGATTTGCTCTACATGATATTGAATACCAGACCAACCAAAGAACAAGTAAAACTGCTCAATTTATTATGGATACTTTATGCAGATCACGGACTCGATGCACCAACTTTCACAGGGTTGGTGGTTGGAAGCACAAAAGCAGATCCATACTACAATATCGTTGCAGGGTTAGGCGCTTTGAGAGGACCATTAATTGGAGGTGCCGCGGAGAGAGTAATCCGGATGTTTATCAGGCTGCGTGATGCAAACGTTGCGAGAGCATGGACTGAGGGAATGCTTGCCAAGGGATATATAATTCCCGGATTCGGGCATCGAGTATTCCGTCAACCTGATCCCAGGGTTGAAATCATGCGTAAATACCTTCCAGAATTCGCTAAAGACCCTGAACAAAGATTATTGTTAGAGGTCGCAACAAGTATTGAGGATACCGCTTCATTTTATCTCAATCCGAAAGGGATATATGTCAATATTAATTTCTATTCAGCCGTACTTTTCCACTTTCTGGGTGCTGAACCTGAAATGATTCCATGTTTTTATGCGGTGGGAAGAATGGCTGGATTGATCGCGCGTGTCCGTGAATATCTAAAGAACAATCGTCTTTACCGACCCAGGGAGAAGTACACCGGAAAAACCGACCGAACCTATATCACTATGGAAGAAAGATGAGACCTATCAGAGAGATGATGGAACAAACTTATGACCGTGGGCTCGAAAACCTTATTGCAGGCGAAACAGGTATTTCAAAAATTGATGGAGATAATGGAAAACTCTGGTATCGTGGTTACACTATTGAGGATTTGGCCGAGCATGGTTCTTTTGATGAAGTTTCATACCTTCTAATTCATGGTGAATTACCCACAGCTTCGCAATACGAACGATGGCGGAAAGATATGGAGAACTGGCATGAACCGCCTGAAGAAGCTATGGCTGTAATCAAAACGCTTCCCGATGATACCCATGCCTTGATGCTCTACCGGACAATGCTTTCGGTGGCTGCATGTCACATACCCCAGGGTGAGAATACAAGGCTGGATGCTCAATGGCGTCGTCCTGCAGGTATCCTGGGATGGTGTTCCACGTTGGCAGCCGCCACTATATGTCACATACTCGGTAAAGAATTCAATCCTTTTAATCCCGGACAATCATTTTCAGCCAATTTTCTTACCCAGGCGCTGGGAAGGGAGCCAACGGAGTATGAAATAAAGGCATTCGATGTCTGTATGATAGTGCAGGCTGAGCATGGGCTTCAAGCTTCAGCCCTGGCTGCACTGACGGTTATTTCGACTGGTGCAGACCTTGGCAGCGCTGTGCTTGCTGGAATGGGTGCAGTCTCCGGGAATCTCCACGGCGGGGCTATAAAAAAAGCATTTCTTAACCTGTTGGAACTTAAATCTGTCGATGAAGCAAAAGCGTGGGTAAATGTTAAACTGAACGAGGGGTACAGGTTTCCGGGATTCGGTCACCCCATATATAAGACACACGATCCACGTACCAAAATCCTTGAGCCTTACGCGAAAAAGCTGCTTGAGAATAAAGGTGAAGAATTGCTATGGGATATCTACCAAACTGTTCGTGACGGCATAGAATCAAAACTTGGAGAAAAAGAAATATTTATTACTGTTTATGGTGTAACAGGATTAATATACCATGCCCTGGAGATTCCGGTCGGATCATTTCCAATAATATTTGCACTCGCTAATCAAACCGGTTGGATGGCGCATTGCCTTGAGTACCTGTCAGAAGGAAAAATGATCGAACCTGGAGCAATATATACGGGGTAATGTTCAAAATTTAGAGTTCATAAATAAATATAATTCATGGAAAAGAATATTGCTATTAATTGTTGTTTTCATATAGAAGAGTATTTTCAGATCAATCATCCTTTTGAGGAGGCGGAAATGTTTACGAGGCGAACACTCGTACTTATGGTTATTGCGTTGCTGACAACCTGTATCATGACTCAAGCAGGAGAAAAGCCTGAATGCAAAATGAAAAACATCCCAGAAAAAATCCACTCTGCATTTAAGCAGGCTTATCCTGATGCAAAAATATCAGGATGTGAGAAAGAAGTAATTGATGGGAAAACGTATTTTGAGATAGAAATCATGGACGGCAAACTCGAAAAAGATTTGATTTTCCTGGAAGATGGAAACCTTTATGCAATTGAGGAGGAGATTGCTGTTAAATCCCTTCCTGAAGGTGTCATTGCTTCCATAAAAAAGGCATATCCTCAAGCGGAAATTGAAGAAGCGGAGAAAATTACCCGAGGCTCACAAATCGAATATGAAGTGGAAATCGAGATCGAGGATGGAGAAAAAGAGATCGAGTACGAAATCCTGATATCATCAGATGGTAAAATATCAAACGCTGATCAGACAGATGAAGATGATGATGACGACGAGGATCATGACGACGATCATGACGACGATCACGACCATGACGATGATCACGATGACGAAGAAGAAGAAGATGATGATGATGATTGATGAAAACTAATTAAAGTCAGAAGAACATAGGATCCAAAATATGCCCGGAATTTAATTTCGGGCGAGTAACTTCCTCAAGGTATTAAGATGAAATTTACTTGCTTTGTAGAGATAGATTTGCCTATTGATGAAGTCATTGGGCTGTATGACAACGTTGAAAACTTGAAAGAATGGCAGGATGGATTTGTCAGTCACGAACATCTCAGCGGAACTCCGGGTGAATCCGGCGCAAAATCCATATTTATATACAAAGCGGGCAGAAATGTAATCGAACTAATTGAAACAATTAAAGTAAAGAATTTGCCTCAAGAATTCATCGGGACTTACGAAGCTACAAGTATGGTGAATACGATGAGCAATCGGTTCACCGCTCTCGGTGAAAATCGATCAAGATATGATGCAGAAATTGAGTACACCAGGTTCAATGGATTCCTGCCCAAAATGATGGCATTATTAATGCCGGGAGTATTCAAAAAACAAACCCAAAAATGGCTTAATCAATTCAAAGTCTTTGCTGAGAAGGAGAAGAATCACCAGTAAATATTAATATTTACGGAAAGTAAAATACTGTTTAGAGTGATATGTTTTTCGATAATCTGATTATATTTCTGGCACGTGGCGGGAAGGACTGTATTTTATTACGGTTCATATGTGAAGCTACTTTACATTTTTTATTACTACTTCGATTCTCCGGTTAGCGGCTCTGCCTTCTTTTGTTTCGTTCGATGCTATAGGCGCTGATTCTCCATAACCTTTAGAGTTTATCTTTGCCTGGTTTATAGCCGGATTTGTAGATAATATATATTCTAAAACAGCTTTTGCCCTCTCTTCCGACAGAGCCTGATTTGTAGCGCCTCCTCCGAACGAATCGGTATGTCCTTCGATCACAACTACATGATCCGGGAATTCCTGTAAAATACTGATGACTTTCCCGAGTATTTCGAATGATTCAGGCTGAATTGTTGATTTTCCAGAGTGAAACTGAAGGCTTGATAAGCGAAGTATCAAATTATTGTCCTGCAACAGAACCATTGCGTCTTCTTCATCAAAAGCACTATAAATTCTTTCGAACTTTTCGGTTTCAAGCTGTTTTATTTCTTCTTCACGCTTTTTCTGATCCTTTTCCGCATCGATAGTTCCTTTTAACGCTGCAAGTTCCTGACGTTTTCTTTTCAACTGTTTCTGCAACTCAACTATTTCCTGGTCTCTCTCAGAAATTACCTGGCTCAACCTGCGATTATCAGACCGGAGATTATCAAGCGTAGCCGAGAAGGTCTTTCCGATTTCGATTATCGGATCGCCAAGCCCGTGATCATAACGAGGCTCGTAATTCAATATCAATGCGATCCTGTCAACATAACCCTCGGTCTCAAGAAACAATTTTTCATAACCATCATCCAGGGAACCAAATTCTTTTGCTTTACCGGTTATATAAAGAGCATGTCTGACCTCAAAGAGCGCTTCCTCAACCTTTTTAGTGGCTTCGGATTTGGCGTCGCGATCAGCCTCAAGAATTTTATCAGCTTCATCCGTCTTATTAATTGCCAACTGCATAGTGAGAGGTGCAAATGTCATTGCCTCTTCCACTATGGCTTGATCAATTGCGGCACGCGCGCTACCTGTAACTGTAACTTTGATGGCTTTCAGTTCAGCTTCTCGAAAAAGCAGATCAGATTCCTGTACTTTCTGTTCAGCTTTTTCGATTTTACCTGATTCCAATGCTGATATGGCATCATTAAGTTCTATTTCAGCTTTTTCAAGAATTTCGGGTGAGTATATCGAAGCTTCTGCGGTATCACAGTCCTCGCGAGCGATCAAAACAGATTCAAATATTGGCTTACCTGTTTCTATAACTCTCAATGCATCGGACAATGCATCGTTCGCTTTCTGTAAATCAGATTCAATCGATTCAATCTTTTTATTCTGGAATTGACCTTCTCTCGCGCGTTTGAAGAATTTCTCCGCTTTGGCAATATTTTTCGGCGAGAGTAATGCAGTGCGATCTTCCTTCAAAGCGAGTAGAGTGGCTTCAGCCGCGTCAAGGCTATCTTCTGTCGTTGCTACAGAAGTGAAAAAGGGAAGACCAAGAAAGAAAAATAATACAACAAGATGTCTCAGATTCAAGAATTTATATTCCATTTCAGAATTCTGTGTTTTCCCTGTCATTTTTTACTTCTGTGGCCATTTATGTAATTTTATAACTATATGACGCAGTAAAACCAGATAAGTTTCAAATTAAGTGAAAACTACCAATATGAAGTGTTAGGACATTCCAAAATTTCACTTGAACATTATTCCGATTCAGTCGTCTAATGAATTTAATTTCATCTCCTGATTCAAGTTGTGATGCTGAACAACAAAACCGGTTTATTGATTTTCTGATCCAATTGTTAATTCCAATGACCTGTTACCAATCTCCTCGATCAATTCGGCGGCGAAAACTTCCACTTTCATTGGCTCCGACACCTGCACTCCGTCCCTACGGCGCACGTTTACAGTTCCCTCGGCTATTTCGCGCTCCCCTACGACCAGCATATAAGGCACGTACTGTTTCTGATTATCGCGGATACGTTTGTTAAGGCTCTCATTTCTCATATCAGCTTTTACTCGTAAACCTATACGCCGGAGATCAGAGACAATCCCATTTGCATAATCGCCGAACTTTTCTGGGCTGATAGGTAATACTACAGCCTGCAACGGTGCGAGCCATGTTGGGAATTTGCCGGCGTAATGTTCGATCAGGATACCGATAAACCGTTCCATACTACCAAGGATTGCACGATGAAGCATAACCGGGGGAAGTTTCTTACCTTCAGCATCAACGAAGCTTAGTTCAAAACGTTCCGGCATGGAAAAATCGATCTGGACAGTTGCGCACTGCCAGGATCGTTTTATTGCATCCGAGATGTGGACATCTATCTTAGGACCGTAAAAAGCTCCGTCTCCATGATTTACCTGGTATTCAATTCCATTGGCTTCTAACGCTTTTTCAAGGACACTCTCAGCCTGTTCCCACATTTCATCGGTACCGATTGATTTTTCGGGACGGGTGGAAAGCTCATACTGGTAGTCGGTAAATCCAAAAGCCTCGTAAACCTCCTGCAACAGTTTTATACAAAGGGTAACCTCATCCTGCGCCTGGTCGGGGGTACAGTAAATGTGTGCATCATCCATTGTGAAGCTGCGCACCCTGAAGAGTCCGTTTAACACACCCGATTTTTCATGACGGTGAACAATTCCAAATTCAGCCATCCTGATGGGCAGGTCACGATATGAATAATATCCATTTTTGAAGACACGAGTTCCGCTGGGGCAGTTCATGGGACGTACTGCAAAGTCTTTTTCATCAATTTTTGTAAAAAACATATTGTTGCGGTAATGATCCCAATGACCGCTGTCACGCCATAGCTGTTCGTTCAGTATCAATGGCGTTTTGATTTCATCATAATCGTACTCAAAAAGTTTCTCACGCATGTAACTCAAAACCTGCTCAAATACCACTGAGCCGTTCGGATGCCAAAAAGCGGAGCCCGGAGCTTCGGGCTGAAAACTGAACAGATCAAGTTTCGCCCCAATTTTGCGATGATCCCGCTTTTTTGCTTCCTCGAGTTGACGAAGGTAAACCTTGAGTTCTTTCCTGTCAAAGAAAGCTGTTCCGTAGATTCTTTGCAGCATCGGATTGACTTCATTTCCGCGCCAGTAAGCTCCAGCGACCGAAAGCAGCTTGAAAGCTCCTATCTGTCCGGTAGATGTAAGATGAGGACCACGGCAGAGATCGGTGAAATCATCCTGGGTATAAAAGCTGACCGGTTCTCCTTTTAAACCAGCGAGAAGTTCTCGTTTGAATTCCGACCTCTGCTCACCAAAGATTTTTTCAGCTCCTTCCCCATCAGTCTCCATACGAATTATCGGGTAATCAGTCTTGATAATATTTTGCATCTCTGCTTCTATGGCTTCAAAATCTTCCGGAGAAAGAGTATGCTCAAGGTCAAAATCGTAGTAGAAACCGTCCTCAATTGTAGGTCCGATCGCAAATTCAACATCTTTAAAAAGGCGCATGACCGCTTGTGCCATAACATGAGCTGTTGTATGACGCAGTACGTGAAGCGCATCTTTACTGCTGCCCTTGAGGATAAATTCGAGCTTTCCTCCCAATTCAAGCGGACGATTCAACTCGATAATTTCATTGTCCAGTTTTGCGGCAACAACTTTATTTTTTGAAACTCCGGCATCATCCGTCAAATCCAATGGGGTTATTCCAGCCTTTACCTCGGCGACTTGACCGTTTTCCAGCTCGATATTTATAGACATTATTTTACCTTTCAATCCAAAATATTAATACAAGACAATAAGTAATAGAAAGTAGTATGCAGAGAATGCGACAGCAACTGAGAATAGTTTGACCATGGAGAGGATATAGCTGTTGAACTGCCTGGCTAGAACAGTCTCTCAATAAAAGTACCTTGCCTGAATGATTTGTATAAATTACTTTCAATTTTCAAGTAATCAAAGATCATAGATTTTTCGCTTTACTCACATTACCTCTTAAATGTAACAGTGTTCGTAGGGGCAGGATTTATCCGCCCGTTGGTTTGATAAGACAATGATATCTATGCAATTATACTTGAATACTATAGAACGGGCGGATAAATCCTGCCCCTACAAATAAAACAAACTATACAGTTTCAAACAGGAGTTTCCAATGCTCAATACCCTTCATTCCATTGATCTTCCAGGGAAACATATCTCATCAGGAAAGGTGCGAGAGATTTACGAGTTCGATAACAACCTGATCTTGCTGATTACTACAGATCGTCTCAGTGCTTTTGACGTTATACTCCCAGACCCGATTCCATATAAGGGAAAGGTACTGAACCAGATGTCGCTTTTCTGGTTTAAATTTTTTGAAGACAAAGTCAGGAATGCTTTGGTATCAAAAGAGATCAGAGATCTTTCCTGGAATGAACCCTTGGCAGATGAGGTTTTATCACTACTCCAGGGTAGAAGTGTATTGATGAAACAGGTTGAGGTTTTTCCTGTAGAATGTATTGTTCGTGGATATCTTGCGGGATCAGGTTATAAAGATTATATGAGAACCGGTGCAATTTGCGGACATCAGCTTCCTGAAGGTTTAAGAAAAGCAGAACAGCTTCCCAAACCGATATTCACCCCATCCACCAAGGCGACAGAAGGGCATGATGAAAATATTTCTGTTGAAGAGGCTGGCAAAATTATTGGCGAAGATAATGCAAAGAAATTGGAAGAATTATCGTTGATGATTTACAGTGAAGCTGCCGAATATGCCCTTCAAAAAGGTATAATCATTGCCGACACAAAATTCGAATTTGGGCTGCTTGATGGCGAGATCGTGCTTATTGATGAGGTTTTAACACCGGATTCAAGCCGTTTCTGGCCACTGGATAAAGTAGTTCCCGGCGAAGAGCCGCCAAGTTATGACAAGCAGATCGTCAGGAACTGGCTCGAAGATAGCGGCTGGGGAAAAACACCACCTGCTCCTGAACTCCCGAAGGATGTTCTGAATAAGACCGCTGAGGCATACCGGGAGATTTTTGTAAAATTGACTGGTAAAGAAGTGGAATAGGGATAGATAAGCATTATTTGTATACCGGGTTCTCCGAACCCGGCATTTTTTTGAACTTTCATTGCGAGGCACGAATCAATCTTCTTATTCGGCTAATTATATCACTGTATAAACAATAGTTTCCGAGTATCATTCCAACCTGAGTCGGAAGAAATCCGCAGGAAATATATGCCTGAAGAACCCTTCGCCCACCAGTTCAGGTTATGATAGCCTGGCTCGAATTCCTCGTTGGTAAGAACAAAAACCCTCCTGCCAAGAATATCGAAAATCTCTGCTCTGACTTTTCCTGTTTTTGGAACACCGACAACAAGGCGAACCACTGGATTGAATGGATTAGGATATATCGAAGAAATTTCCCAATTCAACGGGATGTTAACAAGACGACTTTCATTAACAGTCATGTCCTCCGGAATAAATATAGAGAACGGGCGTTCACATTCGACTGTATCACCTTCGGAGATGGCACTGACTTTCCAGCTTATTCGAAGAAAATTATCCTCCCAGTCGTTGAAACTGAAAAACTCTGTTATATCACCCTGCCAACCATTAGAATCTAAAACTAATTGCGCATGTTCGATCAATGTGTCATTTTCCTGTGCATATAATTCGAGTTCGAACAGGTAATACATCACTTCCGCCAGCGAATCATCGTCGGACGACTCCTCCCAGCTAAAAGGCACTTCCAAGAGTTGTTCCAAGTTATAAGATTCCTTGTTGTGAGGTTCAATCAGAGAAAATTCTGAAGGCTGGTGATCATTGGGGCTACACAAATAATAGTTAACATAATCCATAATAAAACAATAGTTCACAAGATCATTGTAACCATCATTGTTAATGTCACCATTGGTAATATAACTAGAATAATGATCTACAGTATCAATTATATGATATGTAAAATCTTGTAATCCATCATTTTCGTGCCAAACCAAATACACATTAATACCATCAATTATTTCAATTACTTGACCCATAATGTCTAAGTCGCTATCAGAATCGACATCAACCAGGATTGATTCATCAGGTCCTGCAAAGGAATCAAAATTTATTATTGTATTTTCTTCGAAGTTTTGATTTCCATCGTTTTCCCACCAGGAAAAAATGTTGTCATCATCATCATTAATCCCATATTTAATGAAGTCGATATCTCCATCCCTGTCGATATCGCCTGAATCAAAAGCAGTGCCTATTCTCCAGTATACCAGATCATCAACGAAACTACCTTCTCCAATATTTTCATAATACTTCAGATAGCCCATTCCGCTGTAGGATACGCTTCCGAATAAATCCAAATCGCCGTCTTCATCCAGATCTACAGGATAAATGTTATAGATAACTCCATTTTCACCTTCTGAGATAACTGCATGTACAGAATCGAATTCCATATTCATGTTTTCAAGCCAAACAACACTGTAGTAATTGTAATCAATATATGTCCTTCCACTTAACAATATATCAATGTCATCGTCATTATCCATATCTTCAACCTGAATATCCACACAATAGTTGAAATGGAGATTAAATATCTGTCTAAACGAATTGTTCCCAATATTCTCAAGAACATTTACCGCATTATCATCTTCAGCCGAAAGAACCAAGTCCAGATCATCATCATCATCTAAATCTTTAAAATTAAAAAGATATACAGAATCTGGAAGACCAGTTAATGCGCGTTCATCAAACTGACCTGTGCCGGAGTTTTCAAACCAGTTTATACTATTTTCCTGCCAGCTACTGACGATTATATCCAAATCCATATCTGCATCAAAGTCAATAACCACTGCATAAGTCGGTCTGTGCAAAGAATCTATCAAGGAATTTTTATGGAACCACGGACTTGCCATACTAGTTGGAATTGAGATGACAACAAAAATTAACACTGCCGCCAAATAATGGAATTTAATTAACAAACAATTTCGCTTATTTTCAGACATAATTTCACCAGTCCTATTAGAAACACTTCTGTGACTTAATCTCGACGATTAAGTCACAGATATAATATAACATAAAAGTAGAATCAACAAATTGAATTATCTCAATAAAATCACTTTTCTAACCTGTGAAGAGCGATCTGCTGTCATCTGTATGAAATACATTCCGCTGGCGAGGTCGCCGTTATGCAACAGAATGCTGTGATTACCCGATTCAAGTTTACGATCAAGCAAGCCAGTAATTAGCTGTCCGTTTATATTGTACAACCCAACTTTCACATGCGATGATTTGAACAATTCGAACTGTACTCGAGTCGTCGAATTGAACGGATTGGGGTACACGGAATCAAATTCAAAGATTCCAGGTAGAACCTCCTGTTCCTGTGTGATTTCATGACCACGCTTCGATGAAGATGTGGTGAAGTGAGGAGGATCATAGTCTCCAAGAATCCCATTGAATTCATTCGACGTTCCCGTCGAGTCGGCAAACCAGACTATCAGACGCCGTTCGGTAGAACCCTGGGGATCAATGTCCGGGGATACGCAAACATAGGGATGAGTATTTTCGTATGACGGATTTTCAGAGACCATTTCCGGAGTCGGATCGGAGCCGCCATAGTCGGGATACTCAGCGAGAAAGGGCCAGGTTTCATCGGGGGACTTTGATTTGTCTAACCGCATGTAAACGAGGTCATACCCGCCGGTTTCCCTGCCAGCTACAGAAATATCCTGTTCGATTTCATAACTGCTCTTCAGGAAACTTAGTGTTTTAGTTGCTATAGGAGTTGACCAGCCTGACGATGGAGATTTTGTTGTAGGATATACAGAACGTTGGCTGACAACATTCATATTGGTAACGCTGATATCATCGGCGTAAGCGCATATAAAATGATCATCTGCAACGGTTAACTGCGATTTCGGGAAATCAGTCTTATATGAGACACCCGCCAGTTTTTCTGCCGATAATGCCCCAGCGGTTTTAGGCGATACCGACGAGACGTAAACTCCGTCCGTAGCTTGCCCGGTAGTACGGTCGAATTGTGTGAATGAGACGATGAAGAGAGGATTACTTTCGTCGTCGGTTGTATAAATCACATCCGGGTAAAATTGATCTTCAACGGCTGCAGGAGTACCTACCGTCCGTTCAGACATGCTTCCTCCGTCCCAGTCGGCATACGCCCGTACTATTGTCTCGCCTGTGCTGTGATACTCCTGCATCCATGCTACCATATACGTGCCGTCATCGACAGCAATTGAGGGATGGGATACCGTATGTGCAGTATCTTCGTGAATCACAGTAGGTGAAGCGGTGGTCTCCCATATATCATCCTCATCATCATATTCGTAGATAAACATCTCAATTGTGCTTGTATTACTATCAGGATTAAGAGCTTCATAGACGACGTAAAAATCATTTGTCTCCTGGTCAAAACACACATCTGCGTTTTGAATAACCCGGCTACTGTCAATGAGAATGTCGAAGGGGGGGTCATAACAAAAGCCAAGATTATCCAGAATTCTTCCGTGAAGGTTGTAATCTTCCGGGTCCAGCAATGAAGTTCCAAATGATTCCCATACGAGTGCATAATTGCTGTTCGGACCAACACTGAGGTTTGGAACGTACCTTCTGCGTCCAAACGGGCCTTCATCGCCATAAAATGGACGGAGCCGGGGGTGCCTCCTGACCGGATCATTTACTTCTTCAAGCGTAACAGCACCATCGCTGGTATTCCCATTCTTATCGAACCATATATATTCTCCAACCGGAGGTTCATTCTCCTCATATGTCATCTCAAGTTCTGTCCAACTTGTTGTAATACCATCGGCTTGATTTTGACTATAGCTGGGACCAGTTTCTCTATCTCTGCTTAAAATATACCAATTATCTCCATCAGAGTTTTCGTTATACCATAACCTATGTGTATCTTCTTCTTCTTCTTCCTTTACCTGTCTTACTCCGACCAGTTTTTCACCATCTGTGAAAAGAATATTAAGGCTGGTATAATCGAATGATGCTTCATCAAACCTTTCATCTTGTGCAACTATCTGTGATATTGTTCTCTGTATTGCCCAGAGTTCGGGAGTGTCTCTATATTCTTCACCTATATAATAGTGCTCCCCTATACACAAATTGAACATAAGTAGCATTCCGTATAGCTCTGAATCTATAAAATCTTCATTTGCATCGCTTGTACCAGCATATTCACAATCATCAAATCTGGTCCAATCCCAGTTAATGCCATTGATTAGATCATGATTGAATGTCAACCAAACTCTACTACCTTCGATTCCACCATTATGTGCCATAGCGCGGGCGCTATTATTATCCCATTGATAGATAAAAGGATGAGGGTCATCCACCCAGTTGAAATTTGGAGAATACCTGGCGTGTGCTAAGAAGAGGTAGAGGTCATCATGCCCTTCGTTCGCATGATCTATATTGAAGTCCTCATCGGTATAATCAATATGTATACCTCCATTGTTATAACTATGCCAAACATTTTGAGTATTATTATTTCCATCTGAGGGGGGATTTGCTTCTGGATTGCCATCATTAGTCCGATATTCTAAATACGAATCTTGATCATAGGCAAAAGCGATTACTCCCCAGCCCTGATTACAAGCTATATCTCCTTGATCTGGAGTTTGTGCTGCTGTTCGAAACTGACCACATGAGAAATTATACCCAAGCGCATGAAGATCAGTTTCCTCCCCTCCTTCTGAATCACAGACTACTCCGAATAGATCGCATGCCTGTCCATCAAAAGGTTGAAACAAAACAAAAATTACGGCAATAATGATACTTACCGTCATTATCCCTACTTTCTTTGAAAACATAATACCACTCCTTATGTGTGTTTATTTGATCATTCCCCTGAATGATCTGAATTGAAAATCTTTCAATCTTGATAAACTTTTTGAAGAAAATGATGAGAGTAGAAGTAGAGTTTCGGACAAAGTCAGTGTCCAATTACTTCCCTCCATCGTATCATGTTCACGACAGTAATTTTATTCTATAGGTTTTCTAACTAAACATAAGTCTTTTTTTTTTTGCAAAATCAAGAGTTGTACGGTTTTAAATGGTTGTTTTGTTGCAAATGTCTCCGAGAGCGATATTGAGGTTTTTGTGATATTTAAGGTAAAGTCAGTGCAAAAGTCATTATCTGAAAGATTGGCCGCAGAGCGCATAAAGATTTCGCAGAGAACACAAAGTATCTGGCAGGCTGCGGGCCTTAAACCCGGAATTATTTCTTGAGATGGCTCCGGATAAAATCGTCATGTGACCGAGGAAGATTGAATCTGGCCTTTTTCTTGCACAATAAGTGTGCAGATAATGTTTTTTGAGTCGGCAAATACTCAAGACGAGCAAATGAAGAGTTTGAGGATTTTAGAATACTATACATAAAGCAGCAGATAGTATCAAGGCTATTTATTGTAATTACATTGTATTGAAGGATTTTGCTGGTATCAGCAGCAACATATCAGGCGGTAATACTGAAAAACCTTTCTCCCGATTTATAGTGCAATTAATAGCACTGTCAATGATTTTCAAGCGCACAAATTGCACACACTGCACACTTTGATCAGAAGGCTGTCGCTTTCAAGCCTGTCAACTTTATGTTGGAAGTAGTAGTCTTCCTGCTGCTAAGCGTTTATCCGCTCCGAAAATTTGATATATTTCTTTTTTTACATGCAAAAGATGCATGACATGGGTATATTAGGCGTTCCTAACGGAACACTACTGGATATTGTTATGCACAACTACTGATAGTAATTACATATAATTTTGAAGAAGTTTTTTAGAAGAACAAAACAAACTGAGATTGAGGAGACCATAAAGATGAAAAGTTGGATTTACACTATTATACTTTCGCTCGCATTTGCTTTGCAGGCATTTACCGCTGTTGTTTCAAACAGAGCAGCCGACCGGCTTATGCCGATGAAAGTACAAAATATAACAAAAACAGCTAATGGTTATAATGTTGCCATAGAACTGGAAGAACCTGAATGGAAGGCTGCCGGGATCAATGATGAAGATTTAACCATTGCTTCTCTCGGTGATTATGCCGGTCAACTTGAGGTAGAAGGTTATCCTGCTGTTCCCGTGACCAGTAGAATGATTCGTATCCCCCCAAGAAGCGGAGTCGTGGTGGAGGTATTGAGCGCCGAGTATGAAACTTTTACTGATGTTGAATATGGCGCATTTTTCGGCAGTGAAATACCTGAGGGAATGCAAAGGATCAGTAAGGGCGAAGATTCATGGTATCCCGGCGTTCTTGCAGAAGCTACCTCACCGGCGATTATGCATGATTTCCGTACATCTAACATTGTAACATACCCGGTACAGGTTAATACCGCACGCCGTGAAGTACGCGTTTACAGTGAAATAGAAATTGATATTCGTTTTGAAGGAGTAGATGACCGTTCAGCGCTTGATGCCTGGCCCTCAGCCATCAGCGAAACCTTTTTACCCTGGTATCGCCAGTTCCTTGACTGGAATGAAAATGAGCTGGATGAATATTCATTGTATCGTGGCGATGTAGTTCTTGTTATGCCTGAAGACGATGTTTTGAGGAATGCATTAGCGCCCTGGCTGGAATGGAAACGGCAAAAGGGTTGGGAATTCGATGAATTAACCGATGATGATGTCAACTCATGGACTGCTCTAAACATCCGGGCTGAGCTGCGAGACAGGTATGAAGAAGAGAAATTTGATTATGTAGTAATCATTGGCGATGTTGACGGAGCTTTTGGTACTCCTTCAGGGATAAACATAACAAATACAAATTACGGAATATTTGGTGATTATTATTACCAGATGATGGACGATGACGATATATACCAGGATATTATAGTTGGTCGTATCAGCGTTCGCAATACTAACGAACTGAACGCTTATGTCCGTAAGGTACTCCTTTATGAAAAAACGCCTTATATGGAGGACACCAGTTGGTATCTTCGGGGTGCCGGACTATCAGTAGCGGATTATGCCGGTATTTCTACAACATCAACAGTAAATTACGCCGCAACGGAAGCATTCCGGCTTGGATATACAGACTTTGATACCAGGGTAGGTATTACGGGACCTGAGCCGGCACGCTCTCAATTAATTCAATATTTGAATGCCGGCGTCAGTTTTTACGCTTTTCGAGGTGGGATTGCTGATGGATACACAGTTAACCAGATACACAATTTGAACAATGTCAGGAAACTTTTTGTCGCATGTGAGCTGACCTGCGGAACCGGAAAATGGTCAGCGGAAGTTGAGAGTATCAGCGAAGCCTGGATGCGTGGAAACAATGGGATTAACAGTCCTAAAGCAGCAATTGCAGGATTTGGACTCGCAACGCATAGCACACATTGCGGCTTGAATAATGGACTCGCCGTTGGAGTTTCTTATTCAGCATTAACTATGTTGAATCCTGAAATCGGTCAAATGCTCTGGGGCGGACAGGCTTTTATCTATAATTCCTTCCATCCCGATTATGCAACAGGTACTTATACCTTCCGGAATTTTGCTGAACAATGTAATTTGATGGGAGACCCACTCTGCTGGCTGTGGACAGGAATTCCCCAGGAAATAGTGGCAGACGTTGACGAAACAATTCAGCTTGGACAGAATAGTTATAGCGTGACAATTGCCGATACAGCCGGTAATCCCCTTGAAGATGCGTGGGTAACTCTATACAAAGTCGATGACAATGAAGACGTTATTGCACGTGGCAAATCAAATTCTGAAGGTAGCGTGACACTTAATGCTCCTTACAGGTACGAAGGCGAAGCATTACTCACTATCACAAAGCGCAACTTCATCCCAAACCAGACTGAGATTACTGTTTCACAGCCAAATGCTCGTATTGGATGGGTTGACATTACTTTTCAGGACGACGGAAATAACGGAACAGATGGAAATGAAAATGGTATCCCGGAAGCTGGTGAAACCGTTGGATTAGTGATAGATGCCAAGAATTTTGGCAACAGTAACCAGACAAATATTTCCATTACCGGGGAATCTGACGACAATTGGATCGAAAACGTTTCCGGTGAAATTACAATTGACGGTCTTGCCGGTGGCGAAGAAAGTACTGGTGACGGCCTAATTCTTATCGAAATCGATCCTGAGGCTCAGCAGGAATGGTTGCTTCATATCGGACTGGAGTTTGACACTGACCAAAGCACTTTTGTTGATGAATTTCCAATAACCGTCAGCGCACCCAACTTTATTTTTGTGGAAGTTGAAGACAACGAAGATATTGAACCGGGTGAAGATGGTTCGGTTACAATAACAATAGTAAATATTGGCGGCAGTGATGCATCGGCATCTGAAGGTCGCCTTGTAATGCTTCATCCATTTGCCAACGCCTCCGAGGAGGCAGGCGAATTTGACGCTATGGAGATCGGCGAGGAAGCGAGTGCAGATTTCACAATTGAAGCGCACCCGGAATCTTTCAACGGTTTCAGCGCTCCGGCGCAATTGATTGTTACTAGTGAAGACGGCCAGGTGGATACTGCCTGGTTCTCAATTCCCCTTGGAACAAGAAGCTCCACTGATCCAAGTGGTCCGGATAAATATGGTTACTACGCATTTGACATGACTGATGAAGATTTCGATCTGCATCCCGAATTTGATTGGGTTGAAATTAATCCTGATGTAAACGATTACGATTACGAGGGTGAAGATACCGGTATTGATGATAACAACAACAACCAGGATGAGTGTTTAGTCTTCGAATTACCCTTTGAGGTTCAATATTACGGAGAAACTTTCGATTCGATCACGATCAGCAGTAATGGTTGGGCAGCGTTAGGCTCATGGCCTGCTTTCTATGGTGCTCTGAGGAATGCTCCTATTCCTGGTCCTTACGGTCCCCCTTATATGCTTGCTGCACTGTGGGATGAAAGAGCCCAGGGAAGTATCTGGCATTATTATGATGAAGATAATCACAGGTACATCATTGAATGGCATGACAGCAAGGGCAGAACAGGAACCGGTTCGTATGGTTTCCCCTGTACATATCAAATAATTATCTTCGGACAGTTCGAGGAACATATCACCTGGACCGGTGATAATGAAATATTGTTCCAGTATGAAGAAGTTAACCAGCACCTCGGTTACGGTCGTACAAATCCGTGGTGGACAACCGGGATTACGGACGGCACCTATACCGACGGCCTCCAATACATTTACTGGCGTGATCCTTCTCCGGGCGCTGTTTCGCAGAATGATTTCGATGATGGTCTTGCTATCCTGTGGACAACAAACGTAGCTCTGATTATCGGAACCCTTGAAGGAACGGTAACCGATGCAGCTACCGGTGATCCGATGGCAGGAGTCCATGTCCAGGCTTTCAATCCAATGTATGAAGCTGAAACAGATGAAAATGGTCACTTCATATTTGAAGAGATGGTAACCGGCGAACATGGTGTAAACTTTACATTTGACTGTTTCACCGATACGTTTGTAACACAAATCACTATTGCGGAAGATGAAACTACAACTGTGAATATGGGAATGATCCATCCTGAATTTGCCTTGGATCAGGACTCCATTTTTCAAGAACTTCAACCGGATGAAGTCATTCATCATCCGTTGACACTCACAAATTTAGGAAATGGTCCCCTTACTTATTCCGGGCGGATTTACATTGCCGATCCTCGAGAGGATGAAGAGGTTGCCGCTAATGGTGACCGTGAGCTGGATAACCTCATTAACCTGTGGGACCTGGCATATTCATTCGATCTTGATTCGGCTGAATCCCGGAACAGAGGCATAGTATTCGTGGACAAGTATTTCTTTGTCAGCGGCTCAGACAACTTCGATCCGGTTGGACCGAACAAATTTTACAAGTACAGCAGATTTGAAGGCGAGCTGCTTGGAACCTATGATCAGCCCGTTGCGCCCGAGTACAGAACATCGCAGGGTATTTACGGTATGGCGTATGATGGCGATTATGTTTATGGTGTTGATGGTAACCGCATGTTCAAGATGGTATTCGACCTTGGTACAGGTACCGAAGAAGACAGCATATACACTGTTGATTCCTGGGAGATTGAAGTCGAAGACAGCCGTTATCTTGCCTATGATCCCGATAATGACGTTTTCTGGATGGGTGATCTTACATCACCTATTTATACTGTAGATCGTTCCGGTCAGATTTTGGAAGAGATCGAGCAGGAATTCGCCCCCAGGGGAGCAGCATGGAATCCCAACGATGATTCAGATTATAATCTCTATTTCTTCGCGCGTCCTACTGCTGAAACATTAACACAGATTATTCGGATGAACCAGATTTCCGGTGAAACTGAAGTGATGTTCGAATTCGATACGCCCGAAGGCGGCTACATGGTGTCATGCGCTGATCTTTCCGGCTTCTGGCATCCATTGATCTGGACATTCGCTGCTGTGTTGGATAACGGTGCACAGGATGGCGTCAAAGCATGGATTGCCGGTGAAAACATGTCGTTCTTCGAAATCACCCATCCAAGTGGAAGACTGGAAGGCGGCGAAGAGCTGGATCTCGACCTTGTATTCAGAGGCTCGAACCTGCCTATCGGTGATTACCCTTTCTATGTTGGATTCGACAACAACTCCTGTTATGTGGAAAATGATTTTCTCGAAATGACTATTTCCATTCCGGATACCATTGAAGAGAATAGCAATCCCGAAGTTCAACCGCTGGAATGGGCATTCAAGGGAGCATATCCTAATCCGTTCAATCCAACTGTTACAGTCAGCTTTTCTTTGAAGGAAGCTGTATCGGTAAATGCACGGGTGTACAACATGCTCGGTCAGCAGGTTGCTGTACTCGCAGATTACAAGATGGCTGCCGGACATCAAGCCTTAACTTTCGATGGAGCTAATCTTTCAAGCGGAATGTATTTCCTCAGGTTTGAGGCTGGCCCAATGATGGAGATAAAGAAACTTATTTTGATGAAATAAGGACACCTGTCCCCCTAATTCCCCCTAATTCCTGCTGTCCCCCTAATTCGGCCCAGCGTGATCCTAGAACTGAATGTTAGCAGCTACCGGTTAGAGGAATCGAAAGGGAAGAAACAGGCAAGAACCAACTAAACAAATGTTCAGCATTCCCCATGGGGAATGCTGCAAAACAAAAACGGGAACTCTAATTGTCGTTGGAGGGAAATAATAGTTGACGTTGGACATATTTATCCCTATTTATCCTACATCGAATGATAGATTGCCTATGTCTGAAGAAAACCGATTCTTAAATCGGAAAAGTACACCTTAGTTATAGCCAGAAGCTGTCCAAAAGGTTTTGAAGACGTACAATTTGTCAACAAGACGATTTCTTTCTGCTTGATCGGATCCCAGACTACAATCCGTCGCAACGGATAACCATCTGAATGTTTTTCAGACTCCAATCAGGACTTGGGATGATCTGCTTGCGGCATGCGCAGAACTTCAGGAAGGGAAAACACAGCTTCAAGACTATCATCCCGAACACTCTGGATAACGCATTTAAGATGTGCGCCGAGTATATCTGTGAAAAACACGGTATCAAGCACGAAAGCGATCTACTTTCGTGCTTTTAATTCCTTGGCTTTAACACGTGCTTCTTTGCTGCCTAATGCGGCAGCTTGCTCGTAAAAAAGTATAGCTTCGCTATAATTTTTCCTTCTGAAGAAGCTCTTCTGATCTTGTTCGGATTCAGCAATCAGACCTCGTTCCACTAAATTGTTTAGATTCTTTTGCATGTGTTTTCGTTCGAAAGAAATAAACTCGTCGATTTCCATCTCTAAGATTTTATATAGTTCACCGCTATCGGCAAACATAAGACCTACTTGACTGAGGCAAAGCGAATTAGGAGTTAATCTGCAAGCGTCATATGTAAATTTCAGACTTCCATCGAATACATTCCACAGCTTAAAAACACCATCATTACTTGAACTTGCTATGTTACCGTCTCGATTAAAACATACTGAATTGACAATATGAGAGTGACCCTTCAGAGTTAATATCAAATCACCATCTGACACTCTCCACAGCTTAATCGTTGTGTCTTGGCTAGCACTCGCCAATATAGAACTATCGGGACTAAAACAAACTGATCTTACCGAACCATAATGGTCTTTCAAAGTATTTATTTCCTTCCCACTATTTGCCTGCCAGAGTTTTATTGTATTGTCGCGGCTCCCGGTTGCCAATAAGGATCCATCTGGACTAAAGCAAACCGAATCGACACTATCTGAATGCCCTAAAAGTGTTACCTTTTCACTTCGGTCACTGACCCTCCACAATTTGACTGTATTATCATAGCTTGCACTAGCTAGCATGGAACCATCTTGACTAAAGCAAACTGAATTGACCTCACCAAGGTGTCCATTTATAGTATCTATTTCCTTTCCATCACTAATTTGCCATAACTTTATTTCATTAAATTCATCTCTTTTACTGCTTGTACTTGCCAACATTGTACCGTCGGGACTAAAGGAAATAGAATCGACACTACCTCTGTGTCCCCATAGAGAGCGTAATTGACAACTATCGCTTACCCTCCACAGTTTGATTGTGAAATCGGCATCAGTATCTGTACTAGCCAACATTGAACCATCTTGACTAATGCAAACTAAATGGATATAATCATCAAAATCTGCTATCTTGCTAAAATTATTCCATTGCCTTTCCTTTCCCAACTCATTCAATGCCACCAAAGCATCAAGATAATTATTATTCTCAATTAGTTGTTCAATTTCTCGCAAAATAAGAATTGCTTGGCTGTCAGCTATTATTCCTTTCTTGCATCGCTTAACTATACCAGTTGCCTTAGTGACTGTCTCAACACGCAATGCTTCCAACAACACTTGTACTTCCGGCTGGGAAACCAAATCTCCATCTTGTGCTGTCTTTGGAGCATACGTCCGCTCCGTTTCTATGACATTACGCAGCACAGGTATCGCGCGACCCACATTGCCATCAGCTGCCAAAAATTTTGCTTGATTGAATCCCGCCTCTAATAATGAAGGATTCAATTCAAACGCTCGTTGTGACAACTCAGCAGCCTCTGCAAACTTCCCTTGTGTATAACAAGCGATTCCTACTTGAAAATAGGCTTCAGCACCAGCTTTTATCGCTTTTCCATCCTCTTCCACAGAAGCATATTTACCCGCTCGGCGAAGATAATCTTCCCCTTTTTCCAAATCCAATTGCTTTTGCTGATAAAGGTAAATCAATCCGATGCGGTACAAAACGGCATAATCCGTCTTTTCGCGTTTTTCAGCTTCAAGAAAATTTTCCAAGGCATCTTCAAAAAGATCCGGATTGCGAAGTGCTCTTTCACAAAATTTGATCCCTTGTTCAATGTAATAGCGTCGCTCCTTCTGAAAATCAGGGATTATTGCAAGCATATTTGATATTTCCAACAACCCTACGACTTGTGACATCCGCCAATCAAATGCCGATTGTAGATCTTCAATGGCTCCGGTTACTTGGTTTCCAGCATTACGAACAGCACTCGATATTTCACCACTCATTTGACCAATCGCACCAGTAATCGCTAAAGCATTTTGTTGAGCTGAGACAATTTGCTTATCAATTGCTTCAGTGGCTGAGACAATTTGCTTATCAATTGCTTCAGTGACTGCTTCTGTCTGTGTCCTTGTTGCTCTTGTAATGTCACCAGTAAAGCTATCTTGCTGAAGGAAGTTCAACCACTGTTCTCGATGGCTCAACTTTGAACGCCTGGAATAATAGAATGTTGCCAATTGTCAACTCCTGATTAATGCAATAATTAATGCTTTTATGTCAATGTAGTGATTTGGATTCCTTTCTTCAATCATTATAATCCCATAAAATAAATTCCAAACAAAATCTAACAGAACTTTTGAGCAGTGAGTACTTCCTCGGCATTACTGATTAGGAGTGATTAGGGGGACAGGATTAGGGGGACAGGATATCTATTAGACAGGATTAGGGGGACAGGATATCTATTATATTATTGAATGGTATTGATATCTGCTTATACACATCATAATAGATATACTGTCCCCCTAATTCCAAGAGTGTGCTCAAGAAAAACTTGAACTGAAAAGTTTTGAAGCATTCGTAACTGAGGCACGTGTTGCAATGTTCTTAGTGCGTGATTCACAAACAAATAGTTTTCGATTCTCCCATCAAGCTCTTAATTCCTTTTTCCTAGGAAGGTTTTTCGCAAAACAAATAGATCTTGGCACCTTCATGGGGTTAGGTGAATATGCCCTATCAAAAACTCAACCGTTACTTCGCTATTTCTTACTTGATCACCTTGAATGTAGTATTGGTTTGAATCCCGATACGTATTTTTCTGATTTGCTGAAACGCTTGTTGCACTGGACATGGCAAGATGATGATTCACCACTTAAGAATATTGATCGGCCAGGTCCACCCTTTGGTTCGGGATATTATCAATATCTGATACCAAATGTTTCTGTTTTACTTGCAGCAGCTAAGCGAAACAAGAGTGTCCTACCTCTTGAGATTGATCTATCAGGGGCGTATCTGGCAAGTTTGGAATTAGTGGATTTATTGGCTGATAAAGATATAAGATATTCATTGCGGCATGCGAATTTGGAACTGAGTTACTTACCAAACTCAATAGATGTTTCGAGTGTTAGTGGAGCATTAAAATTCAACATTAACTCCATCAAAAAAAACGCATATCGGCAAAAATATATAACGACAATAACTAAATATTGCCAGAAACACCAACTATTTTCTCCAGACCGTTTTTCATCAAAAAAGGAAGATTTTATTCCTGTTCCAACAGGATATTACCATATCACTACACAATACAATGGTGCTAACAATACAAGTTTTATCAAGGTCATTGTTCCAAGTTTTTTGATCCATAGATATCCCGTAACTAACAAGCAGTTTTTGAATTTCATACGCGAATTCCCGCAGTGGGAACCAGCTGAAGTAAGAAAAAAATATAAGAATGACTATTATTTACGTGGATGGCCAGAAAACAAGAGTGATGAGCGTCTTAATGATGAAAATTGGCTTTCCATGCCAGTAGTATATGTAAATTGGTTTGCAGCTGAAGCATACGCTTCAGCTGCTGGATTGCGGCTTCCTTCTGAGGTGGAGTGGGAAATTGCTGCTAGATTAGTTCAAAATGAAGATTTGCAACCCCAACCATGGGGCAATATCATAAATGAAAGGTGGGCATATTATCTAACCGCTGAACCTGCAGAAACAACTAATTTGTTTCCAACTAAGACTGTTTACGATGAGCCAGAAGACTTTGTTGTTTGGCGTAAGCAATTAGATCAAGAGGTTCCTATTCACATGGTTGGCTTAGTTCGTGAATGGGTTTCTGATCATTGGGATGATCACTATCCATGTGAGTTTTCCAATGATAGTATAACAAGATATTTGAATACGGGATTTAAGTTCGAACCCAAGCGAAAGAAGTGGGTGCGAAAAGATGAATTAGGTGAATATAGAATTCTAAGAGGTGGAAGTTTTCATAAACCAGCAGAAGATTGCACATGCCATTACAGAGCGCCAATGCGTCCAGCAAATGTAAATCCTGATGCAGGTTTTCGTTGTGTAAGAATGGTCCGGACATTTCAAACAAAAAAAGATTAACATTAAGCATAGGAAGTTAAAAACATGTTGACAACAACTCAAGGTATTGTACTCTTGTTAGGCTATGGCTTAGCCATGGTTATAATAGTTTTTCTTGCTCGGCATCTTGGACGTTCAGAGAGAACTGTGGATGACTTTCTTGTAATGGGTCGCAGGCTGAGTACGATACCAGGTTCTCTTAGCATTGCTGTTTCATGGATTTGGGCTCCAGCAGTATTTATTTGCTCACTTCAATCATATACTCAAGGCCTCCCAGGAATCTTTTGGTTCACTATACCTAACATCATCTGTTTCTTTACTTTTGCACCTTTAGCTATTAGAGCAAGAAAGATTTTTCCTAGTGGATATACTCTTCCAGATTTTCAGTTTGCCAGATTTAACGGTGATCCAAAGGTTCATATTGCCTCACTTCTGGTGTATTTCGGTTACCAACTTGGTGCAATAATTATCAACTGTTTAGCCGGTGGTACTCTATTACATATGCTCACAGGCATGCCTTTTTTTGTGTCAGTCTTGTTAATGACTCTCACTGCTTTGACATATTCTCTAATCAGTGGTTTAAGGGCATCAGTCCTGACCGATGTACTCCAAATGAGTATGATACTTTTAGTAGCCTTTGTACTTGTACCATGGGTATTGTTTAAGGCCGGTGGTCCCTCCGTACTTATTGATGGTCTTGGAGGCGTCTCAGGAGATTATCGCAATATTCTAAATCCATATGTAGCATACTCGTTTGGAATTGCTACAACAATAGGATTGATATCGGGACCTATCGCAGATCAAATGTTTTTTCAAAGAGCTTTTGCTGTTAAAAAGAAATCAATTGTGAAGGTGTTTATTTTTGGAGGTTTGATATTTGGTGTGGTGCCAATTATTCTTTCATTGTTAGGTTTTATAGGTGCTGCACCATCAGTTAATCAACAAATTAATGTAACAGATCCCCAAATGATTGGTCCAATAGTTATCGCACATTTTTTGCCAACATGGGCATTAATGGCTTTTAGTTTAATGGCATTTGCTGGACTTACTTCAACATTAGATTCGGCGTTATGTGCACTAAGTTCACTCGGCAGTGTGGATGTATATAAAAAATACGTAAACAAAGCTCCTAAACCTGCAAACATATTGAAATCCGCGAGATTGGCGATGGTTTTCTTTGCTATCATTGGCACAGGAATCGCTCTTCTCAGACCACAGTTGTTATGGGTATTTTTAATCTATGGTGCACTTGCATCTGCTACGCTTTTTCCAACAGTATTTAGTTTATTCTCAACCCGAGTGCCTTCTTGGGCAATATTTTGGTCTCTTGTTCTCTCGCTTCTAATTGGGACACCCTTATCAATCTATGCCAACGTAACTGGAAATATCGATCTGGTAGTTTTAGCTGCAATATTAAGTGTCGCTATTGGATTTATCGTGTGTACAGTTGGAACCTTGATGAGCAAGGAAAGATTTGACTTTTCCTCAATTAATGACCATGCGTAGATTCAGAATATCAATTGGATGCTTATAATTCATCGTTTTATTCCAAGAAGCAAATGATCTACAAAGAAATAAACGGGGGGTGATAATTGTGAGTGTCCCTAGACTTTCTGAACATCGTGATCAAGTTGAAATTGCACTAAAATCTATAAACAATACACAGATTTGGCGCGATATTTCACAAGTTAAAACACCTTGGGGAAAAGTGACGAGAAGCAATGCAATCTATCGGTACGAAAAAGACCGCTGGTATCAGATTGTTGATGAGTTTGGCGAACCTACAGCAATTGGTTGGGAAATTTACAATTCATTTATGCCACCACGACCACCAACGACCCTTGTGAGAATTTCCAATCGAAATCAAATGAAAATTGAGCAAAGTGCAATAAGGCAAATGAGTCCGTTATCTTGGACGACAGCATTTCTCGAACTATCAACACTATATGATCTATTGAGAGATATACCAAATAGACGATCAATACTAACTGAACATATACCACAACATGGAATACTTGAGCAGTATCTCGGCGCTATAAATGAACATGATAAAAGGATTGAAATAGCAAAAAAGTTTGAAGAGTTGGCAATACAACTAGAGGGACTTCCATTATCATTACAAGCTTTACTATTAATTCTGGATAGTGATTTAGGATGTCCTAGCCCGGATATTTCATAAGAGAGTACGACGGAGCTCTGTAAACTCCTTATATTGTTAATAGTTAGACCAACCAAAAGGAGGAACTCCGTCGTGACAGATTGTAGCACTAACACTATCCATTTTTC
>JAVCCM010000022.1 GCA_030765455.1 Candidatus Electryonea clarkiae | reverse complement strand
GATGTACATACAATATGATAGATCAAGATCGAAACATTGTGACGTTTGTGAATGATATCGCTCATACAAGGGTAGCAAATGAAGCCTGTCGAAGCAAGCTTCTGGGTATTAACCGCAACGAGTATAAAAACAACCTGAAGGTTGAACTCTATACTTATTGAACTCCAAATTTATAAACGCTGTAATTATTGTGAAACCACTTAGTTATCGAATAAACAAGAGTTTCCTGGTAACGTTCCAGCCTGATTCGGATGAGACTCTCAGGAAATATACTCCTGATGAACCTTGAGCCCACCAGTTCAGGTGATGATATCCGGGATTGAGCTTGTCGTCAATGAGAACAGCAACACTCCTGCCAAGTAAATCAAATATTTCTGCTTTTACTATCCCTGTTCTGGGTACTCCGACAACGACACGAACAACCGGATTAAAAGGATTGGGATACACAGCCGAGAGTTCCCATGTTTTTGGGATGCCTTCAAACTGTTTTACAGCAACATTGTTACCATAAAAGAGAATGTGGCTCTGGTTGGAAAGCGTACGGTGACCTGCATTATCTTCGGCATAAACCTGCCAACGGTAAACTGTTTCCAGATCAAGATTATTGATGGTTTTAAAAGTGTCCTGATTTGCCCTGAAACTCCTCGGATGCTCGATATTATCTACAGGAGTAATTACAAGTACATAACTCACTTCTTCATCAATAGTAAAATCAACCGACGGATTCCAGGTGAACACTATCGTATCATCTTCTATGATGGAACTGTCAACAGGAGAAGCGAGATCGAATAATCCTGGAGCTAATTCTTCATTTGTTATGAAAATTTGGCGCGTTTCAGAGGAGTATTCCCGCATCCACATATTATCTTCTGCATATACTTTCCAAAAATAAGTATTTTCAAATTGGAATTGTAAAACTATTATTGTTGTATCAGTGTTTGAAAAATATCGTTCTGCATCACTGAAATCCTCTCGAAGTGAGAGCAATAGAGTATATTTGATTGTGTCGTCTTCATTAGGAGCTGTTGTAGAAGCCCAAGTAAACCTGACTTGCGGCCTTTCATTTGTATCATTATCCGCAGGAGACAAAAGTTCAAATTCGTCCGGTGCTTCAAAATCCGTAAATCTTTCTGTTGAGAATGGTAAAACATTAACTCGTGGATCTACCAGGTCACCTGTTCCATTTTGGTTCTGCCTTTGATGATCAGGTCCGGAATCGTCACCCCAATAATTATTTATTACTATCAATTCATCGTCTTCCCGGTGATTATCCGCGTAGCCGAAAATTACATCCTCGTTGGATATAAAATCATTTGAATGGAGTCTTATTGAAGTGAATCTCTTCGCAGAGATACCGTTAGTGTACTCATGAAAGCCCTCCAGTGGACCATTTCCGGTAAAAAGATTGTTATAGCCTGTCACGTTTGCATGGGAATTATTCACCACAAGTGTAGCAATAACACCGTTGTACCCTCCTCTATTTTCTATGAAGACATTATGATGAAAGATACAATCGTCTCCGAAGACAATAGCGCCTCCACCAAAATCGGCTTGATTAAACAGAAATGCATTATGATCAATTTCACCCTGTAGTATCGTAGGTCCTAAAACTATCGCGGCTCCGAATCCTAAATTATTGTCATATTCATTTGCAATATTTTCTCGAAATTGATTGTGTCTTATAATAATAGTATCCACTCGGCTGGTATATAAACCGCCACCCTGGCGAGCTTCATTTTCGATAATGATATTGTTTTCGACAATTTTGGCACCCTGGTTCAAAAGAAACAAAGCTCCACCAAAATATTCAGTAAAATTATTTCTGAACAAATTATCGGATATTTCCACGCGGCAACCCAATTGGGATCCTGATGCGTTCATTCCTCCACCGCTAAATCCTGAATAATTAGCAATGAATTTATTGCCGGATATATAATATTCGCCATTGTTCACCATTAACCCACCCGTCGAGCTGTTTCCCCGATTGTTTTCAAATCTATTATTTATAATTCTTCCTGAACATTGATAAAGAAAAACACCACCTACAAATCTTGCCCAATTCGAACTAATAATATTATCTCGAAGGATAATCTCGACTCCCATAGCATTGATTGCTCCCCCTTGATCTTCCCTTTCTCCTCCATCAACATGTCCCGATGTAAAACTTAAGCCGATAATATTCACTACTCCTTGGACAGTCGAATCAATAGTAAGAGGGCGAAACCCATCTCCGCCCTGCAGTTCTGTACTTTCTATATTTGTGGAATCTTCATCAAGCAGGAACTCACTGGCGAGAGTCAAACCATGCTCGCTTATCAGCAGCTCAACTTCATATTCATCGGGTGAGACGATGATAGTATCGCCGATATCCGAAGAATCTATCGCGCTCTGTATCAATTCGAAGTCTTGTGGAACGTAGAGAATATCTGCTTTGGAAGATTTATATACAGCAAGCGATAATAGAATAAACAAGAATGTTACAATTTTGGGGTTGGACATCAAATTCAGACATAAATCGTTGATAAATCGTTGATAAAAATTGTCGTAAGATTAAGGTATTTAATGGTTTTGCATTTCATTATGAACATGAAAGCTCTCCTTAAACTTCCTGAATTAGAAATCAAATTCAGATGTCTACAATCAAGACGCACTTATACCGTATATTGAGCAAAACCTCTTCACATATAATAAAGGGTATGACACATGTATCGAGTATCACGCCTTTAGCTCAATATTCTACAAACCGAGAATCTCATTCAACAAATGAAAGTCCAGGCGAAAATCATCGAGATCTAAAATCAGGAACTAAACGTATGTTTTAGTTAACAACAACCTGACTTGAAGCAATGAACGCAATTCCCGAAATTAGATTATTTATTCCTCTGAACACAAAGTTAATGTTACAGTACCATCGAGGTCAGCGGCTATTACTTGGTGTCTTATTGTATTACCTGCAGCTTCCCAATCCCACGACTGGTTGGTGTATATCTCAACCGTACCAGCCTCAAAATTATCGTATTGAAAATCTGGCCATCCACTACCAAATGTTACAAATGTATAGGCAGCAAGTTGACCTTCTCCTTCAATATTTCTTGCATCGATCTTAACATAACCATCTTATGGGGTACTGTGAGGGTAGTAAGTATCAGATTCATCTCCACCAGGCGCAAGTACCTCCTCAAATTCATAAGAAAACGCAAGAGTCGCAATTATGATAATTCCGATTAAAACAAATGACCACAATAATTTCCTCATTTTACACCTCCTTTTTAATGAAATCAAGTACAATAGTTAACTTAAGATTTTATTTTTTTACAAAATCAAGGCTTTGAGCCTACTAAATTGCTATTTTGGCTATTTGGCTCTCGGAGCATTGTTGAGGATAACCTACTATTGGAAAAGAGTCGAACCTGAATGGTTGTGGTTTATAAATAGGGAAGAGTTCAGAGTCAGGGTCCGGAGTTCACACTTCAGTGTGTGAATTTTCAATTAAAAAACAACCTGAAGGTTGAACTCTATACATTTGAATTCAATACCTTTTTCAATGTTCACACTCCAACTGATTTTATTTCTTAGTAGTAATACCTCCATTGACTGTTGTAATTCATATCACATTTTTGTTACTTTATTTGATGTATCTTAATGAATAAACGTCCGTTCCCTGATTTTCTATACAAAAGCCGGAGCCTGAAGATGTTGAAACGTACACTATTGGTTTTTATTGCTTGTCTAATTCTTTTTAATATTCCTACTACTGAAATATTCGCAGAGAATTATCCTACCGGAGCGCTTCGTGAAGCTGAAATGCCTGCCTGGATTATTCCCTCTCCCATGATCCAGTTGGATGACGGCAGGATGGAGCTTGATGAATCCTGCGATAACAGCGATGGTCTGCCGCCTGTAGGAAATCAAGGTCAACAGGGAAGCTGCACAGCCTGGGCGACAGCATATTATTATCTCACCTATCTCCAGGGTCAGGAATATGACTGGGATCTTACAGAACCGGAAAATCAATGCAGTCCGGCGTTTACATACAATATGATTAATGGTGGAATCGACGGCGGTTCATATCCTTCCGATGCGTTTCTCCTGTTTGAGAATATGGGCTGTTCTCCATATTCAGAGATGCCTTACAGTGATCGCAATTACACTCTTTTTCCCAGCGAAGATGCATTTCTTGAAGGTATGCAGTTCAGGACCTATTCCACATATACGATTAACACTCAGAACCGTGCTGGTCTTACGAGCTTGAAAAATCATTTGTTAAACGGTCATATTGCCGCTACCGCAATGACAGTCTGGATGAATTTCCAGAATATCGATGATTTCGATTATACCTATTGTGTCAGCGACATCTACGGCACTGACCCTGGGGGTCATGCTGTGACTATTATTGGTTTTGATGACAATCGTGAAACCTCCGACGGCACCGGCGCGTTCAAAATGGTCAACTCTTGGGGAGGAGGATGGGGTGACGGTGGATTCTGGTGGATGTCGTATGAGGCAATGATGCACCGTTCAATCGGTTGGGGATATGCGCTCTATGCATCCGATCGTTTAGACTACGAGGCGACCCTGGTTGGTAAAGTAGAGATCAATCACACCGACAGGTATTCGCTTCAATACGGAATGGGAACCGGTCAACCTTCATGGCAGGGGCAGACTCTTGTTTTTAACGAATTCAGCATCGGGTCACGTGCATACAGATCATTTCCTGAAAGCCCATTAGTTCTTGATCTTACCGATTTATATGATAATATAAACGAAGATGATGCCACGGATTTCTTCCTTAGAATCCTTGACAGGAATGGTCACGACGTTCATTTCGGATCAATCCAATCGCTTATGATTGAGGATGTGCAGCGAGAGCATTATGCAATTTCACAAGATACACCGGTAAATATCCCCGACAATTACAATGATGCCGACGCTACTGTCGTGTTTCATTATTCAGTCGTACCCCCGGAGAATCTTGAAGCTGCAATCGACCTTTCAGACGGAAACGTGCGGTTGACCTGGGATGCACTCGATGAGCTGAATGATTTTATTGAGTACGTAATACTCCGTGATGGCGAAGAAATCGGTACAACGGAAGAATCTGATTACACTGATGAATTGCCCACTTTTGGTGTATATTCCTACTCGATACTATCTCGATGGGATGAATGCCCCTCGTGGCAAACTGATAATGTAGAAGTAAACTGGGTAGAACCTGTTATTCCACGATATACAACTATGTGGTCGGTTGATGGAGAGTCCGGCGACTTTAACCTGACCTGGGAACAGCTCAGGGACCACAACCTTGTAAATGATGATGGAATTCATGAGGCTGATTTACGTACCTCGGAATCAGCGTTACCGGGGATGATGATATCGACTCAATTCAGCGCTCCTGCCGATGGTAAAGTACTTCGAATAGGCGCTTACCTGCTGGCGAATGAAGAAGGTGAATTTGGACGAATCCGTTTGCAACTTTTCCATTCCGGTAACAATAATCTGCCTGGAGAAGAGTTTTATCGATCTCCTGTAATCGTCCCTCGCGAAGATGGATGGTACTGGCTTGATCTTGGAGGCGCACGGATGAGTTTGGACGGAGCGGATATTTTCTGGGTTGCTTTGCGCTGGGAGGAGCTTTGCAAAACAAGTCTAGGCCGTGATACTAACGGGGAACAGATCCAGATACAAGCCGTAGCGCCGGACGGAGAAAACTGGGCGCCTTTCACTATCCTCGGAAACCTGATGATTAGAGCTGACTACGGAGAAGAGGAAATCTCCGGCGGCTGGACCGGTTTGCAGGGATTTAACGTATATAGGGACGGCAACTTACTCGGTCAATACGAATCTGATGAACATCGTGCCGAAGGAAGGCTTGCCTCACAGGGACAATATGAATTCCAGGTTGATGCAGTGTATGAACAGGGTATCTGGGAAGGCGAGGCATTATCTTTCGATTGGAATGGTGAGAACCTGGAAGTAATTGACAGCGAGCTTCCCCTTGAATGGAAAGTTGGAACTCCTTACCCGAATCCTTTCAACTCAACGATAACAATCGGAGTCGAACTCCCGAAAACATCACCCTTGAAGATAGAAGTTTTCAATCTATTGGGACAGCAGGTTGCCTTAATAGCCAATGATCATTTTCAACCGGGAAGCTATCGCCTGAGTTTTTCCGCTCCGAATTTGCCAAGCGGGATTTATCTTCTCAGAGTTAATGCTCTGAATTATTCATCTGAGACAAGAAAAATTGTCTTAATGAAATAAGGAAACAATTTTTCCGATTTTTGCCTTGAAGGCAGAATTTTGGGAATCACTGGATTATTGGTAGTGTGGAAAAGTAGATCCCTTTCGTTGAAAGGGATTTCAGTTGGACAAGGTAATTATTTTCTGCTTTATATTTTAGATCCCTTTCAATGAAAAGGGATCTACTCCTCAATATAAGCTGGACTATGCACTGCTAATGGTGAAACGGCGGCATCCGAAGTAAAAGCTTCAACCTCATTGTAAAGTGATTTCAGATCGTCAAGAAACCCGCTCCATTCTTCCTCAACGAAGGTCTCGGCAAGTTGCCGGTAGTATTCTATACCTTCAAAGATGTTCTGTTTGAAATCATTCAAATATTTTTGTTTCCGGTTTGAAAGCCCCATCGAAAACTGCTCAAATTCTTTTCGGAAATAATCCACATAAATTGATAATTCCTTGATAAACATGTGAGGACGATCAGGATTTGTCATTAAATTGTTACGTCCATAGATGTGACCGACTATCTCTTCCAGAGTTGCGATTATTGAGAAGTTCTCGATATTTGGACCGCAGCATAATGCGGGAGTAGCATTTTTGTCGATTTCATATTTCTTTGTAGCGCTGCCGGAAAGGTCATGACATATACAACTTTTAACAGTGATATTTTTCGTCACAACTTCCATCTCCTCCACCGTCTGATCGGATACCGGCAAACTTTTCAACTTCAAATTCTGATATGCGCGGGAAGCCAGGCAAATCGGCTTTTTTGTATAATCAGAATTTGAGACCAAGAAACCTTTTGGACAAAGGCTGCCGGGTTTTCCATCACTTATACGTTGACGACGTGCTTCTTCACTGCCTGAATTTCTCAGGTTCCAGAATGGCACACCAAGGGGCGAACTGTCGCTTAGATGTACATCGTCTTCGGTGGCAGCGGACAATTTATCAAGGTGAGCTTTATCCACATTTGTTACTTCCGGCACGAGGAGGAAAGGCGTACCCCAACCTGTAGAGTCCATGCCATAATGTTTGAGCATCAATTCATTTTCAGCATACGTACCGATACCACCCTGTACTGTGAACCTTGTTGCAGGTGGGTTCTCTGGAAAAATGCGTTCAGTTTCAGCCAGAACCTTCTTATATGTTGAAAAGAGTTTTTCGATAAGTTCTTGTTTTCGATTCTTGAATTGATCAAGTATCGGGCCCAGCAAGAGACCTACTGTGGGGAATGCGTGACCTCCGCAATTCAGACCGGATTCCACTCGATATTCAGAGACCCAGATTCCTCGTTTTGCAAGGAATTTTCCCTGTATTTCCGCGGAACGGTAGTCACTGACCTTTAGTATTACTTTTTTCTTTATTTCACCATTTTCGTCAGGAAAGAAATCTTTAAATTTACTGATGTACGAATAAAGACGTTGGTTCATACCTGCTGAAAAAACAATTGATGCGCGTAAATTACTCTGCGCAAATCCACGCAGGGCTGACATCGCATCAGCATATTCAGGCTCATTCTTTTGACCATTGCGGAAGTTATCTTTATCGAGTTTTGTCATTATGTTGACATCAATACTACCCGGCTCAATCAAACTGCGCAAACTTTCCTGTAATTTTATCCTTTTCACCGAATCTTTAATGGTAAGCATTTTCTGATACAACCGCTTTGGACCAATATCAGGCAGTAACTCAAAGTATCGTACAATATCGCTTCCGGGTGAAAATGAAGAATTTTTGAGGTTTTCCACCTGGGTCTGCACTAATTTGTTAATCAAGTTCAAATAGTGAGTTATCCGGTTGGCGCGGATATCTTCATCCTGCTTTGTAATAGCTTCGTACGGTTCATTATATTTTTCAGAGGTGAATTTGCGCATTTGTTCAATAAAGACGTCATCAACCAGCGAAATAACAGAAGAAATTCCATATTTCGCCACTCGGAGAGGAGAATCAATTGTAAATCCCGTACCCATAACGGGAATGTGAAATGTGTGCTTGCTATTAAAAGAAATCATCAGGTTATTTTAGATCCTAAGTTCACTCCTGCCATTGCCATGATAATAAAAACTTCCTTCAGGGGATATAACAGGAAAGTATGTCAACTAATATTGTTCCAATTACTGAAAAGTCAATATACATATTACAAACCATGAATCATAGAAGTCAGAGACAGATAACGGGAGCGAATGCTAATCGGTATGAACTGTTGCCATCGTTCAGAGTTCAGAGATTTGCATTCCCACTGTCAAGCTGAATTACTTTACAAGCTGGATGGAAGGGTGGTTCGCTTTCGATGAAAGTGGGCTGCTTCTAACTCGATTCAGATGTCTATTCACAGGAAGCAATTGCTGGTAATATTACAGCCCGGACAAATATCCGGGCTGTTATCATGAACTGCCGATCCATTCAATCGAATTGGAACGACAAGGGGAAGTATTATCTCTATGATCAATAAATGCATAATACATGCCAAAATCCTTTGATAGTAAACTATATTTGTCTCCCGGCAGGTTGATAAACTTAGATATTGCATTTATATATTCTTACATTAGATGATCAGATTTACTCACAACGAAAAACAATATGCTTTACACTCCGATACACTCAATTACTGAGAATCAGATTCACATCATGGTGCACCATATTCCCAATGATATTTCTGAAAGATTTGGTTATGGTTGAAGTGGCAAATTCAAAAAAACAGCATGTCTCATTCAAGATTAAGGGCATGGATTGTGCCGAAGAAGTAGCGGTATTGAAACGAACATTGGGACCTGTGACAGGCGGAGAGCAAAACCTCAATTTTGATGTCCTCCAGGGGAAAATGACAATTATTCAGAGCGATAATCCTCTCGAAATACTGAAGATTCAGGCAGCTGTATCAAAAACAGGTATGCGAGCAATTCCCTGGGACAATTATCATAATTCCAGCGAAGAACCGGGCAAAAGAAGAAATTAATTAGCTCGTCGTGGACGGGAAATCACTGTCTCAATGGCTTCTCTTATTATTCTTATTGGATTTGTTCTCCATGCTGTCTTGAAAGGAGCAGGTTCTGCGTTGGGGGTCGGCGGTGATAATCCTCCCCTGATCACAATATGTTTATATGTATTAGCCATTATTTCGGGTGGTTGGTACATCTTTCCCCGCGCGCTTTATGCCGCCAGGAATTTCCGACCGGATATGAACCTCCTGATGACGATAGCGGTTGCAGGTGCTATGATGCTGGGTGAGTGGTTTGAAGCGGCTGCTGTGACCATTTTGTTTGCATTAGCCCTCATGCTTGAATCATGGAGTGTTGGACGAGCCCGACGCGCGATTAAATCACTGATGAACCTCTCCCCTTCTACTGCACGGGTTGTTAAAGATGAAAGTGAAACACCGGTTGATGTTCCCCTGGAAGAGATAGAGATAGATGCATTGGTACAGGTTCGTCCCGGCGACAGGGTTCCACTAGATGGAATTGTCGAAAAAGGTACATCTTTTGTGGATCAGGCTCCAATAACCGGTGAATCTGTCCCGGTAGTAAAAACACCCGGTGACGAACTTTATTCAGGCGCAATTAACGGTGACGGTCTTCTGATCATGCGAGTCACCAAACCGGCATCCGATTCCACCTTGACGCGAATCATCCGGTTGGTTGAGGAAGCGCAATCAAAAAGAGCGCATGTCGAACAGTGGGTTGAACGATTCGCCAGGTATTATACACCTGCTATGCTTGGCATTGCAGCTTTGATAGCATTTGTAATACCCGTATTGTCAGATGGTGACTGGCAGCGGTGGATCTACAATGCCTTAGTATTACTGGTGATCGGCTGCCCTTGTGCCCTGGTAATATCAACACCTGTTTCGATAGTTGCCGGGATAGCTTCAGCGGCGAAAAACGGAGTACTGATAAAAGGAGGTGTATTCCTCGAAGCTCCATCCAAACTAAAAGCGATCGCCTTTGATAAAACCGGAACACTGACTTACGGCAAACCTTCTGTTCAGGAAATTATCCCGCAAAATGGAATATCGAGCAGCGAACTACTTCAACTGGCAGCTTCTATTGAAAATAACAGTACGCATCCTATTGCTGATGCAATAGTGAAAAAAGCACAGAATGAAAATATAGAATTGCTTGAGTGCTCGGAAGTCATAGTTCATCCTGGTCGAGGAATAACCGGTACTATTGGAAATCGCCGGATAAAAGTGGGAAATCCTGATTATACCGGTGATGCAGGAGCTACAGATGAAAAGATATCCCAACAAATAACAAATTTTCTCACCGAGGGATTTACCGTTATTGCAGTTAAGGATGAACAACATTATTACGGCGTAATCGCATTACGTGATGAGGTGCGAAAAGAGGCGGTTTCGACGATACGTAAGATCAAAAGTCTCGCGATCAAATCAGTAGTAATGCTTACCGGCGATCAAAAAATCGCTGCCGAACTTGTTGGGAATGAACTCCAATTGGACAGGGTACATTCGGAATTACTTCCGGAAGATAAACTCAATGTTGTTGCTGAGCTGCACAGCCGATTCGGAAATGTTGCAATGGTCGGAGATGGAGTAAATGATGCACCTGCAATGGCGAAATCCTCGATCGGAATTGCCATGGGAGCGATTGGAACAGACACTGCAATCGAAACTGCTGATATTGCATTGATGAGTGACGAACTTGACAGAATTCCCTGGCTGATAAGTCATTCCCGGCGCACTATGTCAATAATAAAACAGAACGTCTATTTTGCATTGGGGATAAAACTTGTCTTCATTATGCTTGTATTATTTGGGAAAGCAACATTATGGATGGCGATAACTGCGGATATGGGAGCATCACTACTGGTTATTATGAATGGATTGCGATTGCTGAAAGTGAAGAAATAGCCGAAACGTAAATTATTAATAGATATACTTTTCCCGGAATAACACATTCGCTGAATCATATATCCAATCACATTACTCATACAAGCGAAAACTAAAAGATTACAGGATATAAGGATATAAAGGATTTTTTCTTGCGCCTTTGCGTCTTTGCGCGAAAGAAACGATTTAAAGAATATTTATTTTCTGCCAGAGTACGCATAAAATAGAAAACTTAAATTATAAATGCCTGCTCAACCAGAATTATTGTCCTTTTGGATATAGCTAAATATTAGAGTGTTCTCTATCACCTTCGGCTGGAATGATCTTTGTTAGTTTAAATAGGATTGCCTTTGGTGCTATTTTTGAAGCTTGAGGAGGGGAATTAATTATGCCTGAAAAAGAGAAAATGAACAATGCATTACAAGCGTCGGAAGAAAAATACCGGATTCTTGTGGAAAATGCTCCGATAGGTATTTATTACAGCAATACCAACTCTAAATTTATTTTTGGCAATAAGGTAGCTGAGGAAATTACCGGCTACACATTAGACGAACTAATAGGGAAGAATTATCTTGAACTGAAACTACTTGATCTTAAAGATATTGGAAGAGCCTTAAAACTACTTGCTCTCAATAAACTTGGCAAGGCAACAGGTCCTGATGAGTTTGTATTGAACGCAAAAGACGGATCGAAGAAAACTGTAGAAATTCACACCAATGTAATCACCCATAATGGCGACAAGATTGTTTTGGGTATGGTTCTCAATATTACCAAACGTAAACAGGCTGAGGCTGAACGTGAGAAACTTATTAGCGAACTCCGGGAGTCCCTGGAGAACGTGAAGGTTTTAAGCGGACTGGTGCCTATCTGTGCCAGCTGTAAAAAAATCCGTGATGACAAAGGCTATTGGAACCAGCTTGAAGGATACCTGACTAAACACGCCAATCTCAAGTTCAGTCATGGGATTTGTCCTGAATGCACCGAGGAATGGTACCAAGAGATTAATGATAAAAAATGATCGCGTTTGATTTAAAGGTTCAATAATCCGGGCTGCACCACTCAGGTTAATTTCAACAGTAATGCTGAAAATCTTTGTAAATAATATGTTGTAATTGCATAGTCTGTCCCGTAGGGACTCTTGATATTAGCCCACTCTTTCAGTGGCTGTTGCCCAAACCCTGCTCAATTATTCAATAGGTTGTTTTTACTGATGTCATTATCTACAATTTTGCTCTCTTGTCTCTTATTTGAGTCGATTTTTCAGTTGCTGCGTATAAAGTACAGCATCG
>JAVCCM010000103.1 GCA_030765455.1 Candidatus Electryonea clarkiae | reverse complement strand
GGTACTCGATCTGCGTGCATTGAAAAGAAACGGTGACTGGGATAACTATTGGAAATACCATATTGACTGTGAAAAACAACGGCTCTATGCAGCATGAGGTAATCTCAACTGAAATGAGCCAGACTCAGTTACATTGAGCATCGAGCAAAATGCGATTTACACAAACTTCTATTTATGATTTTAATGTCAAGGAAATCAAAGATGTCAGATGAAATCATTTTAAAGCCAGAAAAGCAAACTCTTTCCCTGTGGATGCTGGTATGGTTCTTGTCATCAATTCCGGTATTAATCGGATTGCTGATTGGGGCGATACTTATTACGGACATTAAAGATAGTATAATTATGTGGATTTGTTTCGCCGGTTGTGCAATTACAGCTTTTGTCTTTTTAATCTGGATTCCGCTTTTCCTGAAAAGGCTCGAGTACAGTATCGGAAATGATTCGATTCACTTAAAAAGTGGCGTGTTATGGCGCAAGCGTGTGACTATTCCATACGTAAAAGTAACAAATATCGATATAACCCAGGGACCATTTGAACGTTCTTTTGGTATAGGGCAGGTGAAGGTGCAGACCGCTGGAGCCAGTGGACAAACCAAGGCAGAGATGGTGATGGTTGGTATAAAGGAGACAGAAGTAATTCGCGATGAAATATTTAATCGAATAAGAAAGTTTTCATCGCCCCAAATGGCTGAGAAGAGTGAAATAGATTCATCTGACACCAGGAATCCGCAGGAGAGAATCATCGATGAACTTAAAGCAATCAGGGTTATTCTTGAAAAGCATAACGATAAGAAATAGCCTGTATGCTTAAATGCAATTCACAGGTTACAAGGATACTAAGGATGAGAAGGATAACTTCACCTGCGACGAGTTTATTTGAAAATTCTTGTCAAAATATACAATCCTCGTCAAATATGATAAAAGGTTAAAAGATTGAACGAGTGTTTTTTTGTATCCGACCTCCATGGTCGAATAGAACGTTACCGGAAGCTATTTGATATAATTTCTATTGATAAGCCTGAGATAGTATTTATTGGCGGCGATATTTTACCTCACGGTTTCTCAAAAATCACTTCCCCGGATAGAAAGCATAAGGATTTTATAACCGGATTCCTGGCTCATGAATTTAAAAATTTAAAAGACCGGATTGGTGCTGACTTTCCAAAAATCCTGATCATTCTCGGTAATGACGACGGCAGGCTTGAGGAAGATGCGATGCTGAGTGTGGAAGCAGAAGGAGTTTGGGAATATGTACACGATAAAAAGGTCATCATAAAAGGATATCCAATTTATGGTTACTCTTTCGTTCCACCCACTCCGTTTCAGTTGAAAGACTGGGAAAAATATGATGTGTCGAGATATGTTGATCCGGGCTGTGTCTCACCTGAGGAAGGAATGAGAACAATTTCAGTTTCCGATCACTCCAAAAAATATTCTACTATCCAGGAAGACTTAAAACAATTAGCAGGAGATGATAACCTTGAACAGGCGATTTTTCTTTTTCATTCTCCTCCATATAAAACGAATCTGGACAGGGCTGCATTGGATGGAAAAACGATCGATCCATGCCCCACTCGATGTAAATGTTGGCAGTATCGCTATTAAACGGTTTATCGAGGAAAAGCAACCTCTTCTCTCATTGCATGGGCACATTCATGAATCCGCAAGGTTAACAGGTTCCTGGCAGGATCAAATCGGTCGGACAAAACTTTTCTCTGCTGCTCATGATGGTGAGGAATTGGCGTTGGTACGTTTTGATATTGGAGATCTCGATTCAGCGTCTCGTGAATTACTTTAAGTAATATCTAAGTATATCCCTTTCGTTGAAAGGCATTTTAACTAATATACCATTTCTTGAAAGCTTTGCCTCGTTAATAAATAATACGTATTTTGAACGTTCTCTGGGTCAGCATTAAAAGAAAAACCGCTAAGTACTCAAAGAATTCGCAAAGAGCACAGAGACTCTCTTTGTAACCTTAGCGCATACTTTGTGTTCTTTGCGGTTTGTTGTTTTTTGTGGCTAATTGACTCTGAGTTTCTGATAATTTTACTCTATCATTAACACATGGAATATCCAGACTATTGAGATAAAATGACGCTATACTTTCAAGAACTGGAATATTAGACGGAAGAAAGCTACAATGTCCAACTGATATCAATTTCAACGAAATGAATCTTCCCCTATATCAAATATTTATTTCATTGGAAGTTGTTTGGCGGCATCGGTGATTGCGCCAATTTTTACAGCATAACTACTCCGGTTAGTAATATCTTCATCCGTAACAAGATGTACATCTAATAAAGCACCGGACCTATACCCGGTACGAAGATAATTGATTTCATCCAGGCAAATACTCCAGCCCTCCAACCAGTTTAAAAGATCCTTCCGCTGCTCCTTTGAACCATTAAAATGGAGGAGTATATCAATATCACTACCTGCTCCAGCCGTACCGTTTTTTGTGCTTCCAAATATATAGAACGCTACAACTCCGTAATCTTTTACACCTAATTGTTTTGCAATAACCTCACTCATCCTTGAGCGCCAGCGCCAATGATCGCCGGTATCGCTTTCTTGCACAAGCCCTTGATCCGTTGTAAACGTTTCCGATGTCCCGGTAGGCAGAGTAAGAATACCTACCGCTTCATCAAGATCTGCATTCATAAATACTTTCAGAATTTTTCCGCTGGTATTTCCCGGTACATCAATTACACGAAGAACATCAGATAAATGGGCATATTTTGGCAAAATGTCAGGGAGCAGATTCTTTGAGTGAGTGAGGAAGAATTCGTTGAAAATAATATCGTCATCGTCAGGATAGAGAGGCAGATACCTGATTGAAGACTCAACCAGGTCTTGAAAAAAATGTGTCCCAAAAGAAAGATCGGGCACATAATTCCCTCTTTTCCTTGCAATCTCGATCAGCATCGCCGTATTGCTTATGTCAGAGTAGGTGACATCTACTCCAAGTTTGATATCACCCCTGCTGCCCCACCTGCCTGGACCTAAAAGGATGAATTGGCGTTTTGGAAGTTGTTTGTTCAATTTCCCAACCGCTCGTCCAATTTCCATCATCCCTTCAGCGCTGTCAATTTCACTATATTTTTGAGGATCAACATAAACAATATTGGTGATATCAGGAACCCTGCCATTAGAGACATAACGATTCGCATTGAAGACAATGGCATTTTCAGGAATATCTTTTGGTATCGGCATCGCGACAACATCGCTGGAGTGACCTTGCGGTCTGCACTGAAGGAGATAAAAATGTTTGCCATCAGATGCAAACTCAATATCTACCGGAACGCCCATAGCTTTCTGTAATACATCAATTATTTCTTTTACTTGTGCAGTAAATGAGGTTTTGGAAATAAGACCTTCGAAATTTACGACTAATTCATCATTTTCAAAATCAATATTTAAACGTGATTTCAATCGAAGCATATCTCCGTCAACGACGGATACCATTTGGTCGATATATGGTAACTCATCACCGAATTCCCTTAACAGTTGGTTTATCTCGATTGTATCAAAAGTATTGGTTTCAAGATTTATAACATCCATCATATGAGGAGCATATCGAATGGCTTCGTCTGCTGTAGTATTAACACGTAAATCTGGTTTGCCCGGAGCAATCAAAATAGCATAATCATCGCTCAAGCGATCAACTGCACGTGTACCCAAACCGGCGACAAGGCGAATTAATCCATCTTCACGTTTAATGCGGGAAGACCAGCGAAATTCGTTATTACTGAAAACAACCCCTGCAAATGCCGGAAAGAAATAATTGCCAACTGTTTTGCCAACAACTTCCTGGATCATGATTGCCATTTGTTCATGAAAATCTATCAAGTCTCTTTCAGCACGGTATTCGATTGGATCAGGACCAAATGTAGATGCATAAACCTCAGCAATAGCATCACATAATGCTTCAACTCGTTCGTGCTTGCTTCCTTGATTGGCAAGAAAGAGACTGGTATATTTTCCGGAAAATGCTGATCCAAGGCGATCCTCAAGCAAGCTCGAACTACGCACAATCAGGGGTACCTCGCCGAAATCATCAAGCGCCATCGATAATCCCTGGATTATCTCCTGCGTAAAATATGAATTTTTAAATAGTTGCACGACATGTGGATATTCCTGCCTGACAATTCCTATTTCCTTGTACTTCTGCTCTGTTACGTCTTGAAGATTGTTGTGATGAAGAAATGTATGCAATCCATCTGAAGTGACATGCCATGTTTTCGGAATCTTAATATCTCGTAAATTTGGAGATGGATCATCGTCAATTTTTAATATTCTTGAGGCAAGAAACAATCCTGCACTTTTCCCGCCAAGAAGTCCATGACTGTTAGGCGGATAAATTAATTGCGGGAATAAATTATAGAAATCATGAATCTTGATATAATCTTTTGCAATTTTAATAAAATCAAGTTGATCAGAGATTAATCTTCTGACCAATGCTACTTTTACTCCCTTTTCATTTGAATCCGATAGTTCCATCTCTTTCTTTGATAAATGGGCGAACCGGCGCAATGCGTCGCTGATATCAGGAAGTGTACTATCCAGGTTTATTACGGTTCGAATCAGGAAATTAAGTTTATCCTCAAGCATCCATCTTTGAATGCATTCAAGAATTTCATCATCCGGTATATGCTTGCTGGCAATATCAAAGATTTTGAATCCCAATTCAGAGGTGTTGTCCATAGCTCTCTTCTGACTTGGTCGATTACCACCATCCTCCTTGGTATGCTGTGAAGTATCCGTGTTTTGTCCAAGTTGTTGCAAAATCTCTTCAGCTTCCTGAACCCCGTTCCAACATAGATAATTCATCATGTGACGGGATATTCGCCTGAACAGGTCAAGATCTGTACTGTGTAGAAGATCTACGGCTACTTTCCAATCGCCCAATCTTTTCGTTGAGATATCCTGTTTCGCTGTTTCCCCGTTCTCAACTACATCCTTGAGATGCTGATGCAGGATATAATGACCGATCCGGTCAGCGATTGTTTGTATTAGCTTTGCTTCCTCTTTCAGAAATGGACCTTTATCTCCAGTAGGCATCTCTTTGGTATAATAAACGCCAATCAGACCGACAGTATTATCATGCATTTTAATATCAGCAAACTGCGCCCATGACGTTTCGGAAAATCCAGCCGGTTGATACTCATTTCCTTCAAATGTGATCTTCGCCTGGCAAATATCGGGATATTGGTATCCGGTGGGTATTGCCTTAATTATTCCTTCGAACACTTCATCAATAGAAATGTCGGAATTGATAAGTATTTCCTCAACCTGGTAAAGGCAGTTCAGTTCTTTGGCACGCTCCTGCAACGCGTCGATTAAGCTGTCAACTTTTCGTTTCTGCTTAGGCATGATAAATAATTCCTTTTCCGGAACGCCCATCGACCATAACGGTCAATGGTTCAGGAAGCCTGATATGACGAACGTGTTCGGTTTCATGAATAATTTTTTGTGAATTGAGCCATTCCCAATCGATCTGATAGTTCCCGGTATGCTGAACAGAGAAATAGCTGACTTCAAAACTTGAAAGGTTATGAAAGAAATGATATCCTTGACTCAAATCAACGTTCATCTTTGGCAAGGTAGCTTCAACAATTGCTTTCGCGTTGGAAACCTGGCTCCAGTTGACTGGAATTCCAAGCCATGGGTCACTGCTGCCCCAACGTCCAAATCCGATTAGCAGATATGGACTATTTTCCCTTGCAATATCCCTATTAAATTTCTCCAGATCATTGACAATCGCCAGAGTATGTTTCGCTTCGAAGGTGTCAGGTTTAACATATACAATATCCCGGATAGTCGTAACTTGACCGTTACCCATCACCCTGTCAGATGCAATTATCACATTATCAGCATTCATCTGTTCAGCTTCAATATCGATTTTTTCGTCACTGACAACCATCGGTCTTACCTGCAAAAAACCGACTCGCGCCGGCAGACCGTCCTTGGCGTCAAGCGTTACGGCAAATTCGATTTCAACATCTTTACCGACTTTTTCTTCGCAAATCCTGATCAGTTTCAAGAAAAGATCATTCAAGGGAACATATTTGTGAACCAGGATTAGCGAGAAATTGATCAGACGAGGACCATCAACTCCGATACCTGGAGTAATTCGATCCGAAGCTGCATTATAAGTAGAAGCAAGGAATTTAAATGTCCCAACCTGCTCCGCTGCCTTCAAGTCGGACTGAATAAGATATTCTGTTTCTCTTATAGGATCATAGCTTGGTGTGGATCCCATGTTTACAGCCCAAAAGTCCTTCTGTGAATTCTTCATGGACTCATTAATGTTTGCATACGGCGGGTTTGCCTTGGGATAAGCCGGTGAATATGTCCATGATAATCCACCATCTACAATTGTTCTGCCTAATCCAAGCGCGAGATCGATTACCCCGTCCCCGGGTTTTGCTTTACCGGTCGGATAGAAATTAAAAGACTTCGCTACGCCTGAAATGTCGGGATAATAAGTGTCGCCCCATCTCTGACCAACGACTTCCTGTATAATCACCGCCATCTTTTCATTTTCGATTTTCTGGCTGGTCAGATTTATGTACGATTTTGCTTCTTTGAAGAAAGTAGAAGCCCAGACAAACTTGATCGCCTCGATCAGTTTCTGGAATCGTTTGCTGGGTTCAAACTGATTATTTGGGATCATCTTAGTGGCATAAACGCCTGCAAACGGACGATACATAACATCTTCAAGAAGGCTTGATGAGCGAATGGCTAACGGGGTTTTCACCTTGTTTATCAACCCCATCAGGTCGCCAATAAACTCTGCGGGAAAATCACCTTTTTGAAAAGCAGATGCGATTCGATCATCAGTTTCATCGGAAAATGCAATATCATGCAGCTTATTTCTCGAGAGAAATGAATCAAAAAGTTCTGTGGTAACAACAGTCAGGCGGGGAATATTGACAGTTATATCCGGAAATTCACTCAAATTGATTCCTTCACTCAGCGTCTCTTGTATAAACGCAAGCCCTTGAGCTTTTCCTCCGATCTCACCGTTGCCGATAGTGGTGAAATCATCGGTGGACTCAAAAAAATCTCTTTTGAATTCCGGAATATTTCTATCTGTACTTGAGGTGTCCATCTTCTTGATTTTGCCTCATCATTAGGTAGTTGTATAGTTTATTGTCATTCTGAACAAAGTGAAGAATCTCAAATGCTTAATTCAAATTCTACATATAATAATATCAAGATTCTTCACTTCGTTCAGAATGACTCACATCTATAACTTATAAAGCAGACTATACAGCTACATTTTTTGAAAGAATTTTTCAGAGAACTTACATCTCTAATTCTTACACCCAGCCTCGATCTTTACTGGCCTGTGCCACCCTGTTGATCGCAATTACGTATGCTGCATCACGCATGTACAGTTTTTTCTTCTTTGACATTTCCAATACTGCTTGAAAAGCGGCAGTCATTTTTATATCAAGCTTTCCGAGGACTTCATCCTTCTCCCAGAAATAGTTCATGTTACTCTGAACCTGTTCGAAATAACTGCATGTAACACCACCGGCATTAGCCAAGAAATCAGGGATGACGAAAATACCGCGGTCCTTGATTATTTCATCCGCTTCGGGAGTAGTTGGACCGTTGGCACCTTCAGCGATGATTTTAACCCTGTTGCTGGCTTTCTTGATTGTTTCGCCGTTTACCTGGTTTTCCAGAGCTGCCGGAATTAAAACATCTACATCCTGTTCTATCCATTCATCACCGGGTAAAACATCATATCCGAGTGAAGCAGCCTTAGTTTTATCAATGCCACCAAAACGGTCTGTAATACCTTTCAATTCATCAAGATCAATACCATCTGCCTTGCGATAAGCATAGGATACCTGCTCTTTTTGATCCCAGCATGAAACACAAATAACCTTACCGCCCATTTGAGTGTACAATTGAATGGCATATATCGCTACATTACCAAATCCTTGTACACTTGCCAGCGTATTGTCCGGTCTTAATCCTAACTCCTTCAATGCTTCGCGCAAAGTAAAGATTACTCCATACCCTGTAGCTTCAGTCCTGCCGAGTGAGCCTCCCATTCCTACCGGTTTTCCTGTAATAAAGCCTGGATTTTTGCTGCCTTGAATTGACTCATATTCATCAAGCATCCACAACATGTGCTGTGCGTTGGTCATCACATCAGGAGCCGGCACATCTGCCGCCGGTCCGACATTTCTCACCATCGCCCTTACCCATCCCCGGCAGATTTGTTCCTGCTCACGAGCGCTTAAGTTATGAGGATCGCAAATAACACCACCTTTACTGCCTCCAAGCGGGATTTCTACAACAGCGCATTTCCAGGACATCCACATTGACAGGGCTCGTACAGTGTCAATCGTTTCCTGTGGATGAAAACGAATTCCGCCTTTACTAGGACCGCGGGAATCATTGTGTTGAATACGAAATCCCTGGAATACTTCAACTTCACCATTGTCCATGTGAACTGGAATAGTAAAGGAAAACTCTCGCATTGGAGTTCTTAAGAATTTTCGTGTCCCATTTTCAAGATCAAGCAAGTCCGCAATCTGGTCAAATTGCGCTTGCGCCATTTCAAATGCATTAAATGACTTTTCTGCCATTTCAATCTCCAAAGTTAAAAACTGTTTAAAAACCGGATATATTTCTATCAATAAAACCTGATAGAAATTAAAGAATTTTACTGACAACATCAATCGCAAAGTTAACCATCAGGTACGGTAAAAACATCATATATTAAAATACTCAAAGATCATATTTCTCTGGTGGCTACATCCTGAGTGAACTCATTATTGCTAAGTCTTGAGTTCCGTTTCAGTGTTCAACCTTCAGGTTACTTTGTTACACACTGAAGTGTGAACTCTGAACTTTTGCAGATTCTGATCTCGGCTTCAAGAGATTTTTCCGAGTAAGAAAAAGTTTTTGTTTGAAATGAAGAAGTAATATTTATATATTCAACAGCTATACTTTATTGTTATATTCCTGGCAATCAGATTTCCCATCCTGACAACCTTGATTTGTTCATTAAGATCTTGTATCAGGGAAGATAAGTCGGGCTATATTTTTTGTTTCGAATGTTCAAAACAATACAGTGTAAATATTCTCTAAGGTAAAATATTTTGAAAGTCATTGACTCAGATGCGTAGCGTCCCACTCGGTATGGTTAAAGCAGGATCAATCTTGGCTGCCAACATTTTTTCAAACGGCAGGACGATCCTCCGTAAAGGTCATTCTCTCTCTCAGAGCAATATTAAAGCACTGAGAAAGATGGGATTTCGTACTATTCACATCGAGGATGATTCACTTGACAAGCCTAAAAAAATTGGAATAATCAGCTATGAAGCCCGGGAAAAAGCTGTAAATACTGTTGAAACAGTTTTTAAAGATTTTGAAAATATTGACTCACAAAAATTTGAGAAAATCAGGTCAAGCGCAGAAATAATTGTGGATGATATTCTCGGCATGGATGATTTAGCAATCCAGATGCATGATCTGAGAAGCTGGGATGATTATACTTACCGTCATTGCGTAAACGTTACTGCAATTTCTGTAGCGATTGCCAAGATGACTGAAATATCTGTTGGAAACCTGAAATTATTAGCTGCCGGTGCCCTGGTGCATGATATCGGAAAAATGAAAATCCCCGATTTTATTCTTAACAAAAATGGTAAGCTCAGCGATACTGAGAGAATGAATGTACAGCAGCATCCGGTTCATGGATTTGATCTTTTAAGTGAAAAAACCCAGAGTTCACCATTGGTCTGGGCTATTGCAAGACAACATCATGAGACCCTGGATGGAAATGGATATCCAGATGGTCGGGCTGGTACCCAGATCCATAAGTGGGCAAAAATTGTTAGCGTGGCTGATGTCTGGGATGCATTGAGAAGTGATCGACCATACAAAACCGGTTGGCCTCCCGATAAGATATTGAACCATCTCAACAGCGAGACAGCATCCAAAAAATTTGATAGTGACGCAATTGAAATTTTGAATTCGATCGTTGTGCTTTATCCTGTCGGCGCAAAAATTAGACTGTCGAATGGAATGATTGCAGAGGTTCAGGCTCATAATCCCGATGACCATCAGAGACCTGTTGTACGGGTATTGGTAGATGAACATGGCAGGACAATTGATGATCCTGATAATTATATTCTCCGCCTGGAAAAAAATCCAAGTATCAGGATTATAGAGACAATCCAGATGACTAATTCTCCTGTAAAGTAGCCGACTCAACATATCGGTTGAATATATATTATCTTTCGAAACTCCTTCTACTTTGTTGAAAAATACATTACTTTCCCAGTTATCAATGTCCAAAATATTTAAAGGGTGTTTATGAAAGTCTGGACGAGATAATGAATAAACATGATCACATCCAGTCTATTTGGTGGAAAAGAGAACTAAACGCAATAATTGTGATTATAATTTCTCTCCACGTATTCACAACTATAACTTTTGCTGAATCAAAAAATTCGGAATCCTGGAATTTCGTCTTTAAACCCAATGGTCAGTTATGGGTTCGGCAATATTTTAAGGCGCAGCCGCGGGTTCATTGGGATTTTGGAGCTTTAATCGACTTTGAAATTGCCCAGGGAAGGGGACATCGGATATGGTTCGGTGGTAAATATCGTGAGGCTGCCGGATACCTTTTTGACCAGGTGATAACACCATTTGATCCACGCCATATCGATTCATACCAGCTCCTTAACTGGCGTTGGGAATTAACTGAACGAAGAGAATTTTTTATACATCTGAAACGTTTTTGTTATCATGAAATAGACGTCCATAATCCCGGAGCAGCATGGATGACACATGCCGCATTTGGATTCGGCACACTTTGTCCCGCTGAGGAGGGGGAAGTGGCAATTCGAGTCTATAAATCAAAGGATTCTGCCTTTGACTATTATGGCTCGATTGGTCCATTCATACACGGTGGTCCCTCAAGGATAATGGGAAATACTCCAGCATGGCAATGGGAAAGCTCTACATATCTGACGCTTACTTATCCAATCAAACCAACGCTCCTGTCTGAATCAAGTTTTAGATGGCAGCACTTATGGTTGGTGAAAACGGCAAAAGAACCCAACCATGACAAGCTGGAGATCCGCCAGTCAATCATTTCTCAACGTGAATCCGGGGGAGTAGCAATAAATATCAGCCGTATTATTCATGATGATTATCCCTTAAGATGGGATCCGGTTGGATGGAGACTGGGGTTATCGTTCAAGTTTTGAAACATCATATTTTCATATTTAATAAATGTCTATTTTAAATTAAGATGAGTTGTTTTTACAAATAATTGAGGACGCTGCTCTAAAATATAATCCTATCATATTTCGTCGGTTTATTTTGTTAACAATTTAGAAAGACTTGAATTATAAATTATTATATTTTATAATCCAATTTTGTTTTTGATAAATACTCTGTGTTGAATAGAGTTAGTTCCAAAATTTCAGGAGAACTTCATGAAATCCTTGATTAACCTGTCGATTGGCATTCTCATATTAATGATCGGATTCTTTCCACTCATTCTTCCTGGTTGTAGTTCGGATGATGCCTCGGATGGTTCTGCCGATGTACCGGATGAAATGCTTGGTACATGGGATTACTTGGCTCTCATTTATGTCAGCGAACATGCTGTTGAGACAAATCCTTCCGGGACAACATTCACATTTGATTTAAATGGTGACTGGGAAATTCGTGTCGAGTCAACATTGTATTTTGGAGGAACCTCCTCCTGGACAGGGTCAGACGAAAGCGCCACTGGAACTATGAAATTTACAGATGCGCCATATGACCCATCGTTAATTGGCGAGGAGTATAGTGCGACTGCGACATATTCATCAGAAATAATCCATCTCATTCTGCTAAATGCGAATGCTCATTATGTCCTTGCAAGTCCCCCGGAAGACATTGGTGCAATCGCAGGATTCACAGAGAATGTTGATAATGATTATTTCGGAGGAGTATCTGTGACTATTACTCCTACAGAAGGAGGGGATTCAATCCCTGTAATATCAAATGAGTACGGTTTTTTCTTTGTTGGTGACATCACTGAAGGCGTTTATATCCTGGATGCAATATCGGAAGACATGACCTGGAACGAACAGGTAACCGTATCTATCGGGGAAACAGCAGTGATCGAAGCTAAACTCGAGTAACAACGAGAATTCATTTACTTCTTATATATGTAAAACGATACAAACGCAATACAATAACAAATAATCCCAACATAAAACGTTGTTGAGATACTCGAATAAAGCGCAATCATAATCGCCAGTACCGAAGCCAGAACTGACATTGCGCCGTTAATACCCCAGAACCACGGGGTAAGTTCTTGAGCATTACCTGCTGCGATTTTCATACCAAATGGGAAAGCCGTCCCCATGAAAATCCCAATTGGAAAAAGCAATAAAACAGCAATAAGTATTCTTCCCGGCGTGTGAAGCCCCTGGAAACTGCTAATAACAGGCTGTGTAATTAAGCTGAATACCACAAGCACAGCAACAAGCAGCAGTAATGTGAATTTACCCGCTTTAATCGTATTAGCGTATCTGATTTTTCCTGTGAGGTAACTTCCAAGGCTGCTGGACAATAAAAGTGTGAACAAAACAACGGAAAGACCATAAGTAGGATGACCAAGAAAAATATTCAGCCGTTGCATTTGGGCAATTTCGATAAATATGAAACCGAGTCCGATAGATCCGAAAAAAAGGAAAAGTGGCAATGTTTGGAGAGATATAATTTTTTTAGAAGTTAAAGCCAATGGGAGTATAATGCAGCAAGCTGTAAGAATGATAACGACAACTAATAATAATCCAAGGACAGTGACTGCAATGGTGTTTTGTTTTAGTGTTCCTCCCTGGTTCCATGTATTTTTATTGAAAATATCTTTAAACTTTAACATATTGAAGAAAAAAGGTTTATTGTCTGTTGGTGGAGTGATATTCAGAGGGAAATTAGCGACGAACTGATCCGACTCTTCTCCGGAAATCAGCCACTCGAAAGTTGCATTTTTCGTTTGTAGAGGACTTAAAATTACCTCGAACTGCAATGAATCACAAACTTCATGGAAGTTCTTGACATCGTCATCAGTAAATGGATCAGTACTAATCAACATTGTACCGACTCCAGTCTCTATTAATGTGACCGGAAAGTTTCTGGCGATCAGGATATGTTGCTTTGGCTCTTTCACACCCTTCATTGTAAGCGCGGTATTTGCCAATGTTGCCAGACGATACATCTCACCCGGCTGCTCCTCGTAATACCATCGTGAAAATGAGAGGACGCCACCAGGATTAAGGTGTTCAAGAAAGATCTGCCACGCTTCGATAGTATATAAAGTGTTTTCGGTTAGGACAAAAGCGCCCGAAGCTGTCGCTGCCCACGTATCAATTAAAGAGACCTGGATGATATCATATTTTTTATCACTCCGTGATAGATAACTGCGTGCTTCATCGACAACAAAATCAACCTGGGGATAACGGTCAAGATGTCCCGTGAAATCACCAAATTCTCCATTTACTGCCTTCGTGATTTCGCCATTGATATCAACCGCCACCATTGATTTCTGCTTAAAAGCAAGTGCAGACAGGATATCCCGCCCCCCACCTGATCCGACTATCAAAACATCGGAATCCTCTCGTATATAGTGCGCCAGATTTGTAATATCGTATTTCAAATGTGTTAATGATTCCAGGTCGCCTTCAAAATTTGTCATCGGAGTCGCTGCGGTAGCATCAATGATCAGATCAAGTTCCCTGACCCTGAGATTGGGCGGACATGTCGGGCTCATTCCCCATCCAAGCGGCTTGGATCTTGCCAGGGAATTTACATTAACGTTTATCCGTGAAAATGAATTCCAGTTTTCATAGATGGGTGGCACTTCAAGAACACCTTTTACCCAGATAAGCCTAAGTAATGATTTCTGTTTCGCCGCCAGACCTGAGTTAATTGCCGTGAATGCGCTGAATGATATAAAGATAATAATAGCGAAGCGTTTGGCTTTTCGCGTCCCGGCATTGTAAGAGTAGAAAATACCTCCCGTTGCCGCTAATGCTCCGATTAAAATGACAGCGGTAGGACCATCGGAAATCTTCAGGGCAATGCCCAACATCAGGCATCCTATCGCAGCCCCGGCAAGGTCGGCTGCATACAATTTACTGATATATCGCGGAAATTTTGTAAGGGCAAGACAGACATTCATCCCACTGAAAACAAATGGTATTGCAATAACCGAATAAAAAAGCGCGATGGAATAAATTCCACCTACTGTTTTCAGTGCTGGAACCGAATTCAATCCAAATCCAATAAATGGTATATTGAGATGAGTCAGAAAACTGAAAACAATGGAAACGGAGAAGAGGATTGAAGTTAATGCGAGATGATCATGTACTTTTTCGTCAGTAAAATATTTTGGCAGCAAATATACGATAAGAGCACCCACTGTCATACCGAACATAGCTACTGAGATCGCCATAAATGCAAAATGATACCACATGGTCACACTGAATATCCGTGTAAGCAGGATTTCATACATCAGCGTAGAGAGCGTGACCATAAACAGCCCGGCATAAAGCTGAGGTTTCAATTTAGAATCATCTGTCAATATTAGTTACCCGTTTTCATCCCAAATCCCAAATTCAAAATTCAAAATTTATTTAAACCTGGAACCTCTTGAAATAATCATCCAGTTCCGGAAGCCCGCCCTGCATCACCAGATATCCGTCAATCGGCTCGCGTTCAGTGATTTCTCCGTTAATTGTTTTCAGCATCATCCTTTTCACTTCTGCAGGTTCATGCGTATGCCCCAGTACCCATCCGAGTTTTACGTATGCGACCTCGGGTAGCATGTTTGCCAAAGGGGTAACGCCAAGCTCCATTATATCACGGCCCGTGTCATATACAAACATCTGGACATATCCCCATAAGGTCTGTACTGTCATGAAGAATTGTACACCAGCCTCCACCCCACGCTTTATAGCTGGATAGAGTGGTTTATTCACATGACCAAGACCTGTTCCAGCAATTATTATCCCTTTGTAACCATTATCAATCAGGGAATTTATAACATCCGGTTGCATATTCGGATAATACCAGACAATTGATACTCTTTCGTCAAACACAGCATCCAATTCAGGTATTTGACTATGATCTCTGTGACGGTAAGCATCATCATGTTTTATAGGATGAAAACCTTTATCATCAACTCGCGCGATTGGTACATCCGATATTGTCCGGAAAGCACTTCGATAGCTTGAGTGCATTTTTCTTACACGCGTTCCCCTGTGCAGCAGATCGTAATAGTCGCTGGTGGGACCGAACATACAGATCATCACTTCGCCGAAATCACCTGTAGCAGCAGTATTGACAGCACGGATAAGATTGTAGGCTGCATCGGAGGATGGGCGGTCACTGGATCGCTGACTGCCTACTATTACAACAGGTACAGGCAGGTTTTGGATCATGAATGTCAAGGCTGCGGCTGTATAATGCATGGTATCCGTGCCATGTCCGACAACTACCCCGGCAACACCATTTTCAATTTCCTTTTTAATCTCTTTTGCCAATCCCATCCAATGCGGCGGTCCGATATTCTCGCTGAATTCGCCGTAAAGTTTGCGAGTCGATAGATTACATATATCGGCAAGTTCAGGCACAGCGCCATAAAGCTCGCCCGGACTGAATGCCGGTATTACAGCACCGGTGCGGTAATCGAGACGGCTTGCGATTGTTCCGCCTGTTCCAAGGAGAACTACATCTGGCATTCCAGGGTTAAAAGGGAATTCCTTTTCAGGTATCTGGTAATTGGCTTTTCGGTACCCGAGAATCTTTATTGAGGTTATTGTATCGACCGCTATTCCTACATTGTATCCATTGTAGGTCAGCTTAATGACAAGATGCCGGTCATCCGAGGTTTCTGTGCGAGGCAGCAGAATGCCGGGGAAATCACCGCTTGTTGTCTCTAATACTACCTCACACCAGACTCGCGCACCCTTCTCTTCGAGAAGTTTACGTGCATGACCTTTGTAGCCCTTATAATCTTCCTCGGGATTTGGTGGTGGAAGTGAAGGACTCAATATCTCATCCTGTGCTATTGATGTCTCATTATTCATGGTTTTTCAGTTCCCGTATAAAAAGAATTTCTTAACCTCTTTTCAGAATCAATCTATCCTATACAGATTCAGTGGATTAGAGCAAAAGGAAACACAACTCGTGTCCGGTTGAAAAGTAAGATATTTTTACTCTTAATCAAGGAACTGAAAGGTAAACCGGAGGGAGCAATTTTTCAATAATTATTTATTGATTTTCCAATAGTGTTGACACACAGAATAAAAGAGTATAATTTTCCAGCATTAGGGAATTGAATGCAACTGAATTCTCACAATTTGCAGCTTGCGCTGTAATTCGTCTATAAGGTGATTAATATGAAAGTTAAGGTTAACAAATACGAAGGTGTTTTAGTATTGGAACTTAGCGGAAAAGTAATGGGTGGTCCCGATTCACAAACATTTAATAATGCCCTGTTGGAAAACCTAAAAGATTACAAAAAAGTAGTTCTCGACCTGGGAAAAGTCAAATGGATGAACTCATCAGGACTGGGAATTATTGTTGGTGGTTTGACATCGACCAAAAATGCAGGGGCTGAGATGAAACTGGCTCGTGCAAGCAAGAAAATTAATTCTCTTTTGATCTTGACACAGTTAGTCCAGGTATTTGATTCTCATGAGACTGTCGAGGGAGCCATAGCTTCGTTTGGAGCATAGTAATTTATTAGATCTATTGGATTTAGAATTCTATAATTAGTATAGTAATATCATCTGCTTGTTTGACACCTGCTGTGAAACCTTTCACTGACCTGAAAATACTCGGAACAATCTTTTCTGGATTCATTTTCTGCCGCTTCAATAATATATTCTCCAGCCGTTGTTCTCCATACATTTCTCCTTTCAGATTTTCCGCTTCTGTGATTCCATCAGAATAAAGAATAAGTTTATCGTTATTATTTATTGGGATACTATGAATCTTTCGAGGTACATCCGGCATAAGCCCCAAAGGCAGCCCACTTGCAGGTAACCTTTCAAGCTTGCCATCTTTCCGTAACAACGGCATTGGATTATGTCCTGCGCTTGTGTATCTCAATGTCTTATTATGAATCGTTCCGATAAACATGGTTATAAATGTTGCTGGAGGCATTTGCTGACTAAGATGACGATCAATAATTTCAATATCATCCAGCGGATCTTTTCCCTGGTCAGCGATAAAATGCAAAAGACTCGATAATGTAGCCATCCATAATGCAGCGCCTGGACCTGATCCACTGACGTCACCCAACAGAACACAATAACCATCCTTTAGATCAAAAGCATCGTAAATATCACCGCCCATACTTCTCGCCGGACGGTTTAAGCCGGCTATTTTGATTCCATTGGGAGGATAAAAATCCTCCGGCAAAAGTCTTTTCTGAAAAGTTTTAGCCACACTCAATTCCATCTGCATTCTTCGCTTCTCAAGAGTTACTTGATGCATCTGGCTTTTTTTGATTGCCAGCGCTGCTACAACGGCAAAACCTTCAAGCAGTTCCTGGTTATTTTTGTCAAACCGTTCTCCCTTGGTTTTATTCAATACCTGGAGGGTACCAATTACATTTTCATTAACAATAAGCGGAACACAAAGGTATCCTTTTGTTTTGAAACCAGTTGTATTTGATACACTTGATTGAAAGCGGTAATCTTTTGTGATATCTTCTACATTTGCGGATTCAGCATGTTCAGCAACCCATCCGGTAACTCCAGTTCCTGATGGAAAATATATCTTACGTACAACACGAAGAGGAATATTTGTAGCTGCAACCATCTCAATCCGTTTCTTTTTCCGGTTCAGCATGAATAGAGATGCTGCTTCAGCATTAAGCAATTTCTGTGCTGATAAGAGGATTTTTTGAATTATCAGATCCAGATCGTCCTCGTCTAATACATTTTGAATGGCTTCTAATATCGCTTCTAAATTGGCTGTCATGATATTCCTGAAAGTTTTACTGAATATGTTCAAACTAACAAGATAGTGAAATTTTCCGGGTTTACCAGTTTATTTTATTAACAGTAAGATTATTGAGAGAGTATTTTACATTCCATAGCGAGTCAAACCAGAATCAAGTAATTGCAAAATCTGGACAGATTTGTTAGAATAGAAACCAGAGTATGTTAGTAGGTCGCTTTCGATGAAGGTGAACCTATTATTGTCAAAAGTACAATTATGCGGCGGTGGCGCAATGGTAGCGCACCAGCTTCCCAAGCTGGGGGTTGCGAGTTCAATCCTCGTCCGCCGCCCGACTAATCTGATCTTTCCATTGTAAAACAATTTCTCTGGTTAAATGCTGAATATCTAATTATAAATGGAGGATATAGCGATGAATCGGGTTTTTATCACCCTAATTTTACTCTTAAATATTCTCTTTCTCACAGGTTTTAAAACAAATCAAAACAAAATATTAAAAGAATTAAAAGAGCCTTCAAATCCAGATACATCAAACTTCCAGCCAGATATTCAGCAGAACGTAACGACTCCAGTGACAGAGGAAAACCAAGATAATACACATGGCGAATATCAACTTGAAATCTATGAATACCCACTATTTAAAGATCGTGGATCACTTGATGGTCCAGATCCAGCAGATCAAAAAATTACTGAAATATTTGAATTAAAATCAGATTCATTGGACAAAATACATCCACACGTCACAGTAGAATTGCTTGGTCCAAGATGGCCATATGAAAGAAAAGATCAAGATGAAATAGGCAGGCTATTCGGGGCTTCGTCTAGTGAAGGTAGCATAAATGGTTGGGAGTATGAGGGAACGGATGGTGCGATATGGTCTCTACATATCATTGAAAGTAATCAAGACACCTCTAAGATTGAATCTGCCGGGAAGACTGAAGAACTATTGCATGAATTGCATCGCAATGGAGCTTTGGTTTATAGCTTCAAAATGCTATATGCACCATATCTCCCAGGCTATACTAGATTCTGGGGAGGGATATTCCAAAAAACAGTATGGGTGATTACTTACAAAAAGTCAAAAACTGAAACAAGAAAAGCAGGATGGCATACTGTCAAAAATGGAGTTGATTTATGCGACCTTCTCGGGTATGACTCAATTCATGGATATACATTGATCAACGATAAACCGTTCTTTTTTGTTGAAAAAGACGGGAAAGTCGGATGGTCATATAGCGATGAAATTAATGAGGCTGTTTGGGATAGAGTTCTGGATTATTCTGGAGACGGCAGTTATATCTGGACATATCCACGTAAATATTCAACAGGGATAGTCTTCCAGGCACAAAGAGATGGATGGTGGTACCTATGTAAAACAATTTTGAAGGAGAAAGAATAGCTTTTCCAACTCAGGAAGCGACTTCAAGATAAGTTGAGATACTGTTGGGTTGGGGCAATTCCATACCCTCATCTTGGAAACCTTTAATATGCATGGACAGTGCGGTTTTCATATTTTGCTCAACCTCTTCTCTGGAAGAGCCTGTAGCAATACATCCGGGGAGGTCAGGTGAGAATGCTGAAAATCCTGTGTCTGTTTCCTCGTAAATTACTAAGAACTTCATTTCATACCTGCTTGTTTAAAGATGCTATTCAGGGTACCAAGAGCAAGGTCATCGCCAGGATTTCCGGCAATTGTGACTAAACCATACTTAATATGATGCTTATATTGACGATGACTACCTTTAGTCCTTACAATATACCAACCATCTTTTTCCAGAATTTTGATAACTTCCCTGACTTTCATATATTATAAGATAATCAGGTAACGATTAATTTACAAGCCTCTGTTATATCCTGATATTTCAAGGACAAGTTGTAATTTTGTTGTATCTTTGTAGCTGTAAATTTTGATTCAATTCCCTGGAAGGGAATAATATGAATAGCCACAGGTTTAAACCTGTGGGACTGAGATTAAAAAATAACCAACCCTGAATGGGGTTGGACAACAATCTATACTGATATTGTGCTGCACTTACTATGAACAAGGCTTTCACATTATCTTTTCACGTTCCTATTGTCAGACCCTTTCAGGGTCTATAAGCAGTATCATTGTCACCATGGGTTGTGTCACCCATGGCTATTGAAATCTATCCCCTTCGGGGAAGGATTAAATTATTCAGGGATGGGTCAATCACGTTTTTTAGATTGCTTTGAACTATGCATTATTGTAAATCTCTGATGAAAAGTATATAATGATATTTTCATTCTTTCAATTTCATTTTACAACTAAGAAAAACTAATATGAGCAAACCAATAGTAGCAATTGTCGGTCGTCCGAACGTCGGGAAATCCACATTATTTAACCGGTTGATAAAAAGACGGGTAGCTATCGAGGATGACCAGTCCGGTGTGACACGTGACCGTATCAGCCAGGACATGGAATGGAACGGATATAAATTCACACTGGTAGATACCGGCGGGCTGGTAGGTCGAGCAGCTAAAGATATCGAGAAACTGGTATCCAAAGCGGCTGAAGTCGCTATCCTTGAAGCGGATAAATTAATCGTTGTCGTTGATGGACAGGTCGGTTCTTTGGAGGGTGATATGCAGGTAGCCCGCCTTGCACAGCGGTCCGGTCTCTCCACTGTTCTTGCGGTCACCAAGATTGATACCCCGCAACATGAAACAGCCGCACTCGACTTTTATAATCTTGGTCTTGGCGAGCCGGTTCCGGTCAGCGGCATAAGCGGAATGAATACTGGCGACCTCCTCGATTTCGTAGTGGAAGACCTTCCGGAATCACTTGATCCTGAAACTGATGCAGACGAGGTTCGGCTGGCGCTGATTGGACGCCCGAACGTTGGAAAATCATCTCTTCTCAACCGACTGATTGGTTCGGAGCGTCAAATCGTTTCCGAAAAGCCCGGCACTACTAGGGATGCTGTCGATCATTTAATGCGCTACCAGGGAAAATCTATTCGTCTTATCGATACCGCCGGGTTAAAACGATCACGTGAATTATACAAAGAATCGCTCGAATACTATACTGCTTTGCGTACAATCCGTGCAATCAACAGGAGCGATGTTGCTGCAGTGTTGATTGACGCGGCTGATGGTCTCACTCAGTACGACCGGCGTTTATTAGATGATGTAAGAAACAAGGGAAAAGGGCTTATAGCAGTAATAAACAAATGGGATCTCATCGAAAAGGATAGTCGCACTTTAATTGAGTTTGAAAAAGAGTTACGTCTTCAACTGCCTGACCTGTCCTTTGTTCCCGTAGTGTTTATTTCAGCTCTGACCGGACAAAGAGCGCGTAATGTCCTTGATACAGCTATGAAAGTCCATGAACAGAGAGGCAATCGCATTTCCACAGCAAATCTTAATCAGTTCATTCAACGTATCATCGAGTATAAACCTCCACCTTCTGTAAAAGGAAAATGGTTGAAGATAAAATATACCAGCCAGGTCGCAACTAATCCTCCACGTTTTGCAGTTTTTATGAACTACGCCAACCTGATGCCCGAGGCATATAAGCGTTTTCTTGAACGCTGCATACGCGAGGAATTCGGTTTTGAAGGCGTGCCAATTCGTGTAACATTCCGAAAAAAATGACGAATCCGATGCTTTGCCGGGTAGCCGTCGTTCAGGGTGGCGGCAATGTTCTCACTTATGGGATGGGAGCGCTTCCCGGAAAAACTGACTTTACCGGGAGGCGCGTCAGCGTTCCCCTCGGTAAAACTAATACAATTGGCATTATCGTTGAACAGAACACCGATTCGCCATTTACCAAGGAAACAGATAAAAACTTTGTCATAAGGAATATTACTGACGTTCTGGATGATTTTGCTCTAATCCCGCCTGATATTCTTCGATTAACCCGTTGGATCGCCGAGTACTACATTTGTGACTGGATTGATGCTTTAAGAGCTGCCCTGCCTCCCGGTTTGATTGCTGCGCCTAAACTGAATGTGAGATGGATTGGATCTGAATTTGAGGGCGAATGGAATCATGAAATCCTCAAATCAAAGGCACTCCTGAAATTGGCAAGAATCGTTGCCGGAATCAGGAACGGCTCCATAAATAAAATCGCTTCCCTGTATGGGCGAAAAGGATTAACCGGAAATCTTAAAATATTAGAATCGCATGAACTTGTCTCAATCACTGAAAAAGCCGGAATAAATTTAGGAAAATCACACACGGTTGAAATAATCAAGCTGAATCCGGATGCTGATATAGATGTAATTCCTTCAAGATTAAAAGCTCGAATCAGGTTACTCGAACACTTATACAGGGCTGGCGGTGAATTGGATTGGGGAGTTTTAAGAAAAACTGCCCGGGTTGAACGCCACATCCTGAAACCATTGATTCAAGAAGGTTATGTTACAACTGAACATGTTCCAAAAAAGCTGAAAATTGATGGTTTTGATCCCCGCGAAACTGATGAAGTCCATAAGCTGACAGATGAGCAGGATCTCGCCGTGAATTCTGTTATCGAATCTTCAGTTTCAGGTGGATATCATTCTTTCCTACTCACCGGTCCTCCCGGCAGTGGAAAAACAAGAGTTTATACTGAAATAATCAAACATGAAATTGAGCAAGAACGCGGAGTTATCCTTTTAGTACCGGAAATCTCATTAACACCCCAGGTAGTTTCACGAATCAAAAAAGAGATCAGTTCAAACGTAGCTGTGTTGCATTCAGGTTTAAGCCAGACAGAACGATTAGCTGCCTGGAGACATGTAAGAAACGGCAGCGCCAAAGTAATTATTGGACCCCGTTCGGCTGTATTTGCCCCTATGGAAAATCTCGGACTCATTGTTGTAGATGAAGAGCACGAAGAATCATTCAAACAGTCAGATCCCCCTCCGAGATATAACGCCAGGGAAACAGCGATGGTTCGGGCGAAACAAAATGGCGCGCGAGTTCTGCTTTGTTCAGGAACCCCAAGCCTTGAAAGCATCCGTCTAACCAAAACCGGGGATATTAAGCGGCTCACCTTATCCAAACGATTTGGAGCAGGCTGGCCCCTGATAAAAATTGCTGATCGAAGACGTGAAAGCGGAGCTGCTCCTTATATAGGTTCAGAGTTGACACGCGAGATTGAATCGCGGCTGGAGCTGGATGAGGGGATAGTGTTATTGATTTCACGTCGTGGTTATTCGCCGGTACTCGTCTGCCGAGATTGCGGTGAACGCATAATGTGTCCTGATTGCGCAATCTCATTGACGCTCCACTATGGAACTGAAACAGGGCGTTTGAGGTGTCATCTTTGTGGTTTTTCCAGATCGGTACCTGCTACCTGTGAATCATGTGACTCAACCAAACTCTCAGCAAAGGGAGCCGGAACCCAGAGAATCGAAGAGGAAATCCAGAGACGTTTTCCACAATTGTCTCCTATGCGTATGGATAGCGATGCTACGAAAAAAGCAGGTGTTTACAAGGAAATCCTCAGATCATTCGCTTCAGGCGATACACAATTACTGGTCGGAACGCAGATGGTTGCCAAGGGACATGATTTCGGTCATGTTACTCTTGTGGGAGTAATAAATGCCGATCCTGTTCTTTTCCAACCTGATTTTCGCGCTTCCGAACGTACATTTCGTCTCCTGGTTCAGGCGGCGGGCAGAGCCGGAAGAGGCAAAAATCCGGGAGTGGTAGTCATTCAGACTCTCGATCCGGAACATGCGTTGTTTCAATCACTTGCAGAACCTGATATTGATGGTTTTCTTCAACGTGAATTGGAATTCAGGAATTCATTTTATTATCCGCCTTTCGCAAGAATGGCGGTAATCACCCTGGCGTCTGAGGATGAAGAAAAAGTTACAGAATACGCAGACATAGCAGCTTCAGCATTTCGCAATATTGGAAAACCGATAATCATTATTGGTCCTGCTCCTGCAATGATAAAGAGGGTTAAACGAAAGTTTCGAAGTAGAATTATAGTACGTACCAAGCGTGGAGACGATCCATCGGGGATAAAACTCCGGACTGCGATCAGGAAAGTAAGTCAGGCAATTGAAATTCCACCAAAAGTTTCCTGGATAGTTGATATTGACCCTGTAACGGTGGCATAATGGGAATCTTTGCGATACAATATATATGAATAAAGAATAGTCCCCTATATCTATACAAATACTGAAAATTATGCGAATTTTTCTATCTATTATTATTTTATTTTATTTTACTGCTTTTAGTTTATTTGCCTATGAAAAGCTGCCTCCGGGAGAATGGCTGGAAGCTCAGGACGGACCTTTCCTGATTTACTATGAGGCGGCTGACAATGATGCATCGGAAGCCTTAGGTGAATGGTACAGGAGTTTTCTTGAAGATTTCGCAGATAAACTACAGGTTAGAGTTCCCGATGGTGTACGAGTGTTTATCGCACCCAATGAAGCACGATTCAAATATTTGACCAGAGGATTGCCCGAGTGGACTGGCGGAGCGGTTTTCCCTCGTCAGAGAGTCGTAGTGCTTAAGTCTCCGCGACTATTGAAGAATAAAGGACAGTTTAAAACTACAGCATTGCATGAAGGGGTACACCTGTTAACAGAGCTGGACGGTAAATCGCATCTTCCCCGCTGGCTATCTGAGGGACTCGCTGTCTATCTTAGCGGTGAAACACTCTATAGGAACCGGGTTCCGCTTGCTCGTGCCGTTGTTCTGCGGAAAACAGTTACACTGGATGAAATTGACGATGTTTTGAAATTCGGGCCGGAACAGGCACGTGTTGCATATCTTCAAGCAATTGATATGGTAGATTTTTTAGTGGATCGATACGGCTGGGAGAGTATTGCCCTCCTGGTAAAAAGTTATCAGAACGATGAAAATCCAGACAAAATATTTCAGGAAATAACCGGGCAGTCTTTTTATATGGTAGAAATTGCCTGGCATACAAGTTTACGTAAACGTTATAAATGGTGGATGCTTATAGAATGGTTTGATCTCGATTTGGCTCTTTGGGGAAGCGCTTCGATGCTGGTAATGGTAGTAGGCGGTATTACAATTTATCGTCGAAAACGATATCTGCACAGCGGCGATGACCACGAAAACCCTGGAGATGTTTATGGGTGGCAAACACCCGACTGGAACGAGGACTCAACATCGGGAGAATGGCATGAATATGAAGACTCTGAAGAAACTTAGACCAGGAGCAGTCGCAGCTCTCTGTGTGTTTTTAATTGCAAATATTATTACCGGTTCAGCCTTTGGATCAGGTGTTTTTGACCTGATGCGTATTGACCCTACACCCCGCGGTTCAGCGCTGGGCGGACACCCGGTAGCACTGAGCTGGTATGGAGGATTGGATGCGATCTTTAACAATCCTGCCGGGCTCGCATCAAACAGCACTCAAAAAACATCCATTGCGTACGGGGATCATCCAATTGATCTGTCATCGGGAATGGCTGCCTATGGTCGTCCTCTATTGCAGGGTTATGGCAGTGTCGCGATTTCCCATTTTAATTATGGCAGTTTCGATGAATATGCTTCGCTGGACGCTGCCCGGAACGGTACGTTTACAGCAAACGAAATTATGTTGATCGCAGGATATGGTAAAACCATTGTGAAAGGATTATCCGCGGGTGCTGCAGGGAAATTCGTCAGTGGAAAAATCGAATCCTACAAATCCAGCGCTGTTGCATTTGACGCCGGACTATACTTTGAGACGGGAATAAGCGATATCGACCTGGCAGCAACAGTATCCAATATCGGTACACAAATAAGCGCTTATAACGAAGTATCCGAAGATATTCCAATGACGATTCGTGCCGGCGGTTCAAAGAAATTGGAGCATCTACCATTAAGACTTAGCGCTGCATCTCATCTTGAACAGAATGAGGATGTATATTTAACCGCGTCCGGTGAATTTACTGTTTCACCCATCTTAAAGTTACGCGTTGGTTATACTTCTTTTGGTATCGATTACAGGGTTGAAGGCGCAAGTGACAGTTTCGCTGGCATTTCCGGTGGACTGGGAATAAACTGGCAAAGAATGAATTTTGATTATGCCTTCCAGTCTATGGGCGCTATCGGACAGGTACACCGATTGGGATTTGCAATGGCAATCTGATGGTTAATAAAAAATCTGAAACCGGAAATTTGGTATCCCATCCAAATGTAGGTTGATACAAAAAGTGTCAACTTGGATGATAGGACGATAAAATCGAGATTAATGCAACTTCTACAGAGAACAAATAAGACAAATCTACAAAGAATAGATTAGACAATACCCATCACAAAAGACCCGAAGGGTCGGAAGCATGTAGCCTAGTGGCGTAAGCCCTGGGAGTATAAATGCACCAGCTATCAAGTCCCGCAGGGACGACAGAAAATTTACATAATTTCTTCGATTCGTTCGCAATCTATAGAACATAAGAAAATCCATCTTATCGAGATGGATTTTCTTATGATGCACAACCGAATATTAATAATTCACTTTCTATAAAAGCGCCAAGATTTCTTTCTCAAATACTTCTTTTTTCACGTATCCAACATGCATCCCCCTGACAAGCCCTTTTCTGTCAATGATGAAGGTCGTTGGAATGCTCTGTATTCCACCAAACATCTGCATAACTTTTGGTGTTGCAAACGTGGTGGGATAGTTGATCTTGTATTTTTTAGCGAATGCTCTCACTTTATCACCACCTTCGCGTCCAAACGCTGCACCTATGACAACTAGACCTTTATCACTGTATTTATCCTGCAATTCCACAAATCCAGGAATTTCCTTACGGCAGGGCGGACACCAGGTATCCCAGAAATCAAGTATTACTACTTTCCCAAGAAATTCTGATGAGAAAATCTCTTTTTCCTGGAGATCAGGCATAACCCATTCAGGAGCTGGCTGTGCTTTTTCTTCCGGAAGAAGACCTGCTTCTTCGGGACTGACAACAGCAATTACTGAATTTTCCTGATTGTTTGCAGGTGTTGTTGTTTCCACCTCGTCAACTTTTTGCTTCTCGCTGCATCCTGCACTAACAATAAGAGTTGTAATGACAAGTGCAATAAGCGATAATATGTAAATGCTTTGCTTAATCATGTTAAATTCTTTCAATAAATAAATTAAAAATCAAGATATAATCTGATTATAAAAAATCACATCTCTTTAATTGTGGCATCAGTATCGGTTTCATCTCTTTCGGAGTCTTTTCGAGGGAAAAGCCCTCCTACCAGGTATCCAATTAATATACCATAAGCGGTTGCGATCCATGGATTTGACCAAATCATGCATGATCCGTTCAAACAGCCAACATATCGCCAGAACAACCATCCCGCAATACCGCCGAGAACTGCGAGAAGAATGAGTAGTTTCCGTTTCCTCAACATCAAACTTCTACCTTATTATCAATTTTCCCGGATGCAGGGAGGTTCAAATTCAATTCAGTTAAAAGTCGCCATTGAACATCCTGGGGCACCTCACGCTCCGGGATTTGCTTAAAAATTCGTACTGTCTTCCGCAAGGTATCCACTTCGGCACAACATTCCGGACAATTCTTGACATGCTCAAGAATTTCTTTGCAAGCCTTACTTCCTGCTTCGTGACCTAATTCATATTCGAGCACATCACAGAGTTGTTCTAAAGTAGCTTTGCATGGGCTTTTTTTATCCATTTGATGCCCCCTTATCAATAAACTCAGCCAGTTTTTTTCTCAATTTCACACGTGCCCTGTGTAAATCAGCCTTGATTGCAGATATTGATTTGCCGGTCTGTTCAGCAATTTCAGCCATTGAATGATCTTCCATATCCTTTAAAACAAACGCTGTACGTAAGTTTGGTGGTAATTCAATGATTGCTTTTTCCAGACTCTTTTTCAATTCTTCGTTTAAAGTCAACTCCAGTGGATCGCGATCAAACGATCTTGCGACATAAGCTATATCGCCTCCATTATCCTCATCAGCCCGGTTCTCATCTTCAATCGGAACGAAATATTTTCCCTTCCGTTTTCTGAGTTGCATCAAGACAATATTCGTTGCGATACGATGGATCCAGGTGCCAAGGCTACTTTCCCCTCGGAATTCCGGTAGTTTCTCGAATACCTTTAGAAACGTTTCCTGAAGAACACTCTCCGCTTCATGTTCATTGCCTGTCATTCTCAAAGCGAGGTTATATACATTGCCTTGATGCTGTAGGACAATCTCGGTGCCTGCTTTTGTGTCACCCTCAACTGCTTTTGCGATCAGCTTTTTTTCAGCGGCTCGTTTCTTCTGATCATCAATTTTCTTAGAGTCTAAATTACTTCGGTTTATATCTTTCATTCAGCCAAGTTATGCTAACAGACTTATAAAATCTACTCAATCGAATGATCATCCTTACAGAAGAGCGCCCTTATGACGGCTAATAAAACCTTGACTTATTTCAATTCTCGTGCGCTCACAATGGTATGATGCAAGAAACGAGATTTTGATTCATGCAACTTTTATCTCAAATCCACTTTTGGGGAGACAACCCAGGAAATAATCAGGTTATCGATGTAGTTCCAACGTAGTTCGATGTTGGATGCAACAGCAGAATCCCCTCCCTTCTTCTGTCATTCTTGCTCTTGAATTGAATTATATTTACAGTAATGATATACGGTTGGAATAATGCACAAAAAGCACTATTTTGCTGACACACAAATAAGATAATCCGAGACAAGTTATGATTATCCCAATACGCGACATTAATCCTTCAAAAACCTTCCCGATCGTTACGCTCATAATTATAGCTGCTAACGCAGTAATATTTATTGCAGAAATCACCTTGCCGAGCAAACAACTTTCAGCTTTTTTTATGGATTTCGGCTTTATCCCGGCACGAGCTACCGGATTAGCCGAGGAATTCCCAACCGGGTCACTTTTACATAGTTTCACCACGTTGTTTACCTGCATGTTCGTCCATGCTGGATGGGCGCACGCAATTGGAAACATGTGGATACTATGGCTGTTTGGAGATAATGTTGAAGATCGACTCGGTCATCTCACATTCCTTATATTCTATATATCAGCCGGGCTTGCAGCAGGAATAACACATCTGTTCATGCACCCTGCTTCAACTATCCCTGCAATCGGAGCAAGCGGAGCAGTTGCCGGGGTGATGGCTGCCTACGTATTAATGTACCCAAAAGCCAGGATCGTAATGCTTTTCTGGTTCTTTTTCATCTTTATTAAGACCTTCCTGATATCAGCATGGGTATTCATTGGAATCTGGTTTGCAATTCAGTTATTCAGCGGAGTTGGGAGCCTGGCATCTGGGCAAGCAGGGGGTATTGCTTTCTGGGCACACATTGGAGGGTTTAGTGCCGGGGTTTTTATGATAGTAATAAACAGAATCAGAAAAATTTAGTTCGGATCATTCCTTAATAATTCTCCAATCAGTGAGTTGACTTCAGGAGGCGCACCTCAATTTGAGTTGAAAGCGGCTGATATTGTTCTTACTTTCGCAAACTTCCGAGCCAGCATCAAACCTCGCGGGGACAGACAAGATTAACAAGATTGTCTCTTGAGTACTTCTGCTGCTTTGTATGAAAATATCCGGAAGTAAAGAAACTTACAGGATGATTGTAAAATACTATAGTAATTTTTGACAAATACAAGATTTGCGGCAAATAGGAACTGACAGTGTCATGATCTTCTTTGTCTAATTACTTACAGTTAACTGGCGTAAAATCCTTCCTACTAATCCGAATTTTTGAGTGGAAGTTTTTAAGGAGAAGCGATGAGTTGTTTTCGTTCGGTTTATAGTGTTATCCCTTTTTTAATTATTGTTATACTTATTTCTTGTGGAGCAGTCAACGCCCAGGAGGAAAAAGTTCAAAAGAAAATCAATGTAGCTGTTCTTGATCTGGAGATTTCAGGCGGAATCCCTGAGATTTACCAGAAAACCCTGTCTGACCGTTTGCGACTCGAATTATTAAATACTGGGCGTTTCATTGTGATAGAACGTAATGCTATGGAAGAGATTCTCTCTGAGCAGGGATTGCAGATGTCGGGATGTACATCCGATGAATGCGCAGTGGAAGTAGGTCGTTTACTTGGAGTAGAGGGCATTATTGCCGGGTCTATCGGGAAAGTGGGAAACACACATTCTATTATCCTGCGTCATATAAATGTTGAGACCGGTGCCATAGTAAACTCTAAAGGTGTTGATTGTTCCTGCCCGATTGATGAGGTTCTTTCTACACGTATCGGAGAAACAGCGCGTCTATTGGCTGGACTGGAAGGCAGCAAAACAAAAACTTCCGTTTCCGGTGAAGGCGACCTGCTGGTAAAATCCTCACCATTCGGCGCTACGGTTTTTTTGGACGAAGAGAAGATCAAGGGGACAACACCATTTGCCATTGAAAAGATAGCTAAAGGTGAGCATTTTTTGCGGTTGGAATTAGGTGATCTGGTCGCTTCAACAATTGTGAACATTCTTCCCGGTCAGATCAATCGTGTGGAAGTCACACTTGAAAAAGCCGGTGAAATTTATGTCACTTCAAATATTGAAACGGTTTCTCTTATTATTAATGGAAAGAAGCGAGACACATCATTCCCTGCTACACTTCAGAAACTAACCCCCGGAACATACTCGATCGAAATTACGAAACCGGGATTTACTACTTTCAAGCAAACAATCCTGCTCAAACCGGAGCAGAAAGTCACTATTAAAGGTATCCTCAATAAGCAACAGGGGACACTTAGTTTTGCCCGTCTGCCAAAAGGTACAGTTGTCACCTTTGACGGCGAAAAACTTGGCACGGCGCCATTGCTTGATAAGCTGGTTGACGTTGGATGGCATATCGTAAATATCAACCGGAAAAAATATGCCGGCAGTGTAGATAAAGACATTGAGATAAAAGCTGAAGAGACGTTCATGGTGGATTATGATTTGGAGCTGATCCAGGTAGTTGCAAGCGCTCCAAGCGCATTACCCAAATCTTTGCTCTGGCCCGGATTGGGACAGATCGGTATTGGCAGAAAAACTCCAGGTTTGCTATATGTTGTAGGAGAAACAGGAGCCGTTGGTTTCCTGGTGTTTTCGATCTTGAATTTCAATGGGGCTGTCAGCGATTACGATGATGCCCTGTTAGATTATGACGCTAAATCAGCAGCATATGAACTTGCAAAATCTAATTATGACAACGCTGGGACAGGTGATGATTTTGCCGCATTATTTGATGCGAAACGGGTAGCATCTGAAGAGCAAATTGCTGCAAATGAACTGATAACCTCTTCTCACGAAGACGCTGAATCGACAGAATCGATGATTTTCATCGCCGGAGGGATAGCCGGGGGAATTTATCTCTTGAATATTCTTGACGCTATTATTTTCGAGGGCGAGAAAGAGGATGCAGCAGATCATGGCGACAGTGGGATTAAAGACATCAAGCTTGCCATGCTTGGTGATTCACGGGGACGACCTTCGGTTGGAATTTCATTAGGTATAACGTTCGGCTCAACCGGGAGGAAAGTACGATGAAAAAACTTAATCTTATTCCGGCAGTTTTATTTGCCTTCCTGTTAATTTTTGTGTTATCCTGTCAAACACTTGATCCTGTCACCGGTACTGATCCAGGCGTGGTTGACAGTACACATGATAACCCCGATGATCCTGGTAATCCGGATTATGAAGATCCCGACGATACAACCGGAACGGAAAACCATCCTCCGGAAGCACCATTTTACCCAAACCCTGCTGATACATCTGTGGATATTGCAACCACAACATCGCTCTCATGGCAGTGTTATGATCAGGATACAAACGATACTCTCTCCTACAATGTCTATTTCGGGGAAGAAGCGGATAATCCTGAGCTGGTAAGTATAGGGCGATTAACCAAATCATATACTCCGGAAGGTCTTGAAACAAGTACGACCTATTACTGGAAAATTTTGGCAAAGGATAATCACGATGGCGCTACTGTAGGAGACGTCTGGAGTTTCACCACTGCTGAAGCCGGACAACAACCGCCTGCTGCGTCTGGCAACCCATACCCGGAAGACAATGCTGAGAACACACCAACGGCACTGACCCTTTCCTGGACCTGCACGCATCCTGATGAACTGCAAATGACATACAGTATTTCTTTTGGCACTGAAGAAAATCCTGGTGAAGTTGTGTCTGATCAATCTGAAACATCTTACGAGACAGGTCAGCTAAATTTTAATACCACTTATTACTGGCAGATTATTGCCAGGGATGAGAATGATCGCTCAACCGAGGGTTCAATATGGTCATTTACAACGGCTGAGGAGGGAAATCAGCCTCCAGATCCACCTTCTGGTCCTGAACCGTCAGATGGCGCTCAAAATGTTTCAAGAACTCCCAACTTACTCTGGAACGCTCATGATCAGGAAGGTGATCCAATGACATTTACCATCTTCCTCGGTCCGAATGATCCACCGGTAAATATGGTTAGCCAGGATCAAACGAGTGCTTCCTTCCAGGTAACGCAAGAAAACGAATTACCTGCAGCGACACGCATCTACTGGCGGGTTATCGCAAAAGATGATCAGGGTAGTATCATGCAGGTTTATCCCGGTGGTATCAAGACCGGTGCGAAGCAAATTCAAACTTCAGATGGTACTACTCCGGGACCGGTGTGGTCATTTGTAACAGTCGGGGAAGCCAACCAGCCTCCGGAAGAGCCGGGCAATCCATCCCCGGCGAATAATGCTCAGGATATTAATCCTATTGACCTTGTTATCTCATGGGAGTGCAGCGACCCTGAAGAAGACCGGCTTACCTATACTGTTTTCTTCGGAACTGATCAGCAGCAGCAACCGAGAATAGCTCAAGGTCTTCAAAATACTCAGATCTACCCCTCGGATAATGGTGTTACAATAGATCCCGACACCAGGTATTACTGGAAAATTGTTGCCGGGGATAATCATGATAATGTAACTGAAGGACAGGTCTGGACTTTTGTTACCAGCAGCAGTGGAGGCAACCAACCGCCAGATGAACCCTCCAATCCTAATCCCGCAGATGGAGCGGAAAATATCCCAGTTGACGAAGTTTTAAGTTGGCAAAATAGTGATCCTGAAAATGATCCAATTGACTCTGATATTTATTTTGGTACGGATACAAACCCGCCCTTCGTCCATACCAATGCCGGAGGGAACGTCTTTCGCCCGCAGATGGAACCGGGGATGACCTATTATTGGAAAATTATCGCCATTGATGATCACGATAACGAAACCGAAGGTCACTTGTGGACATTCACAACTGAAGAAGTTGTTGAAGGCGTCATTTTTGAGACCAGTTTTGAAGATGATAACGTAGGCGAGCTGCCGGAATGGGGGGTGTGGGAAGATAATTACACCAACGGTATCACAATTGAAGTAAGCGATGATGAGGCAGCGACAGGTGAACACAGCCTATACTTTAATGACCCGACTGACGCTGACGATGGTTATATAAATTGCCGACATGATGCAATTTCATTTGGAAGATTTGAATATAAAGTATTAATGGGACAAAGAGGTGATTTCTCCCAATCAAGTTGGATGGATGACGGCGGAACAATGTTTTTAATCCAATTCACTTCAAACGGAAGCGTAGTATATGCCGATGATGAAGGCTGGCAAAACGCGACTACTTACAACACTAACGAGTGGGTAGAGGTCGCTATTGAATTTGATATTGGCAATGCCGAATTTGATCTTTATGTGAATGGAGAGATGGTGGCTGAGGATCGAGGATTCAATGGCTTTCCTTTGGGAACCACAACATCCATGCTTCAATTCTTCTTGTGGAATAGTAACCGTCTTCCTGCTGCCTATGTGGATGATATAAAGATTATAGATTTGGATGAATAAGTTGACTGCCTGATGCTTTTAATCTGCAACCCATAATTAGGTTGATGATTGAGGTATAAATTGGAATTTAAATGAGATTTCCCTGCTATTAGCTGATATCAAGTTGTACGATATCAGTTAATAGCAGCATAGATCAAACCGATTGATGCAAAAGTGCGGGTATCCTTTACCCTTCTTTTCTATCATCAAAAGCTATTGGCAGGGACGCCTTCCCCACCCATTATTTTGTCATCTGAATAAATTTTTCGAGTTACCTCGTATTGAATCACTTTTTTTTATGAAGATGTATGTTCGGTTGAAAGTTTGTACTAATCTTTGTACTTTTACATTTTGATAGTAATATAATTTTCTTTCCCTGCTACTCAATCCGCTCCACAGATACACAAGGGGAATAGCGAATCTCCAGAAGCGAGAAACATCATGAAGCGTTCACCATGAGAGGGAACGATGAAAAAGATATTTATTAATCAGGGTTTTTGTTTTTTTGTGATTTCTATTTTTTACCTGTTGTTTGCTCCTTACAGAGTAGTTGCCCAGAACGATTCCAAGACAACGGAGAAATTCCAAGCAGCAATCATGGACCTTGAAATTGGAGGTGGTATTCCAGGGGTTTATCAAAAAACCCTTTCAGACAGGCTTCGCCTTGAACTCCTGAATACCGGCAGGTTCCTCGTTATAGAGAGGAACGCAATGGAAGACATACTTGTAGAACAGGGTTTCCAATTGTCTGGATGTACGTCTGATGAGTGTGCAGTACAGATGGGAAGGCTTCTTGGAGTGGATCGTATCGTAGCGGGCTCCGTTGGTCGTGTAGGTGAAACTCATTCTGTTATATTGATGACATCGAATTATACGATACCAGTGAATAGGAGCTTTGATCGAACTGGAGAATAAAAGACTAACAACTACAGAAGTTTATATTTTTGCTGAAAATGGATTAATCCAATACAGATTACAATAAAAGGAAACATGAAACGAATAGTTTCAAATCTTATCCAGCAGTACATTTTGGTGATTGGCGTGTTTTTAGGTGTCTTTTCAGGCTACACAGCAAATGCTCAGCCGATGGAACTGCTAAACATTGCTCTTTTTGATCTCGAAATAACCGGCGGACTTCCAAAAATATATCAAAGAACTATGTCACACCAGTTGCGAGTGGAACTTCTCAAAACAGGGATGTTTTATGTAGCCGAACGAAGCGCAATGCAGGCAATCCTCGAAGAAAAGGGGATAAAACTGGATGAGTGCACATCGGATCAATGCGCAATTGAAGCCGGACGAATCCTGGAAACGGATAAAGTTATTACCGGATCTGTCGGAAGAGTTAAACAAACACATACTATAATTCTCCATCTTATCGATGTTGAAACAGGTGTGATCGAGTTAACCAAGACCTTTGAAAGTGCTTGCACCATAGATGAAGTTTTTTCCGTTGGTATTAAGCAGGCAGCCCTCCTTATTTCAGGGCTTGATAATGCTGCATGGAAAGCTGGAGGGGGCGAATTAGAAACAGCTCGCTACCCACTCCCAAAATCATTTATGTGGCCCGGCTTGGGACAAATCGCGGTAGGAAGAAAAAAAACCGGAATGGTTTATGTTATCGGTGAATCGATGGCGATTTCATACCTGCTCATAAGTGTTTCAAATTACAATGGTAAAGTCAACGCATACAAAACATCTATGCGAGATTACGACCGCGCGATAGATCCTGTTGAAATTCAAGCATTATATAAAATCAGGTTATCAGCGCACGATAGCGCAGAATCTGCAAGAAATGCAATTACTTATACTGGAATTACTGTTGGAGCGATATATCTTTGGAATATTATCGATGCTGTAATTTTCAGCAGGCAAAAAAGAAAGGACCAACCGGATTCTGCATCTGTTGGTAACGGGGATAGAGTAACATTCTCGATTAGTAACATTAATAATAATAAAAGTATTGGAATTTCATTAGGATTGAATTTTAACGCTTTCGGAGAAATCGACAAATGAAAGCTTTATCTCTAACAATCGTTATTTCTTTACTGACACTGATTTTCGCATGTGAAGATCTTCCCTCAGAAGATGCCAGGCATCTTAATCCAATGGATCCTGATAATCCTGCAAATGAGAACAATTTTCACGCACCAACTGAGCCTGCTGATCCATACCCGGCTGATCAGTCTGAGAATGTATCCGTCAAGCCGACTCTCTCCTGGCAGAGTACAGATCAAGATGGAGATACATTAATCTATAACATCTATTTTGGAAGCAGGAGCCAGTTTGGTAACAATTCATTCCCTCCCCTCATTCCAGGCGATATTCTAAATGAAACTTATGAACCCGATACATTGCAGGAAGGTACGACTTATTATTGGATGGTGGATGTCAGGGATAATCATGGTCATCTAAGCAAAGGACCACCCTGGCAGTTCAAAACTGAATCAACAAATTAATAGAACCATAATATTGTTATTATATAATTTGAAATCCTGATCAAATAAAATCTTAGGGGGAGATGGCTTCCTCTATTCATACTGGAGAAAATGCTCTTAGAATAGCTGAATTGCATGAAATTTAATCAGGAAATCAGTTGACACTCTCAGAAGTTGGAAGATCAAAAATAAATATCATTGATTTTCACTAAGAACTTGCGCTGACAATAGATAAAAGGTAGCTTTCAATTATTATTAGATGTTGCTGTGCTCAACGTACCTGCTTGCATATCTTTGCAGCGATTTGAAGCTATTTTTAATTTCGGATAGAAAAAGAACACTGAATCTCTAATCATAGAGAATTCATTCTTGATGTTTTCAAGAGGGAGGAAATATGGCGGATGTTGCATCTTTGCTTCAAGAGAGCAAGAACCATCTGGAAAACAAATGTTTGCGGAGTGCTTTAAAAGTCCTCAACAAAGCAAAGGAATTGGACAGTGAGAATAAGGAAGTCAATCATCTGATTGGATCCTGCCACTTTGATCTTAAGAGTGTGGAAGATCATTATAACGAAGGCATGGAAGCTGTCCAAACGAAAGACAAAGTTCAGGATTATCAATCCTATATCGAAATGTCGAAATTAATTGCTAAAAAAGACATGAACGATAAGGAGAGAATTTTTGCTCAAGAGGTTGCGGAACGAGAAAGGCTTCGTGCTTTGCAACATGCGGCTGAGTTTCTTGTCAGTAACCAATATGTCCAAGCAAAAGAGATAATGGATGAATATTCAGCCAAAGCCGGTCATGATGTAGAGATAGAATCATTCCTGGAATTAGTGAAAGATGCTCCTGCACAAGCTGCGAAAAGACACAGGCGTTCAATGATCGGTAAGATATTGTTGCCGTCTGTAGTTATCATTGTTGTTGCAATTGTATATTTTATGCAGATGAAAAAGGAAGTGGTGGATACCGAGCTACAGAAGAAAGAAAAGATTCTTTTCTATCTTGGTGATGCATTCGTTAACATTCCTGCTGGCAGTTTCATGATGGGCGCTGATGCGAAAGAGAGCGAGGCAGCAGACGAAAGACCGGTTCATAATGTGAAGATTGAGTCATTTGATATTTCAATAGCTGAAATTCCTCAAGCCTTATGGGAAATGGTCATCGGCGGCAATCCCTCATTTTCAAGGGTATCAGAAAATCCTGTAGAAACCGTCACTTGGATGGATGTACAGAAATTCATTTATCATCTAAATGAGATTGATCCTGACAAAGGATATCGTCTTCCAACTGAAGCACAATGGGAGTATGCCTATAGAGCAGGCACTACGACAAGATATTATAATGGCGAAACTGAAGCTGATCTTGAGGATATTGCCTGGTACAATGGTCGCGAAGATGAAAAAGCTTTTCCGATAAAACGCCAGACTCCAAATGCCTGGGGGCTTTATGACATGGCAGGTAATGTCGCAGAATGGTGTCAGGACACATATCATCCCAATTATGATGGCGCACCTGATGATGGCTTGGTTTGGCTTGGCGGCAAACAACGTGTTGTTCGTGGTGGTTCTATTCGTACGACTGCCGCAGAATGCAGAGCGGCTTCAAGAATCGGAGTTGATCCTGAGCAGGCATCAAGTGATATAGGATTTCGGTTGGTGCGAGATACGGTGACGGCTAAAAAGTAGATCCGGTCAAAAGAAACTGCAGAACCAGAAAAATAAGCTGAATGAAAATTATTTTATAATAGTTATATATCTTTATTCATAGCATTTGTCCCTTCGAGAGCTATCGAATTCTTGTTATAGATGGAATTCGTATAGTTTCCGAAGGGATTTTTTACTATCTAAAATAAAACTACATTCAGAATAACGACTATGAGGTGTGAGCAGTATTAAATAAAACCAATTAATTCAGTACAGATTAAATGCCTGAATCAATTCTATTAACCCCGATTTCTTCCAATTGAAGCAAGTCTCGCAATGCTCCATACCATCAACTCAGCTTCTACCGTTTGTGAAATCAAAATCGTACTTTTATATGTTTTTAAATAATTCTATCAATGTGTAAAAAAGGGTGATTGGTGAAAATTCTTGAGCAAACACAAGAGGGAGCAGTCGTAAAAGTCCGGGTTGAAATTCCTGAGACAGACCTCCTTCCACATTTTGAAAAAGCTATTGGTGCATTTCGCAAGGATCTTAAGCTTGATGGGTTTCGTCAGGGGAAGGTCCCGCCTGAAATTGTCAAAAAACGTTTTGGTGACAATCTGCTCTGGGAATCTATTGATGAGTATATTAAAGAGATTTACCCAAAGATCGTTGAAAGTTCTGGAATGAAGCCTATCACTCCAGGCGATATTATTGATCCCGATTACGTGGCGGGAAAACATCTGCAATTTACCGCGGTGTTCGAGATCTTTCCCGAATTCAGTCTTGATAACTGGAAGGGATTAAAGATTATCAAGGAAAAGGTATTAATAACTGATGAAGATATTGATAAACATCTCCATGTTCTCCAACATTCCAAGGCCATCATCTCAGAAAAACCGGCAGATGATGTTGCCGAGATGGGTGATCGATTGACTTTAAACCTTCAGGAATTGGATAAAGCAGGAACAATTATCATTGGTCATAGAAATGAAGATATAGTCGTTGATCTCGGTAAGAATCTCTTTGGTGAGGGCGTAGATGATCAATTGCTGGGCGTAAAGAATGGAGAAACTCGCAGACTTAACGCCAAAACAATGAAATCAAATGAGGCGGGGAAAGAGGTTGAAGAGGATTTCAACATAGAAGTTACCATAACAAAAATTGAAAAAATTGACTTACCTGAAATCGATGATGCATTTGCGTCACAAGTTTATCAAGACATATCCTCCATGGATGAGTTGAAGGCAAGAGTCAAAGACAACCTTGAGCATTTTACTAAAATGACAGTAAATCAAAAAGTCTCCGACAGATTAATTGACAAAATTATTGAAGCACATCCTTTCGATGTTCCACCATCATTACTTAATGAAACATTCGAGCGTTTGTTAGCCAGCCATAAAGAAAAGAGTAAAGTTGAATCACCTGATGATGCAGTAAAGAACAGTCTTTCATTGCTTGCCGACAAACAACTCCGTTGGCATTTCATCAAGGATCGATTGATCGAAGATTTGAAACTCGAGGCTACTGATGATGAAATTGAACATCAATTCAGTCTTCGAGCTGGTGACGATGAGGAAGAATTAAAAAACTTAAGACTTATGTTTGCCAGTGGAGACAGGCGCGATATGCTTAAGCTTGAGATAATTGATGGTAAATTGATGGAAGCGCTGGTTAGTTCAGCAGAAATTGATGAACGCCCAATGGATCTTGAAACGATCTTACAGGGATAAACAACTTCAATTTTTATTCGGGGGATACGTCTGTAATTGTGGAAATATTTTTAGACTGATAGTAGGGTAATACGTGCAGTCAGAGCCGTTATACTATTCTCCTGCTCTGCCGTGGAACCTACAGATGAACGTCATAGTAACAATCGATACATGATCAATCCTGGCAGTGATTTAACCTACCAGGCAAGTTGATCCTATAGATATATCTATTTCGCTTTTGCGATATAAACTTTTACGATTTTTATACATAGAGGTTTTACATGAATCTGGTACCAATGGTAGTAGAACAGACCGGGCGCGGAGAACGAGCCTATGATATTTATTCGAGATTACTGAAAGAAAGAATCATCTTCATCGGCGCTCCTATAGAGAAGAACGTGGCAAATTCAGTGATCGCCCAACTTTTGTTCCTTGAAGCTGAAGACCCTGAGCGGGATGTTAGTATTTACATCAACAGCCCCGGCGGTTATATCGCTGACGGTCTTGCAATTTATGACACTATGCAATATATAAAACCTGAGATTCAAACGATTTGCATGGGTATGGCAGCTTCGATGGGTGCTGTATTGCTTGCTGCCGGATCAAAGGGAAAGAGAAGCTCTCTTCCTAATAGTAAAATTATGATCCATCAACCTTCTGGCGGCATGCAAGGCGACGCATCAAGCATTGAAATTCATGCTAAGGAAATACTCAAGGAACGTGAACGATTAAATAAAATACTCGCTTTCCATTCAGGCAAACCCGAGGAAGTGATCGCCAGGGACAGTGATCGTGATAAATTTATGACCGCAGAAGAAGCTATGGATTATGGCTTGATCGATAAAATTCAGAGTACTAAGAATCAAGAGAAGAAGAAATAATCTGGTCACAATAATAGAATTATTTTGAATGAAATTTTATCTGTATGATAGTATAAAGATTTGGGTGTAATACTTAGACAGCACGAAAAAGCAGAGGTTTAAATGAGCGACAAGCGCAAAGAGGCTAATACGGCACATCAAAAATGCAGTTTTTGTGGTCGAACATCTGATCAAGCGCATATCATGATCAGCGGTTCTGGAGTCATGATATGTGATCACTGCATTCGTGCGTCAAACCAGATCATCCGTCAGAATAATGCCAAGCAAAAAACATTATCGCTTGACGAATTCCCGACTCCTGAAGAAATGCACAAAAGCCTGGGAGAATATGTTATCGGGCAGGATGAGGCGAAACGGAAAATATCTGTTGCAGTTTATAACCACTACAAGCGAATTAACCGACCGCATATTGACGATGATGTAGAACTGGAAAAAGCAAATATCCTGCTCATCGGACCGACCGGAACCGGAAAAACACTGATAGCTCAGACTCTTGCAAAACTGCTTCAAGTACCTTTCGCAATTGCTGACGCCACAACTCTCACTGAAGCGGGTTATGTCGGCGAAGATGTAGAAAATGTGCTCGTTCGTCTTTTGCAGGCAGCAGAATATGATGTCTCTGCTGCCGAAGTCGGTATCGTATATATTGATGAATTAGATAAAATCGCCAGAAAATCATCAAACGTATCCATCACCCGCGATGTCTCAGGGGAAGGTGTTCAACAGGCAATACTAAAAATGCTCGAAGGAACAGATGCGAGTGTTCCGCCTGAAGGCGGCAGAAAACATCCGGAACAGAAACTTGTAACTATCGACACGAAAAATATTTTATTTATCTGTGGAGGAGCCTTTGAGGGAGTGGAAAAAACAATCAAACGCCGAGTTGGGAAAAGGGCAATGGGGTTTGGTGCTGACGTCAGGAAAATGTCAGAAACCACAACTTACGACCTGCTCCGCCAGATTGAACCAAAAGATTTGTTAGAGTTTGGGCTTATCCCTGAGTTGATCGGACGGCTTCCTATATGTGCCGCCTTATCCGAACTTGATGAAGAAGCGCTTTTATGCATCCTTGGCGAACCGAAAAACGCATTGACAAAACAATATAAACGACTCTTTGAAATGGAAGACGTGGAATTGGTTTTCGAAGATGAAGCATTGAATGAAGTAGTATCCCGCGCCAAAGATAGAAAGACAGGTGCCCGGGCTCTGCGTTCAATAATGGAAGAAGCGATGCTGGAGCCAATGTACAAGGTACCGTCAATGAAAAATGTTCGACGTGTCATCATCAGCAAAGATGTAATCATGGGTAAAGCAATTCCACTGATCGAAAAACACGGGAGCAGAAAAAGCGCGTAAGACATTAATACTTTTATAGTTATTTCTTTAATAAAAGATAACAATCATTCATATCACTTCAATTTCTCAAGCTTTGGCGCTATAACTGCACGGCAGTATGGCGCGTTTTTATTGTTCCTGTAATAATCCTGATGATAATTCTCTGCTTCAAAGTATTCTGAAGAGGTTACAATCTCAGTCACAATTTTATCTGTGAACAACTCCTGCTGTTCTTTGATTGATTGTTCAGCAATTTTTCTCTGTTCGTCAGAATGGTAAAAGATCGCTGATCGATATTGAGTTCCTGTATCGTTTCCCTGTCGATTCAATGTTGTGGGATCATGTACCTTCCAAAAGAGATCCAGCAGTTCACTGAAACTAATTTTTGAAGGATTATATTTAATTTGTGACACTTCAGCATGACCGGTATTTCCGGTGCATACCTGATCGTATGTTGGATTTTTTGTTTTTCCACCCATGTAGCCAACCGTTACAGATTCTACTCCCTCCAATGTTTCAAAGACAGCCTCTGTACACCAGAAACAACCACCACCAAAAGTAGCAGTCTCTAATCGTCCGGAATTATCGCCTTTCTCTGACGATTCTGCCTCAAAATCCAGTGAAGCTGAATTGACGCAGTATCTGAGTCCTGTAGGTTTAGGACCATCATCGAACACATGTCCCAGGTGCCCATCACAATTACTGCACACGATTTCTGTACGGCGTACACCCAGGGAATGGTCATCTTTCTCGTCAATACTGTTATCCCGGATTGGCTTCCAGAAGCTGGGCCATCCTGAACCGGAATCGTATTTCTCCGCTGAACGGAATACTTCATTTCCACAACCTGCACATACGTAAATTCCAGCGTCATGACTATCCCAGTATTCCCCGGTAAAAGCACGTTCAGTGCCTTTTTCGCGCAGAATATTGTATTGCTCCGGCGTGAGATCTTGCTGCCACTCAGCGTCTGAACATTTATATTTATCATCCATCCTACTAATTCCTTTTTGATTTTCCTTGTTCTTTTGTACCGCTCCTGTATCCGAACAGGCAGAAATAAACAGACAGCTAAGCGCCACCATGAGGATTCTGCCGCTTCCACCTTTGCAGACGTTCAAAAAATCCTCGATCACTCTTCCCGTTATATTGTATCCCGCATGCATTTGACCACCTCCAGTGTCCATCGTCGAGCAACTATTTTGATTCTCAAATATCACATTCTCCAAGATTACCCGTGAAGAATTCTAACCATATGAGAAGGAATATTTATACTTTAATAATTTGTGTATAGTTCCCATGATTAAATTGTAATTCCCTTCCAAAAGCAGATCACTTTTTAAGGATACGATACTTTTCGTTGAAAAATATTAAAAACACGTAAAAAAGGAATATAAGCAGAAAAGTAAAGTGGCTCAGCTCACATTGACTGTTGGCTGAATGTGGAGTGTGCAAGCCATGCTTGCGCTTCAGTACGAAAGGCAGAAGCTCCAGCGGAACGAAATCATGTACTCTTTCAGTACGAAAGGCAGAAGCTCCAGCGGAACGAAATCATGTACTCTTTCAGTATAAAAGGCAGAAGCTCCAGCGGAGCGAAATCATGTAGCGCGGTGCGTAAGCGCCGGGAGGTGAAGTCTGAATATGATCAGCCCTGCAAGGGCGAAAGAAACAATAGCAAATTATAAAGATATTAATATTCAAATGAAATATTCATTAAAAGTTTATTTTTATAGAATATAGTCATGTATAATTGATTTCTTTCGCCCTTGCAGGGCTTCTTAATTCGGTTGACAAACTGTTTCCCCCGGCTTACGCCGAGGGCTACATGCTTTCGACCCTTCGGGTCTTTTTACAAACCTTTTCTTTCAAATCTGCCATTCTGCAAGCAAGCCTGCTATTTTTCATTCAAACCTTATTTAGTTTCTTTCAAACCTTTCTTCTTTCTTTTAAACTACCTTTTCACTCTAAAACTGCTGGAGAAACACCGTATTTCAGAGAAAACATAGCGGTACAAACTCACATTATTTCTTGCTCCTTGTGATTCTAATTTCCTGATTCCTTTCATCATTATCACTCTCTCAAATCGCCCTCAACTCTGGATTTTTCCGTCTAAATTCCTTATTGTGAAATAGTTCTCACACTTTAGATAAAACAACATATTCATTCATAAAAAACAAGTAATTGGAGAGAGAGATGAAAAATACGGTAATACTCTCAGGTGCTCGAACACCTATTGGTTCTTTTGGTGGAGCGTTCGCTACTGTGGCTGCTGTTGATCTGGGAGCTACTGCGATAATCAACGCAATGACCAAGGCGAGTATTGAACCTGATGACGTGGATGAAGTCATCATGGGTATGGTTTTGCAGGGTGGTGTGGGGCAGGCTCCGGCTCGCCAGGCATCAAAGAAAGCAGGAATTCCTGATTCCAAGTCAGCATGGACAATTAATAAAGTATGCTCCTCAGGTTTGAAAGCAGTGATGGAAGCTGCTGGTTCTATAATGCTTGGCGAGAACAACGTTGTCGCCGCTGGTGGTATGGAAAATATGGACCTGGCGCCTTATTTCATGAAACTTGCAAGAACCGGATACCGTCTCGGCGATAATAAAATCCATGATATGATGGTTCATGATGGTCTGTGGGATCCGTACAGCGATCAGCATATGGGTAATTGCGCCGAACTATGCGCTGCTGAACATTCAATTTCCCGTGAAGAGCAAGATGATTTTGCAGTTGAATCTTATAATCGTGCCAATGAATCAATAAAAAACGGATTATTCACCGAAGAAATTGTTCCGGTCGTAATTAATAGCAGAAAAGGCGATACTATTGTCAATACAGACGAGGAACCTGGACGGGGCAGACCGGATAAGCTGCCAAATTTACGTCCGGCTTTTAAAAAAGACGGCACAATTACAGCAGGGAATGCATCATCAATCAACGATAGCGGCGCTGCCCTGATCGTGGCGGATGCTGACTGGGCGAGTTCAAAGGGATTGAAACCTTTAGCGGAAATTGCCGGTTGGACAACATTCAGCCAGGAACCAGAATGGTTCACTACCGCACCTGAGAAAGCAGTAAAAAAACTGCTGGAAAAACTGAACTGGAATATCAAGGACGTTGACTATTTTGAATTAAATGAAGCTTTCGCAGTTGTAAGTCTCTATAACAACAAAGCACTGGGTCTTGATGGTTCCAATGTAAACGTCAGGGGCGGAGCGGTTGCGCTCGGTCATCCGATTGGAGCGTCAGGAGCACGAATTCTTATCACCCTGCTGCATACCCTCAAGCAGGAAGGTAAAAAGCGTGGTATTGCCAGTTTGTGTAACGGTGGCGGCGAAGCTACGGCTTTAGCGATTGAGATGGTCTAAAATTATTGTTTCGTCAGATCTTAAGCAAAGATGAGAATTGGCGGAGATTAGAGATGATTTTCCCGGATTCTGTAGTCCGGATTACATTTGCGTATAGAGTTCACACTTTAGTGTGCTGGTTCGGAGTTCAGATTCACTACATAAACAACCTGAAGGTTGAACTCTAAACTTCTACATTTAAAATAAGAGAGAAAAAGATATGTCAATTTCCAAGTTAGGCGTTATCGGAACAGGCACTATGGGAAACGGGATCGCCCAGGTAGCCGCGTTGACCGGATTAGATGTTATTGCCATCGATATCAAGGATGAGTTTCTTGAACGAGCCAAGGGCACAATTGGAAAGAACCTTGGTCGCATGGTGAAGAAAGAGAAAATCAGCCAGGAAGATTTTGATGCTGCTGTATCCCGGATTAATTTTACTACCGATTTTGATGCAGTAAAAGATGCCGAATTCATAGTTGAGGCTGCTACTGAAAACAAACAAGTCAAATTCGACTTGTTTACAAAGCTGGATGAGATTGCGAATCCTGATGTGATCCTCGCCTCCAATACATCAACAATTTCCGTAACTGAAATAGCGGCGAATACTAAACGCGCTGATAAGGTTATTGGGATGCACTTCATGAATCCGGTTCCGATGATGAAACTGGTCGAAGTGATTAATGGAATGTCAACCTCGGACGAAACCTATCAGGTCGTCGATGAACTGGCTAAGAAAATGGGCAAGACTCCTATTTTAGTCAACGACTACCCAGGCTTTGTCGCCAACCGTATCCTCCTGCCGATGATTAATGAGGCAGTGTATGCCCTGATGGAAGGTGTTGCAGGTGTTGAAGAGATAGACGGAGTAATGAAACTGGGAATGGGACATCCTATGGGTCCATTGCGTCTGGCGGATCTTATCGGAAATGATGTCAACCTTGCCATTATGGAAGTGCTTCATGATGGTCTGGGAGACAGCAAGTACCGGCCCTGTCCCCTGTTGAAAAAGATGGTAGCGGGTGGATTCTTAGGCAATAAAACTGGTATTGGATTCTACGATTACCGTGAAGATCCAAGAAATCCAGTAGCGAGGAAATTTTAACAAGATCACTTTTGTAAAAAATATGGTTGTGAATTAGTGGTGAATCCCCGGTTTGTACTTCAAGCCGGGGATTGTTTTATATGGCTAATATAACAAAAGTTTAGAAGCATAGAGTTCAACCTTCAGGTTGTTTTATTTACACACTAAAGTGTGAACTCTAAACTCTACCTCTCTGGCTCCTGCTCTACATTGACTTTGCGTAAAAACTACCTTATAATAGTAACAGTTACTATTATTGATATAAAATATGAAAAATATTAAGCGACCACAGAGAAGATCAAAGCAACGTCAGACAATTCTTGATGAATTAAAAAAACTGACAACTCATCCAACGGCTGTTGAGATGTACGAGATAGTCAGGGAGACTTTACCGAATATCAGTTTAGGTACTGTATATCGTAACCTCGAGATGTTAGCGGCAAACGGCAATATTGTTAAGCTGAAGTTTGGAACATCCGCCAGGTTCGATGGGAATTCTTCTCGCCATTATCATGTCCGGTGCATCCATTGTGGCGAAGTGAATGACATTGATGAGTTGCCTGAAGACTTTGTGAAACAGGATTTTGATAAGCTGGGAGGATATAAAATTGTTGGATGTAAAGTTGAATTTGTTGGTATCTGTCCGACATGCAGCGAAAAAAATATTAATGAGGTTTCTCAAGTCTGATTAAGAATTGGTTTAAAGATAGAATATTATTTATCCACACAAAGTGTAAAAACAAACATACATAATTGATTAACATGAACAAAGATGAAAGATAGCATGTCATTAGTAACCAAAGAAGCGCCTGATTTTACAGCGCAAGCAGTAATGCCAGACAACACATTTGAAGAGTTGAAACTTAGCAAATTTCGAGGAAAACATGTAGTTTTATTTTTCTATCCACTGGATTTCACATTCGTCTGCCCATCAGAAATCATCGCATTCGACAGGAAACTGGACAAATTCAAAGAGAAGAATGTTGAAGTAATCGGAGTTTCTATAGATTCACATTTCACACACCTCGCATGGAAAAACACTCCTGTTGAGGAAGGTGGAATCGGGAATATTCAGTATCCGCTTGTTGCCGACCTGAATAAGAACATTTCTCGTGATTATGGTGTTCTATTAGATGATTCGGTAGCACTGCGAGGTCTGTTCCTGATTGATAAGGATGGTATCATACGTCACAGTGTGATCAATGACCTTTCTCTTGGTCGTAATATAGATGAAGCCCTCCGTATGGTTGATGCCCTTCAGTTCACCGAGGAACATGGCGAAGTCTGCCCGGCAAACTGGGAAGAGGGAAAAGAATCCATGAAACCAACTGCAGAAGGCGTGGCGGAATACCTTGCTAAACACGGTAAAGAGTAAGATGGTCATTCCCCTGCCGGTACAGGACTGATTTCAGCCTGTGCCGGTTGACCATCGGATTGTTTTGTTGTATAATTTTAAGAATGTAAAGCAACGCTGAAAGTTAACATATTTAGAGGAAGGAAGAGAAAATGGCTACTAAGAATTTACAAATTTACAAATGCGGAGTATGTGGTAATATGACGGAAGTGGTTCACGAGTCAATGGGCGAACTTGCGTGTTGTGGCCAATCCATGATACTTCAGGAAGAAAATACCACGGACGCTGCGCAGGAAAAACATGTTCCTGTAATTGAAAAAATTAACGGTGGTGTCAATGTTTCTGTGGGATCAGTCGAACATCCCATGGGCGAAGATCACTTTATCGAATGGATCGAGGTTATTGTTGATGGAAAATCTTATCGCCAATTCCTGAATCCAGGTGATAAACCTCAGGCTTTTTTCCCGGTGGATGGCGATAATATTATTGCACGGGGATATTGCAATCTGCATGGTTTATGGAAAGCGTAATTGGTTGTTCTGCCACACGAAGTTAGTTTGAGTTGATTCTGGAGTGCTGAAGCCATGCTTCAGCATTTTTTATTTTGAACAGTCACACAATGCGAAAGTGTGATTCTCGTAATTATATGGTTTCTTGAAAATTCTGCATCGTCAAGAAATCATGAATCATAAAAATGCCTGGTCTATCGGCGAAAAAAGAAAAACCACAAAGGACTCAAAGAATTTCTTAGCGAACTTAGTGCTTGCTTTGTGTTCTCTTGTTAAAATCAATTTCGAAAACATAATGCATGATTTTAGATAATCGATTTTGCTCTGCTTTTCATGATGGAAATTGTGTTTTGCATCAAAACTTAGAATAATACCGTCTATATTTGATCTTCTTATCAACAGTAATAATCTTTTTATTTTTCACTCCATCAGGACAATAAATGAGAAACAGTAAAACTAACAACAGTGGGCAGCTTACCACTGGAAACATACCGAGAATATTGATAAAACTTGCCGTGCCGATGTCATTCGGCATGATCTCCATAATACTCTTCAACCTTGTTGATACCTATTTCGTTGGATTGCTGGGAACCAAAGAGCTTGCTGCAATAAGTTTTGCCTTTCCAGTGGTAAACCTGATCGCCGGTGTGACCCTGGGATTAGGAGTGGGTTTAACGGCTATTATTTCTCAACAAATCGGTGCCGGAAATTTCGAAAATGTGAGAAAAATAACCAGGGACGGATTGATCCTTTCATTAATCGTAGTTGCCGTGCTCTCCAGCGCAGGGCTGCTGACCATTGAATCTGTTTTTCGCCAGATCGGCGCTGATGAAACGACACTTTCCCTTGTTTCTGAATATATGACAATCTGGTATTTTGGAATGATATTCGTCGTTGTACCGATGGTGGGTAATTCAGCTATCCGCGCTACCGGTGACACAAAAACTCCAGCATTGATAATGTTTGCTGCCGCCCTGCTGAATGCTGTCCTGGACCCGATTCTGATTTTCGGCTGGGGTTTCATACCTGGCCTCGGAATTAAGGGAGCAGCAATCGCAAGCGTGATTGCGCGGATCGGAACAATGGCAATCTCCCTCTATATCTTGATTCATCGTGAAAAGATGGTGGAAATGAAACTACCCTCATTTAATGAGATGTTTCGAAACTGGGGAGCCGTATTAGCGTTGGGAGCACCCCTGGCGTTGATACACATTCTAATTCCAATTTCACACGCTATCGTATTAAGAATTATTGCTGTGTATGGCTCTTTTGCTGTTGCCGCTTTTGGCGCGGGGAGCAGGATCATACAGATATCTCTACTGGGTGCAATATCCCTGGGTGCTTCAATGACGCCATTCGTCGGTCAGAACTGGGGTGCCGGGCTGGGTGAAAGAGTAAGGAAAGGAATTCTCACCGGGCAGGGATTTGCTTTCTTGTGGGGACTTTTCGCCTGGGGAGTAACTGCACTATTTGCCCCTCAAATTGCCTCTTTATTCTCAGAAGAACAGGCTGTGCATGTGACCATCGAGATGCTGCTGAGAATAGTTCTTGCCGGGCTGGCATTCGAATCCGTTTTTGTAATCACAGTTTCTTCCTTTAATGGACTGCGAAGACCGATGAAAGTAGCTGTTTTAAATGTCTTCAGGCTTTTTGTGCTTTTTATTCCTATGGTTTATATTGGTTCAAAGCTGTATGGTCTTGACGGTATATTCTACGGTGTCACTATCTCTAATATTTTAGCAGGAATCATAGGATTTTTTGTCATCCGAAAAGTCGGCACAATTTCCGACCTGCCACCAAATTATATGGAAAAATAATATTTAATTATTTTTTCGACTTTGATTCAGTAGTTTTTATTACATAGTTTATAGTATCCAAATTCAGCTAATCATCGCAACTATTGCTTTTTTAATAATTTTTGAATTCGATTTTCTTCAAAGCGGATGATAATAATGAAGAAACTGGCACATCTTATTTCGATATTTCTGGTGATTTCCGGATACATCCAATGTTCAGTTGGACAGGACAGTCTGAATATCTCTTCTGTCGCAACGATGTTCAATCACTGGGGTAATGTAAACGGTGTGGCGTTTTTCGATGATGATTTTGCACTCGTCGCTGTTCAGAATCATGGTATTGCAGTGATGGATATCTCCTATCCCGCCGATCCTGTGGAAATTCATACCATTATCCCTTATTACAACCCCTATTCAATTGTTCTTCAGGATAATTATGCGTATATCGCATGCATGATGGATGGAATAGCTACACTTGAAATCAGCGATATCTACCAACCCCAAATATTGGATTTTACCGGTAAACGGTACCTTCCTGAATTTATTGAAATGAAAAGTGATCATATTATTACTACAGGTTATACTTGTGAATATTTTGATAATGATCATGACGGATATGATTTATTAACCTTGTATAATATAGAGGAAATAATACCTGATTCAATAATTCTTGAATTCTTACAACATGATGGGGGGCGTCATAATGCTATTGATGATGTTGCTCTTTCTGATACTCTCGTTTTTATAGATAGAGGAATAATTAGAATAGAAGATGAATTTGGAGAAAACTTTGAATGGACAGGAGTGATACGTATTTCTGGAACTGGAATTGCTGAGAAGGATGGAAATGTTTTTATTAAGAATCAGGATACTCTCCATGTGTTAACCATTGACAACATTGAAGAACCTGAAATTGTCGGGCAATATGTCAATAATGAAATTAATTTTGAAGCTAAATTAAATATAAAAGGGAACATACTCATTGCTTACAGCCTTAATTATTATAATAATAATGCAAATAATGTCGCATTGTTAGATATAACCGATCCGCTTAATCCTGATTTATTAACACACTTTCCTCTGGATGACAGTATCGGGCAGGTGGATTACTCGGACAGTCTGGTACTCGTAGCTAACTCAAGCAAGTTTGGAATCTGGGATATCTCAAATCCTGAAAACCCCACTGAGGTTGGCGAGTATTTTGATCCGGGACGTCCTGAATGCGTTGCTGTTTATGAACATTACGCCTATATCTCCGACGGTATTAATGGTATTCAAATTGTTGATATAGACGAACCCGAGACACCAGAGATTGTTGGAAGAATTGTCACAGACGCAAGAAATATGATAAAGATGGTTGTAAAGAATGCCGTTCTCTATGCACAAAAAGATTCAAGCATAACAGTTTATAGCCTTGAAAACCCGGATTCGCCCGATAGCTGCAGTAATATCCTGATACTTGAAGGATATGTTATTAAATCCTTCGCTTTAACTGAAAATGATGTCGCCTGTATATCTTATGACAATTGGAGAGCGGGAAGAGGATATTTTTTATTATATGATCTCGCCGATCCATATCATCCATCTCAAGCTCATAATATGTTTGATGGATTTAGATACCAGGCCATCATCTGCATGACAAGTCAGAATAATATCTTATACCTTATTGATATTAATTATCCTCAACCTCATTTATTAGCTTTAGATCTGACTTTCCCAGATGCTCCGGACACACTTGACATTCTAAATTCACGCGGATATAACAACATTTCTATTGCTGGTAATAATCTCTATTTGGCAACTGTACATTTAGGTGAGGAACATACAACTGAAATTACAATTATTGATGCCGATGATCCAGAAGATCTGACAATAATAAATAGAATCTGGCATAACAATCTCTATTATGATACAAGATTATATTCGACTCATGGATCTATGATACTTACAAGCAGACATCCCTGGTATGAAAACAATTTCTCCGGAACAATAAGCATATTTGACACAAGCGATCCATTAGATTTACATTTAACCGGATATTATGAAACAGCAAATCCCGCTACCTCATTAGAAATATACGACCATTACCTTTTAGTCCCGCAGGGACGGTGGTTTCAGATTCTGGATGCTTATGACGCCGGTGTTTCTGTCGAAAAGCCTGTTTCACTTGAATTGCCACACAACCTGGAACTCCATCCAACCTATCCGAATCCCTTTAATTCATACACTTTAATAAACTTTGAAATTCCTAAGCCGTGTCATGCGGAGCTTGCGGTATTCAATCTAACAGGACGCTTGGTGAAGGTTTTATCAGAGGGCACCTTATCAGCAGGACGATATCAGGAAACCTGGGACGGATGCGATTTAACGGGCAATGAAGCAGCCTCAGGAATTTATTTTGTCAAACTCTCAAATGGTTACGAAAGCAGAATCGAAAAGACCGTACTGATTAGGTGAGAACGGGATATTTATCCTGAACGCCCTATAGCGACTCTGCGGCAAAGAATTTCTCGCCGCAGAGACGCTTAGAACACATAGACATATTGAACTTATTTATCACATTTCCCAGGGATATCAATGCTTCCGGGAAACTTCCTACTTCTTTTTCTTCAGTTTTACTCCGAAACCATATCTTCCGGAACGATAGGACCAAGAAGCACGGGTTCGCCTTCATCAATGGAATTTACGAATGCTTCTGCTTCGAGCGCTTCACGAATACCTATCGGCAATTCACCGACAATAAGCGCCCGTACGTCAGTTGCGAAATTGTATCCATGTATTCCTGGGTATATCTTCGCTTCAACAACTCGTCCTTCTTTGATTCCAGCAGCTTTCTTGGCAATTTCGATAGCGGTGAAGAAACCTCCGTTAATGTCGATAAGGTCATGCTCGAGGGCATCCACGCCGGACCAGATTCTTCCCTGTCCCAATTCATGAACCCTGGCAGTATCGAGTCCTTCACGACCTTCGGCTACATGAACCAGGAACCTGTCATAAGTTCCAAGCATCAGGTCTTTTACCTTTGCCTGCTGTTCATCATTCCATCGTTCTGCAGAACTCAATACCCCGGCATTTTTACCTCTTTGAACACCATCATAAGTGACGCCTATTTTGTCAGTCAATTCTTTAGTTACAAATTTACCACCTATTACCCCAATTGAACCCGTAATACAGGTTTTGGGGGCGACAATGGTATCCGCTTTGCAGGCTATATAGTATCCGCCCGATCCTGCCACATCAGACATGGAAACGATAACTGGAATGTGGCGTACATCTTCAATATCATCATTTGTAGTACGTTCAATCTCTCGCAGGATAATATCGGATGCCAATGCAGACCCACCACCGGAATCAATACGGAAGACAATTGCTTTTACTCTTTTATCTTTCCTTGCTTGCCTTATCGCCTTTGCGATAGTTTCACTTCCCATGGTTTTGCCGCCAAATAGACCACCACCAGAGGAATTTCCGGTTACTATTGATCCGGTCGCATAAATTATTGCGATTTTGGGAGAAGTCATATTTTCCCATTCATATTGAACCGGTTTCTTCATGAAATATGATTTTGAAGATACCAGCCTGAATTTCTCTTCCCCGAATTCTTCATCAACCTGCTTCTTTATCTCGTCATCAAACGCTATGGCATCTATCCAGCCTGCTTCAAGGGCATCATCAGCCATATATCCTGCTTCGTCTATCCAGCCCATAACATCTTCTTTGGAAACATTTCTGCCTTCAGCGATACCGGTGATAATCTCCTGCCAGATCACTTCTATAATCGCATCTATCGCTTCTCTCGCCGGATCAGACATATCCTCACGTGTCAACATCTCGGCGGCAGACTTATATTTCCCAACTTGTATAAATTGCGCCTCCATACCGATTTTATCTAATAATCCTTTCAGGTATCGCCTGCGTGCATCAATACCCGGCATAAAAACCTCACCTGAAGGATGGAGGACAATCCGGTCCGCTACACTTGCCAGGTAGTAAGAACCAAGTTCCAAGTGCCGTGAATAGACAACTATTTTTTTGCCTGATTCCTTGAACTTCTTTAATTCATCACGCAGTTCGATTCGATCACTGAAACCCATAGACTGACCTTCAATCTCGATCAGCAATCCAGAGACAGTTTCATCTTCACAAAGCTGTTTAATGCGATTCAGTACTCCTAAAAGTGATGAATACTTGGGTGAAAACATGGAAAATGGACTCGGTTCTTCAACAATCTTCCCTTTGAATTTCAGCTTAACGACCTTCTTTGGCATAAAATGAGCACCGATATGAGGACTCCATTCACTGGACATACGAATCCAGTTTGTAGAGACGTTGTTATATGCTCGATTATCACCCTTTGTTTGAGTCGCATTATGATTTGAAACTGAGAACATTCCGGAATAGATTGACACACCGCCGAATATCATTTCCCGGTCAACTGCATATCCAGCTCTTACCGCAAGATTATCAACAGGTTGTATGTTCGCTGTGAATGTCAAGTCAAGTTTGTCACCATAATCGAGGGAAGATTCATCCCAGAGTACTGGATCAGCATTGTCAGTTTTCCAGAGGGAAGCATCAGCGGTCAATGTGACACGGTGACCTATTGGACGAACTGCTAATCCAAAATGGTAAGAAGGATCCATCCGGGTTGTGCCGTAACGGGGTCGTCCAACCTCTGTTATTTGTGTACCAAATGACAGCCACTTTGTGGGGCGAACCAGCATACCAAGATCATAACTGTTCTGCCGGTCAAGATCTTTTGACCAGTGATAAGCAAAACCCACGCTGAATCCATCGCTGGGAAATGACATTCCCCACGTATAACGGGAAGCTTCAACGTTTGTACGACTTATTTCGTGTCCGAAACCAATGACATCACCTGCAAGAGCATATCCCCAATCTTCCTTGAAACCGGTGGAGCTGCTATCACCCTGTGTCAAATAGTTCATCAATAGAAAACCACTACCCATATCGATGCCAATCCCTGCTGGATTTGTCCAGATTGCACCTACTCCATCAGGAAGCGCGCGTGGTCCATAAGGTAATGGAATCAGTGAATGATTTGAAGCACCGTTTCCGGCTGTAAATGAGCCAGCCGGTTGTGCTTGAACACTAATAGTCATTAATAATAATGCTAATCCTACGATTTTGAGCCGCAGCATATCTTCTCCCTTGAAGTCTAAATTTTTACATCAATTTTTCTTAAAGTTATGTGTAGTTCACTATTATCATGTGTGAACTACTGTCAATCCATGTGAATAGATGTTAATACATAAAGATCGAATATTCTATTCGCAATTTCTTCCATATTTTCTCAAGCAATGTTGGTGCCAATACTCATTCCGGAATAATCTCCATAAAGAATTCATTAGTAGAATGATCATATCTGCTTTCAATCTATCAGGTTAGCAGTCGATTTTATGACATTTCTTAGAGCAGAACATCTAATAGTCTATAGTTGTGCAAACCACTACACTTGATGCCAGGAAGCTACACTCAGAACTCAATTCATACAAATAGAACAATGTCGATATTGCATCAAAAAAAATGATACTTGTGAAACAGTTTAGCATAGATCAATCCACTACGTCATTCCTACGAAGCAGGCTGTCCGAGAATGTCATTCTCGGACTTGATCCGGGAATCCACAAAATTGCAACCTGTTGTTAAACCTGGATTCCTGCCTTCGCAGGAATGACATTCTATGCTGCTTTTTGCATTCTCGGACAGCCTGGAAGGCAGGAATCCATAAACCGTTGTTATATTTACTATTCAGATGAAAATATCTTCTTCACTAAATCCTTTACTTTTACAAGCTTGAATTCCAATTCTGCTGGACCAGCTTTCAATTTTGGGGAGAAAATATCAAGTGCGATATTCAATAAAGAATCTTCTGTATTAAATTTATCTTTAAGTTTTCTCAATATCTGGAGCATTTCTTCTTCGGTTCTATCAATAATACTAATAGTACCCAACAATTCCTGCACATTATATAACTTTCCCGCGCCTTCAGGAACAAACTCTTTCACACCCATTCCCTCTTGAGTTACAAGGTGTTGATAGCTAACCGGTATATTCTGCTGATCAGGCAGACAGATTTTTTCAACAGCGTTCAATTTTTCAAAGCTGCCGTTTATCTTGCGGAAAGTGGATAGAATAACGGCGAAATAATCCCGTTTCTGATCTCCACTCACGTAGATAAATATTCGTTTTTCAACCTCATCCGCCTTGATCACAGCTTGGGATTTGAAATCTTTATCCTCAAGAACTACTCCCGTACGCCAGAGCAATTTTCCTTTGATATCCTCGTGCATGTTCACAATAAACCTGGGCATAACAGATTTCGGCAGGAAATCGTAGTCAATGCGGAATTTGAGGGCTTCGCCATAATTGAAACCGAACGGCGGCTCTGCGACTTTGGTCAAATCGGGGATGAGTACAGACTTGTTTTTCATTTCATAACACAATTCAAACTTTTTCATCAATTCGATAATGAATTTGAATTTGTCCTGGGGATAGAAGTATTTATCGCCCTCTCTTTGTTTGAGGATATGCTTAAGACGGTTCATCTTCAAGATACCGTTATTGTCCGCCAATTCCGTTGAGTTGATGATTTTATATACTGCACCGGTTGCCCAGCCCGGTTCGAGCACATGCACGTCATCTAACTCGAAATCCTTGAAATGCAGCGCTATACCGAGATCGTTCAGGTAATCAACGAGTGTATCCTGTGCCGTTTGCTCATCTACTCCAGCTTCAGCGCAGATTTCCTTATATCTCTCGCAAGAGATGAAATCCTCTTTCATCTCTTCCAATTGTTTCTTCACCTCAAACCAACTTTTAGCGAAAGGAGTTTTACGCATTTCAAGCTGTAACAGCTCTTCGCTCAATTGTTCTTTGAACTGTTCTATACCGTCATCTTCAGCGCATGAAATACGATAGAAACCTTTTATGCCTTCGTATTTATCCTGGAGAAATGGGCGGTTTACATCGAAGCCGGGGTTTTCATCTATTTTATTGATTACCACCAATACCGGTGAATCTCCGCCGAAACTTTCGATGTGTTTGAGCCAGTATTCCGTCTTTTCATCTTTTCTGCCATCAAGAACAAGTATATAAAGGCTGCGTTTGGACAGGAAGAACTGGTGGGTGGCATGCATGATCTCCTGACCGCCGAAATCCCAGATATTAACTTTGACTTTGTCTTTACCATCTTGTAGCAACCAGTTGTCTATATTTATGCCATGTGTCTGTGATTCATTCTTGTCGAATTCATTTCCGAGCAGACGCTTGACCAGTGAGGTCTTTCCCGCTCCGCCGTCGCCAACTAAAATAACCTTTACTTCGTTAAGAGCGCGTCTTTCACCTTCAAGCGACTCGAAATATGCCCTGACAGCGTCTTTGCCTTTCTTTACAATTTCGATTGGTGGTGATTCGAGTGGGTTGTCTTCAAGGAATATTCCCTTATAAGGCGATGCAAATTCCCATCTAATCTCCATATCGAATTCAAGTATTTCCTTAGGCAATTCGGTTAATTGATTAGAACTAATATCGAGAGTTTGCAAATTCTTTAATTCTGATATTTCATTAGGCAATTCGGTTAATTGATTAGAACAAATATCGAGAGTTTGCAAATTCTTCAATTCTGATATTTCTTTCGGAAGCTTGGATAGCTTGTTTCCATATAAACTAAACCTGGATAAATACTGGAAAGAAAATAATAATTGAGGAATGTTTTCAAGCATAAACTGATCAAAATTCAAACCAATAACATTCTGATTTTTATCGATTGAATAACCGTTATTTATTTCCATAATCGTATCAAAGTCAGTAAGTTCTAAATTAATACCGATCTCTTTCTCAAGCTGTTTAATTCTTTGTAAATCATTCATGGTGTTTTCCGTTTTGGTACTTGCCTGGTATAAGTTCTAATAATTTGATTATATGATAAAACGAAAACCTCTTATCTCATTCAAAATCGCAGAGGGCAAAGAATCTTAAAGATTTTCAATTATTAATTCATAATTCTTAATGGGGTTTCTGTCAGGTCTCCACTTCGTTCAAGACCTGACAGAACGTCGAAGATTTCAATTCATAATTCTTAATTGCTTCACATCCTCTTTTGTCTGAACGTGAGAAACTCGAGCAAGGCTTTATCCAATGGTGTATTGGTTGTTACAGTATGAAGGCTGACTTTATGCCGGGAGCAGCCTGACCGTAATTTTTCTAAGAATGTATTCATTTCCTCCGAATACGCTTCCCGCATCTGCCAGGGGCTCGCGGTCATAGTCTGACCCGATTCGAGTTCCTCGAATCGTGCCTCACGTTCAAAGGCAAAATCCAGTTCCCTGGGATCGAGTACCTGGAATACGATAACTTCATAACCATTATGGCGAAAATGATGCAGACCGCTGATCAATTCATCGGGATCATCTAACAAATCTGATATCAGGATGACCATGCCTCGTCTGCCAACTCGTTCCGCAAGGTGATGAAGTGCAGCACCTACTTTTGTTTTACCACCCGTTTTTGCCTGTTCCAGACAACTCCACAGAACATTTCGCCAGGTCAATGCGCTTTTTGCAGGGTAAAAGTCCCTGATCTCAGTATCAAAAAGGGTTAATCCCACGGCATCTCGTTGAGACAGCATCAGGTAAATCAAAGCGGCGGCGAGACTGCGACCATATTCAAATTTGGTCGCCCATTTCGCCGAGGAATATTGCATAGACAAGCTCTGATCGAGTAAGATCATCCCCCGGAGATTGGTTTCTTCCTGGTATTGTTTGATATAAAACCGGTCGGTACGTCCGAAAACCTTCCAGTCCACATGTTTCAATGGATCGCCGGGCTGGTACATACGATGCTCGGCGAATTCGACGCTGAATCCATGATATGGGCTTCTATGCAGACCGGTAAGAAAACCCTCCACAACGAATTTCGCCCGGAGAGATAATGGTTCCAGGCGGTGGACTAGGTCGGATGATATTAATTCTCGATCATTATTTGTGAGTGTGTTCATATTTTATTCAATGAATCGACAGGATTTACAAGATTAACATGATTACCAAATTTGTCATTCCCGGACTTGATCCGGGAATCTGCAATTTTTGTTTCACGCAAAGCCACAAAGGAGCAAAGAACGCAAAAAATAATTAACAGATCAAAATTAGAGGTTTAATAATTTCTAATTCATAATTCCTAATTCTTAATTGATTTTCATATCCTTATATCTTGTGAATGATTTTCAGTTGAATCGGGAGATTGCTTCGTGCCTCGCAATGACGGCATCATTTTTCATCAAACCCAATAATTTGGATCAAGGTCTGCAAAAAGTGAATCTCGCTGGCATATTGCCTGGTACCGTTCCCATTCTTCTGCGGTTTTCTCTTCACCATTTGAAATCTTTTCAAGCAAAGTATGTAAAAAAGTGAAATCCTGACTATGCTGATTGAAACGAAGTTCCGCATAATCACGTGCTGATTTTGTGCTGATAAGAAATTGCCAGTCGCTTGATTCGAGAAGTAACAACTCACGACCGAGTTGAGCAAGAATTTCTTTTATCTCACCCTCCTCCCCGCCATATTTCCTTGCTGCCAGGGTCATAGACTTCTCGGCTTCATGAACAATTTTCCATGTCCATCGAGTTGCATTGTTGTACCATATATAGTGGAATCCACCTTCGCCCCATGAGCCTTCCGGAAGCCTGACAACCGGCGCTTCAGAAAGAGACTCGATTAACTCGCTGCCTTTTGACGGCTTCAGCAGTGGTGACTCGTCAACTTTTCGCAAGACCTTTTCTATCCAATTCACACCTTCAAACCACCAGTGACCGAATAGTTCCGTATCAAAAGGACTAACTACCTGGCGATTTTCGACCGGGATATTGTCCTGTTCAGAAAGCACTTTTTCAACTATCGACACAAAATGATGTGCGTTTTCTTCGAGCCTCTCCTCAACCTTCCCCAGTTCATAAACACCCTTATCGCCGAGATCTGCCTGTGAATCCGTTACGCGCCAGTACCGGTGGCCTCCGGGAAAATGTTTTTTATGAAAATCAAGGTATTGACCATCGCCAGGATAACCGTATTCACCCGACCAGACCTGTAGGCTTGTCTCTGAGTCGCGGCTGAGGATACCAATGGGATCTCCTTCACCGCCGGTGGTTCCATCTACCCAATACACCCTGTAAGGCGTCTTTTCGATGTCTTCATCGCGGACTTTCTCGCGCACATAACCACTTGCTGCTTGATCCCAGAGTTGCCTCAATCCTTCGAATCGTTGGAGATAAACGCCCTGTGCAGTTCCACCTTTCAGGAGATGAGTATCTACAATGAAATAGCGGATTCCATATTTTTGAAGGAAAAATTCTATTCCTTTCCGGTCAAAACCTTCTCCATTCTCATCTTCCGGGCTAACCCAGTGATAACCGGGACGATAGGCACATTCGGGGAGCCAGATACCTTTAGGATCACGCCCAAAATGTTTTTTGTAGGTTTCTACCCCAACCCGGATCTGTGTTTCAACTGCCTCGTCCGTGCCCAGTAACGGCAGATATCCATGAGTAGCCGCGCTGGTAATTATCTCTATTGCACCCTTATCCTGAAGATCTGCAAATGCACCGATGATATCCTCACCCAGGGTATTCCGAAAATCATCTTCGATCCCCCGATACCAGTCGAGCCAGAACCGCGCTGTTTTAGCCATTTCATGCTCAGATCGTTTCTCAAAATCGATAATATCAGCTTCGGCGGCAGTTTGCTTCATCTCGAGATATTCTTTGAATTCATATTTAAATCCCGGATCAGCTAATTGTTCAGCGAGGACTGGAGTTATCCCGATTGTTACTGCTTGATTCTTTCCCTCTTCATGAAGCCTGTTAAAGACCCGCCAGAATGGGATATATGTTTCACTCGCTGCTTCTGAAAGCCAGACCATACCGTGGGGCCATTTGCCATGGGATAATACGTATGGAAGATGTGAGTGAAGGACAAATGTGAATTTGCCAACCATTTGATCATTATTCATGAGATTGTATTACTCCTCTCAAGTTATATTCATTCAATGCGTACTGCCTGCACCTGGACATCTAAGATGTTTCAAAAACAAGCAGCGAAAGATCGAGCGGTTTTACAGAATGTGTCAAGGCACCTAATGAGATGCGTTCTACACCGGTATGGGCGATTGACTCAATATTATCAAGTGTTATCCCGCCCGAAGCTTCCAGAACACATTCGCCACTATTATCTTGAACCGCCCGGTTAAGTAGATCAATATTGAAGTTATCGAGTAATATTCTTTCGGGTTTTCCTTCCAGTGCCGTCTCGAGTTCTTCCAAATTCTTTACCTCTATTTCAATAGGAATATTTTTCCTCTTTAAATCATGCTGTCGCCACTTTTTTGCGCCCTCAATTGCATTTAATATTCCCCCGGCAGCATCGATATGATTCTCTTTGATCAAAATCTCGTCATATAATCCCATGCGGTGATTTTCCGCACCACCCATTCGCACGGCATATTTTTCAGCTTTCCGCCATCCGGGTGTGGTTTTTCGTGTCTCAAGAACGACTGCATTTGTGCCCTTAATTCGTCTCATAGCTTCAGCAGTCATTGTCGCAATACCACTGAGACGTCCCAATCCATTCAGGGCGGTACGTTCTGAAATCAAAATCCCACGCAGCGATCCTGTAACTTCAGCGATAACATCACCGGCTTCTACACGTTCTCCATCACGTACGGTGAATACCCATGATGCTTCAGGAACAGTCCTTTCACCACATTTTACAGCCCAGTCAGAACCGGCTATGATACCGGCTTGTTTGCAAACAAGTTCCGCACGGGCTTGTAACGGAGCCGGGATAGTTGCATGACAGGTGATATCTCCTGCCTGCCCCAGGTCTTCCGCCAGCGCTTCATCAATATGTCTTTCGAGCCAGTCTATTCCAACTGCTTCAATCAAATTCATTTTATTTTCCAGCGTACGATTATGCTGAATCACTAAAAATCTTTTAAGGGCTGAAGTTTCGCTTTACTTTGAAGAAGGTCATGTTGACCGTCTTCGAATTCTACTGTAACCTTAATATCATTGCGATACTTTACTGCATTAACTACCATACCATCGCCAAACACTTTATGCCTGACAAGATCACCATAATGGATTGCGGGGATATCATCCGGTGAAATAGTTTCTTGTTTTTGAGATGATGATGTATTTGTTTTCCTGAAACTGCTCACTGCCTTCTTTGAATTTCTGTCCCGGCTCGATCCAAACCCTAAGGAACCCTGCTTGGCAGCATAGGGGGATGATGTACCGGATTCGCTTATAAATTCCCGTGGCAATTCCTTGAGAAACGGGCTTGGCGCACACCCCGAAAGAACTCCCCATTTTCTTCTTTGCCATGCCATAGTAAGGATCAGTTCTTTTTCAGCCCGGGTAACAGCTACATAAAAAAGCCGTCTCTCTTCATCTGGGTCGTAATCCGAATCACCCATTCTTTCAAAGGGGAAAAGCCCCTTCTCGAGTCCTGTAACAAAAACGACAGGAAATTCAAGTCCTTTTGCAGAGTGAATAGTCATCATACGCACGCTGTCAGCCTCCGGATCATATTTATCAATATCCGTTGCTAACGCGACCTGTTCAACAAAATCCGCCAATCCATTTTCTGATTCGTCAGCCTCTTCCTCAAACTGTGCCAACCCGCTGATTAGCTCATTTATGTTATCGAGACGTGTAGCATTTTCGAACTTATCGCCATCTTCAAGACGCCGGATATAACCGGAATCTTCAAGTACCCACTTTGCCCACTCATTCAATTTCTTTTCTTTAAGCTCATTACGCCAATTCTCAATTTGTTCGCCAAATTTTCGACAATTATTGGCTCCACGGGAGCTTAATCCCTCAACCACTTCCCCATTTATAAGCGCTTTTGTCAAAGTTGTGTCGTTTGCTCTTGACCATTCGACGAGGTGATCCAGGGTAGTAGTACCAATCCCGCGCGGTGGTTCTGAAATAATCCTGCGCAATGAAACATCGTCACGGGGATTGATGCATATTTTGAAATATGCAAGTGCATCCCTGATCTCTTTTCTGTCGTAAAAACGGAGTGAGCCGATTACCTGGTAGGGAAATCTCCTGCTTCTCAATGCATCTTCAAACAAACGAGATTGAGCATTTGTCCGGTACAGGATTGCATAATCTCTGTATTCACGTTTTCCGCTCAAAACTTCACGCCCTATTCTGTCAACTACTTCGCCGGCTTCGTCGGCTTCAGTCGAGAGACGGATCACCTCTGGTTTTTTCCCCTCTTTCTTTTCAGTCCATAGTTTTTTGTCTTCCCGCATTGTACTCCTGGAAACTACAGAATGAGCAAGCTCGAGTATCGGCTGAGTACTTCTATAATTTTGTTCAAGTCTGAATACCTTTGTTCCTTCGAAAGCTTCGCGAAAACGGAAAATATTTTCGACTCGCGCGCCTCGCCATCCATAAATTGACTGATCATCATCACCCACAACACAGAGGTTTGGTCTGGAGCCGCCCAGGATTTTAATCAATTCAAATTGAGCCAGGTTAGTGTCCTGGTATTCATCCACATGGATATAACGCCACCTGTCTCTCCAGTATGCCAACACTGAAGGATGATTTTTCAGCAAACCAATTGGACGAATCAACAAGTCATCAAAATCCATTCCGGCATATTGGAGCAACCTGTTTTCATATTCACGGTAAACTTCATTGATAAATTTCTGATCCGACGTTTTCGCTCTGTTCTCATGCTGCTCCGGTGTTATCATATCATTTTTCATTCGGCTGATTGCAGCGCGAATTGAACGGGGCTGAAAACGTTTTTCACCTTTTTCATTCAGAATCATTTTAACCAGACGGTTTGAATCGTCCATATCAAAAACCGTGAAATCACGCGGATAATCTATCGCTTTCGCCTCACGGCGAAGCATTCGAAGGAATATTGAGTGAAATGTTCCGGCAGCTACTTCATCACCGTCTGGAGTAATTGCAGCAACTCTCTCTTTCAACTCACGCGCTGATTTATTGGTAAAAGTAACCGCCAGGATCTGCCAGGGTCTGGCATGTTTTTGGTGAACTACGTTTGCAACCCTGTGTGCCAGGACTCTTGTCTTGCCGCTTCCGGCTCCTGCAAGAACCAGCACAGCTCCCTCTGTACAACTCGCTGCTTCCCTCTGGGCGTCATTTAAACCCGCAAGTGGATCAATAAACTGTTTCATTGACCACCTGAATGTTGACGTTTTTCACGTGCCACTCGTTCACGAACCTTATCAAATTTTGCTTTCTCCCGGTAATGATCTTTGCCGTTTGTCGTAAATGCATGTCCACCATCTCCCCGTGCAACCATAAACAACCAGGGCTTATCCGGTGGATCAAGAACAGCTTTTAAAGCCGTAAGCCCCGGATTCCCAATTGGACCAGGAGGCAAACCTTTGTATTTATAAGTATTGTATGGTGAGTCGATCTTGAGATCTCTGAATAATACATGCCTGGGAGCATCCGGAAGTATATACTGAATTGTCGGATCAGCCTGTAATTTCATGTTTATACTCAAACGGTTCAGGTAAAGTGCGGCAATATCAGGCGCCTCTTCGGCGATCTGAAATTCTCCCTGGACAATGCTTGCCAATGTGACTAAACCATGAATACCAAGCTGATTTTGCTTTGCACTTTTCAGCCACTCTATGCCAACTCGATCTCTAAAACCACTCGTCATTATTTTTACAATTTCGCCTGCGTTTTGAGAATAGTTAAAGGAATAAGTATCCGGAAAAAGATATCCTTCCAATGATTTTTTACCAAGATTGATTTCACCGATTAAATTCTTATCGTTCACAGCTTGTATGAATGAAATGCTGTCACATACTCTTTTTTCCTGCAACAGCGAGGCAATCTCACGCACATTCCATCCCTCAGGAATTGTGACATTGACCATTGCTTCCCGACCTTTTGCGAGTATTGAGACGATAGATGCCATTGAAGCGGAATAAGGCAGCTCGTAGGTACCGGCTCGCAGTTTATTGGTCATGTTTTTTGCTTTCAAGTGATAAACAAAACGGCGCTTATCTTTAATCATATCGATAGATTTCAATATTTTGGCGACTCCCCATGCGGATGTTCCCTGGGGAATTGTTACAAGTACTGTTCCAGCTTTGCTTGAATCGCCTCTTTCACCTATGAAATAAATCCCTGCTATCACAACAATTATTATTAGAATACTTACAACAGTGTAAAGTATCAATTTCAATTTTTTTAGCTTGCCCACCATAACTCTCTTTCTGCATTACATTTAAAACAGTTTATTCACAGGATATAAGGATATGAAAATCAATAAAGAATTAGGAATTATGAATTAGAAATTATTAAACCTCTAATTTTGATCTGATAATTATTTTTTGCGTTCTCTGCTCCTTTGTGTCTTTGCTTGAAATATTATGGTTTCATTCAAGTGAAGAATCCAATATCAATTTTATTCCCGGGTCTTCAGGAATATCGACTCCTATTTCATGCCATGTAGGAATGATTTCCCAGCCATCATTATTTAATAACGATACTCGAACTTCAAGCATATCCATTCCATCTACACCGGGTCTAAATACTGGAATCCCTGCCAGTGTATCAGGGACAGGAACAGTCCAATCACAACCACCTGCAAGAACAAAATGAGGTTTTTCATCGACAGGAACCTGCTTCAAGAATTGATTTAGAAGTTCATCTTCAATATAGGTTATCCAGATGTTTAACACCGGATTTTGTGAACTCCTGAGGTTCTTCTCTCGGCTCCATTTATCCCATTTCGATTGAAAGCGTATTTCAAATAACTGCTCCGACTTTTGATCATCAGGATTGTTGATCAATGAGGTAAAATAATCTACTTCGTTCCTGGTGAGCGTGAATATGTTTAAATCTATAACTTCCGAGACAGATCGAAGGGATTTTGCGGTTCCAGTTGTTGATAGCCACACAGAATCCCCTGCCTCCCTGGCAAATTCATACAGGTTTGTGTCTAAATTGCTAAACAAAGCAACAGAGTAATTCATCTTCCTTAAAGCCCTGACAATTGAGTCAAACCTCTTTTGATCAGTGAATTCGTCTATCGTTCCCCCAGTTTCAATTCTTACAGCTACGCCATCAGGATCAAGTTTCTGGAAAAGCGCAGCTCGTTTTGCAAGCCCTCCCATAGGACCTTCTTCACAATCGCATGGATCAATTAAGCCGTTGGCATTCCCGGTGACCAGAAAGAACAAACCCGGTTTTTCAGACTTGAAACATCCTGTGAAAACAAGCATTATAAATAATGAGATTATAAAAATAATCTGCGGAATGTATGATTTTGTTTTACTTTTATCCATAATTCTCATCTGTCACTTTGATCGAATTGATCCAACCCTCAAGATCATCAATGTGCTGAAACCAGAATATTGCGGCATTATTCCACATCGATTTATCTGTATCGCCGATATTATTTGTGGTAAAAGATTGCCAGAATGGTTTGTACAGTGCCAATTTACGACCGGGATGCCTATTCAGCATTGCAATTGAAATTGCAACCTCTGCAAATGTACCGCTTGAACCCGGAAGACCGATAGCAGTTGGAATCCGCAGGAGACATGCAAGCCGGTCTAAATAGTCACTTGTCATTTCATATTGCTGCACATATTGGTTGGGAGGTGAAATTTCCGGATTGATGTGTAAATATGCAAAAGTTTTTCCTTGTGACTGAAATGCCCCTTTGCACACCGCTTCCATAGCTCCACTATAGCCACCTGTAACGGCTAATATATTGTTTTCAGCGAGAAGCCCACCAACGTCAACACCCAGATCCCATTCTGATGAATTCTCCTTCCAGTCTCCTCCCCCGAAAACTGCAATTCTATTACACATTTTTCACTCTCAAGTTCAAATCATTTTGGAAAATACTTCAGCAATTCAATAGGAACAACCGTTGATATCAAACTTTCAAGTAAATTAATGAGGATAAAGGTGTGAAGTTTGGAATATAGAAAAACAGTCTGATCAAATTCTGTGTTTTCTATGTAATCAATGACAAAGAGATTGAAAATTTTTGTATTTCCCAAATCAATTCATCTCAATATTCAAAACGTGAGAAGACAAAAAAACGCCACCAGACTAATTCACAGAAAAGCAAAAGTGGGGGGCCAATTACGTTCCTGTTCCTGCCTGATGGCACTTGAAAAATAAGCTGTCACATTCCTCAGATCAAGTAAAGTTAAACATACCGAACTCTTTCGGAGACACCTTGTGAAACTAATAATTAGTTCTTCCACCGGATATCTGCGCTGCCTAATCCGACGCTAAGATCAATATATAGATGATGTTGTTTCTGATCATAACCCTCGCTTTCATAGCGTCCCTTGCCAACTTTTTCGAAATCTTCAAAATCGACACTGGAGAGGAATGACTCTTCGTAATCGAGACGCACCCCCACATTACGAGGGAGAATCAGCTCTATACTGCCCAATCCCACCTCGAGGTTAACATCCGCTTCACCTTCAAAACCCCTTAAATCAACTTCTGCTGATCCAAGACCACCAGAAAAATCAAATCTGTCAAAACGTAAAAATCCCAGGTGATCCGAACTGAACTCGCCCAATCCGGATTCTATTGTGATTCTGTCGGCTCGGACTTGGTTTGGATTTTCGACGACCAGTGACGTTCCCGATAAACCTGCTTCTACCGACAGCCTCTTAATCTTCAGGTTGCTCAAGTCAAGCTCATTATCACCTAATCCTATTTCCAGCATCAAGTTCAACTCTGGCGACGGGCTTAGTTTTATACTGTATTTGTCTTCGGAATTATTTCTGTTTTTAAATTTTTTCAGATCATTGGTTTTGATCAAGATGTAGGCATGATCCCCGTCTCGTTCTACTTCCAACACAGGGTCAACATAATCCAAATCATAGTATGCATCCAGCGAAATAAGTTGGTTGGAAACGCCCGGTTTGATATCCACTTCCGCTAATCCAAGTTCTATTTGAATTTCTGCTGATTTTACAGAACCCAATTCTTCTATCAGTTTCTTACTCTGATAGTCCCTGGCTTCAAGCGTGCTGCTAAGAAAGCAAATTCCTAACAAGGCAACAAACGCGAATTTCAATTCAGTTGTTATGTTATAAAACATGTCTCCATCCCCCTTTCAAGGGCAAATTGTTCCCGGCTCTTGACGTTTGACGGTTGAAAACCGCCTAAAGTTACTCTGAATATGTCTTAACTCTGCTGAAATATGATTTGCATGGTAACCTCGTGGATTCTACAGACACAGCACAACTGAATCATCAATTTGCTCTGTGGAAGATATAACAATTCAAAATTAATGAGTCAGACAAGAAATTAGTTTCCCTATACACTTTCATCCGGAATATTCACCAATCCCATTTATCATCACTGGAATCTTCAGGCGCTGCTATCCCCGGCGTATAAGGTTTACCAAGCCTGTATTCAACCAACCTGCCCATAATAGAACCTACAGGAATCTCACTTTTCATTAATACCGGGATACGGTTTTCATCATCGGATAACCATACCCAGAGCCGACCCGATTTCCTGAACATCCCCTCAGACTCCAGGACAGGCTCAACCTTCCAGCACTTGAATTCCCCGGCGGGGACTTTGATGTTTTCTAAGCCATAAACCTTTATTGTAATAGGGTATTGTTTGTTCAGATCATGCAACGGCACATGAAGGTCCTTACCCTCTTCAAGTGGTTGGCATCTAACCCAGTAGAGTGCTGAGATAATATTATGACTGAAAGGTTCGAATGGAGTAAGTCCCTTGGGACCATTTTCGTTTGATATGGAAACCCATCCGCTCTGATGATCATAATCAAAGAATTTCCGGCTTTTGTAAGTGCCTTCGCGTATTCTTCGCTCGTATCGATGTGAATATAGCTTCTCGAGATCGAACCAGGATTCCACCACATCCCGGACTTTGTAAACCAGGTCGACCCCTTTTGTGCTCTTTACCCGGCTGCGAAAATGCCAGGCGGGTTCACTACAGGTGGAATCAATCCCAATAATACTCATTTCGCTGTAACCGGCACGAACTAAACTGAAATCCATGTGGAAACGAAGACGTTCACCCACTCCGAAAGGGAAATCAGCCGGATTAGAAGAGAATTTGTCTTGAGATCGGTTACCTGTTTGTTGCGTAGCTGAAGGAGTCGCAGAGACGGAGAATGTGATTGCAGCAAAGAGAAGTAGCAGGAACTCGATAATTATTAATTGTTTGCCCACAAGGAGATTCTTCATAGCATTCATATTGTTAATTAGTTGAAAGTTTCAAATCAGGCGCTGGTTACTCCTTCTTCCAGGTAGTACCCTGTGGATTATCCCGAATAATAATGCCTGTAGCTGCAAGTTCGTCCCTGATAATATCGGCAGTATTCCAATCTTTATTTTCACGCGCGGCATTACGTGCAGCTATCCTTTCTTCTATCCATGCTGTGTCAATATCCTCCTCGCCTTCATCTTCCCCGAAAGGAAGAATAAAACCTAATGCCTCATCCCATTTTTCCCATGTTCTTCGGAGGATTCGAGCATCATCTGTAGTCAGTTCTCTCTCAGTCGCAAGAGAATTTATTTGCCGTATAAGATTGAATACAGAAGCAAGCGCTTTGCTGACATTCAGATCATCGTCCATTGCATTTTCAAATGCATTGCAAGCACTGTCAACAATCGATCCTGTTTCCTTCGATGATTCACCGGCTTTCCAGTATTGCCAACTGTCTCTAAATTCATCTATTCGTGCCAGGGATTTCTGTGCCGCTTCAAGTCCCTTTAAAGTAAAATTCAATTGACTCCGGTAATGAGTAGCTGCAAGTACATACCGTATCTCACGAGGACGAAATCCTTTGTCTAACAAATCGCTTATTGTATAGTAATTACCGAGTGATTTACTCATCTTTTTATTGTCAACGAGAAGATATTCGCAATGCATCCAGAGCTTAGCAAATTCACCGTCAACAGCACAAAGACTTTGAGCAATCTCATTCTCATGATGCGGGAAAATATTATCGACTCCACCGGTATGAATATCGAAAGTTTCACCAAGATATTTCATTGACATCGCAGAACATTCTATATGCCATCCCGGACGTCCTTTTCCTAAATCTGTATCCCAGAAAACGTCACCATCTGCCTCAGCCCAGGCTTTCCACAGGGCGAAATCCTTGACATCGTCTTTTGTTTCATATTCATCACTGCTCACGCGTTCACCGATTCTCAAATCTTCGAGCCGTTTCCCTGATAAGTTACCATAATCAGGAAAGGAAGCAACCTTAAAATATATTGAACCGTCTTCTGCACGATACGCATGGTTTTTTTCCAATAGAATTTTAATAAGATCAATCATTTCATTGACATGTTCAGTAGCTGCCGGATACTTATCAGCTCTAAGGATATTCATAATATTCAGGTCACTGAAAAATGATTCGCTATATTTTTGAGTATATTCATGAAGAGAAATATTTTCTTCACGCGAACGGCGGATGGTTTTATCATCAACGTCAGTAATATTCATAATTTGATGAACCTGATATCCCCGGACTCCAAGCCAACGTCGAAGAAGATCTGCAAAAATGTTGGCTCGAAAATTCCCAATATGAGCAAAATCATATACTGTCGGACCGCAATTATATATCCGAACCACTCCAGGTTCTACAGGAATGAATTCTTCTTTTTTTCTTGTATAAGTATTATAAAAACTTAAACTCATGTTTGTCTTTTCTTAGGTGACTGTTCGTTTGAAGATTAATAATTATTCAATGTAAATGATGGATACGTAATTTTGAATCTCTTCTTATAGTAAATTCTTGCTACAGGAAAGTAAATAATCATCGCGATAAGGTAAAGTGGATAATTCAAAACGGCAATTGCTACGGAAAGTGCGAAAATCGAAATTTTGACTGCAAGGTTGACCGCCCTGTTATCAGCTACCACCGATGCCCAGAAAAAAAATGGCAGACTGCATGAAGCAGCTATGATTAAAGGTTGTATTTCCTGAATAATCGCAATAACAACTGCGGACATACAGAGTATCGATCCCACACGTGCTGTTAACAGTTTCCCATATTTGACACTAAATGTTATTTTTCCGGTTAATTCATCACCTTTCCTGTCCGGAATCATGGTCATCAGCCCCGTAGCAGTAAATGCACAAGTATATGCTCCAAGTTCCAACCAGTCCAGGGGGAATCCGCGTACAGCAAGGAACCAGCCGATTACTAATAATCCTGCACCACCCAGGGCAGTAATAATTATTGAACCCCACGCCCTGTTTTTTAATGCTGTCTTACCAAGATTGTACATTCCACCTGTAACAATCAGAATTCCTGCTACTGAAAGAGATAAACTCCAATTACTTGATAATATGAGGCATAATACTCCGGATACGGTCAGAACAGAAAAATAGATAAATACATTCTTCTTAGTAATTATTTCATCGGATAGAAAGAAAAGTTTATTGTTTATCCTGTCATTTTCTATATCACGAATTTGATTTAGTAAGTAAACTGCTGCCATCAGCATCGTCAATCCGGATACAGTCAATAATCCATAAAAGTCTTCTCGAATGAAGAACTTCCCACCGCCTGCTCCACAAAGAATCATCGTCCAAACGGGAAACCATAGAGTAGGTCTGAGAACAAAAAAATAATCCGCTAATTTAAACAGTAGCTTATTATCAGAAGAAATACTCATTCTTCGAACAATATTTTACTTCCCTCAACACCACTTTCTTCCTCATTTACTGGAATAGGATACTTGCCGGTAAAACAGGCGGTACAATAATCCACTCCATTGCCGCGCCTGACACTATCAAGCAGTGTCTCTACTGATAGATAACCGAGTGAATCAACTTTTATTTCTTCCTGCACCTCTTCCACAGTGCGGTTATGTGCTATTAGTTCCGTCCTGGTAGGAAAATCCATTCCATAATAGCATGGATGGCGAATGGGAGGACTTGAAACACGGACATGGACTTCTTTTGCTCCACTGTTCCGAATCAATTCAGTAAGCTTACGTAAAGTAGTACCCCGCACAATACTATCCTCAACAATCACTACCTTTTTATCTTTCAGAACTCCGCCAACTGTATTGAATTTTAATTTTACTCCCATCTCTCTCATTGCTTTGGTCGGTTGAATAAAAGTCCGGCCCACATAATGATTCCTGATTAACGCCAACTCAAATCTTATTTTACTTCTTTGGCTGTACCCCAGGGCCGCAGTGTTCGAACTATCTGGTACTGAAATAACTATATCTGCATCAGCAGGATGTTCGAGTGCCAGGTTCTTACCCATTTTGCGCCGGCTCTTATCAACATATTCATTAAACACACGGCTATCCGGTCGGGAAAAATAGATCAGCTCAAAAATGCAGTGATGAGTAGTCACACCCTTAGTGAATCGTTCACCATGCCATCCGCTATCATCCGCCATAACAATCTCGCCGGGGTAAACATCCCTTACATATTCATAACCGAGCAAATCAAGTGCACAGGATTCTGACGCAAATACAGTAGATTTTCCCTTGACACCAATACAGAGCGGTCTGACGCCATGAGGATCCCTCGCGGCATAGATCGCATCGCGGCTTAACATCACAATTGAATATGCTCCCTGCACCTTTTGAATTGCGCTGAGAAGTTTCCCGCGCATGTCGCTTTCCGGGGCACGAGCCATTAAATGGATGATTATTTCACTATCTGTGCTGCTTTGGAAGATTGCTCCATCATCCTGCAGCATTGCCCTCAGAGGTTTCGTGTTGACCAGGTTTCCATTATGCCCAATGGCTATCGGTCCATCGCGCAAGGTTGCAAAAAGCGGTTGGATATTAAAAGGACTCGAGGAACCGGTTGTTGAATACCTGTTGTGCCCAATAGCTGAGAAACCCTTAAGTTCTTTAAGTTTATTTGGTGTATCAAAGACATGTGTAAGCACTCCCATACCAACATGACGGAAAAAATGATCTCCATCGGTCGATACAATCCCCGCAGATTCCTGTCCGCGATGTTGAAGTGAATAAAGTCCATGGAAAACAAGTTCTGCAGCGTTTGGATCACCCCAAACAGCGGTCACACCGCAATGATGCCGGATTTTTTCCAAGCCCATGCTACTGAATCCTCTATTGTTCTGATCGATGCGTTTATCTTGCGTTTGGCAAGACCACCGCATCAAAGTTGATTTCTTGTTAGACAAGTAATATAACTCGCCAATTGCATTTGATCAATGAATTGAACCTGGGGAAAGACGTAATAATCCGGGAGTACTGGGGGAAGTCATTGAATAATTCGTTTCGGTTTAGAGTTCGCTCTTCAGCGTGCAGAGTGCAGAGTTCGCTCTTCAGCGAGTAGAGTTCAGAGTTCACGCTTCAGCGTGTCTTTGCAACCTGAAGGTTGAACTCTGAACTAATGCTAAATTGAACGTTCAGCATTTGTTCTCAATTCAATAAATGCCTGGCAAATATATTCCAGAATATCGCTGAAGTTTTCCTCAAGATCAGATGCGATATTAATTCTTAATAAGTTTCTTAAATTTACAAAAACAGATGCCACGTGATTGTCTTGAGCCAGCGTAAAGGCTCCATGTTGCTGCAATTCATCAATTGCAGAATGACTTAAACCCAGATCATCCCCTAGTCCTTGTATCTTGAATAATTCTGTTATTTTTTCTTCAGGGAGATGTACAACTGCCCGCTCAGGATCGAAAAACCTTTGCCCGATATCTTTATCCTGGAATAAAGCTTCTATTAGCAATCCTGCCTCACGGGATAACTCTATTTTACTATCCTTGCCTTTACCATTGTATAATCCTGTCGGGAGACCTGCTTTGCGTTGAAGAAATACAAGAAATGCAATAAAAAGATTTTCATCAGGAATAAGTATCGACTCCGACAATGAATCCCCTTTTCGAAAATCAATCAATCCGGTTTCTGACAAAGCTGAGAAGAAAGAATACAGGCTAATCCTTGGCGGTGGTAGTATTTTGGCAATTTCTTCCATCAATGGTCGTGCATAAGTTTTCAAGCTGCCGGGAGAGATGGTTTTCCCGAATGTAAACATAAGGTTGTACATTAAACTGCACAAAGAGAAGATACCGGGAAGCGCTGCAACCATTCGTTTTTTTATTCCAAGCTCAACCCTTAGCCGTTCCATGACCCACTCAGATAGCCAATCCGGAGTAGTCCTTAGACGTTCAACAAGGTTTCCGCCATTGAGAGGCACAGCTTTTACATCTGTGACCGCATAAGCTGACCGGTCATCAATCGAAGAGCTGAAAATATTTTCAGGGAAAACAACATCACCCGGTTTCAGCAATGTCAGAAAACCATAACCCTGAAGCTTCTTACGATGAAGTGACACTTCTCCACTAAGGATCAGGTAAGATGTTTGAATTCCATCAGGAGAAGATGGTATTTCCATTCCCGACATGAATATTTCTATAACTTCTGCCAACTATTTAACTCCAAAACGTCTATTAAGTCCAGGATATATTAATGAATGATGAACGGCTTTCGGTTTCGTTCTTTCTCAATTTCAGCTCTTATATCTTCATATCCTTCCCTCCCCATCAAGGCATATGTGGCGATTTTTCCATCTTCAACTCCAGGCTGATCAAGCGGATTGACTCCATAGAGACCACCGGCTACAACAGTTGCCGCTTCCAGCAAGTACATCAAACCACCGATAATCTCGGGCGAAATCTCTTCCAATATAAACGCCATATTCGGTCTATGTGCCGCAGTTAAAGCTCTTTGGGTTGCTTCAGCTTCAGCGAGGAGAAGTGTGCCAAGATTCTTTCCTGCAAGATAACTCATGCTATCTATATCACGGTGATGAACGCCTATTTTCAGTTCTCTTCGGAATGATTTCGGGATCAGGAAAGTAAATGTCTTGTCATTCGGCCCTTCGATATAAAGCTGCACCTGACTGTGCTGGTCAGTTGCTCCGAGTGCTGCTATGGGAGTAGGTCCTGCCCAGATATCATCGCCCTGGAGATTTCTTCTTTTTCCGAGTGATTCCGCCCAAAGCTGCCTGAACCAGTCTGCAATCCTGTACAATGCATTTGCATAAGGCATCATCACGTGAATTCTCTGATCATGCCGCTTATCCGACAGGTACTGAAGCAATGCAAAAGCTGCTGAAGGATTTCGCTCGAAATTATCATTGAAAACGTTTTCGCGCTGGTTAGCAGCACCATTGAGTAAGCGTCTGATATCTATTCCCATCAACGCAGCAGGGAGAAGACCTACGGAGGTCAGAACTGAGAATCTGCCACCAACACCCTGTGGAATAGAAAAAGTGCTTACACTTTCCGTTCGCGCAATTTGACGAAGGCTTCCTTTATTCGGATCAGTGGTAAAGACCAAGTGCTCATGATATTTGTCTTTTAATGCTTTTTTCAGGGGGGTGAGTATAGTTAGATAAGCAGCTATAGTTTCAGCGGTACCACCGGATTTTGTGACGACATTATAGAGTGTTTCTTCCGGTGGACATAAATCCATAATGGCTCCGAGATATTCCGGGTCAGGATTGTCCGGAACAAACAGGCGAAGCCCATTTTCGGTTTTATCCGGAAGGAAACTGTTGGAAAATGGTATTAAAGATTCCCTTAGTGCAATTGCCCCTAATGAGCTGCCACCGATCCCCAAAACAACTATGTTTTTAAAGCGATTCCGGGCATTCGAAGCATAATCCTCTATGCGTTGAACAGTCTCCACATCATCAGGCAGATCATAAAAAGGCAAATCACCCGCCTTCCGCTTTGCTTCCAGACCCTGAATTACTGCTTGAACTCGATACCACTCAGTTTCAATTGAATCCCGGCTCACTCCGTTGTCCTGACCAATCACATCAGCCAGCATCCGGGTAATATCCAACTCTATTCCTGCACTCATATCTTCCTCACAAAATGATGAAATCTTCAATTCAAAGATATCATAAAAAACAGACAATCATTTTCCCTTGAAATGTCGAGGACAGGTTTACTTCACCTATCCAATATCAAAAACATCATCAGAAAATTATGCTGGGCTCGCGACAATAACCGTTCCTGCCTCGAAACCTGCAATTTGAAAAGCATTTCCACCATTGCTGACAATTTCAACAGTTTCCTTACTTCCTGCGAGGCAAACGACTTCGTTTGGTTTGCCCTCTGAAAATGTTTCAACTCGCCGAAGTTTCATTTTTGCAATTGTTATGGAATGCGTTTCCAATATTTCAGATGGAATATTTGTAATTAAATTACCGAATCTATCAACGTATATAACTTTCCCGACTGTTTTGTCTTCACGTCGCTCAGGACAGATTTCGATGGTTTTATTCCAGGTTTCAGCCCTCCTGCCAAGCTCGCTGATATCAAGACCAGAGGCTAAATGTGCAGCGACTGGAGCAAATATATCTCGTCCATGAAAAGTGGAAGATACATCAGACAAGAAATAAGATTCATTCTCCACCAGATACACATCAGCCTGTTCAGATTCCAACAAAATTGGATGTAACAACCCATTGTCCGGAGCAAGAAATATATAATTATTAACAAGAGCTGCCAGTATCTCTCGCTCGCTACCTACTCCCGGATCGACTATTGCGACAAATACAGTCCCCTCTGGGAAATAACGATAATCATGACTAAGGATGAAAGATGCTGTTTCGATGTCACCCGGTGGTATTGTATGGCAAAGATCCACTACTCGGACTTTTGAATTTATACCAAGGATTGCAGCATGCAATAATCCTGAGTAATCGTCTTCGATTCCAAAATCTGTCATCAGGCTTATAATTCCACCTGGTTGAAATTTTGACATAGTTAGAATTCCACAGTCGGGACTGTTTCTGCTCCTTCAGGCGCCTGGAAAAACTCTTTCTTTTCAAATCCGAAATTATTTGCAATCATGTTTTGTGGAAACTGACGGATTGTCATGTTATAAGCTTTAACTGATTCATTATAACGTTTGCGGGCTACTGCAATCCGGTTCTCGGTGCCTGCAAGTTCATCCTGCAATGATTGAAAATTACCATCGGATTTGAGTTGCGGATAATTCTCAACAACCATCAGCAAACGTGATAAAGCTCCTGATAGTTGATTCTCTGCTGCCATTTTGTCGGGAATATTACCTGCACCTCCAACTTTTGCACGTGCTTCAGTGACTCCAAGTAAAATATCCTTTTCCTGGGCTGCAAAACCCTTCACCGTATTTACCAGGTTGGGTATCAAATCAAAGCGGCGTTGTAGATTGTTTTCAACCTCTGCCCATCCCCCGGCAACGGTCTCATCGAGACGGACGATCGCATTATAAGTTCCTTTTACAAAGGAATATACAGACAGGGCTCCAAATAAAATTATCCCGACAACAATAAGTAAAATAATCGTACTTCGCTTCACAACTTACTCCAAAATTAAAATCTTTCAAATCAAATATTCTAAAGCCTTTAAATCTCGCTTTTGTCATTATTGCATTAGTAATTATTCATATACCATATCAACAGTCTATTTTGATTGATACTTATCAATAAATCCGGATAACAGGTCAATCTCTCTCAGTGTTTTCAGGAGTAATTCCCTGGCTTTTACCCTGTTCAAAGAAGATTTTAACCGCCGCAGACGCTCTATGTCCAGGAATATCTCCGGATTCAGATTCGCCAGTTCAGCGCCACGCTGAACGACATTTTTCTTTTCTGCTGGAACTTCGCTGCCTTCGAGAAATATTAGAGCCTGGAATACCGATACCCAGGTTGGCATTGTCATAGCAAGAAGATTTCGCATATCGGTTGTATTCCCACCGTGCTCAAGGGCTGCCTGGCGTAATTGAACCCATTTGCCTTTGATTTCACGTTCTGCCTGCAATCTTAAATGCTCCGGATTTATTGTAAGTTCTTCGAAAATATCATCGCCAAAAATAGTCTGATGAAATAATTTCATATCGAGAAATTCCATCGGATAAACATCGAGTGAGGCTTTCATATATTCTGAATTCAAAACAAGTGGTACGGCAATACCTTTTCTAAATCTTCGCCGAACCAGGGCAGCAGCATCGAACCAACGATCATAATAGTCGCCGGATTTCAATAGCAGCAGAAGGTTTATATCAGAACTTTTCGAAGACCAATCTCCTCTTGCAACGGATCCATAAAGATAAATCCCCAGAAGATCATCCTTCCAGAATTCCTTCCATGATTCAACAGCATCATCTATTTTCTGTTGAGGAATATCAGACATCATTTAACTCCCAATCCGGATGAACCGGAACAAAATTCTATTTGTATATTATTAATAAAAGGATAAACTGTGTTATCTTAAATATTTGAATTCTTTAACCCAAAATACGTTAATTCTTTTGACAATAAAAATTAAGAATTTATCTATAAGAATCCTGAACATAAGTCAATACTTAGATTCCTAATTTCTAATTCCAAATTCCAAATTAAAAGGATCTTCCCGCTCCGCCGCCGCCAAAACCGCCACCGCCGAAACCACCGAATCCGCCGCCAAAACCTCCGCCGCCTGATCCCCAACTTCCCCTGCCTCCCATAGCTGATCCCAACAACATTCCAAAAAACAAACCTCTGAATCCACGGGGACCAAAAAGCGCCATTAATATGAACAGCATCAGTATAAATCCCGGTCCGCGTCTGGATCCTGAACGTTCTCTGCTGTTATCAGAAACTTTTCGAGGTTCGGGAGCGCCGGTCAGACGAACTTCCGGTTCTACGATTCCAACTATAGTCGAGATAGTCGAACCTAATGCATTCACGACATCATTTTTTTTCAGAAGAGGAACTGTAATTTCATCTAATATCCTGCCTGCTTTCGCATCAGGAATAAAACCTTCTAATCCATACCCGGTGGCAAGATATATATCTCTCTTGACACCCGTTCTTCCGGTCTTGTAAAGTAATACTGCACCACGGTCAGCGCCTTTGCCTCCTACACCCCAGTGATGTCCAAGTTCTACTGTATATGATGATATTGCCTGGTTATCCGGTATGGTTTCCATTAAGATTATGGCAATCTCTATATTTGCTTTTTCCTTTGCTTCTTTACATAGATTTTCGAGTGCATATAATTGATTTTTTTTCAAAATGCCGGCATAGTCATTGACGAATCCAGTTGGATTCGGGAAATACTTGTCCTTGGCTGAAACAGTGCTAATAAAAATAAGCGCCCAGAGGAGGGGCGCCTTTGTCAAGTACTTAATAAAGTGTTTCAATCCTGATTACCCTTCATATTCGATGATTCGCTGCTGTTCCCAGGTTCATATTGTTCATTTGTCTCAATATCAAAATTCGAATTCAGCCCATCCTGGATGTCTGTCTCAACAACTGTCGAAGGTGACGCCATCATGAATCCGGGACGAAGAATTATAATCGAAATTAATAATACAACGCTAACAGATACGGCAGAGTCGGCAATATTAAAAACCGGCCATCTATCCATCCACCAATCAGGGAGGTTTACATCTATAAAATCAATCACGTAACCAAACCTTAGACGATCAATGGAATTTCCTATTGCTCCACCAATTATAGCACCGATTATCAGTTGAAACATTGGCGCTTCACGCCTGGATTTAATTAAGATAAAGGCAAAAACGATTGTAGCAATTATTGAAATGATTCCCAGTAATCTTCCTTCTAATAGTTTAATACTGAAAGCCATCCCGGAATTCTGAACATAGGTCCATCTTAATGTATCGCCGATCACTGAAATTGACTGATGCAGCTTCATTGAGGACATAACAATATACTTCGTGACCTGATCAGCAACGATCACAATGAGAACTAAAATCCATGGTGCAGAACGTGACTGCAATTGATTCAATATCCCGTTTCCTCACGTGCTTTTTTACAATCTATGCAGAGCGTAGCATGGGGAACAGCTTCAAGGCGAGCATATTGAATGGGTTTACTGCATTCCATACAAAGACCGTAAGTACCCTCATCCATCCTGCGCATTGCACGTCCTAAATGGTTCAGGAACTTGTTTTCACGTGATGCAAACAGGAATGCTTTTTCTTTTTCCTGCGCATCAGTTCCCTGATCCGCCATGTGCAAAGTATAAGTAGAACTGTCACCGGAATATTCATCGACACGCTTCAAAGAATTTTCTTCAAGGTAACCTATTTCCTTGAGGACCGCTTTTTGCTTTTTTTCGATGATCTCCCGAAAATATTTCAGGTCTTCAAACTTGTAGCGACGCTTACCGTCATCATAGGTGTTGTCACTCATTTTACACCTCTATCCTTTATTGTAACGTCTGTTTCCAGTTCGAACCAGACATTATGATCATTCACTTTTATTAATCCCTCATCTCGGGATAATGGTTCCAATCTTAAATCGACAGCCAAAACTTCGCGCTCGATTAATACCCTGTATCCCTCAAATGCTTTTGTTAACCTCTCATCACATTGAATTTGCAATGAAATTCTTTGAGTTACTTCAAGATTTCTTTCTTTTCTCCGGTTCTGGATCTTATTGATCAATTCTCTTGCATATCCCTCATCAAGTAAAGTTTCATCAAGCTGAAGGTCAAGGGCGATTGTCAAACCGGATTCTACTTTTACTATTTTGTTTTCGCCTGCGTTTTCCTCTAAAATCACATCATCAGGCTCAAAACTTTCACCATTTAAAATAACAGGTTTTCCGTCAGCCCACAAATCTATTTGATCTTGAGAGGCTTGCATGATCCGATCAGTCCAGCTTTTCATATCTTTGCCGAACCTGGGACCAAGTTTTTTGAAGTTCGCCTTCACACTCCATGAAATCAACTCAGAACGTGATTCAACGAATTGTATATCTTTAATATTCAGCTCGTCAATGACAAGGTCTTTGAGCCCATCTACGGCTTGCCTGTCATTTCCGTTTGCAACGATAAACAGGGTTTTCAGCGGTTGACGAACTTTTAGCTTCCCATCATTTCTCGCCGCATGCCCAAGGGACACAATTTTACGGACATAATCCATCCGCTGTTTCAGGTCGGCATTCTGCCACTCAGTATCCGGTTCAAGCCAATCTTCAAGATGCACTGAATCTTTAGCATTTTCAATATAGTTTTTAGCGAGATTACTGTAAATCTCTTCTGAAATAAATGGAGCAAATGGAGCAATAATTTTACTCAGACCGACGAGTACCTCATGCAGAGTTTTATATGCACGATTTTTGTCCTGGAGTTCATCGCTTTTCCAGAATCTGCGTCGGCTGCGACGTATGTACCAATTGGTTAACCTGTCAACGAAATCAGTAATCGCTGATGCAGCAGGCATTACATCATACGCTTCAAGGTGTTTAGTTACCTCTTCGATCAAATCCTGATAACAAGCCATTATCCACTTGTCGATAAGAGTGGGTTCCGACATCTCATTTGTATTGCCGGGTTCCCAATGATCGACATTCGCATACGTGACCAGGAAGCTGTAGGCATTCCATAGAGGAATAAATATCTGACGTAACGATTCTTTTAATGCTTCCTCGCCGAACCGAACCGGCAGCCAGGGATTGTTTCGTAAAAATGACCAGCGAACCGCATCAGCGCCGTATTTGTCCATCATGGGTACAGGGGCTACAACGTTCCCTTTGGTCTTCGACATTTTTTCGCCATGCTCGTCGAGGACAAGGTCGGTGCAGATAACTGTCTTATAGCTTGACCATCTCTTTTTGTCCTTATCTCCACGAGCTATTGCCAGCAGGGTACTCGCTGCCAATAGGCTATAGAACCATCCCCTTGTCTGATCCAGTCCTTCGCATATGAAATCACAGGGATATTGCGACTCGAAATACTCCTTTGATCCTTCAGTGGCAGGATATCCTGTCTGCCCCCAGGGCATAATCCCGGCATTGAACCAAGAATCAAGAACAAAATCCTCACGGCGAAGTTCTTGTCCATTCTCACTCAAAAGAACGATTTCATCAATTCCGGGTTTATGTAAATCAGCATCAAGAGGGAGCGGTTTGACTCCTGAACGAACCATGTGTTCATTCAACTCAGAAATAGAATTAACACAAACAGATTCGCTGTCATCCTCACTGCTCCAGATCGGGAGGGGGCTTCCCCAGTACCGCTCGCGTGTGATATTCCAGTCAACCACATTTTCAAGCCATTTGCCGAATCTTCCTTCCCTGATATGCTCCGGCACCCAGTTAATCAACGAATTTGCCTCTAACATTTCATCACGCATGGCAGTACTACGGATAAACCAGCCTGGACGGGGGAAATACATCAAGGGGCTACCGGTTTTATAATGAAAAGGATAAGTATGCTCATGTTTTTCTTTTGCAAGGAGAAGATTTCGAGCGGCAAGATCTCTTAGTATATCTATCTCAAGCTCATCATCCTTAAACCAGCGCCCTGCCCAATCACCTACTCGTTTCTCCACATATCCATGAGAATTGACATTCAAATCTATTGTAAGTTTATGCTGTTTTATTATTCTATGATCATCCTCACCGTAAGGGGCAATATGAACCATTCCTGTACCATCATCGGCAGTTACATACTCGTCAGCGATTACGAAATGCCCATGATTATTCTGACCCTCTTCAAGTTTCTGGAAATCCCACAACGGATTATAGCGCATTCCGGCAAGCTCGCTCCCGGATAACGTTGCTTCAATCTCGTATTTTCCGATAAAACCTTCTATTGTAGGCAGGCGATCTTTCGCAATCAGGATGCGCTCTCCTGTTTTTCCGCCTTTAGCGTCCTCCGTCAGACGAATTTTTAAATATGGGATATCAGGACCGACCGCAATGGCGATATTTGATAGTAATGTCCAGGCTGTTGTCGTCCAGGCTACCAGGTACAAGTTTTCTTCACTAATCACCTTGAACTTGGTGAACAATGTGAGTTCTACAATATCCTTGTAACCCTGGGCAACTTCGAAATTGGATAAAGTAGTACCCTGTTTGGGGCACCAGGCTGATATCCTGTAATCTTTATAGAGAAATCTGTCGCCGCCGATCAGGTTTTGTGGATTAACGAATTCAGGCTTTACTTTTGTTTCCCATGCTTGTTTTAATACCCACCAGTCCGACTGGATATAGGAAGTCTTATAAGTAGCATAAAAATCATCCATATCGAGGAAACGACCGATCCGCCGTATAGATTCCTCCCATGAATTTCTAAATCGAAAGACTGTTTTCCTGCAATAATCAGCATACTTTGCGATACCGTAATCTTCAATTTCCTGCTTGCTTCCAAGTTTCAGATCACGATCAGCGGTTAGCTCCACCGGCAAACCATGGGTATCCCATCCTGCCTTTCGGAGTACTCTCTTACCCCGCATTGTTTCAAAACGGGGCCAGAGGTCCTTCAAAGCTGACTGCATCATATGCCCGATATGAGGCGGCGCATTGGTTCCGGGAGGTCCGTCGTAGAAGACAAAATCTTCCCCACCCGAGCGTTGTGCTAAAGACCTTTCAAATATTTTATCGCGCTCCCATTTATCCAGGATCTTGTGATCAAGAGCCGGAAAATCAGGAGGGTTTTGAACTGGTTTGAACATTTTTATTCAGTGCCTGTGATTTTATTGCGAATTATGTTAAAATTTAATTGCGTTCTAAGAATCTTTTGTCGTGTTTCCCGGTTTTGCTGCCTGTGGAACAGGACGAACAGGCTGATTTTTTTTACTCGCATCACCCCTGTTATCAATTCCCTTATTCTGTAAACCACTTCCGGGCTCGCCGTTTGCGGATGTTGTAGCCTTAATGTTGTTGCCTGATCTTAACCTGTTCGATTTCTTTGACAACGCTGCCTTATTGTCTGCTGGTGATTCCTGCTCGATAATCTCCATCAAGTCAATCTGGCTTTTCAAAATATGACGCATCTTAATCAGGAAACCCTGACGCTGTCCTTCAAGACGATGAATTTCGTCAAGAATCCTGTGATGCTTCTTTCGTGCCTGGTGAATTATCTTATCAGCTTCGAGATGGGCTTTCTGAACAGCTAATTCCGCTTCTTGCTGTGCCTTCTCCGCTTTCTGCTGATGAAGACGCTGAGCATCCATCACCGAATCATGCAGCGATGATTCTTTCTGCTGAAATTCTGAAGTTTTGCCCTTGAACAGCTCAACTTCTTTTTCCAGTTCCGTTGCCTTTTTCAACAATTGCTCAAACTGGTCTGCGACCATTTCAAGGAAACTGGTTACTTCATCAACATCGTATCCGCGAGCTTTTCGGTTGAATTCCTGCTTACGAATATCTAAAGGTGATACATTCATAATGGTACCGGATTCAATTATAGTAATTTTACCTGTTTGTTCTTTTCGTTAAAACGCAGGGAAGTATTCATGCCCCGCTTAGATCTCCGCCATTACATTGCCTGGATAATAGATAATCTCTGTATCCAGCACTTGCGCCCCAGGCTACAAACTTTCGATCACTCAGTAATCTTTGACTTATTTATTTCTTTCGCCGAAAATCGAGGTGCCGACTCTTACCAGGGTCGATCCTTCTTCGATTGCTATTTCAAAATCGCCGGACATCCCCATCGAAAGGGTTTTCATTTCAACGTTTTCAAGCTTCAATTCTGCAATCTTTTCCGATTCGATACGAACCCTTTCAAACGCTCTTCGGAGCAGATATTCATCATCGGTCATGGGGCCAATTGCCATTAGACCTTCAATTCGAATATTTTTCAGTCCAGCTACTTTTTCTGCTGTTTCAATAGCTCTCATCGGATTTAATCCAAATTGCGTAACAGTCCCGGAAACATTTATCTGCAATAATCCATGTGCGATAATCCCAAGCTCTTCTGCAACTCGATCAATCTTAATGATTAGTTTTTCGTTGTCAAGGCCATGCAATAATTCAAAGTCAGGAAAAATTTTACGGATTTTATTCGATTGAACGTGTCCGATATAATGCCATCGAATACGTCCTGCCTTATCCCTGATCGAATCCGCGACATCAGCTATTTTTTCTGGCGTCCCTTGAAAACGATTTTCTCCAAAGAGCATCTGCCCGGCGTTGAATGCCGCAACCACATTGGCAACAGGCATCGTTTTTGATACTGCCATCAATTCCACAGAACCCGGCTCCCGCCCTGCCTTATGTTCTGCTTTTACAATCCTATCTTTAATACTGGCAAGGTTTTCAGCAATTGAAATTTTCATCATTCCACCGTCTTTGAGCAACATTTAATATAGAAGAATACTATTTGGATAGGCAAGAAGAACTTACAGTAATACAAGCCAGTAAGATAGAGACTGTTGGAGACAAATACTGATGGTTGACGAATTATCCTCGGTGTTAAGAAATCAAGTAACTGTTCTACTTGGATTAGATTGCCATTATTGTATTTGGAACACAATAATGGACATAATCAAAATATAATAATTTGATTAATCTATTGCAAAGGTATTATTTTTTAAATATACTACGTCATTAGTGAGGAATACTCACTACCTTTCAATTGTTACCACTATAGATATATGGAGGAAACGATGAAAAAGCTTCTCAGATTGTTCGTATCAATCATCTTCGTATCAGCGATTTCAATTCCCATTTTTGCCCAGGAACATTGGAACATGGATCTTGCCGGATCACTCCGCCAATGGGATTATACCTGGGACGTTGAAATTTCAGGAGACTATGCATACGTCGCCACTTCTACCTCCGGATTGAGTGTTGTGGACATATCTAATCCGGAAGATCCGTTTGAAACCATGTACACCCTGGACGGTTACTGGATTAAATATGTTGAAATCGAGGGTGATTACGCTTATCTCTGGGATCTGCATGACGGGTTACGAATTGTCGATATCTCAGGGGGCACTACCCAACTTGAGCAGGTTGGATTTCTTGAGCATGAAAACGTCAGTGCATTCTGTGCCAATGAAAACCTGGCGTTTGCAATCCTCCGCCCAGACAACAATGAAGATTATGTAATAAATATTATTGACGTTTCAGATCCTGAAAATCCTGAGTTGACAGGTCAAACTGAAGGACTGGAACAGCTTGGTCATGCGAATTGGCATATCGCAGCACGAGGTACTTTCGTTTACCTCGCGGGTAATTCAGACATGTGGGCTGTAGATGTATCCAATCCAAATGAACCGGTGATAACAGACAGAATCAATCTTGGTGGTTATGCAGAGGATATTGCTGTTGAGGGAAATTTAGCTTACATCGCGCGAGGTTATAACGGAATATCAGTTGTTGATATAACAAATCCCGGAGACTTAGAGTTTATCGCAGGTCAGACTTGCCCAAGGGGATCGGTTTTTGAATTAGGTGTTGAAAATTCAAATCTCTATATCTGCGCCGGAGGTGGATTTTCCATAATGGATTTTTCCGATCCTCTTAATGTTGAGGAAATAACCTGGATACAACTGAACCTTACAGGTTTATCAATAGCAAATGAAATATTTATTTCGGGCGGTCTGATAGGGATGTCTAATTATACTGCCGGACTGAATATCTTGCGATTTGATGAAGAAGAGGTAGAGGTAGAGCATTTATCGCATTTTTGTCCTTTTGGAGATGTACGCAAAAATGCTGTTTATGATGATTATCTATATGAAATACTGTCTTATAATCTTGCTGTAAAAATTATTGATATATCTGATCCCTCCCAGCCTGAGCCTGTTAATTTCTTTTATCTTGATGAGGATATGTATTGGGGACAAGGTAGTGATTTGAAAATTCAAGACGGTCTGTTGTTCGCCACTGATTGCCAAAATGTTTTCATTTATGATCTCGATGATCCCCAACATCCGGAGGAGATTGGTGTGGCTTCATTAGCCTACGGTAACGGCAGTGGTACCACATATTTTGAAGTGTTCGACAGTCTGCTGGTAACAAGCAATTCGAGAGTGTTAATTACCATTGATATTTCTGATCCATCATCACCTGAAAGACTCGACGCATTTGGTTTCGGTGATAACCACCGAATTCTGGATAATCTAATCATTCACCAGGGTTACCTTTACTGTGAAGCACACTCATCTATGACTATATTTGATTTGAACGATCCAGAAGATATTAGAGTGGTAGATAGTATTGAGATTAATAGTTACACTGTTGGACTGGAAATGGTTGGTGATTATCTGTATTTACTCGCGCGCGATGAATTGATCATTTACGATATCACCGATCCGGCTGAACCAGCGGAGGATACTTCATTCGCAAATATAAGTGGCAGACAAATGGAGCTTGATGGAGATAAATTAGTTATTTACAACACAGAAAGTGTAATCCGTATCTTTGATGTTTCAGATCCGCTCAATCCTGAGGAAACCGCCTGGTACAGTCAGGAAGATAACTATAGTGCCCGATCAAATTTCACTCTTGATGGATTAATGGTCTGTAATGCTGCCAGGAACGGTTTGTTTATTTATGAGCTTGAAGCGACGCCTGAAATGGTACATCGTCCCGGAAGAATTGTTTACACCTTTAACAACGGTATGGAAACTCAGCTCCCGGATACGATCTTTAATATTGGCGAAGGTGTTCTTGAGCTTGAAGCTGTTGAAATTTTATGGCTTGGAGATGAGCCTGAAGAAGATATTGCCGCTGTTTTCAGCAACAGGGAAATTGAGCAGGGTGAAACCTGCTTTGTTACATTAGACGTTCCGGAAGGTGCATTTGAAGATAGCGCTGATATAGAAGGGATTCTGATTTTCAACACTAATGATTTACTTATTCCAGTGGATACAGTAATTATCGAAGGTGAGTATTTCGGCGAAATCGTTGATGTATCTTATTCTAATTTACCACTCGTGTACGAATTATCCCATCCGTATCCGAATCCGTTCAACCCTTCGCTTACCATCCCTTTCGCAGTGCCTGAGCCGGGGAAGGTTAGTATCGGAATCTATGATCTCCTGGGAAGAAAAGTTAATCTGGTTGTGGATTGGGATTACCAACCGGGCCGGTATAATGCAATCTGGAATGGCGTCAACCTGGATGGACGCCTGGTCTCCAGTGGGACCTACTATGTCAAGATGTCAACAGAAAACAAGTTTAGTTCAGCCAGAAAGGTGCAGTTAATCAGGTAGTTGGTAATTTATGCAAACTGGACTGCATCGTTATTGCTGCAATTGTTTTAATGAGGAATCATGAAAAAGCTCAATGAATTAATTCTTTTGTTTATCTTCGCCTCTGTGATTTCAATTCCCCTTTATGCCCAGGAACGCTGGAACATGGATATAGTCGGATCACAACGTCAATGGTATTACGCATATGATGTTGATATTGCCGGTGATTTTGTATATGTCGCTACAAATACATCAGGATTAAGTATTGTTGATATTTCTAACCCTGAAGAACCAATAGAAATCAATTATATATTCGATGGCGACAATGTTCGTGGAGTTGAGGTATCTGGAGATTTTGCCTACTTATGGGTTTCAGGTGAAGGTCTGCATATAGTTGATATCTCCGACCCAACCGATCCCCTCCAGGTTGGTTTTCTCCAGCATCAGTTAACAGGAGAATTCTGTGTTGATGGAGATTTGGTATTTGTGGAAATAAGGGTGGGAAATGCTGATTATGTTGTAAATGTAATCGACATTTCCGATCCGGAAAACCCTGAAATTACAGGCCAGGTAGCCCTGCAACAGTTCAATCATGTTAGCTGGTGTATAACAGCAGAGGATGAATATGCATATTTGAGTTGCTACTACATCATGGAAAATGAATCGGAAATATTTGTCATTGACGCCACTGATCCCGAACAACCTGAAATAAGCGACAGCGCAATAATTGATGGATGGTCAAAAGACATAGCAGTCGAAGGAGATTTTGTTTACATAGGCCAACAACCGGATGGTATAGTAGTTGTTGATGTTTCTGATCCTGAAGATATCGAAATCGTGACAGAAGTGCGATGTCCCAGGGGTTCAGTTCTTTTGCTGGAGGTCGAAAATTCTATCTTGTATATCCTGGCTGATGCAGGCTTTTCTGTGATGGATTTCAGCGATCCGTTGGATGCCGAACAAATCGCCTCTCTTCAGATATCTCATCCTCATCGATCCTCCTGGGTAGAAATAGTAGTACAGGATGATCTTGTCGTAGTTTTGAATAGTACCGCAGGTATTTTCCAGGTTCAATTCAATGACCAGGATCAACTGGAATTAATCAGTCAGTATTGTCTATTTGGTGTTACCAGCAGAATTGCTTTATACGGTGACTATCTTTATGAACTTCTTTCAGTCAATCTTGAGGTTAAAATCGTGGATATTTCCGACCCTGAGCAGCCGGTTTTGATTGGTCTTTTCCCAATTACAGAATTTCAATGGGGCTTAAGTGGTACTGATATGAAGATCTTCAATGGATTGCTTTTTGCTACCAATTGCAATGAAATCAGGATTTTTGACCTCGATGATCCTGAAGATCCAGAACTAATTAGTATATTAGAGTTGCCTGGTGAAAATGGTCGTAGCTACACATATTTGAATATTTTCGGCAGCTTGTTTTGTGCAAAAAACAGTGGTGTTATTTACACCATAGATATTACTATTCCTGATGATCCTATGATACTCGACGTATTTGAAATTGATAATCGTTCAGAAGATATGGCATATAGTGAAGGTTATCTCTACCTGCTTAACTGGTCGGATTTGACAGTTTTGGATATAACTGATCCGGAAGATATAAGTTTGGAACGTACTCTTAACCTGAATGGTCCTAATACAGAAATTTTAATCTCACAAAATATTATCTTTCTTCTCTCCACTGAGCAACTAATCTTATTTGATAATACAGAACCAGGCAATCCAGAACTGATTGCATCATTTGATGAAATAAGTGGTAATAAGATGGATTTAAATAATGAAGTTCTTACAGTCTATAAATATGAAGATGGGATTCGAATATACGATTTTTCAGACCTTGAAGATCCCGAAGAAATCGCCCGGTATCTGCATGAAGACGAATATAGAGGGCTTACAAATATTGTGATGGATGAACCTTACGTTTACCATTGCACAAGAAACTCCTTGAGTATTTATGAATACGGTTTGTTAATGCCAAATATGATTCATTCACCAGGCATCATCGCCTATTCGAACATAGACGGGCAGGTGATGCAGATTCCCGATACCTTAAGCAATACTGGTGCAGGGGATCTTGAGATTGCGATACTCGAACTGGAATGGACCGGAGATGAACCAGGCGAAGAAGCATCAGTAGTACTTAGCGATTCAATCCTGCAAACTGACCAGGTTGGGTTGATTTCACTTGATATTCCACCTAATGCATTCAATGTAGGAGATCACATCGAAGGATTTATTCTATTAGGCACAAACGATCCCGATGTTCCCACCGATACGGTATTTATTCAAGGAGAGTATCTCACAATCGCGCAGGAAAATCCGGAGAGTACTGTGCCCGTTGAATACGAATTATCGAATCCTTTCCCAAATCCATTTAATTCAACGATTATAATTCCCTTCGCTTTACCTGAATCGAGAGCCGTCGATATCCAGCTTTTTGACGTTCTTGGAAGAAAATTAATTACCTTAGTTCAGGGAGATTACAAGGCAGGACGATATAAAACAATATGGAATGGGATTGATGCCACAGGATTACCTGTATCAAGCGGCAATTATTATATCAGGATGACTGTTAATAACAGGTTTTCAAATACAAAAAAAGTGCAGTTAATCAGGTAGTTCAATAATTTACGGATCTGCTTTAATTATTCATCAGCAGCATGAGCCAGTTTCTCAGCTGCCCACTGATTGATACTCTTTCCACTTACTTTTGCTGCAGTTGCAACGGCGGCGTGAACTTCAGACGGTATTCGTAACATCAATTTGCCTGAATAAGATTTCTGTGGAGAACGGTTCAACTTTTCACAAGTTTCAAGATAATCATCAACTGCTTCTTCAAAAGCTCCACGTACCTCACTTACCGATTCCCCGTGAAATCCGATTATATCCTCAATCCCGGCAATATGTCCAATAAAACATCCATCTTCATCACTATATTCAATTCGAGCAGAATAACTCTTATATTTCATGGTTTTCATTGTGAAATTCCTAATAATTCTAAAAATCGTCGAGCATCACGCACCTGGTACGGTTTTGCCTCTTTTCCTGGATGAGGGCGATGAAATGTTGCAACCTTGTTATGCATTTCAAATCGAATTCTTGAACCTCTCCCCTCGACGACACGAACTCCGAGAGAAATGAAGAGAGCCTCAATTCGTCTCCATTCCAGGTTTGTTGGAACAGGAATCTGATAAATTGCATCCAAAGTTCGTTGATGTCGTTTATTCATCTTATTTATGATAGCATAATATGATATCAAATGCAACCAAAATACAGACAACGTTGGAGTCGGAATCAAGAAAATCAGTGAAGATTCATTCGACTCAACTATTATTATTCTACTATTCCGGTTTTTCATTAAGAGCAATAAAGAAAAATACATAGGAAGCCATTCACTATCACCCGCATTCCTCCTCAATGGAACTTTATCCCCTTTTACATCATATTATATATCATTAAATTATTAGGAGCGTCTAACCTTTATGCGAGGCACTCCAATCCCGGATTGAAAGGATCGATACCATGTTACGTTATTCATACTCTGTATCAATACTAATAGCTCTATCTCTAATATTTGTTTCTGCACCTTTGAATTCCATCGCCTGCCCAATGTCAATGATCGATAACAATGATCTCTTTGATTATTCTGCTTTCTCAGAACTTGATACAATAGCTGATCTCAATTTTGAAGTAGATGCTTATACTTTTCACCTGGCTTTTGATTTCGATAATTCCACATACTCAGGGTATGCGGAAGTCGAACTATCAAATCCTGAACAACGCGCTCCTAATCCTATTGAATTTGATGCTTCAAGCAACCTCCTGGAAATTTCTGAGATACGTTCAAGCGAAGGAGAAGAGTTTGAGTTTGACCATGAGAACGATCTTCTTTCAATTGAAATTCCTTTCGATTTCTGGGAAGAGTTGACAATACGAATTGAATACAGTGGTGAAGAAGGTACGGTTAACGGTCCTTTCGGAGGCATGGGACTTTGGATGACCGATGACCGAGCCTGGACATTCAGTTTCCCCGATGGCGCTCATGCCTGGGCGCCGGTGATCGACAGTCCTGACTGCAAGGCAAATGTCACCTGGGAGCTTGGTGTACCCGAAGGATTGACCGCCGTGGCGAATGGAACTCTTGAGAATATCTGGCAGGAGGAAGATCTCGATTGGTTCCGCTGGATTGAAAATCATCCTGTTTGTACCAGTGAAATGGGATTTGCAATTGCCGATTACGCCATAATCGAAGCTCAAACCGAGCCCTTTCCGATTCGTTTTTATGTCTATCGAGCTGATTCCGCCGATGCTGCCTTTGATTTTGCGCGGGTACCACAGGCTGTTGAGGTCTTCGAAGAAGCTTTCGGGTATGAATATCCTTTTGATGAATTGAAGATCGTGGAATGTGGTGTGTTTAACGGTTGGGGCGGACAGGAACACCAGACAATGATTTCCCTTGGACATAACATGATAACCGGGAATCGTCAATATGAATCCATCGTAGTTCATGAAATCGCACATCAATGGTTCGCCGATTTAACTACCCCGGTTCACTGGGAACACTTCTGGCTGAATGAGGGTTTTGCGGTCTGGTCTGAGGCTGTCTGGGCTAACTACCTGGGAGATTGGGGTGACTATCTGGACGAGATACGTTCCGACCGTAATTCATACTTTAATTGGGAAGCTCAAGGGCATAATCAGGCATTAGTGAATGATGATTATGACGAGACCATGTCCTCTCCCCTGCCCTATCAACGCGGCGCTCTTGCAATCCACCAGTTGAGGATGAGATACGGCGAAGAAGATTTTACAACAGCAGTTGGAAATTACCTTGACAATAATGAATTCGGTCATGTGTGCAGTGAAGACCTTCGTGAAGAATTCAGGCAGGTGACCGGCGATAATAATATTGATGAATGGTTCGAGCAATGGGTCTGGCGCGGTGAAGCGCCGCTGATATATTGGGTGGGACATAGAGCAGATGATTTCCCGGAGATACATATCCGTCAGATTATGGATAATTCATCAAGCCCTTCACATGGACAATTGTTCGATGTGATGAATGTTACGTTTGGAGTTGCAAACACTTATATCACCGAAGAATGGCCTGCTGGGGAGGATTATTTCGTAATAAGGGATTATGAATTTGAAGGAGGAGATTTATTCCCGAATCTCGATGTTCCCGCTCGTTTCGTTCACAGGGATGATCTGGACGCACCTGACCTGACTGTTAAGTTCCGGTTGGCGGAAGAAGATGATACTCCGGATAATGTCTTACAGCCTGACGAAAACGCCGTACTCCAGTTTTATATCAAAAACGATGGATTACCTGTTACTGGTTATGTTTGGGAGATCACTCCCGATGAGAATGGTTCAACTGATTGGGGTCGCCATTATGATGAAATGTCACTTATAGAATTCCTTCAACCAGAACGGGTCACAATTGAAGTTCCTGTAACCGGTGATGGAAACGGTTCGCCAGAATGGGAAGCATTTGAATTGAATATTCAGTCACAGGATTTCGATGAAACTTATTTCTTCAATCTTGCTACCGGTCGTCCGGAGATAGTCTTAATACAGGATGGAGTATCCGGTCCTGTTGATACACTTGGAGCAATACTTGAAAGCCTCGATGTTGTTTGGGGTACTCCAAATGAAGACCTGAATAATCTACCTGAAAATATGTATGAATCTGATGCAGTTTGGATCGAAGCCGATGGCAGGAATTCGGAATACCTATTCAGCGGTGACGATGACGTCCTGCTTGATTGGTTCAGTTTTGACGGGAACGGAGTAATAAGCGGTCAATACCTGGACCAGATATGGAGTGATGCTAATCCTTCCTGGGGACAGGCTGTACCTGGCGAATGGACAGCGCCGATCAATGACCGTGCTTTTATAGGGATCGAGGATGATCCGATAGCTGACGGAAGAAACGTTGTTGCGACAGGTCAACAGGGTGTAACACTCTGTTCGGCTTGTTGTGGAAATCCGGCGGTTTTTCTAACTCAAGGTAATGAAGGAGTCGCCGCCCGGCTCGATTACGGCTGGCGGATTGCAGCTTTTGGATTTTCGCTTTCTGAGCTGTACAGCGGACCTCCAGCTACCATGAGCCGTGAAGAACTGATAGAAAGAACAGCCGAGTATATCCTGTTCAGAGATCTTACTTCAGTATCAGATGAATCCGTTACTGAGTTACCAAAAATATTCAGCATTGACGCATATCCAAACCCGTTCAATCCCGATTTGAATATCACTGTTACACTACCCGAAGCCAGTAATCTACGTCTTGACATATTCAATATTCTCGGCAAACATGTGACAACACTAACCGACCAGCCGGTTTCTCCCGGTCAAGTACGTTTCATCTGGAACGCATCAAACTCAGCATCAGGAATCTACCTGATCAGATCAAACATGGGATCGAAAATAACAACGAAGAAGGTTACTCTTGTGAAGTAGTTAATAGCCTGTCATTAAGGAAACTATAGATTGTCTCCGCCGCAATTCTGTACGCTGTGGGATTCCAATGGGTGTCGTTTTTGAAATTCAATTTTTTGCTGGTTTCATGGTAATACTGATAAAACGGATCGGTCAGGTCGAGGACATGGCAATTCTCGAAGGGTTGACATGCTTTTTCAAGACGAAGACTGGTTTTCAGGTGTTCCGGACGTGTGTTTTCATCATCATATAACGCTACACGATCCATATCTACGAGAAATACCAACTCCTTGCCCGGCAGCTTGTCATTCAACTCAGTAACGATATAATCCGCTGCGTCCTGTATTATCTTTTCCTCATTCTGATCAATTGAATCAGTGCTGTTATCCTCATCCAGTGGATCCTGAAAGATATATGTGTTCAACATTATATAACGCACCAGTGCGCTTTTCCTTGCTAGCCTGCGATAAGGGACAGCACGATATTTACCGGGAGGCACTTCTTCGATTCCTTCTCCGGTATGCCTTAGCTGTTTATGGAGTGGACTGCTGTCATACCGTTTCAAACTGTTCTTGACAGTGTTCTTGGTGATGAGAAATACAACAACATCGGGATCGAAATATTTTTCAACGTACGGTGCCACATCTATAGTACCTGCCAGGAATATCCCACCGTAACCAAAACTATAAACATCATACTTGTTTCCAACCTGTTCCTTCAACGCCCAGTCAATACGCTGGTCTGTATCACAAAGCAGAGCGTTCGTGTATGAATCACCAATAACTGCTATTAGTGGTTTATCACGTTTTTCTGCAGATACATAGTCAAAAATACTGTTCCAGCCGTAATTATTGACACGCCAATGTCCCTGTTCCTGTGCCAGTCTTCCCACTGAAAATATTCCTGTTCGTGTCTTTGAGGTATCATAATGCATAATGTTGAATTCATTATCTTGTTTCGCGTAGGGTGCCAGAGAGGCATGGACAACCGTTCGGAGTGCTATCTCCGAAGCGACCACGAGTAAAATAATGAAAACAATGGCTCTTACAAAAAAACGAAACATAACAAAGCCTAAAATTGGAAATAAATAAATTGCTGAAACCCAAAACTTCCGAACAGGAGAATACCAAAACAGACAATAGCATAAATCATCCAGCGTACAACGAGAGGCAGCAGGCTGATCTCCAGACCATGCTGTTTATCGCGTTGAAGCCACTCAATAACCAGTGGAATAATAGCAAGACAAAGAGGACGCAGATAATCGCTGTACCCGGAACCTGTAAAAGGCATACGGAAAAACTGTCCCAGGTATCCGAAAGCGTGACTGAGTGAATCCGCCCTGAAGAAAACCCATGCAAGTAATGCAAGCAGAAAGGTCAGCAAAATCGCACCTGCTTCACGTATTCCCGGAAACAACCTGCCCGGCGCTATTGTATCAGTATATCTCTTCTGCTTTTCCTTTAGCATGATCGGGATATAGTACAAACCGTTCAACAGCCCCCAGATGACAAATGTCCAGTTTGCACCATGCCAGAATCCGCTGACAGTAAAAGTAATAATAATATTGCGGATTCTTTGCCATTTCCCCACATAACTTCCCCCCAGCGGGATATAAACATAATCCCTGAACCATGATGATAAAGAGATATGCCAGCGACGCCAGAATTCAGCAATATCCCTTGAGAAATATGGAAATGCAAAATTCCTCATCAGTGAAAAACCGAAGAGGCGTGCAATCCCGATAGCTATGTCAGAATATCCTGAAAAGTCACAATATATCTGGAGTGCGAAGAAAAAGACACCAAGGAACAGTGTTATACTATCCAGAGTAGCATAGTTCTCAAATATGAATTCCACATGGGGGGCAAGGTTGTCTGCAACCACCATTTTTTTGAAGAAACCCCATAACATTTGACGGACGCCGTCACGTGCGTTCGAATCGTCAAATTGGCGCACCTGTGTAAACTGAGGAAGCAATGATTTGGCTCGTTCAATCGGTCCCGCTACAAGTTGTGGGAAAAAACTTACAAAAGCGAAAAACGCGATTGGATCGCCGGTACTCTTTATCTTCTCGCGGTAAATATCAATGGTATAGCTGAGGGTCTGAAAGGTGTAAAAACTTATTCCCACCGGGAGGATAATACGTAAAGTCGGCATGTTAGCCTGCAAACCGAACGTCCCCAGCAAACATGCAAATGAATCTATAAAGAAGTTGAAATATTTGAAAAATCCAAGTATCCCGAGATTGACAAAAATACTGATTAACAGTAGTATTTTCCGTGTGCTCTGATTAGTACTTCGATCCATCCTCCCGCCGACTACATAATCCACCAGTGAGCTGATGAAAATCAAGCTCAGAAACCGCCAGTCCCACCAACCATAAAAAACATAGCTGGCAAGGATCAGCATGAAATTCTGAATCTTGAACCGGCGCGCACCTATAGACCAGTAAATCAAATAGACTATCGGCAGAAAAATCGCGAATGGAATTGAATTAAAAAGCAACTATAATTTCCTGAATTCTAAAACAGTTTTTGATATCTGTAAAACAGAATAACAAAGCGGTATAAGAAGAAAGTTTCAATAGATAGACACTATAGTCTAACTATTCGTACTTCACGCCCGACAAATATAATGAAGTGTATTTGATAATATAATAGAATAAAGGAGAAAGCTCGGAATGTCGCTCTACTGAATTTGAATCGAGTGAAACCCGACAGCTATACGTCAGAGGTCGCACTAGGCCAGTCGGGGCACCTAGCCACCCAGCGACGACTGTAAGAAGTCGGGCACCAAGCCCACCCAGGCGCTATTGGAAGTTGAACGGGGTATGTAGAAAAATACATATGCGTATGGCTTCAATACACCAAATAGAACTCGTTTAATACAATCTAATGTAATACCTGAGTGAAATGAAAAAGCTCCAGCGGAGCGAAATCGTGTAGCACGGTGCGTAAGCGCCGGGAGGAGAAGTCGGCACCTAATCAGCCCTGCAGGGGCGGAAGAAATTATATCAAATCAAGAAAATAATATTGTTCGAATGTAATAATTCATGAATTTGCTTTTGTATATAAAAATCCAGCATTATAAATTGCTTTCGCCCCTGCGGGGCTTGGGATATGTTTGATCGACCTACTCCCCCGGCTTACGCCGAGGGCTACATGCTTTCGACCCTTTGGGTCTATTCACTAACCTTGTTTTTTTTCTATTGGATCAAATCACATGGGTTGGCGAGTAGTTCACTTATTCTAATATAAGCCATTAACCCGAGATCCAATTGTCTCGGGTTATGACTGTTAAAATTTGGAACAAAGATTCTCTATTCCATATAAGGCATCAGTGGAGTTTTCCCGATCAGACGTACGTACACTGCCAGGGAACCACGATGATGAGCTGTGTGCTCAACCGCAGAATGTAGCATCAGGATTTTAGGAACCCTGCCAAAGAAATCATTATCAGGCAGCAATTCCATCACATCTTCCTCACTAAGCGTCTCAAGATGTTTGCAGAAGCTGTCAACCGACCGGTCGAACCATTCTTTTGCCTTTACAAAGGATTTTATATCCTGAACTGCTTTTTCCATTTTTTCAAAATCTGTTTCTAATCCCTTGTTCAAAAAGCCGAACTCGAAAAACCAGTCAATAGTCTGGGCTGTATGAGCTATCTGCTCGGCTACTGTTCTTGTATCATCCGTCGCGCGAAATGAAGAATCATTCTCATCGAGGACTTCAATTGTCTTGTTAAAAAACTTCTGCATCGACCTTAATGAATCAACATATGGATTCTTTCCCATCTTAAATCTCCTTCTCAGTGTATTTTTGGAACTCTATCTCTGACCTGGAACACAGGTCAATAAATAATCAACTGAACAAATGTACAGGATCTATATGCTGAATACAATAGACAATCAAGAGCCTTATTGAGATCGGGAAATGGAATAATAATTATGTATTAATGAAATTAATATTGATGGTTTTTGTAGAAATGTCCGATACCAGGTCAAATTTTCAAATTATGAGGCTGTGTGATCTGCTTCATTATCTTTTTTAATCAATCGAGATACGGCATTTTTCAACATACTATAACTTCGTCGCCCTGAAGGGAATTGTAATCCGATGATACTCCACCCGATCAATGTATAACCCACTGAAGTGCCAATATGTAATAGGTAATTATCTGGATGCGGCAGTAAAATAATCGCTAACGTGATACCGGCGGTCAGTAACCACCATTGCAATATTATCCACGTAGAGCGAAAGGCAATTTTACGCTCAAGGACAAACAGCAGCACAATAATGTTCAGGAATTCACCTATCGATGCAGCCGCCGCAACTCCAATGGCACCATACCACCGTGTGAACAGGATTGCCATGATGACAATAACTATAGCTCCGAGCCCATGTATCGGGATCAATGCTACATTCCTGCCTTGAGCATTAAATACCCGGTTGATCAGTGAACGGATCAGCATTATCCATATCAGGGGGGCAAACCCAATAATAATCGCTGAAGTAATCTTGGCTGCATCTGCATCGAATGCACCATATCCGTATATCAACTGGATGATAGAACTTGCTGAAGTCACGATTACAATAATGATTGGGAGCAGGACAAACAGGCTCACTTCAATCAAAGTGGTAAGTTGCTTCAGCATCTCTTTTTCCCGCCCCAGGGCAGCCAGATCACTGAATCGAGGCAAAATCATCCGAATCATTGACGTACCGACCATGGACAGAGGGGAAATCACAAGAAATCGAGCATAACCTAATGCAGCTATTGCCCCCACACCCAAATCTGAAATGATGCGCTTATCAATTAACAACCTTAGCTGGAACATGAGACCGAGCAGCATCAAGGGCCACCAGTTGCGAACGAATGGCATTATAATGGTTATAAACCGTTTACGTGTTGATCTGTATTTTTCCCTGAGAGAGTCCCTGGCAATGAAAGCAAGACTCAGAAGTGCGGCAATCAATCCAACCGAGAAGCCCAGAGAAAGCAGTTGGATTGGGGCGTCAAATATTGCCACCAACAGCACGGATAGAATCATCACAGGATTGATGAACATTGGTAATAAAGTGAATACTCGAAACTTGTATGAACTGACAAGCAGGTAACCGAGAAGATTTACAGCCACAAATATTGGAATTGATGGAGTAACCCATCGAATCAGGAGTATTACAATATCGCGCTGTTCTGCATTATATCCCGGTGCGATCAGATCAGTAGCCCAAGGTGCTAAGAATCCAAGCGCAATAGCTGATAATATGGCGAGTACAACATTAATTACTGCGAGATACCTGAATAACAAATTCCTCGCATGAACAATATTCAGTGTTCGCCATTTTGAAAGGAGTGGAACAAGAGAATACTCGACTTGAGCGGCAGAAAGAAGACCGGAGATAGTGTTGCTAAGATCAAATGTAATCCTGAAAGCATCAACAATAATTGATGCGCCAAAAAAATATGCAAGAACCCATTCACGGACAAAACCCGAAACTTTACCGAGACCAGCTAATACGTAAATAAGAGCGCCCTCGCGCACGATATCCGGAGCTTTACTATTATCCCTGGACACTCTCATTCGCGGTAATTTTTCTGGTTGACCGTTTCGGTCTGTCATTCGGACTCCATTTTCAGGAAAGGTTTCCTCGTTCCAGTCTTCAGCTCACAACGATATATTTTTCCATCATTATTTAACATCCGGCTACCGGGTCTGCTCTTTTTCATATCCAAGGATCAACAAGAGGTCGCCATGTAAGTCTTCAAATACTTTCTTGACATCATCGGAAAATTCATCAGCCCATTGTTGTTTCTTTCCACTGCGAATGTGTCCTTTTTTTCTGATTGCTTTATTTTTCAAGCTGAATCGATCTACAATATTCAATCCACGTTCGATCATTTTCGGATGCATTTTATAATGCTCGAAAATTTTCGCAAAGGTATCCGTTTCGGCACCAATGATCGCTTCATATTTAACCTCGATCATTTTCGGATTACTGTAATCCCATGTTCTCATGTGCTGAAAATGGTTCTTTCTCCAGAGTATTTCCAATATCAGTCCGCGTTCTTTATCAAGGGTATTCAGATAGTCCTGGTAAGAAATATTAGCTGGATATTTTTTCGGGTCAGACTCAACATGACCTTGGAATATTGGATTTTCCACGATATAAGACCAGTCAAAATCAGGATTATGGCACCATTTCTCAATTGTACGTTTGTGGTAATAATATCCAGAAACTACCAGGTCACGAGGGTCACGTACAACATGACTACCTCGATAATCCGGAAGTTTTGTCAGGTCAATATCATTAATATTTGCTACCTGGATCACACGTTTGCCTGGCTCTTGCCGAGAAGCATGACGGAAATAATCTATATCCGTATTGATTTCAAAGTATTTAAAATGAAATTCATAGGTAAGCGATTTCATGATTTGAGCGAAATACAGTGTCAAACATTTATGATATGTGAAATGTACAATGAGATCATGATTGAAGAGATCTGGTTTTGAAATCAGGGGTATGATCCCCCTCCTCATGCTATTCAGCATGGAGAGCCCTAATCGAACTCGTTTCGATAACATCCGGTTTACTCCAATATTTGGTAATGGCAGAAGGTAAAGCATTCAGATCTGCAATATACCCAATATTACAGACAAGTGACTGATAAATGATTATTTATTTATTAACAATATGATACATGACATTGAAGTCTGTAAGAGGTGTGAAATATACCTTACGCGGTTTGGGCAAGTCAAGGAAAAATCATGATATGGCTATCATGACCCTTCCTCAACATAAGTTTTTCAGAAAACAACTTTTCAACCCCGGAGCAGCATGGCGGTTGCTATTTAATAATCATGATTTTCAGAATATCGTTTGCCTCTTGATGATTCATTCTAACGAAATATATGCCGCTGGGGAGTGAATAAAAATCAAATGATTCTGAATAATATCCTGACGAGTAACTGCCCCTGACGAGTTCACGTACCAGTCTTCCCTGGATATCGAACAACCTGATAGAAACAGTTCCTGCTTGATGGAGCTGATAATTGATTGTAGTTCTGCTGTTAAATGGATTGGGATAGCTGCCGGTTAATTTTGTCACTATAGGTATCGCGCTCGGATTATCATTGAACACGCCAGTTACAAATATCTCCTCTGATTCAACCCATCCTGACTCGCCGACCTCATTTGCTGAGCGAATTCTGTATTGATAGTATCGTTCAAAATCAAACTCGGTATCAGTGTATTCAGTGACGTCTTCTTCAAGTAAAATCAAATCACTCCACTCATCCCACTCATTGTCGCCCGAATGTGATCTTCTCGCTAATCGAAAATTTGATTCATAATCGGAATTATCTAACCAGCTCAGCGTTACCGTTCCATTGTCAGGATTGAATTCAACGAGAAAGTCAGAAGGCGCATCCGGAACAGATAGGATAAATACTTCGTCCGATTCCACCCAATCAGATTCACCGATCTCATTCTCCGCTCGAATCCGGTATTGATACCAAGCTTCCCTGCGGACATCTGTGTCTTCATAATCAGTGACATTCGGTTCGGTAAATGTCAGTTCATCCCATTCGCTCCACCTGCCTTGCCCCTCCTGCGACTTCCATTCCAAACGAAAACCATTTTCAAAATCAGAATTGTCTATCCAATACATTATTATTGAGCTGTTCTCAGCATTAAAATCAGCGATAAAACCGGAAGGAGTCTCGGGGAAAGGTGTTACAAAAACCTCATTTGATTCCATCCAGTCGGAAGTATCGGTAACATTAAATGAGGCTACACGAAATATATAATCTCCGGCTGATTCGGGAGTGTATTCGGATGATTCTGAATTCCTGGGTAATGAATCTTCGACTGTTTCCCATTCTCCCCAATCACCATCAATCGGACGATGGCGCACTCCAACCAGGTATGCAGCTTCGTTGAAAGCTTCATCAACCCATGATATCTCAATTTCATCAGGTGGATTAAATTCAGCAGTCACATTGGAAGGTGCATCAGGCGGAAGAATTACTTGTACTTCATTGGACTCAATCCATCTTGAGTTAGTTTCCTCGTTCTCAGCCATGACACGATATTGGTAATATCCGTCCTCGAGCAATTCATGCTCATAAGTTGTGACATCTTCTTCAACTGTACCTTCTTCTTCCCAGTCACCCCAATCGTCATCCTCATCTTCTTTATATTGCATTTCAATGGTAAATTGTGTCTCTTCTTCTGAATTATCTGTCCATTCGATAACCATTTGATCCGGCAATTGATATTCAGCGATAACATCAGAAGGAGCAGGCATACCCGCACCCTCTGTGTATGTTACTTCACAATGAGGGAGGCTGCGGGAGGTGTAACCGGCCAAAACACCGAGGGTATTGTTGTCACCGTCCTCCATAAACCCGATGCCCCACCAATCATCGCCATTATCCAGCGCCGCCTGGAGATCTTCGATTGCATCTTCGTTCAGGTCGATTGAGTGATTTCCCTGCTCATGCATAGCATCCCAATCGTCTTCAATATACCAGTTGTCCATTGAATCCCATACATCCGATGCGTCATCATTATCAGGATTTTCAGGGAAACCGGGCAGCTCAGTTATAACGAGAGCATGATTATTATCTTCAGTTGCTTCGGATGTATATGCGGTCAGCTCAATTTCCTGAATTGTCACTCCATCGGGAATGTCGGAAAGATCAAAACGCGCAAATCCCCGGTATCGTTGCCCTATCATATTCCCACCGGCTATAATATCAGTACCGAAAAAGGTATATGTGTTCTCAAGTTGGAACCGGATTGATCCAGTCCAGTACTGCTCCAAATCAGGCCAGATGTTGACTGTTTCGTCAAGCTCGGATTCTGAACTTCGATCAATAGGATTTTTCTTGTATTCGGGATATTTTGGAGTGTTCGTTTCTGATGCAATCAATGTTATAGAAATCAGAAATGTCAACATGCTTAGAAATAGATTCTTCATCGTTCCCTCCTTTGGAATTCAAATGAGCAAAGATAACAGTATAAAGTAAACACAATTCAGACTATCCGCAAATCAATCTTCTTATAGGTGAAAGTACAACACAAGATGCATTCAAATTACGATTTGCGATTTAATAACCCACTCCGCATCCATGCTTAAATGACAGATTTTCTATGTAGTCCTGTTATTTCTTACGTAACTTCACCAGAAATTAAGTGAACCTGTCAAATATATGCCTGAATCATTAATCAATAACTCGGTCGGTATCCTCTTCGTTCTTGCCGCGAATGCCGCAATATGGTTTTATCTCGAGAAACGCACCGGGTGGAAGCTGTTCAATTTCATCCCGCCGCTCCTATTTATTTATGTCCTGCCAGTTGCTTTTTCCAATACCGGGTTAATCCCTGTTAAGTCCACCACTTACGATTGGATGGGCGCTAACCTGCTTCCCGTATTCCTCATTCTTTTATTATTAGATGTGGATGTCAGGGCGGCAGTACGTGTTATGGGAAAAGGCGTTTTTGTTATGCTGATCGGCACGCTTGGAGTCGTTGTGGGTGCGCCGATTGGGTTTGCTGTAGTAAATGGCTGGCTTGGTCCGGATGCATGGAAAGGATTCGGTGCATTGGCGGGATCATGGATTGGCGGCACCGGCAACATGGCGGCTGTTTCGGAAGGATTGGGGACCTCGGGATCAGATTTCGGATTAGCAGTAATCGCTGATAATGTAGTATATCTCGTCTGGCTGCCTATCCTGCTGCAATCGAAAAACATGGCTCGCAGATTCCACCGTTTTACAGGTGTTTCGGAAGATCACCTGACAAAGATGAAAGCCGCTGCAGACGGTCTTATTACGGATAAAGGCAAACCGGCAATGAGGCATGTTCTTTATCTTTTTGCTATTGCCCTGGGCGGTGCTTTCCTTGCCGGAAGAATCGCAGAGTTGATTCCTGAAATCAAACCAATCCTCAGTACCGGTACATATAAAATTCTTATTGTGACGACAATTGGATTGATCCTCTCATTTTCACCAGCTCGCAAAATCCCCGGCAGTCATGAACTGGCAATGGCGCTGGTATATCTTTTCGTTGCGCGGATGGGCGCCAAGACTGAGCTTGTGGGTTTAGGGCAAGCTGTTCCATTTATTGCCGGTGCATATATCTGGATTTTCATTCACGGCGCTTTTATCCTTTTTGCCGCCCGGTTATTTAAAATTGATGTTCATACAGCAGCAATCGCCAGTGCGGCAAATATCGGCGGAGCCGCCAGCGCTCCAATTGTTGCTGCTTTCCATGATGAACGGCTGGTTCCGGTGAGTATCCTTATGGCTTTAATTGGTTATGCGATAGGAAATTATGCTGCATTCCTGGCGGCATGGTTCTGCAGTCTTGTTGCCGATCCGACACCCCTTATCAACTTTTTTTCAAAGATTTTCTGATTCGATATATTCGGGTATAAATTCATACTCTTTAGCAGTTGTTCATAAAATACAGCGCTAACCAAGACAATAACAGATAAACTGTCCCCCTAAATTACCCCTAAACTATGGCAGCGATAAGAGTTGAACAATTAATGCAGTTCAAGTTCCATTTCTTTTTCATCGCCGAAATCAATAATGAATGGTTTGATCTCGTTGCCAAGGGAATTATGCGTAAGGCAAACTGTAGGTTTGGACGGGTTATTCGTATTGCTTTTTACAACTACACCCTTATAACCGTCATATCTTTCCGATGCGGTTTTAACGATTCTGACACAGGCACCGCGCGGATAACACTGTATAGTGCTGACCAGCGCCTTGACAACATATTCGTTCCAATGACCGGCTTGTTGATTGATAATTTTAACCAGCGCTTCTTCCGGAGTATGACGTTTTCCCAGAAGCGAACCATTTAGAAGATTATCGTAAGTATTGGCGACTGCCAGGATTTCAGCGTTGTAATGAATATATTTTTTATTATAGGTTTGAGCGGGGTTTGGCGATGCCCCGGAACTTTTCAGACCCTGGGGGTATCCTGAGCCGTCTGCCTCTTCATGATGCTGATGAATTGTGATCTGCTCGACGAAAGTGAAAGTTTCACTTTCTTGCAAAATCTGCATTGAAAATGCAGGATGCTGCATTTCGACAGCTCTTTCTTCGGAACTTAAATCTTCCAGGGGACGGTTGAGGAGGTCGATCAAAGCGCTTTTGCCTATGTCGTGAAGCAATGCGGAGGTCCCCAGCGTACGGAAGTCTTTTGTCACGTATTTGAAATGATGGGCGATAAGGAGGCTGAGCAAAGTCACATCGATAGCGTGTTTATGTTCTTCCTTTCTGGCTGATTTCGAGGGATAGGCTGCGAACATGGTGATATTTTTATCCACAATCTCTGCTATAATCGCCATAACTCTTTTCTGAATTGCTTTTACATTCAGTAGTGGAGATGACTTGGCAAGCTCTTCGATCCTGTCCGATATTGCGTCCGGTTTAAGGCCATCCAGCCTGAGATCGTTCTGGAGTCGCTGCTGGCTTTTTTCAAAAGCTGCGGACACCTCGTCTCCAAGCTCTTCGCTGATCATCTTCTCCTGGGTGATATTTTTCATCTCGGTGGCGAGATCTTCAGCGATATACACACTATGGATACCGCGTCTCTTCATCGAATTGATCACCTGCTCCGTCATGCAGAATCCGGAAACCAGCATCAACTCGCCTTTTTCGTTGAAGATCGGTGTCCCCAGCACCTGACCAGGGCTTAATTCAGTGATTGGAATCGGGCGCATACGTTTCTGTCAGTAGCCTTATATATTAAAATCGTGGACGTTAAAATTGAAACATTAATTTTGCAGAATGTAATGATCCAGTCAACATAATACTAATAGTTTTTTAACTTTATTCAACTGAAATTTTATTTTTTCACCCCAGAAAAATATCCCCGGTCCTGATCTTCCAGTATCGTCAGTATGCCTGTAAACGAAGTAAATCGCCCAGGTACTAATGTCAGGTGGGATTAGTCTCTGAAACTGTAAATTACACAAAATATCCCGGTAATCCAAACACTCCGGTTAACTCGTTTAGATTAAGGTGGGGCGGGCGTCCCTGCCCGCCGGGGTTCAAGCCCGATAAGAATCGGCGGGCAGGGACGCCCGCCCCACCTTTGTTAGAATTTATATTAGAAGACTCCAACCGTTTCAGAAAAGGCAGTAGAAGCAATCTATCTTTTCATAATCCATCTTCTATCCCAATTCTGGATGTTAGAGAAATGCCCGGTTCGGAGACCCGTGCCTACAGCTAAATTAATTTGCTGTCTCCATATTTACTCATTTCAGAGTCCTAATTGTTTTCTGAGCTTTTCAACCTCTTTGTCACGTCTGTGATACCCCATATCGGAGACCATCTTTGCGGCTTCGGTGAAGGTTTTTTCTGCTTCAGTGATATTCTCCTGCTTCAGGTGCAGGCGTGTGGCTTCGAGCAGGGAATCGGCGAGGAAAAGCTTGAGTTCACTACGTCTGGTCATCTCAAGCGCTTCTTCGAGATCAACCCAAGCTCGATCAGCATCCCCTTCCTGACAACGCAACCTTAACATCTCCGCCCGGGCAATCAAACCGAGTGGGATGAAGTTATACATTCCACTTTTTCGCAAATAAACGAGTGCCTCATCCAGATGTTCAGAGGCTTTCGCCCACCCATTTCCGGATTCTTCAGTCCTTACTGATAACGCGCGTCCCTCTACAAGATGGGCAAAACCAATATCGAGCAACCAGTCGTTCCTTTTAGAAATCTCAAGTGATTCTTCAAAACGTCTCCTCACCTCATCAACATTCCCAGTGGACAATATCAGGTCGCAGTATTGATATCCCTGCAAGGAATATAAGTACTTGAACTGTGGTTGATGTTTCTTCTGCAACTCTTCTGCTTCTTCGAACAAATCAAGTGCTTTTTCAACCTCCCCAGCTTGATGCAGCGCATCAGCTAACGTTGTCATCATTGCATAAACTTGAAATTCATCCTTTGCCTCTTCTGTGTGCTTAACCGCCTCTTCCGCAAAATCCACCGCGCTTGAGATCTTGCCATTAGCCAAATACATTTCGCTCAATGTGCTTGCTGATCTTGAAGCATTTGCCCAATTTTTGTTCTTTACTGCTATCACTAAAGCCGCTTCAATTGGTGGCTGTGACTCACCCAAACGACCAAGAGCACGCAAAGCAAAGGATGTTTGATTTAGAATATATCCCTGATCGCTAAGCGATAAGTCACCGGCAATCTCTGTCCACGATTCAGTAAAAAAACCAGCCAACATAGTCAAATCAGATCCGAATGCGCCAAGTTTTTTTACATTATAAGCTACACTTTTCCGTTTAATACGCCGAAAGTACACCTCATCCAGCGCTTCCTGATATTCCCCGGCGCGACAGCCGTGAACTACAGCAGCATAAAGAGGCTGCATCTCTTCAATCGTATCGGGTAAATCTTTCTCCGGCACAGACTGGTAATACTTATATAGTCTGCGGTGACCTTCCTGCCAGGCGGTTTTGTTCTCATTCTGAAGCCAGTCGTCGAAATACTCCCGCACCAGTGGGTGAGCGTCCAGCGCGCCGGGATGGTTCCTGTCCCCAGGCAAGAGCAGACCCGCGCGTCTCAACCGTGCCAGAATGCTGTTCCATTCCTCACTGGACATCGCCTCAGAATTGATGTGTTCGGTCATCCCTTTAATCGCCGGAGCTTTCCTGATTTTCGCAATAGCCTGCGCTTCAGCAGGACGGTCAAACAAACCAAGCAGAAGGAGCGCCTCTGTCCGGGAGTCATCCACTCCGAACCAGTCCACATAAGCTTTTACTACAGTGAACGCGTGACAGCGGCTATCATCCTTGTCTTTTGGATCTCGTGGCAATAGTTTTATCTCGCCAGCGTGACGGACATCCCCACCGTACCGTTCAAAGAGCAACGATCCCAGCAAGTTCAGGGACAAGGCATGACCACCGAATCGTTTGATCACATCTTCAAGTTCTCGGTCCAGCCCTTTTACTCCCAAATGCTTTAGCAGCTCCACACCGTCTGGAATCGAGAGAGCCTCCAGGTCAAGTCGGCCAATAAATTTGTCTTCGATACTTTTCAGGTCAGCTAAATGAACTCGGGAGGTGATAAGGCAAACTCCGCTGTTTTCGCTTGCCAACATTTTCAGGAAAACTGCCAGCGATTTATCCCGTAGTTCTCCCTGCAAATTTTGGAGCGGCTCTAGTCCGTCGAGAATCAGCAGCATTTTCCGTTTCTGTACCTTATCCGCCAGCAATTCGGCTTTTTTATAAGCGTCCGCGCCTTCAGGGAATTCCACACCCAGCCATTTGGCAAAATCAATCTGGAACGCTTCAGAGTTGGCGGCATGCTGCTCCTCACGCACTCCCTGGCTGTAGAAAGACCAGCCATATATTCCATCCATCCCCCGGTAACCGCGTTCATGGAGACGGTTCAGCCAACAGTTAACCAGTGCCGACTTCCCCACACCTCCCGGTGCGATAACAGTAGCAACAGTGTGAGTTCCACTGTTCCAGTAATTATCAAGCTGATCTAAAACGCTATCCCGTCCGAACACCTTCCGATCTGTTGTTGGCAACCTGTGCGTTGATATCGCGGGAGTGGTTTCTAGTCCTGAAGTTGACACAGTCTTATGAGTGGTCTGTGCTTGGATATCATAGTCACCAGAGACCATTTTCTTATAAATATTGTTGATTTCTCCAGATATTTCAGTCAATATTTTATCGTATCCGTCCCCTTTTTCCGCTTTGATTTTCTTAAGATTGCTTCCGCTGGGTATATACTGGAGTCTCCCGAGTTCTTTTATGACATTGGGGCAAGGGCTAACCATTATGGGATATAATTGAAGCTTTCCCTTTTTGTGCTGACCCAGAAGGTAGGGCCATTCCTCCTCCATGATAAATTTTGACGTGAGGAAATGGATAGATAGCATTACAACGGCTACCACACCTTCCGCCATCGCAGTCTCGATTTTCTCCTTCCAATCATCACCGGTTCTTAACCGATCATCAATCCAATACTCAAGATTATCATGAAGTTCAAAAGCACTCAGGAAAGTCGTTAAGTCATTTTTGAAGTCATTGTCCTTGTGTGAATAACTGACAAAAACCAGTGGATGTTTCTTGGAGGAACTCATTTTGATTATCTCCCCATGAAATACAAATTATTAATAGAAATAAACTTTGTCTGATTTGAGAAGGTAATAAGAGTTCCTATAACACACAAGCGCCCGAATTCAGGTTCGAGATAATAGTAAATTCAGGGGACGGTATATCAATATCTCTCTATTTTTCCTTTTCCTGTCCGAATTCTGGGTTCGACCCTGACTTGCAAGCCAAGTCAGGCCACCCCGTCCCGTCGGTTATGTGATAGGGAATTATGCCGCATTCCTGGCAGCATGGTTCTGCAGTCTTGTAGCCGACCCAATCCCGCTTATCAACTTTTTTTCAAAGATATTCTGATTCTGGCATATTCGGGTATAATATCATACTTTTACACAGTTATTCATAAAATTCAGCGCTAACCAAGACAATAATAGATAAACTGTCCCCTAAATTATTTGTCCCCTAAATTATTATTTTAATTGAAGAATTAGCAGAAAAAAAGAAACGGGGATCTTCTGAAAGTTGTAATTCATCAAATAACTGCTATTTATCAAGCTGCACAGATTCCATATTTAGGAAGAATATTTCTAATCACTTCCATTCTGTGAATCTGCAGCGCATCGTGAAACAGTTTCCAGTCGCTATTCAAAAATTCAGGATTGAAACGGAATTTTTCATTTTTTGTTTCAACCTCCCGTTTTGTATCCAAAGCTTCAAACTTCCAGGAACCAATTCCTTTCGGAATAAATGGTTGAATTACCTCGCCCTCTTCCCAAAAACTGAAGTCTCCTTCAGAAATTGAAGCCAGCCATTTCTCATGCCTGTCTTCACCTTCCTCATCGTCAAAGGCAAGGAAATTTGCCCGTATCTTGTTGAGATCTTCTTCTGGTATTTGATCATCTTCAGTCAGCGAATAGTTAGGATTTTTTATTCTATAGCACACCATCGCATGATGAATGCTTTTTACTGCATCAATAAAGATCTCAGTATTATTCCGTACGATTTCTTTACCTAAACCATTCTTATACTTCCACTTCAGAAATGGCATGTCAGGACTGGTAAGTGCCGCGCCATGCCCCAAAGGGAGTACCTCTTCTACAAAACGCCTGGCTGCCGAATCAAAAAGGTCACCAAAGTAATTGGCAATTTTTTCCATCAGAGATCTTGGCTCCTCACCAAGGCACTCTATGTCATCAATCTTGTTAATTTTATCGTTAATGCCTGCAAAACCCTGATGGGCGAAAGTGTCTGCCAAGACATGCATGGTAATACCTAATCTGTGAAGACCATATTCCATTTCACAACAATCGATGCAGGATTTTACCATATCCAGTGCAACATGACTATTAGGATGGCATATTAACTTATTAACAAAGCTGCCTTCTGGATTATCCCCAGCTTTTTCCCCTCCGTTTCCGGGAAGAAAATGAAATGGAATCCAGACATGGTGGTTAGCCAGTTCCTCGAAGTTTCGGTAATCGACCATTTTATGCGCTGAACTAATCCGGCTGTACATAGCTTTATTTCTGAAATAAACAATTCCCGAATTAATCGCTTCATCCACATACTGAGCGGAATAACTGATCAGATTTGCATCTGCAGAAGAGAATTTTGCGAGGCGTGCTGCAACATAAGTTACACTGTGATGAAAGTCAATTTGCATCTCATTTCTCCTTAAATTAATTGTACAGTTTAAGTAATCCTACGTCTCTTATTAAACGTAAAAATACTTATTTGTCCTTTGGTTTGAGCATTCTTAATCATTACTAAAAAATCTTTACCATTACAAACCTTGGAATTCAAGGAATTCAAGGGACAGTATATCTATAGAATTCAAGGGACAGTATATCTATTAATCCTTACTGACCCGAGATTTCTTCTTTAGTTCGACCCTGACCATTAGCGCCCGGCACCTCGGGGCAATAGGCGATGAACCAATCACCGTCTTTTTCAATTATTGCCGTAAATTCATTTTGCATTATATCTCTCCATTCAATAACCTCCTATAATATAACTGTATATCATTGATGATTCCACTTTCGCCGTTTTCCAGTATTTATTTTAATTCTTGCTCTAATTATACTTCATCCAGTAATTCACGTAACTTCTCTGCCAGGATCATAGGTCTGAAGGGTTTTTGTAGAAAGGCGCTGATCTTTTCTGTGTCCACATTTCGAACTATAGATTTTTCAGTAAATCCGGACATATAAAGCACTTTAGCGTCAGGGAATTTTTGGAGCACGTGCTTAACAACTTCAGTTCCGGTCATGTGTGGCATAACTAAATCCGTCAATATCAAATCTATGGGATCTATAGCTTTATTACTTAAAATAATAGCTTCACCGCCGTTACTAGCTTCTATTACCTTGTATCCGAATCGTGTCAAACTTCGGGAAGTCATGTGCCTGACAGCGGGATCATCTTCCACAAGAAGAACGACTTCTGTACCTGTAAGGCTTTCAAATCCTTCGGCCTTGACAGTAATTTCTTCTTCTTCGCTTTCCTCAATCGGTAGATAAACCTTAAAGGTTGTTCCAGATCCAATTTCGCTATATACATGAATATGACCGCCACTTTGCTTGACAATTCCATAAACAGTCGCCAGTCCCAGGCCTGTGCCTCGCCCCTCCTCCTTGGTGGTGAAAAACGGTTCAAAAATACGCTGCTTTATATCCTCGCTCATTCCCTGCCCGTTGTCAGTGACAGACAACATCACATGAACTCCCGGTACTATATAGGGATAATCCTCGCAGTATTCTTCATCCAACTCAATATTTTCGGTTTCGATTGTGATTTTGCCTCCATCAGGCATGGCGTCACGAGCATTCACGATCAGATTAACAATAACCTGCTCAATCTGTGAAGGGTCGGCTTTTATCCGGCAGAGGTTTTTCGTCTCGAAGGTAACCAGTTCGACATTTTCTCCCATAATACGATTAAGCATTTTTTTCAGGTTATTTATGGTCTTATTCAAATCAATTACTTTTGGAATCAGCACTTGATGACGACTGAATGCCAGCAGTTGCCTGGTTAAATCGGCGGCACGTCCCACCGTATTCATCACTTCATCCAACTCATCATACAAGGGATCATTTTGATCGAGACTCATTAACGAAAGCTCGACATTACCGGAAATTGCTGTCAGCAGGTTGTTAAAATCATGTGCAATCCCGCTGGCAAGTTGTCCAACCGCTTCCATCTTTTGAGCCTGGATGAGCTGCTCCTCAAGCCTTTTTACTTCGGTGGCATCACGAAGCATTCCGAGAGTAGCTGGTTGCCCCTCCCAAACAATCTGAGATATACTTGCGGTAAAATAGAGAATTTTTCCTGATTTACTTTTTGCCTGGAATTCGTAATGCCGCTTAACTTCCTCTCCCCTTTCCTGCTTCTTCATCCTATCTTCAACGATTCTTTTGCTATAAGGAGTGAGAATAGACATCATGTCGAAATCTTCAGACGCCAGCTCTTCAAAAGTATATTCATGGAGATCAAGAAACTTCGGGTTTGCATGTACAAAACGCAAATTCTGAATAACATAAATGGCATCGTTTGATTGTTCAATAATCCTCTGGAACCTTCCCTCACTGACTTTTAATGCAGCGTCATTTCTTTTTCTTTTCGTTATATCCCGCGCAACAATCAATACACCACAAGCTTTCCCTCGCTCCACTATCAAAGATGAACTGATCTCGAAAGGAGTTAATTTACCGCTCTTATGCTTGATATCGACTTCGTAATTTTGATTACTATCATCACCATCTAATCTCTTTTTGAGACGTTGCTGAACAGCCTCCCTCTGATTATCGGGAATCAGGTCTAATACATTTTGCTCCAGCGCCTGCTCAAATGAACATCCCAATACATCAAGGCCTGCACGGTTGATATAGGATATCTGTCCGTCCATATTAAATTTCAGGATTACATCTTTTGCCAACTCTGCAAGCTGCTCATATTGCCTTTCGCTATGAATTAATTCCTCTTCAACCCGTATGCGCTCCTGAATATTGTTCCACTCACCGAAAGTCCGTTCGGCTATATGAATTATGTCTTCCATCGAATCCTGGGATTTGATGATATAATCCAATGCGCCTTTTTCAACAGCTTTCTTTGCGATCTCTTCATTCTCTTGTGTGGTCATGATTATTACAGGATAAGGAAGTGTGGAAATATTCAGATGAAGAAGTTCTTCGCAGTTACCATCAGGCAGGAACAGGTCGGTGATAATAAGATCGGGTAGGAATTCAGGTATAACTTTTCGGGATTCCGCTAAGGATTGAACAATTTTGATTCTGAACCTGTCACGTTCTTTGAGGAACACGGAATGCATGAATTCAGCGTGAGATTCCTCAGAATCAATTAGAAGTATATGAAATGTTCTACTCATCAGGGTACCCCCTCAGGGTATTAACTATTGTTGAGCAAAAATATTCGTATTAGGTTATTCTAATGCACAGCCGAATTTCGATTCGAGTGAGTTATTGATTCTGATCGCTAATTGATTTTTAGATAAATATAATGTATTCCAAGTATAAAAATTGAACTTGAATATTTACTGTAGGTAAAGTTAAATGAAAACGCAAGCATTTTATTCTCGAAATACCCCGGTACCCGGAGCAAAATGCTGATTTCACTAAAATTATGCCAAAAAATACCAAATATCCCAAATTGTTAGCTGATTTCTGTATTAGAACTAAAAAAATAATATTTTGGAGTAAAAACACGAACGCCCGGAAATCCGGGCGTTCGATATACGAATTGTCAATCTGGTACAGTTGACAACACAATTTTTTCAATATTTTGGATTTAGAATCCTATGCTCAGCCCAATCCTGTGCGTTGATTCAGGAAACATACCCGGAGCGGTGCCAAGCTCACGTGTGAAGAAAGCATAATCAACACTCAAAATCAGCAACCTGATTCCCGCACCATAAGTCGGGTAACCTTGATGGAGACCACCACGGAGTTTCAGCAAACCGGCAAGAGTATTCATTTCCAAACCCATGTTAATTTTCTGGAAAACACTTGTTCCTGCACGGTTAAAGAAATCAACATATTCCATACCAACATCAAAACGTTTCAGCATCATATTATCAGCGAAAGGCATATGGTACATAGCTCCGAATTTAAGATTCGGTTTTACCATACCATCCATCGAGCCGATCAAATCCTGAACAACAACACCAACATCAAGCTCTTTGCCTTTTAATTCCAAAGTGCGAATCATTCCGACATCAACTCCAAAACCTGCTGTTGGGTCTTCCAGTTCATCCATGACTGTCGAAGATAATTCACCGGTATCGCCAGCATCTGCAGCGCTTACTTTTATCGGCGAAACCGTCTGACGCTGGATAAAACGGAATGTCGCGCCAAGTTCCCATTCCGTGCCAGCGATTTCAACTATACGACCATGACCAATGCCAACAACAACGTCCATGTAACCACGCGCGCCAACTGATGGAACTACAACACCCTGATCAAGTTTAACATCAGTACTTACATTGCCGTAACCACCTACTCCCCAGCCTTTGAACGCAAGACCAACAAATGGTGAAACATGAATTCCCATCCATTTGTTATCAAATGATTCACTGTCATTGATAAATGCCCCTTGCTCGGCAGGAGATAATGAATCGAAAACAGCAAAATCGTCCTTGTGATCACTGACAAAATTAACGATATCTGTAAGATCATCACCTAAGCCAATAATAACTGGAGTGATTTCGATATCGAATTTCTGTCTGTTCAGAAGGGCTGGATTATTAAATGTTGTGGCAGCACTGGTACCAATCATGGTAGTCATGCCCCCCATTCCCATTTGACCAACGCTTAGATAATTGTAAGCGCCGGTGGGAACATACCTTTGTCCTTTTGGAAACGCCTGTCCGCAAAGGGCAAACAGGAGCATTACAATCAACAATACTCGCATAATTTTCATCTCTGTTCTCCTTTACGTTATGGTCCTTCTTCCTCGCCCCATCCTTCTGGAGGCCAGTCACCGTTATAATATTCAGGATCTGTCAAACCAGCAGTTATTGAATCCGTAAGAGCGCCTAACTGTCCTGCGTCAAAACCTTCTATCTCTTGATCTTCCAGTAAACCAGCCGCAAAATCAATTAATACCTCAGTGCTTGTTTCAAAGAGATTAACTGCCTGCTCGATTAATGCATTCTGTACACTATCAGGGAGATTATCCCACATATTCGGATCAAGTTCCAATCCATTAATGGCGTCTAACAAAGCGCTTAAATTGAAATCGTTATCATCAATAGCGCCATCGACGTTGGTATCTCTAAGCATCATGATTCCGTGGACAGCTAAAACACCAACGTAGTCGAGTGCGACATCGTCAGGTTGGAATTCATCATTGTTGGCGCCACCAGAGTAAATTGCCCCAATATCTTCACGAACACCGTAGAGTGCCTGGTAAACCGGATTAATCTCTTCGTTTGGCCAAACATTCAGGTCCTGAAATGGCAGGGAAGTATTCGCTGATAGATCACCGATCTGAGATAGTTCAGAAACTAATACGATTGCAGGATAACCTGCTCCCCTTAATCTCGCTTTAGCTCGACCCCAGCGTGCATCGGCATTGTTTGGATTTTCTTCCAAAGCTTTTGTAAACGACTCTTCAGCATCGGCATGCTCGCCGTCCTGGAGATGCTGTACCCCTTCTGCGACATAATCTGCGTCTGAATCAGCGGGATTACTGAAACTAAAAATGTTACAGCCCGCGACAACCCAGAGCAGAAGAAGGGACAACACTCCTGCTGCTGTAAGATGTTTCATCTTTTCTCCTTAAATGAATGTAGTTGTTTGAATTTCTTATCTTTCTCAATTAGCAATTACTATATAGCAACTGGATTCCTCGTTCACAAAATTTAGAATGTCGAGAAGCTAAGAGTCACCCCACATAATTATTGTGATGAAGGACACAAAAACAGCATTATTTGCAGATGAATCCAGTTACAATTTGGGAAATTTCGGATTTCGTTAGATAAATGTCAATATGGAATGGAATTATTCTTATTTTTTGCTCGTTATCTGGTAAATCACACCGCAGAGGCATTGAGTACCACACAAAAGCCAGGGTCATTCAGTCTCAGCGATCTCTTCGCCTCTGTGATCGTTAGATTAGTCGGTATGAATTATTGTAAGTGGTATTGTTTGCAGATTTTCTGTTCGCAACAGTTCATTAAACGCAGAAGCTCCCACCGGAAGAATATGATATACCGGTGAATTGGCATCAGTTAATACACCATCTTCTTCGGAACCAGCAGACTTTTGATAACGTTCGACAAGAACAAAACGGTTGATCCCGCCACCCTGGAATGTAGAAATCGTTCTTTTATTATTAATGTCCTGAGGCACATTCCTGAGTATTAATTTCCTATCTCCCTGCGGGACATAAATCCTGTTGAGAGCATTCTTCTCTAAGGAGCATTGCCCCACTTCTTCTATTTCAAGCTCAAACTTTAGAATATCTGAGGCTTTAACTGAACTTGGAACCGCAATATACATAACGGCATGACCCGGCGGGATCTGTCCGTAATCAATTTCCAATGGTACGACATCAACGGCAACACAACCTTGAAACATGATTGCAGTAATGCATATAAAGCAAATTGCCGAACTCATTCTTTCACGATTCATCTCTTTGATCTTTCTTAATTTTTATCTTATGAATCTTATAAAGTAGGTACTAATTTCCCTATATGTAAAGTTTAATTCGCAGAGGATGATCTGATCTTGACACGCGATTTCAGGTGTGGGATAATGAATGAATCCAATATCCTGTCCCGCTCCGCCAGGAATCTGAGATGAGTCTTTTGAATCAAATCCTCTCAACTTCTATTAATCTGTATTCATAATTTATTTCAATAGATTATTGCATTCCCTTTTCGCCTCAAATCTTACTATCTTGAAAACTTTAACAACCAGGGATTCGATTTGTCATGAAAGACATTCAGATACTTTATATAGAAGATAACACAAAATTACGCAATGAATTTGTGAAAAAAGCACGTGAGCAGGGGTACTCTATCATCTCCGCTGCTTCCGGTGAAGAAGGACTGAAAAAACTCGATCCTGATTCAACGGACATTATTCTCTGCGATTTGAATATGCCGGGTATTAATGGCATTGAAGTATTGCAACAAGTTAAAAAAGTCGCCCCTGAAATTCCTTTCTTCGTCATAACTGCCCACGGTTCCATCCCGGAAGCCGTTCAAGCCATCAAACAGGGTGCCTATGATTTTATCGCTAAACCAATTAATTTGAATTTAATCGAAAACACTCTCCAGAAAGCAGTTGAATCAAAAAAACTTAAGGAAGAACTCGAGGCATCCCAGAAGAGCCTTCGCAAATCAACAGAGATGTTTTCCACTCTTGTCAATTCCTCCCCTATTCCTTCTCTTGTCAGCCGAGTAGCGGATGGAACCGTACTCTTCGCCAACGAACCGCTTGCGAATATGCTTGGAAATGATCCAAATGATGTAATAGGTAAAAAAACACCCAATTATTATGCAAATCCTTCAGATAGAGAAAAGGTAATTAAACACCTGCAGAAGGACGGATATCTGCGAAACTTTGAAACCCAGTTGCTTAAAACAAACGGCGAAAAGATCTGGGTGGTTTTTAATTTAGTCATATCGGAAATAGGTGGCGATCCGGTAATCATCGGGGCTTTCTGGGATATTGATGAACGCCGTAAATCAGAAAAAGCACTGCGTGAAAGCGAGGAAAAATTTCGGCAGCTTACAGAAAGCATAGATGAGATCTTCTGGATGATGGATCCTGCTGATGGAAGCCTGATTTATGTTAGTCCCAAGTATATTGACATCTTTGGTTTCGAATATGAGGCTGTCTGTAAAAATCCCGAATGCCTGTTAGAGATAATTCACCCTGATGATCGACAGAGGATGAAAAATGCTATAAAGAAGCAGATTTCAGGAAAATATGAGGAGGAATACAGAATTGTTCTGCCTGATAAATCCATTCGCTGGATACGTGAGACAGCCTATCCAGTAAAGAATGAAGAAGGCAAGATATACCGGATTTGTGGTGTAGCAGAAGATATTACTGAGAGGCAGGATGCTAAAGAAGAACTTTTGAAGGAAAGAAATTTTGTCTCGGCGGTTTTAGACACTGCTGACGCTCTAATTATTGTACTCGATCTTGAGGGAAATATAGTACGATTTAATCGTACCTGTGAAATAATTACAGGCTATTCCTTCAGTGAAGTTAAGAACAAACCCTTCCGACAACTAATTCCGGATGGAGATAAAGAAAAAGTTGAAAATGTATTCTCGGAATTGTCTGGAGAAGGAAAATCTAATGAAGGTGAGAACTACTGGATCACCAAATCTGGCGACAAAAAACTTATTTCCTGGTCGAATTCCACACTGATGGATTCAGGGGGTAATGTAGAATATATCGTGGCTATTGGTATCGATATCACAGAAGCACGAGAAGCTGAAGAGAAACTCAAGTTGTACCATAAAATCTTTTTAGCATCAAGCGATGGAATTGGTATTACCGATCCATCAGGAAATACAATAGAAATAAATCCTCAATTAAGAGAATTAGAAGAATCTGTAATGGATCATCATCATCAAGAGACAATAGGCAAATCACTTGAGGAAGAAGGAAGCTTCAGAGGAGAAGTCAGTTATAATAAGAAATCGGGGGGCAAAATCTATGCTGATCTTTCAATTTTCCCTATCAACAATGATGAAGGTGAATTACAGTATTTTGTTGGTATGGGTAAAGATATTACTGAGAGAAAAAAAGATCAGGAAAAACTTGCTTCCAGATTACGGTATGAGGAAGGACTTGCAGGATGTTCAGAGGCACTTCTCAGATCCGGAGAGATTGAAGATGTAATTCAGGATGCTATTCATAATTTAAAACAAGCTGCTGATGTTGGTCATGTATTTATCTTTGAAAATTACAAGGATAATAATGATGATTTGTGTTGCTACCTGAAATACGAGGAAAAGGATGGTACGCATGAACATGAGATCAATAAAGATGTACATCTGAATTTATCATACGAGAATGGATTCAGTAACCTTCATAAGGTGCTTTCTGAAAATAAACCATACAGCGGTAACCATGAAAATCTGCCATCTGATGAGCTAAGTGTTTTTGAATCTCTCGGTGTAAGATCATTTTTGATTCTTCCAATTTTTGTTATTGGAAACTGGCATGGTTTTATCGGTTTCGATGACATGTCTTCAGATAGAATTTGGAATGAGGAAGAAATTCGTTTGTTACGTACTGCATCAGATATGATAGGTGGATTCATTGCGAGACGTCAGGCTGTTGAAGCGTTAAGAATTAGCGAAGACCGGTTCCGTAACCTGGTAGAAAATGCAAATGACGTGATTTACTCAGTCAATCCCAACGGAAAATTCACCTATTTATCTCCCAAGTTTCAGGAATACACCGGGCACAAAGTCAAAGATTTTATCGGCAAACCTATCACCAGCTTAATTGAAAAAAATGATATTCCGATTTTGCGGGAATGGCTTAATAGTGTCAAAGCAGGTGGAGATAAACATGCCGGGTATGAATTTCGCATGCGTGACAGCGAAGGTGCCGCAAGGTGGATAGTCACTGACGCTTCTGTTCTAAGGGATGATGACGGCAATGTACGGGAAATCATTGGAATTGCGCACGATATAACCGAAATGAAAAAAGTGCTTGATGACCTCGCAGAGGCAAATCAACATCTTCGGGATACACAGGGTCAACTTGTTCAATCTGAAAAAATGGCTTCGCTTGGAATGCTAGTCGCAGGTATTGCACATGAAATAAATACACCAATTGGTGCAATAAACAGTATGCATGGCTCTTTAATGATCGCAAATGAAAGACTCAAAGAGGCGCTTCAATCTGTATGTACAGATGAGTTAACCGAAAACAAAAAAGTCTCGAAAATGTTCGGCGTAATTGAGGAGGCTAACAGGGTAATAAAAGAGGGCACTGAAAGAGTAACTACAATAGTCAAACGGCTGAGATCATTTGCAAGACTTGATGAAGCTGATTTAAAGGATGGAGATATCAATGAGGGTATCGAAGATACTCTGACATTGATACATCATCAGATGAAACATGATATAACTCTTCATCTAAATTATGGCGATATCCCTGTGGTTTCGTGTTATCCCGGCAGATTAAACCAGGTTTTCCTGAATGTTCTTATGAATGCCAGGCAGTCAATCGAAAATAAGGGTGAAATTACAATCACAACCTATCAACTTGCTGGTAACATACATATTGAAATTCAGGATACCGGAGTTGGAATTCCTAAAGATAAGCTCGACAAGATTTTCGATCCTGGATATACTACAAAAGGGGTCGGCGTTGGAACCGGGCTTGGATTATCTATCTGCTACCAGATTATGCAGGATCATCATGGACAGATTCTCGTAGAGAGCGAAGTTGGGAAAGGAACAAAGTTCATAATTATACTCCCTACAAACCTGGGAGATATTGTTGAACATACATGATTTTTGAGTGTTTGTTAATATTTCGTAACTGTTTAGTTCGGAATATTCATGCTAAGCAGGCTATCCGATAATGCAAAAATCTGCTCAAAGTGTCATTCCTGCGAAAGCAGGAATCCAGTCTTTGCAACAGGTTACGATTTCGTGGATTCACGGATCAAGTCCGAGAATGACATTGTCGGACAGCCTGGAAGGCAGAAATGACATGTCGGATCGAGATTATTCATATTTATCAGAATACCATTTCCCTATCTAATCTCATTCGATAACCTTACCAGCCAATCAGGAAATTCATTTATCGATGTGTATTCCTGCCGTACGCTATTAAAAAACCATTCAGGATTTGATGTTTTAATATCCTTCTTTATAATTTTCCAACAATCATCTTTTTCACTTCCTTCGAGACCCAATAATTTAATTATCTCTGTCAAATCTGGTATGTATTGACCCACTGTCAAATCCTCATCCCGTTGTTGACGCTTATCATCGAGAATATCAATATTATATTCCAGGTTCCCTTTCTCAAATTCGAGCCAAAGTCGATAACTTTTAACTTCCTGATCCTTTGGGTATAAAGATATTGCCTCTTTAAGTTGTTCTTCAGCAGCTTTTAGATCGTCATTTTGTAACAGCACCCTCATATAAGACAATCGAATATCAACATTTCCACTTCGTTTCTCTATTAATTTATCAAAAAGTCCCCTGCCTTTTTCAAATATATACACATCATTTTGATTATTTGTAACAAGAGAGCTGTCGCACAATGAGTTTGCCAATCCCCATATAGCTTCAGGATTGTCCGGGTTACTCTTCCTGACACTGTCATAGTAAACTATTGCCTGTCCATATCGCCCATGCTCCCAGTATAAATCCCCTAACCTGAGATACAATTGGTTTTCGTCGTCTATATTCGGACGTTGAAGTCCTTTTAAGAGTATCTTTTCTTCTGTTTCTAATCCATGATCACCTGAGTAATGAATTGCCGTAGCCGTTGACAGGTATCCTGAGGATTGGTCAGGATATCTTCGGATAGCATTTCGTGCCGTCTTTTTGGATTCAGAATCCATGTCAAGCAATGAGTAAACGTATGATTTTGCATTTAATACATAACTCTCATTTTCTTCTTCATCGCTGACTGAATTCAATATTTCTATGGCAGATGCAGCATTTCCACCTTCGAGTTCACTGTACGCTGAATTTACCAGACCGATTGTATAGTATGGGGTCATGTCCTCGATTGAGATGAACCGCTCCACAAGTTTTACAAGTGATGTATCCATTTCAAAGAGACGTTCACGAAGGATTTCTTTCGAATCATACTCATTTCTTCGAGGTGTAAAATATGCATTCACCCCTTCAGCAAAATATTCCCATACTGTAAGACTTTGATAACGGCTCATGAAGTGAGGATTGCCTTCGGCTTCACTTGATTTAGCATTACGAAAAGTTTGTTCGATCTGTTGTTTTTCCGGTTCAGTCAGGAGGTAATGAACCTGGTGAGACACTTCATGTAGAACAGTATTATAACCGCCATATATTGAACGCTCCACATCTTCGATTCCCGTTACAGTATGCTGCCCGCCAACCCCTCGAACATCATCCCATAACCTGCCATCCAGCCCAATCCGTTGATCACGCAATGATTGCAGGAAAGGAACCTCAGAAAGGATTTCATATAGAGGTTTGATGTACAGTGTATTTCCGGTTGCTGCAAGCGCGGGAATAAACTGTCTCCACGGTTCCAGCGACATTGCGACTCTTTTCTGATGGCGAGGAGATAATTGGTTCCAGTTAATTACATATTTTTCAATGTCTCTTATTTCCGGCATTTGAGTTGCTGCAAAAACAGAATCGTCATGGTTATGAAAAATACTTAAACTCATTCGGTGAGTTTCATAAATCTTGGCGAGTATAGCATGTGCCCTGCCATACTCAGGACATTTAAGAAGCGCCTTGTAACACCACCATTCTGCTGTTTTAAGGTTACCTCGTTCCCATTCATGCGATGCCAAAAATATCATCGGTTCTATCGCATCAGGATAGCTTTCACGTACTAAATTTCGATATTCCTCTGAAGCATTTTGGTTTTTAGAATCAATTTTATTCTTGAGAATATCAGGATATAATGTGGCTGCATTATCAGGGAATAGGCTTTTATACTTATCTTTTAATTCAGAATAATTGTATCTTGTATAACCATTTCCTAAATAATAATGCCCATTCAAATGACATGGATTCAATTCAAGCGTAATCTGGAAAAGTCTTTTTGCTTCGTTTACTCTTCCAAGTTTTATCAGGCACTTTCCCATAAGGAAAACGGCATCATCAGAAAAGCCATCTGTATGGAAATAATAAAGTAATGAATCAACGACAACCTGATATTTTCTTTGCTTTTCAATAGCCCGAGCTATTCCAAGATAAGCTTCACACCTTTCAATAACAGGCACATTCTCACTTGGATCATTCACAAATCGTGAAATTGATTCCTTTCTCGGTAGTCCATGTTCTATCCAAGCTTCTATGCGGCTTTTTTTATGTTCATCATGAATATTTATAACCTTTCTGTAGTATTCAATGGCTTTATTTGCATCACTACGTTTCAGAGCATAGTCTCCACGAATTAAACTAAAAAATGGAAAATTGACTGACCTTATGCTCTGATATTTTTCCAAATGATTAGTGATATAATCTTCATCATATTCCTGCATTTCCAAGAATTTATATATTGTCAAAAGGTTTACAAAACTGTTATTAAAACTCCATGTTGAATCAACGAAAGGATGTTTTAGCGCTCTAAGACTTTGAAGTTCTACATCTGCATTGTGAGCTGATGATTCCATATAATGGAATTCAATTCTTTTAGACCTTGCAGTAATACTTAATTCAGTAATGGAAAAGTAATAATCTGAATGCCTCTCGCAACTATTAATTAATTCATTGTGATATAAGCTGTTGATATTTGCTTGGTAAGCAAGTCGACTCTTTAATAATCCATCTTCTGTTGTATCAGCGAGAGCAAGCAGGGAGTCTTTAACTGCAATAACTTCTTTTACTAATGGAGAATCCTCTCCTGATGCAAAAGAGTTGATTGTAATAATCATTAAGATTACAATCAAAACCATATTACTGTTTAATGGCAACACTTTCAGGTGCAAATGATCAGATCCCTTTTTAATTCTGATTTGATTTGAAAAATAGATTATTCGCTTCTTTTATAAAGATAAGCACTATCCTCATGCCTCGTCCCTTTTTCATCCGTCACTGAGAATTGCGAAGGTCCCCACATTGTCACTCCTGCATGTCTTCCATCTTTCGAGAGCAGGTAAAAACTCAAACCAAAATTGGGTTTTCCATCATCTCGCAGTAAATGGGACTCGGATGTCTTATTTGCGACCCTGCGAAGGACTTCAAGTCCTGCATCCTTGGGATCCATGCCATTCCTCATCAATTCTACAGCAGCAAAACAGCACAGGTTTTGCAGATTTGCTTCTCCCCTGCCGGTACTGCCGCATGAACCGATATCGTTATCGACATAAAGCCCGGCTCCGATAATAGGCGAATCACCAACACGTCCGGGAATTTTAAATGACAGCCCGCTCGTGGTGGTAGTGCATGACATATCGCCATTAGCATTCAGAGCGGCACAGTGAATCGTTCCTGTAATCCTGCCGAAAAACTCCTCCCCAAAAGGATCCTCTTTAAACGGTGGCGGACTCAGCCAGTCGTCCCGATCCGAATGTGTATGTTTCCATTTAAGCCAGATTTTTCTCGCATCATCCGTCAGCAGGTTCTCTTCCTCAAAACCATACGCTTTTGCAAAACGAAGTGCTCCCTGGCCGACAATGAGAACGTGATCGGTGTATTTCAGAACCAGTTGAGCCACTTTTGATGGATTCTTAATATTCTGCAAAGCCGCTACTGCCCCCGCCCGGTGTGTTGGACCATGCATAACAGAAGAATCGAGTTCTACCACACCATCTTCATTAGGCAACCCGCCAAGCCCGACAGAATGATCATTCGGATCGTTCTCCACCAGGTTGACTCCAGCGATAACCGCATCAAGTGTATCCTCACCTGATGTAATTTTTTCGTAAGCCAATCTTGTAGCTTCAAAACCATTTCGAGAGGCGATTACTTTCACGGGGAATTTCCCGGGATCAGGCAGTTTATTCTTTGATGATGCTTTTGCCAGGTTTCCTGAGAGCGCGATACCCGCAGCAGCTCCAAGGGATTTGGAAAGAAAGTTTCGACGGTTAATCGTATCATGCATGTTTTTCTCCTTCTGAAGTTCCAGAGAAAGTAGGTGTGTAGAGAAGCTCAGGCAAGTCATCTGTTCTGCTAAACAATAATCTATCTATGTGAATCGAATTGTCTCGTATCTCTGAACTTCATATTGCATCCCATTAGACCTTCAATTATTTTGATCATGAATTGTATGCGCCTGTAGCTCAACTGGATAGAGCGTTTGGCTACGGACCAGGAGGTTTGGGGTTCGAATCCCTACAGGCGTACATATTTTCAAGGCTTGAGGTAGATTATCTCAAGCCTTTTTAATTGTTACCACGATAACTGACTTTAGAGACATTTTGAATGTTGAACTGAATAATACAATTGAGAGATTCTATTTTTATCAAAATTCGGGAACCCGTTAGATTAGGGATATTCATGTACTCATCTTGCGTGAATTCCTAAAATTCATCATGCAAGTCATTGAGTTGATGAAAAATTATTGCTATAATTAACAAAATTCATCAGGGTGTAAAACAAAATGCGATTTATATCTAAAATATGTCTCTTCCTGATCTTCGGTATCTTTACCGCTGCCACATATTCACAAAACGAAAATAAAACCACTATTGCGGCGCTTAATCTTGATATGCGTGATGGAGTTCCAGCCAATTACCAAGCTATGTTCAGCGATATTCTCCGTGACGAATTATTCCAAACGGGAAAGTTCAGAGTTCTCGAGCGCATCAAGATGGAAGAAATTTTAGCCGAAGTCGGTTTCCAGATGTCAGGATGTGCATCGGATGAATGCATCATTGCTGCCGGTCAGATGTTGGGAGTTGAGCAGATGGTAGCAGGTTCCATCGGAAAAATTGGCACTCTATATGTGATTTCAATTCGATTGATTGATGTTGAAACCGGAGAATTAATCAGCACCGGCAGCTCGAGGCATAAAGGATCAATTGAAGATGTTGCATTAAAAAGCCTTAATGAAGCGGTATTGCAGATTACCGGCGAGAAAGAAGCTGATAAACCGCCTGCGAGCTATTCAACTCAAGAAACTGCAGTCCCTTCCTCTGGAAACTTCACTGAATCTGATGATTATTTACAGGGAATAATTGACGGGAAGAAATATGCTGAAGGCAAAATCTCCTGGGTATTCGGTGGTATATGCTGCGGATGTTTCGGAGTAGGCGGCGCCTATTACTTAAGTGAGACTGAGGTTCCTTCGTCAATGTTGATCGGAAAACCAACTGATTATGTTCTTGGTTTTACTGATGCTTATAAGAAGGAAGCCAGGAAGAAAAATACAACTTATGCACTTATCGGATGGTCACTTTGGATCCTTGCTGGTTTGAATAGATAAATTATTTATAGATGAATATTTGGAGAAAGTTATAAATCCAAGGCAAGAAAAGTCAACTGATAACTTTGATCTACGGATGAATATAACCCATTGATTGTTTATTAATTACACTTTGAAGACATAACGGTTTATGAACAAGTGAAAATGTCTATATCATTAAGAGATATTATCGTTATAATTGCATTTGGTTTTTTTTGCGGCACATCTAAACTTTATTCGCAGACGATTAATACCTTAACAATTGATTTTGTCCGTAATGTGAAACATCATGACGTATCCGAATCTCAATCGGGTACAATATTCTTTGAATACCCTGACAAAATGTTGGTTAAAACCAAAATGCCAATTCTGCAATGGATGATATTCGAATCGAATTCCTTGCTCATATATTACCCTGACGAGCAGAAAATAATCAAAATCAACACTAAGAATCCTACCACCTTACCTTTTTTTCAAGCTTTTCAGGCAGTGTCAAAAAGTGATTTCGGACTGTCGGAAGTAGGGTTTTCATTACAAAATTCAGGGATAAAAAACGATACACTTGAAATGACGTGGATTCCACCATCGGAACTAAAAAAGCATATTTCCCTCGTTACAATAAAGCTTGCCGCTGATAAAATTGTAAGTTCCGTCACCAGGGATACCAGGGGGAGAAATATTTCCGATACCAGGTATTCTGATCATGTAAATCACGGAGGTCAGTATTTTCCACTTACCATTATTACAAAGATTTATGAATCGAACAAAATATCCTACTCAGAGGAAATAAAATTTTCCAATCCTGTTTTTAATTCAGAACTACCCGATGATATAATAAATTTTGAATTACCTGCAGATATCATACCCCATGAGATTGAATGGTAATATGGAAATTTTTCTGAAATCCATGCGAATTTTCCTGTTAATATCCTGCTTTCTGGCTATCCCGCGGATGTTTGCCTGGGCAGATGAAAAAGAGGATTTTAGCTTCATAATAAATACAAATCAGATCGTTGAAAATCAAAAAAAACCTTTCAAATACAACTTTCGTCGCAATCTCAACAGTTCATCAGCAGTTTTGCTGTTGCCAATCCGTTTATACCAACGTTTTATTTCGAGCCAGGATATCCCCTCGTGTCAGTTTACGCCATCATGTTCCTCCTATGGAATGAAGTGTCTTCATCGCTATGGATTTTTCCAGGGTTCACTAATGACTCTTGACCGTTTGACACGCTGTAACGGTCTTACCCGGTACAATTATCCTCTTGATCCCAAGACAAACAGCGCTATCGATCCGCCGGAAGAAAATGTCTTGTTTGCTCCGGAAAAACCTGATAAGAATAAAAAACCTGTGATCAGGATATAATTTTGACCAAGCATTTGAAATACATATTCGCCATGATCGCAGTTGGTGTTTTTGTGCAGCCGGCGCTTTCACAAAACAATTATTTTTCACCGGATAATTTATTAAAATTTGCGAACTACCTTTATTATGACGAAGACTACCTGAGAGCGGCGGGTGAGTATAAGCGGTATCTTCTTACTACTAATGATTATACGAATGCAGATACTATATCTTATCGAATCGTACGAAGTTTACGCCTCGGAGGTGATTTAGATGGCGCTATTGTGAGTGCATTTCCGTATCTATACCCCTATCCGTTGAGACAATTATCTGAAAAAATACAGTTTGAATCTGGTCTGGCGTATTTTAAGCAGGGAAATTATTGGTATTCATTGAACGTAATCGATAACTTCATGGCAAGCGAAGTAAAGAAAGAACTTCACACTTATAACCTGATAGTTGCTAACCACCTTCGTATGCGGCACTGGAACAAAGCACTGGAGATTTCAAATCAATCTCTTACCAAAGCTCGCAATTCTGACAATCCAGATAGTTATTCTTTTCTGCTTCATTTACTAACCCAGGAAGCAGCTAAACTGCCGTATAAACAAAAGTGGAAAGCGGGATTTCTCTCAGTAGCAGTTCCCGGCTCCGGAAAATTCTATACGGGTGAATATACCGACTGCTTTGTGTCTCTTCTCCTGACCGGAGTAAGCGCCTGGCAAAGCTGGCGTGGTTTTGATAGGAACGGTTCATCCTCCAAAAGTGGGTGGGTGTATGGTACACTTGGAAGTGGATTCTATTTATCCGGGATTTACGGTTCTATGGTCAGTGTAAAACGGTATAACATTCGTCTTGAACTTCGAATTTTTGAACAGTTGGAAGAATATGTTGATGACGAATTCCGGGATTTTGATGAATTTCCATGATTTAATTCGTTTATGACTTATCTTAAGAAAATCATTCACAGGATGTAAGGATTTTAAGGATGTTCAGGATTTTGGTGTTCGCGAGCCTGGTATTATTGTGTGCCTTTAACGCCTCATTAGCTTCTGCCGGTGATCCAATCCTGAAACTTGCTGATAGCCTGGCAGAATCCGGTTATTCTTATGAAGCTATCACAGAATATAAACGATTTATCTTCCACCATTATCATGCCGCTGATGCTGATTACAAGCGAATCCTCGCATATTATGAGGATGAAATACAACTAAGCGACGTTTATTATTCCATTGCAATGGCATATCGTGAAATGGAAAAATGGGATGAATCAATAGCATCCCTGGAACAAGCAATTATTTCTGCAGATAATGACAGTATTCGTGGCGAACGTAAGATTGATATTGCAGTAACCGGTATTGCCGCCGGAAACTATAGTTCAGCAGCATTCAACCTCACCCGTATTGCCACATTCAGCAAATATCCCCAAGTTCGCAACCGGGCAAGATTTAACCTTGGAATTTGTTATATATACACTTATAAATGGGAAGAGGCATTTGATGTTTTAAGTCAATACTATGCTGACATTCCCGATAACAAAAATCAGAAGCTGAAAATATTTTCGAATGATAATTATCCAACCCTGAAGAATCCTGACCGGGCTAAATGGCTGTCAACATTCTTACCCGGAAGCGGACAGATGTATGCCGGGGCATGGTGGGACGGAATAAATTCTTTGCTAATCAACGGCGGAATAGGATATATGACTGGAAGTATGATATATCGTGGGTTGTATTCTGATGCACTTATTGTCAGTCTCGGATTGTTGCCTCGTTTTTACCAGGGAAACAGATATAATGCGCAAAAAAGAGTAGAAGAGTTCAATGAAGAGATAAATAAGGTGTTCGCTAAAAGAGCGCTTAATATTATTTCAAATGAATATTCAGAACAAACAACTCCGAAGGAGTTGAATTTGAATAGCCATGGGTAGAACCCATGGAACATTGTGATCCAATAGAAACGAACCCTGAAAGGGTTCAATTGTGTAACTTGTCTAAATTCAGTTTTTGAGATTTGCACAGTCCAACCCCGTCAGGGTTGGTTTGTTTCAATCTCTGTCCCACAGGTTAACACCTGTGGCTATTCATATTATTCCCCTTCAGGGAATAGGTCAAACTATACATTTTCAGGGAAATTGATCAAACCACACAGTTTCATTACATAAGAATTTACTACTGAATTATGTCAAAAAACATTGAGATAAAAGCTAAAGCCAATGATTTTCAAAGACAGATAACCATTGCAAAAAAAATTAGCGATGACCCACCCCAACATCTTTTCCAGGAAGACACTTTCTTTAATGTATCCACCGGCAGGTTGAAGCTAAGGGAGTTTGGTGACGGCACCGGTGAGTTGATTAAATATGAAAGAAGCGATTCCATCGAACCCAGCGAATCGAATTATATCATCTACCCGACCGATAATCCTGATACGCTAAAAGAAGCTCTGACAAAAGCTCTTGGCGTGCGTAGTGTAGTCCGAAAAAAACGCATAGTTTATCATACCGGTCAAACCCGTATCCATTTTGACGACGTGGAAGATTTGGGTTTGTTCATCGAACTCGAAGTTGTACTCGAGCCAGGCGAAAAAAACGATTATAGTATCAAGATTGCGGAAGAACTAATGACAAACCTTGAAATCAACCATCAGGATTTGGTCGAGTCTGCTTACGTTGATCTTTTGGAAAACAAGAGACTCAAATAATGTACTCTACATGGAAATATAAATAGTCAAAACGTCATTGGAGCGAAGTGAAAAGCTCTAAGTATTAATCATATTATTCACTGGATAGGTATAAGCATCCTGCAAAGTTGTATTATTTTTTTCAAGCATAGAAACATATTGCCCGCAATTGCTGCCTATTGCATTTTCCTCTAATTCACCAAGGCTGTGGATCACTTCGAAACCTTTTGATTTTAGCTCGCCGGTTATTAATTCAAGTTCAATTTGCGAATCAAATTTGGAACTATATTCATTTGTCTCAGCGCTAAGAGTTGGATTTAACGGGGTAAGTTTTATAAGGAAAATATCAGGATCGAAGTATTTCAGCAGCTTATCTGCATTGACCGGTACACCATCTATGAGCGCGAAATTGAGGGTGATTTTTCTTCCACCGGTTGAATAGAATTCTTCGCCGTAACGCGCCATCTTACTGAAATCCCATGTCCTGCAGGGAATCAACTGGCGTCGAACCTCTTCATCAGTAGAATGGACAGAGAATTGGAATTGGAATTTTTCCGGATACAGTTGTCGTTTAACGACAAGCAGTCTTTCAAAAAAGTGATCTGTGCTTTCAGGCGCAACAGTTGAAATTGACGGCATCAATCCAGGAGCTTTATATCTCTCTGGAAGCGACTCAAGCACATCGATGACCGCCATATTAAATGCCGGTTCTCCCATCCTGGAAAATTGAATCTTCCATTGATCACAAGGAATTATACCATCCGGAAATCTTTTATTCACGAGGTAGTCTATCTGGAATAATAGGTCATCAGAATTCAATTTGCCACGATAATTCATTCCGGCATCACAAATTGGACATTGAACAGGGCAGCCGTAAAGGGTAGATACAATATTCACCCATTTCCGTTCCCTGGGAAATGGCGGTTTCAAGGCTTCGACAAACTCGATTTTGTTGGTTCTGATCCCATTTTTTCGCCCGGTTTCAGACTCAGCTATATAAACATTCGCAACATCATCATTTCCAAGCTCGGCTATTACTCTCATTCTCCAAACTCTTTTAATTTTTCATAAACTAACATTGCAGTCTTAATTCCTTCTCCTGCCGCTATACTTGCCTGACGAAATCTTCCATTTGCCAGATCACCTATCATGTAAAGTAAACCTTTTGATCGCAACTCTGATAATTGAGATTCTTCTAAGCTATCTAAATATCCCATGCCTGGAACGCGGCCAACTGCGATAAGCAAAAAATGTACAACTTCCTCTGACTTTCCTCCACCAGATTCCCATTTCAATCCCAACTCTTCATTTTTTACCGATAATTCCGTTAAATTGTAGTTAGTTCTGTACTTAATATTTGGTGATATTTGTGTTCGTTCATATAAGAGAGGCAAACAGGAAAATTTCCTGCCCCTGTTGTTTATCGAGACTTCATTATGCCTCCCAAGGTTCAAAGCGTAGTCGAAAGCTGCGTCACCAGCGCCGATAATTGCAATTCTTTTATTTTTCACCTTCATTATTGGATATACTTCGTGAAACGCATATTTCCCAAGTACCTGATCCAACCCGGCGAGACGAATCTTTTTGGGTTTTGTTCCAGTGGCAAGAACAACCAGGCGACTGGAATAATTGTTTTGGTCTGTCCTTAATGAAAAATTACCCCCTTCAAAGTCAATTCCGAGTAACGTTTCCTTGATGACTTCTATCCCCGATACCTCGAGATGCTTGCGAAATTTCCTGACCAATTGTTTGCCTGTCAACCCCCCGGGAAATCCTGGATAGTTTTCGACAAGGTTGGCATTGATCAGCAGTCCGCCTACAGTATCCTTTTCCAATAGAACTGGACTGATTCCGTACCGTTTCAATTGAATCGCAGCAGCAATTCCTGCCGGACCAGCTCCGGCTATGCAAACTTCAATTGTCTTCGGCATCTCTTACCATCTGATTCATGACATCCTGAACAGTTAATATTGAGGCAAATCCGTGTGAAAGGTTCCTGATTGTGGATAAATGAAACTCTCGATTATATGTCGCTGTTCCATCGAGAGGAAAATGCACCATGAATCCCCGGACAAATGCAGAACGGGCGGTAGATTCACAACATAGATGAGTCATTACTCCACAGATGACAATATGTTCAACACCGTTGTTTCGCAGCATTTCTTCAAGCTCGGTATTATAGAAGGCATCATATTGTGTCTTAACTATAACATCTGCATCATATTCAATAAGTTGTGGAATAATCTCGCTTGCCGGATCAGAAATCAATAACAAATCCTTCCACCACTTTTTCATCATACCGGCGTCTTCTCCAGAATTCACATGACGGGTAAAAATAACCGGGCGAGATTTAGATATGAAGATTTCAACAAGTTTCTGAATGTTACCGATGATTGCCGGTGCGCTCGGTATGAAAGCATGAGATGACGGTTCCAGGAAATAATTCTGCATATCAAGGACAATCAATGCAGACTTCTCCGGCTTCAGGAATAAATTCCTTTGATGGGATTTATCACAAGCTGATTGCAACAGAGATTGAGTTACTTGCGCAAGGTTCTCATCTGAGAAATACTGTTCTTTCATTCTGAAGTAATTTTTTCCTCCACCTCCAATGTTCCAAGCAGAGTACCAGCATAGACGTTATTGTTACTTAAGACTTCCAGCGCTTTCTGCACCTGGAGATCAAATTCAATTGTTGCTTCCACCCTGGCGACATTACCACCGATTAATGATGAAAGTTCAGCTTTCAGTCTCTTTCGAATCTCATATTCATCGCCTGTAAGCATTGTATTGTGAACGCCTTGTGCTAATGAGTCAAGAGTATTCAACGTGGAAATAAATTCATCTGTGTATTTGTATTCTTCGGCATCTTTTAGAATTTTTGCCAGGTTCTTTTCAATATTTGTTTCAAATTTAAATTCTTGTTCATCCAGGTATCCCCTGAAACTATTATACACCTCATCTGTAATTTCCCAGGACTCAAGTTCAGGGTATTCGCCCTTATACCAGGCGACAAAATTATAGAACATTCCCTGACGCCACAGCTCAATTATTGCATCGCTGACATCCGGCTGCTCGACGTCAAAATCAGGCTGAATACCGCCATGTGCATTCACTTCACGACCATTGGTGGTGAAATAATGCAATTCAGATTCTTCCTGGAGAGTAGTATCGAGGATTAAAGCATCATTGTCAGTGAAATAATCGATTTTTTGTATCAAACGTCCGGATGGAGTATAATATTTTGCAGTTGTAAGTTTAAGAGAAGTTTGATATTTGTTGAATGGAATTACCGATTGCACAAGCCCTTTCCCAAAGGTCGTTCTTCCAATTATTAATCCACGATCGAGATCCTGAATAGCGCCTGCCACAATTTCACTAGCTGAAGCGGAACCTTCGCTGACAAGAACAATCAGCGGAATTCCCGGAGCAAGTGACGGCGCCCTGTTGGAGAAAAACTCACGGTTGGCGGTAGGGACTCTGCCCTTTGTTGATACAATTAAATCGCCTTCATTTACAAAATTTTCAGCGACATTTACAGCCTCAGGCAACAGTCCTCCGGGATTCCCTCGCATATCAAATATTAGGGATTCCAACCCAATATCCTCTAACGAATCAATTGCCGCTCGAACCTGCTTGCCTGCGTTACGGCTGAATCTTGTCAGGCGGATATACCCTATCCCATCCTCAACAAAACCAGAAAAACTAACATCAATAACAGGAATATCAGCGCGTTCAATTTCATAAGAAATCGATTCATCGACACCAATTCGCATAATGACAACATTAACCGTTGTCCCGGGAACGCCTCTCATCCTGTTAGCAGCATCCCGTGTATTAAATCCCTTGGTGGATTCACCGTCGATTTCAACAATTCGATCACCCGGTTTTAATCCTAGTTTCCAGCCCGGTGTACCCTCAATGGGAGCGATAATTGTCAATTCACGATCAGGACCCCGTAAACCGATTTGTATTCCGATGCCACCATAACGCCCCTTGGTGATGATCTGGAGATCATCCGTATCTTCGGGCTCAAAATACTCCGTATAGGGATCAAGAGTGTTCATCATACCAAAAATACCAGCCTTAAGAAACTCTTCCGGATCAACCTGGTCGACATAATTCTCATTTATTTCACGATAAATTGTTCCGAATAAAAAGATATACTCACGAATTTCCTTTATAAGGTCACTTCTTTCCTTGCGAGTCAATAATGCTTCATTTTTCCTGGCGCTATCCGCATCGGCAGCAAAAACCGGGAATGTAAATATTGCTATAAGAAATATTACCAGAAGAGTGCGAAAATAATTCATGATTCAATCCTGTCTTTTTTTGAACTGTTTCCAGATAATTCAGAAGCATTTCGATTGACAATAAAAATAATTGTTCCTATTAAAAATAAACCAATTCCAAATACCTGGCTGACCGTAATAAATCCGCTATTCCAATCTACTAAATGCATACCCGATTCATGATAACGCAATGATTCATTAATGAATCTGAATATACCGTAAACCATAAAGAATATTGAAGCAGAGAAGCCGGGGAACCTGATTTTGCCTTTCTCAGCAAACAGAATTATTCCGAAAATTGCGAAATTATATAAAATCGCGTATATCTGTGTAGGGTGGATATGGATATCAACATAATGCGCACCAGCCGGGCAGTTCATCGGAAAGGTAATTCCCCAGGGAAGTTCAGTTGGAAGTCCATAACAACATCCATTTAACAAACATCCAATCCTCCCGATGGCGATTCCCAAAGCTAATGACGGCGCAAATACATCCAAAATTCGAAGTAAGTTTATATCACGCAGCCATGCCATTGCGAGAATAGTCAAAATTGCGACTGTAACCCCGCCAACCAACACCAAGCCCGCGATACCAATTGTGCCATCAGATTGGAACGGATTGACAACATCAAACCACCTGCCGCGGAATTCTGCTATATGTGTCAGGACATAAAGCGTCCTTGAACCGATAAGACTTGAGATAATAATTGCCACCGAGAAATCAAGCGCTGCCGCCTCGGGAAGACCATATCTTTTCTCACGACGACTGGCAATGAATATCCCAAGAATAAATGCAATAAATAACATCAAGCCATAACTGTACAGCTTGAATCGTCCAAAATCGATTAAAATCGGATGCAATAATCTTCCAATAAGTTAGTGTTAGCTATAATGTAAGCCTTTAAGATGGTGGTTTGGAGTGATACAAACCGGTCAGGCTCTATTACGAATGCATGATGACTTCTTTCCGCTTTTCAATATACTAAGCTAATCAAGCAAAGTTGCATTTTTAATAGATAATTTTGACTTTAGCGGGGCTATCGGATTTGATATAATATTTAGTCAGATATTCCAGAATTGATGATTTTACCATTTATATAAATAATATTACAGGGATGCACAGGATTAACAGGATATTTTCTTTGTGTCTTTGCGCTTAAATATCTTTGCGTCTTAGCGTCTTTGTGTAAGAAATTTTACCTGCCTCACACTGATTGGCATAATTGCAGGCCCTTGTGAACCAATCTCGCAATTTTCTACCACATAAGATTCAATAGGATATTTAATGTCAAGGTTTTACGACTCCACAAATCATTTATCTCGTTGATTGCTTTAAACCGGATTTCACCTTCAGGCAATTGTCTGTTTTTATTTGAAATCTTTACGGACTCACCATGAAACTCAAATCCGGTTGAAAATCCAAAAAATAAATACGAGCCTCTATACCAATATCCGTAGCTTTCATTATCATACTTATTGCTTCGGATGTATGGCATGACATGGAATTCATTGAAGAATTTATCGCCATAAGTTCTTCTTATAGAAGCTTGTGGGATAACGGAAGAACTTATTCGTTTATCTCCATCAGAATTCAAAGAAGATCGAAATTCATAAGGTAAACTGATTTCCCATGTCCAGGGGTTCATCGTTCTTTTAATAAACGGTTTAATCAAGAGATATCCCGGCATATATCCCGGTCGATTACCCATCACAACAAACAGACCCCGACTGAGTTGGTTTCTACTTTGAATAAGCAGCCCTGAGATTGATAACCTGTCTCCACCCGATAATTCGTCATCAGATGAAGACTGAAGAATCCAGGGCATCTCATAAAATATCTCGATAAAAACTCGCGAATACTTACTAAAATCGTATTGAGATTCTATTAAAACCTGGTTTGGGAATTTTTTGTATTTTGAAGACCCTTTTATTTTTTCATTATAAAGCCAGCGATGTGCTATGTAATAAATCCTGATATATCTGTTTTGTGACTTACGAAAACCAATTGCCCCGCCCACATCCATATCTTCCTTTTCCTTGTAACCAGAGACCAAAAGACCTGATGTGATGCCGGATTTACTCCTGTATTCCGTTTCAACAATTGCTTTTATTTTTTTGGAATCAATGTAATATTTTTGATGTTTATTATAACGAAACCGAAGTAAAAAGTCTTTTGTAACGGGAGCTATCACTCTCCCTTCCTGATAAACTAAAAGATAATTATCTCCTAATGTGGCTACCGTATTCCGGAATGAAATCCCATCATCATTAGCAAGCCATTGGGCAAGATCAGATTCTCTGAACATATTGGAATGGAAAGCGGCATTCCTATAGGGTTCTGTGAACAATCGTGAATCTATATATAGCTTTATTAAGTTTTGTGCATTGACTTGCTGTGGGAAAGATGAAAATATTATCAAAGCAATGAGCGTCAAACATATTTTATATGATTGATTTATAAAGAATCGACTCTTCCGACACATTTGTGTTAATGTTGGGGAAAACAACCCTTTTATTCTTGCCGTTACCATGAGAACACCACAATTATATTCCCACCGCCGAAATTCCCGATCCAGTTCCGGTCGAGATTCTGCATAACCCTAAAACGGATTTCACCTGTCGGTATTTTTCTTGTCTTACCGGCAAACTCTACATCTCCACCCGGGAAATCTAATCCCGCTGATATTCCTACACGCCAGTTTGTCTCATATTTTGATTTTGAAAATTTTCTATCACGTAAATATGCTGGATATTTAATCTCCCGATTTAAATCCTGAAATAAGGTTAGAGCCAGGATTTCGACATAAGGGATAGTGCCGAAGTATCTTCTGACTGATATTTGAGGGAATACTTCATATCTTTCTTTTTTAATGACATCCGTTATAGTTCGACTATCATAACTGGAATCTTCAAAGGAAATCAAGGATTGTTCAATAGGTAAGTCGGCTTCCCATTGCCACTTAATACCTTTTCTTACATAGAATATTTTGAGACTTTTTATAAGTCTTGTATCTATGTTACTCCAAATCCTTTTATCCACAGAATCAAAGTGTGAAAACCATCTATATTCTCCGTATGAAATCCAGAATCCCATGAGATGCTGATTTATATGTCGTTCCAACCTGATTGTCAGATGGTAATCCTCTGATTCAGCAATGTTTGATTCACTGTAAAACGTATCATACGTATCAGTAATTGTAAAAAACTGCCATTCCCATCGGGGAACAAAAAATCCATCAAGAAAACAAATAATTTCATCATTTAGACGGTATCTGACTTCAAGTATTAATTGATGTGGTGAAAATGTGCCGTTATAGTCAAGATTCTCTGAAGGATTCTTGAATACTTTCTTAAGCTGTGGTGAATGTGAAACATACTGCAATCTTATAAACCTGTCCGGGGATTTCCTATAACCAAGTAAACCACCAAATCCTGACTCATTTACATCGAAAGAAAAATCCGAGAGCAGTCCGAGAGTAACTCCAATGGAAGATCTCCATTCCACTGATAATCGATTGGTTTTTAATCGCTCTGCAAAATCGTTTTCTTGATATATGTTCGAGGTACTTATAATATCATCATATCGTTGATAGTGAAATCGAAAAAAGAATTGTGTCGATAGGGGTGAAGTAAACCTTGCTTCCTCATGAATAAAAAGTTGCGCAGTAGAGATTGATCCCGTTGTGATACGGTATGCAATTGCGTCATCATCCCGCAGCCATTCTGAAACGTGCGATTCTCGGTAGAGGTAGGACAGATAGGCGGCGCGTGGCGGGGTATCCCACCAGTCTTTGGATTCATAACCGTAATAATTCAAAGGTTGTGCTGATGCAATTGAAGCACAGAATAGAAGGGTTAAGAGGATTATAATACGATTAGTATTATTAGAATGATTCCTGGTGTGAGTCATTATAGGAATTTGCAGCTCCATCGGTAAATTGTGCTCATTCAATGAAACTATTCAGACAATTTTCAGTATAAAAACTAAAGCAGGAAACCGGTCAATACAAGGGTTTTATGCTCCAACTACATTTGCTTATTTTTCATGCACCTTGACTATTTAATATAAATAACAATATTTTATTCTAACAAACGACCATTTACCCAGGAGAATAAACACCATATACCTTGATCGAAGTTTGGTTTCATACATTTTGGAAATCATTATGCAAGGTATTGGTATTTTCGCTATTATCCGGAGGAAATGGTCGTTTGTGTACTCCGGCAAATGAAATCGAGATACCCGGCTTAAAAGCAGGAAAATATTATGACAAGGATTAAATATATACTCGCCTTTCTGACTGCGGCATGTTTTACAGTAATCCCTCTTACTGCAAATGCTGAGTTCGACTGGGGCGCAAAATATGCCGGAGATTTTATTTCAGGGCAATCCAACGCCAGGCTGTTGGCGATGGGAGGTGTGGGAGTAGCTATTGCAGAGGGACCCTCCGCGATATTAGCAAATCCCGCATTGATCTTTGCCGACAGAGCCAATTCTGTCTCGCTGATGCATGCTGACCGGTTCGAATCACTGGTAAAAGTGGATCACGCCTCCTATGTATTGAACAGTTTTGACGGACGCGCGATGGGATTGGGAATGATACGCCAGGGAGTCGATAATATCCCAGTCACCCAGTTGGAAAATCCCAGCCTGCCTATCAGGCATGATAACCGGGTGCGAATCCTTGAACAGACAAGCGCATCTGAATACGCCTTTCAATTTGCCTATGCACTTGATAAACCCTACGGAAGGATCGGCGCCTCAGCAAAATTATTGTATAAACGACTGTATGATCAGGATGGTCTTGGACTGGGAATCGATGTCGGGTATGCTCGCAGATTCGGAGGTTTGACATTAGGCGCACAACTCAGGGATGCGCTTACCACTGTCATTGTATGGGAGACTGGACGGCAGGAAGGGATTATCCCAACGGCTGATGTTGGAGCGGCATACCTGATAGAAGCTCCACGATTGAAGGCGGACATCCTCTTCGTCTCAGAAGCCAGGTTCAGGACAGAAGCGATTGACGATCCTGATTTTGCCTCATATCATGGTGGAATCGAATATTGTATCCAAAAGGTAGCTTCAGCACGAGTGGGAGTAGATGATCGCCGTCTTACCTATGGAGCAGGGCTGAATTTAGGACCCGCCGCACTCGATTACGCATTTATCGGACACAGTGAGCTTGGCGCTACTCACAGGATCAGTCTTGGATATAGATGGGGAAAAACGGATATATAGACTGAATCTGATTGAAACAGGCGAAAACAAAAAAAAGTAAAAAATCCGACTGTTTATGTAGTGCCAGGGGATGAATAAGATTATCTTTATAAATGCTGCTTAATATTCAGAAACTAAAAATATTCTTTTTCCGAACACTCTCTCAATATCTCTTCCTTTGCGTGTTCACATTCTTAATCTCTTTTCAAATATGCTTCGCTGATTCATTTAAGGATATGATTGCCTACAACCTTTCCCGGTATCCTGATATGGAAGCAGAAGATGTTTACAAGCTATTATATCAGGGCTGCATGGGTCCGGGTCATCTTGGAATGAATAAAAAGAAATTCTTTGATTATCTTGAGGAAGAAGCAGACAGTATGGATGCTGACTGGGGTGGAGATACTGTTATAGTCGAAGACCTTGCCGGTGAATATGTCAGGGTTCATCTTCGACCTTTTCTTAAAGCGGGTGGCACCATAAAGGAACTTGCAGAAGCATGGTCACGATCAACGTTAACCCCGGGGAATGCAGGACAATTTTTCACTACTCTTGATGCCTGGGCGATAGAAGACGCTGGGGCGTATGGTCTGGAGAAATTCAAAACTGAAATGGATTCATTGAGCCGGAGAGCACATAAAATCGGGCACCCTCCCGCAATCCATCACAGCGAAAAATACCGCGAAAAATACAATCCTCATTACAGGGTCATTTCCTGGGAAGAGAGCCTAAAATTGCTTGATGTGCTTGAACTAAAAGCAATGGATGAATCTGGGAAATAGTTTAGTCGTTTTGATATCGTCATACGATCCTCCACAAAATAATCCCTCAGGAGGAGCAGCAACAACTTGAATGAAAAGCATAAATTTTGCCAAGTATTTGAAATAATTTACTGAAGCCAAGTATCGATGAAGAAGTACAAACTCCATCAGCAAAGGTAGGCATATCATGCATAAATCATTTCTTTTCCTCGTTCTTTTTGTACCACTAATCTTGAAAGCACAAGACAGCCTGAATATCTCTTTAGTGAGTAGAATTTGCTATTGGGACGCAGCCTGGGGTATAACTGTCCTGGATGACTACGCCTATGTGGCGGATGGATTTGCAGGTTTGCGAATTGTAGATATTTCTCAGCCGGATTCATTGATTGAAGTAGGGTTTTTCCATCCCCCAGGCAAGGCGGTTGATATTGAAATTTCAGGAAATTATGCATTTGTAGCTTTCCATTCAGATTGGAACTCAGGTCTTAGGATAATAGATATTTCCGATCCCACCTCACCTGAGCAAGTTTCATTTTATGAAGACGGATACGGAAACAACATCAAAGTTTCAGGAAACTATGCGTATGTCAGTCAAGCATTTGCTTTCAAAATTGTGGATATATCTGATCCCAGTTCCCCTGAAGGTTTGGGTGAATTTGAATACGATCCGGCAAACGACATATATGATTTCACAATTTCTGAGAATTATGCATTTCTTGTCAGGTATCACTCGGCGGATCCAGATTTATTAGTGTTAGATATTTCCAATCCTGATTCCCTATACGAAGTTGGAAGTTCGATAATTCAGGGTAGAGCTGTTTCTATAGACATAGCTGGAAATTATGCGTATATGGGATCAACTGTAGAATATGAAGATTCAACAAGAGTTTATTTGAATGTCATTGATATCGAAGATCCTGCATCTCCAGTAGTGGTTGGGAGTTGTCCAATACAAGGTGATGGAAGAGGAAGCAGGGTTTATGTTTCAGGTAATCATGTATTCATTGGTGGAGCAGGATTCTTGGGTGGAGCAGGATTCATGAGTTCCGTTGATATATCCGATCCTTTTTCACCATTTGAAATTTGTAATATTGAAATTCCATACTATGTTGAAGATATAGATTTTCAGGATGACAAATTATTTATTGCAGCTTCAGGAAGTAATCTCCAAATTATCGAAGTTTCTGACGATGCATCACTTACTGAAGCCGGATATTATGATCAAGATCCTGTCTATGATGTAGCTGTTATTGGTGACTATGCCTATGTTGCTAAAAGAAGAAGTGGTCTTAATGTCTTTGATATTTCTGATCCTGCCTCCCCATTTATTGTGGGAATAGATAGCAATATAGCATATGGAATTGAAATACATGACCAATATTTATATACACATTATAGTACTTGTTTTCGTGTTTTTGACATATCAAATCCGGAGTCACCGACAGAAACAGACACCCTGCAAATGCATGCATCAATTCTTGATATAACTATTGCAAACTCATTAGCTTTTTTAGTCCATTCAAACATTGATTATATATCGTTAATTGATGTTTCAGATCCTGAATCAACAGAACTAATGGGGAGTTATGATTGTCCTAATGAACTCAACGGTGCAGATGTTACAGATGAATTTCTCTTTGTAGCAGCGGGACATGCTGGTCTCAGAATAGTTGATTATTCCGATCCATCTTCTCCATTGGAAATAGGTCATTTAGATACTTTGGGCTATACGAAGGATGTCGCAATCATTGATGATTATGCATTTATTCTTTCGAGTACGCCAATTATTACATTGCATATTGTGGATATTTCCGATCCAGAATCTCCAATTGAGATAGGAAACCTTGGATTGGGAAACCCGTATGGATTACACATGAAGATCAGTGCTGAAGGAGATCATGTTTTCGTGATAGAAGAGGAGACTGGACTTCATGTGATTAATGTTTCAAACCCCTCCTCGCCTGAATTAACAGGATATTACGATACTCCCGGCGAAGCGCTCGGCATTGCAGTATCTGATCAATATACATTCATAGCAGACAAATACTACTTTGAAATTTTTGATTGTTCGCAAGCGTTGAATGTAAATGAAGCGATCAAATCAAAATTACCGAGCGAGTATTTGATAGAATCATTTTATCCCAATCCATTTAATTCAACCATGAACGTTTCAATTGGACTGCCGGTTTCATCAAAATTAAATCTTACTATTTTCAATATCGTTGGTCAGGAAATGGCTGTGCTTGCAAATGAACACTACCCAATTGGTTACCATCAATTCACTCTCAATGCATCGGGATTTACCAGCGGAATCTACTTCATCAACGCCAGTGTACCCGGAAAGATGAACGTGGTGAGGAAGATTGTGTTGATAAGATGAGGCGAACTGGCACAATCAGTCTGGTTCAGAATCTCAGGACTACTTGAATCATCGGATCATTCTCTTATATTCAGTCAATACTGTCTCACCGTTTGAACCTCTGATCACCTGAAAGCCTTAGCCCGGATATTTCATAAGAGAGTACGACGGAGCTCTGTAAACTCCTTATATTGTTGATAGTTAGGGTCTCCTGAATAAATCAATTACCCTTATAAGGGGAGAGATTGAGCGTTGTTTTTCCTATCTTTTGTGCAAGGATACTGATTAAAACAGTCCAAAACCTTTGCACTTCAGGATGGGAAAAATG